>JAEEVW010000007.1 GCA_016291085.1 Prevotella sp.
AATGTCTCTTTTTATGTTGTGCAGGTCGATGGGATTACTCACCCACGTTGTGGCGCTTCTCCTTGATACGGGCAGCCTTACCAGTGAGCTTGCGCAGATAGTAAAGCTTAGCGCGACGAACCTTACCAACCTTGTTCACCTCAATGGAGTCGATGTTCGGAGACTCGATAGGGAAGATACGTTCTACACCTACGGTACCAGACATCTTGCGAACAGTGAAGCGTTTCTTCTCACCATGACCGCAGATCTTGATGACTACGCCACGATAGAGCTGGATACGCTCCTTGGAACCCTCGATAATTTTGTAAGCGACAGTGATGGTGTCACCAGCTTTGAACTCTGGGAACTTCTTGCCGGTTGCAAATGCTTCTTCAGCAACTTTAATTAGATCCATTTCTTTTCTTATTAAATTGTTGTATCGTTCCTACGCAACATAACAGGCAACTCGTTACTTCCTGACAGCGATTACGCGGAAAGCGGGTGCAAAGGTACGAATAAGTAAGCAAACTACAAAATAAAATTTGATTTATTTGCATTTTTTTCGAACGTGAGTCTTTTAAGCGAAGTTACAGTTTCGTACACAAAAGTGGGAAGTAGAAAGAGAATAATTTGCTTGAAACATGTTTTTTTTGTACCTTTGCCCATATAAAATAAGACAATGACTAGGAATTTATGTGTTTTGACAGTGATAGCTGTGGTGATGGTATCATGCAAGAGCAGCTATCAGGTGGTTAACGTCGAACGCTCCCGTATCTTGGTGGACGCACGCTATGACTCGCATTACGATATGGAGGCATCGAGGTTCTTGGATACCTATAGACATGTGATTGACAGTATTACAAGTCCGGTGGTGGGGCATATGGCAAAGTATATGCATGTCCAGCGTCCTGAGAGTGAGTTGTCAAATTTGCTTGCTGACATCATGGTGTGGGCGGCAAAGGACTATGGGGAGCATGTTGACTTCGGTGTTTATAACATGGGAGGTATCCGTGCGGACTTACCAGCGGGTGCGGTAACCTATGGAGATGTGTTGGATATAGCTCCCTTTGAGAATAAAATAGCTTTTGCCACGCTTTCTGGTGCTGACGTGTTGGGGCTGTTCTCAGAAATGGCATCCGTAGGTGGCGAGGGCGTCAGTCATGCCGTCAGGATGGTAATCACAAAGGACGGCAAACTGGTAAGTGCCGCCATCAACGGACAAGTTGTTGATCCTCAACGTGACTATCGGATTGCCACCATTGACTACCTGTTGGATGGAACGGACAAGATGTCGGCATTCCACAAGGCGAAGGATGTCAATTCTCCTCCGTCGGATGAGAACAACAGCCGGTTTGTCATCATGAACTATTTCCGTGAGATGGACCGACAGGGTAAGCTGGTGGATTCGCAAATGGAAGGAAGAGTCGTAGAACAATAGATAACTTAAGATTTCAAGTATGAGGCGTGTACATATTCTCTTTTTCTTTTTACTTTTATTACTTTTAACGGTTTCGGCTCAGAAGCAGAAACAGCTGGTTGTCCTGCATACCAACGACATCCATAGTACGATTGTCCCCATCAACAGTCAACTGCCTGACACGATGAAGGCAGGTAGGGCAGGTGCCTTGCGTTGTATCGAAATGCTGAAAGAAGAGCGGGAGAAATGTCCGGACCTTTTGTTGTTTGACAGTGGTGATTTCTTTCAGGGGTCTTCCTATTATACCTTTTTCAAAGGTGAGGTCGAGATCGGAATGATGAACCGGATGGGGTATGATGCTGTGACCATAGGTAATCATGAGTTCGATTTCGGGGTAGAGGAAATGGCTCGTGTGTTCCGTCTAGCCACATTCCCCATCGTCTGTGCCAATTATGATTTTACGGGAACCCCTTGTGAGGGATTGGTGAAACCTTATGTCATCATAAAACGTAACGGATTGAGAATCGGGGTGTTCGGGGTGTCCCCCAAGTTGGAAGGACTGGTTGCTGCCAGGAATTGCGTAGGTGTGAAGTATCTGGATCCGGGGGAAACCGCCTTGAAGACGGCAACGATGCTGAAGAAGGAAAAGAAATGTGATGTGGTCATCTGTCTCTCTCATCTGGGATGGAACAGTAACCGTGGGGAGGACGACCAGTATATGGTTCCTCGCAGTCGTTATATTGACCTTGTCTTAGGAGGACATACTCATACTTATTTTAAGAAGTTAGAGTATCTGATTGATATGGATGGCAAACAGGTACCTGTCGACCAGAACGGGAAACATGCGATTTTCGTGGGAAAGATGATCCTAAACTTAATAAAAAAGTAGGCGTTTGACGCTTTACTCGAAATAGAAAGAGAGCATAATCATTTTCGATTGTGCACTGCTGACACTACCCGCATAGGCTCGTTTGTTGGCGTCGCGCAACTCATTGATATGGTTGGTGTCGAGACTGTTCCCCAAACCATAGCAGAACTTCAGCTCAGGAATGAGTTTGAAGAAAGGTAAGTAGAAATCACAACCAATACCTACCTCTATCATCGACGAGAAACGTTTCAAGGCGATATAGTCGTCATCACCACCTGTGAGGTTGATCATCCCACTGATACCGGCAGAGATGAAAGGACGGTAGTTGTTGAAGCGGGGAGCACTGAACTTAATGTTCACTGGTAATCCGACATATGTGTTCTTAAGGTCTTGTGTCACTTTACGGGGATTACCTTCCTCATCCAAATCGGTCATGTTGATGAAACTGAGATGCTTGGCACCAAAATGCATGGATGGGGAGAAACGTAAAGCGAAGTTCTCATGAAGGCGTAGTTCCGCAAGAACACCTACGGAGAAACCAGGATTCCACTTATCTGCATCTGTCATAATCAGGTAATCGTTGACATTCCCCTCCTCGTCGACAATTGTCTGTAAACCAACGTTCTCAAACTCAATGTCTTGCAAGTGGGTGCCTACTACGATACCGAAATGCAAAGGGCGCAAGTCGATGTAGGGCTTGTGCTGTACACGACGCTGTTGGGCTTGTGCGTAAAAAACACCGACAAACAGCAGCATCAGGAGTATAAACCGTTTCTTATTCACATTAAATATAACGTAGGAAGAAAGCCCTTTATTATTTCGACGTCGTATAAATTATGAAAATATTCTACCCATAGTTAGGTATATATCGAAAAATATTCCTATCTTTGCATCATAAATAATGAGTATTTAGTATTAACTTTTTAAACGAAAAGAATTATGGCATACGTAATTGGTGACGACTGCATCGCATGTGGAACATGTATCGATGAGTGCCCCGCAGGAGCTATCTCTGAGGGCGATAAGTATTCTATCAACCCTGATGTTTGCACAGAGTGCGGCACATGTGCTGACGTTTGTCCGTCAGAGGCTATCAGCCTTCCTGCATAAAGCAAGGCAATGTTAGTAAGAACATAGGGCTTTCCCATAAGGAAAGCCTTTTTTTATGCCTCGTCGGGAATGGTGAAAACGAAGCGTGCACCTCCTTGATAGCTGGTGTCAAGGTAAATGTTACCACCCAGACGAAGGGCAATACTGCGGGCTACACTGAGTCCGATACCCGTTCCTTCGTAGTAGGGATCCAGTTGGAAGAACTCTTCGAAGATATGCTCTGCCTCGTATGGTGGGATGCCGATACCCGTATCTGTAACCGTATAGACTACCATATGGTTTTTTGTGTCGAGGGTGATACTTAGCTCAATACTCCCTTGTTTAGTAAACTTGACAGCATTGTTCAATAGCAATGCGAGGGCACGGGAAGCTGCTTGGAAATTGGTGCGTATGATCTTTTCAACGGAGGGATTGTATTCCAGATGGAAAGTGACATGTTTGGCATTGGGAATGTCTGACTTTTCTACTGCCTGAGTGGCAATATGAATGGTGGTCTTTTTATCGGAACGTTCGATGACACTCTTGCTGTGCATATCAGAGAGTTCCAGCATTTTGTTGACCAGTTCGATAATCCGGTTTGTGTTCTTGGTGATACGCTCGTTGATATCCTTGCGCTCCTCTTGTGACAATTCAGAATCTGTCGAAGTTAAGACCTGTGTGAAACCACTGAGGACGTTTAGGGGAGTGCGGATCTCATGGGAAATCTGTTGGATAAAGTCTGTCTTCATGCGTGATGATTCTTCCGCACGAGCGTTGGCATTGGTTAGCTCTTTGTTTTTCTGTTGCAACTCCTTATTCTTGTCTGACAACTTTTTGGCATTGCGGAGACGGAGTAGGGTGATGATGACAAAAGAGATAAGAATGAGCAGAATAGCGATGAATACCGCGATATAACGTTGATATTTCAGCATTGACTGTTGCTCGGAAATCTGTTTTTCCTTCTCTTGTGTCTCATACATGATAGCTAACTCTGCTGCATTATGTAGTTGCTCATAGGTATAGATGGAGTCGATGGAGTTGACGACTCGTTCTGCCATTTGGAGAGCTTGTTCCGAATGTCCGGTCTTGATATATGCTTTCAGGTAAGGGGTAAGGTAGGATTTCAGATAATATAATGACAGGGGGATATCCCATGACTGGATAACGGAGTCGACTTTAGGAATCAGTAGTGCTAAATCGTCCCATCGCTCGGCAAGTTGGAGGTATTCATAATGCTCAATAAGTCCTTGGCTGGTTTTAGAATAGTTGGTACCTATAAAACGCTGGTATGCCTGTCGGGCATCAGCGCGCTGTCCTGTCTTTACATATACAAGGGCTTTATGGGTGTCAAGACCTGCGGAGAATTCTTCTGCGGTAGTTGCAGGACACTCTGGAGAGACAGACAAATGATTGATGGCTTCCTCGGCTTGTGGTAACCACTCTTTTGCCTCCACAAATTGCTCGGTACTTGTATAGGCATCAATGATATTATAAGTGATTCTTGACCAGGTATAGAGATTGTCGAATGTGGGTTTTCTGTTGGCAATCTCCTTAAGGGTTTCCCATGCTTGTGTGAAATTCTTTTTGGCTTCTTGGTAATGCCCCAGTTGCATCTCACTATATCCGATGTCATGGAGTAGGATAGCTGACCAATACTGTCCTTCTTGTGTGGTGTCTTTCTGAACAATGGAATAGGCTTCTGTTGCTGTCTTGACGGCACCATCCTGGTCACCTTTGACAGTGAGGATAGTTGAAAGTTGATCGGACACGAAATAGTAGAGTGAGGGACGCTCCTTATATAGCTCGTTAGTGGTAAGTGCCCTCTTGTAATAGAGCTCAGCAGTGAGTTCTTGTCCTAATCTATAATGAATCTGTCCCCGGAAGTAGTTGGCTTTATACTCTGGTAGGAAATGTTGGTCCTTGAGACTGTCTATCAAGAGGAGGGCGCTATCCATATCCTTGTCAATTAAAGCTTGGATGATGGAGTCTTGCTCGCTCTTAAGGGTACTTCTATTGGAAACTTGCTTGTCATGGGATTGACAGGATGTCAATGTGATACTCATTACACCCCAAATCCCAAATACAAATAGTGTGAGTTTCCTCAGATTCATGTTTGTTGAATGAAAAAAGGGGCGCAAGCCAATACTTGCGCTCCTTTTTTATAGTGATGTTTATTTCAATGCCTGAATCTCCAGTGCAGCCTTATATTCTGGGTCAATCTGGAGGATCTTCTCTGCGAATGCCTTTGCACCATCCACATTCTTATTAATGTATGCGTTGAACATCAGATAGTGATAGGCAGTCTTCAGCATGGTGTCTTGACCTTTAGTACGGTCGTTACGCCCACTCAGCAAGGAGGCTAGCTTCTCATAATAAGGCTTGGCAAGGGCTTTCTCCATATTATTGTCGAGCTTGTTGTTGAGGTTGGCACGCATATAGGTGGAATAAACCTCCTGAGTCGGATATTTCTGGATGAGTGCAGCATAGACCTCGTCAGCCTTCTTGATCATCTCTATCTTCTTGGCGGGATCTGCAGAGGCATCACCTTCCTTCGTGTAAATATTGGCAAGTCCTTCTTCATCATCGTAGGTCAGGTCTTTCTTGGCGGCAAGCATCTGCTTGTAATAATCGGTAGCCTTGGTATAGTCTTTGTTCTTCAGGTAGGCGTCAGAGAGGGTCTTTAGAATAGCCCATTTCTTAATCATAGAAGAGTCGTTGACCAGAACAAGAGCTTTGTCATATTCGCTGAACGCATTCTGCTGTTCGCCTAAAGCGTCATAAATCAAAGCAGAATAATAGTGGTCGTACTCAGAGAACTTGGCACTATCGGTCTCATTGAAATATCTGTGGATATACCCCTTGGCGGCTTCGTAGTTCTTCAACTCATAGTTGCTGAACATGGCAAGACGGGTAAAGGTGGCATTGCGAGGCTTGTCTTTCAGACCCTGCTCACAGGCTGCCAACGCATCCTCAAAGTGACCCTGGAAATAGCTGGCACGGGCGAACTCATTCAGATAGCTCTTGTCCAACTGGTCGATGGGCACTTTCTTAAACTCGTTGTAGGCATTCTTCTCGTCGCCAGCAACCATGAAAATGTGTCCCTTGATAGCATCAACATTCACTTCAGGACAATTTGCTTTTAACTCATCGAGCTTCTGAGCGGCACCTTTGGGGTCAATCTTACGGTAAACCATGGCATATTTACGATATGCCTCGGCAAGTTTCTTATCATAGTAAATGGCATTGTCGTAATATGCGGCAGCACCACCACCATCGTCTGCAAGGGCAGCGATGTCTCCCAGCAGCACATAAGCAGGTGCGTATTTGTTCTTGGAGGCATCCAGTGCAAACTGAGCATATTCATGGGCACGTGCAGTATCTTTTGCCTCATAGAACGCACGACCTATGGCGAGCAAGTTCTCTGGATTCTTCCTGTTTGCCTTGTAGAAAGGCTTCATCTGCTTGTCGAGATCAGCGGGTTTACTACTAATAATCTTTTTTACGGCATCAACGTCGGCCTTGGAACCGTCCTGTGCCATCACTGGAGTGCCGAATCCTATCATCAGCGCTCCCATCACGAGGTATTTAATTGCTTTCATAATTCTTTTTTTATTAAAGTTAAACTTCTAAATTCTTTTCTCTATCATTATGACGTGAATACGCCCATTTGGTTTATTCTTTATTGACAATAACCTGTCGGACATTCATATTTGCTGTACGAGGCAAGAGACCTGAACGGAGGATAATCATTTGTCCCTTGGGTAGCTGACAGTAATGTGCAAAGGCTGACGGAGTACCATTACGGGTATCATTTAATAACGCATAGATGGTGCGACGTAATGGGTAATTGCCATTATATAAATAATATTGATAGGGCTTCCAACTGTTTGCCTTGGTGGCTGAGTCAAGTTTTGAGACCCCCATCACTGTTATGTTCTTTTTAAAGGTGACATTCGTGGTATCACGCTTGTCATTTAACCAGTTGGAACCGATAATACCGAGGGAATTCTTGTGGTTCTCCACATAATCGATTACTGCTGCACTGGTCTTGACGGCTCCGATGTTGGGATTAGTGAACTCTTTCCCTCCAAGGATGGAGTCCACACACCAGCGAACCGTACTGGATAATGGATTGTCGAAAACGACATCAATAGCTCCCAATTTGGAACTGGGATAGATTTCGCCCCATTGGGTTACCTCTCCACGAAGTACACGTGCAAAATCCTTAATGGTAATGCAACTGTCGGGATTGGAATTGTTGACGATGATGGAGAGACCGTCGTAAGCGATAGGAATCGCACGGGGCAGGAACTTCTGGTCTTGCAGACTCTTCTTCTCCTTCGCAGTGAAGTCACGGGTGGTGAAAGCAAGCCATGTCTCTTGTTTCATCAGTTTTGCAACGGCGTCCTGCTCGTTCATATATTCTACACCAATCGTGTCTAAACGCTGGCTGTTGAAATAGAAGAGCTCTTCGTCTAGAATAGGATAGAAACTCTCATCTGCCACGATTTTTTCAGCGGCCTTCAGATATGCTTCCTCCTTTTCAGGATTAGGCTTGCTCCCACATGATGGGAGCAAGCCTAAGATAAGTGTTAATCCAACGAGTTTGTTGAATAAGCTCTTTGTCATAGATTACTGAAGTCTGAAGGTTACGGGAACAGTGTACTTAACACGTACAGCTGAACCGTTCTGCTTACCAGGAATCCATTTAGGCATAGCCTTGAGCACACGCACAGCCTCTTTGTCCAAAGAGGGGTCAACACCACGGACGACTTTCACGTCTGTGATAGAACCATCGCGCTCCACCACAAAGGTACAAACGACGCGACCCTGTACACCATTCTCCTCAGCTACTACAGGATACTTGATGTTGCTGCCAAGCCATGACATCAAGGCACCCTGTCCACCGGGGAACGATGGCATCTGCTCTACCACGTCGAAGACTTTGGTCTCCTCCACCTTTGGCGGCTCTGGCTCTGCAATAACTTCCTTGGCTTTCAATACCTCACCAGCAGTTTCGTCATTACCCTCAACGTTGAAGGCACCGATAGCGGTATTGGTCTCCTGAAGTTCTTCCTGTGACTTCATCTCCTGCTCTTCCTTCACCTCATTATCCTTCTTAATCTCAGGAACGGTGAAAGCTACAGAGCTCTTGACGCGCTCAATCTCAACTTTCTCAACTTCCGGCTCGTCTTTCTTCTCAACCTTAGCCTCTTTTTTCTCAGCAAGACTCTGGAGCTCTACATCTGCCTCAATGGCAGCATTCTGCGATGCAATGTAGTTCTCAATAGAGACTTTGGCGATAACGATGGCTGCAATAATTGCAAAACCAACGAACATCGTGATAAGAGCCTTCAGGTTACGAGTACCAGTATTCTTACGCAGTTGATAAGCTCCATATGCTTGGTTTTTACCTTCGAATACGAGGTCAACCCAGCCATTGTCTATAAGATCTATTTTTGCCATAGTTCTTTTTGCATTTTAGGGGTTAATCACTTGACACCAGCCTTCTGGATGAGTGCCTTGTCATCGTCACTCATCTTGTCGACATTGTCAATGACATACTTATCAACATTGCTTATCAGCATCTCGTCGAGGGCTGCTACCATGTTCTCATAGGTAGCAGTGTTTAGAGGACGGATAATGACGGTCATCGTAGGAACCTTCTCGCCATTGGGGAGTTCACCCTTCTTCAACTTTTTGAGAGCTTCCTGATACTGCTCGTCAGTCATCTTTGAGTTATACTCATTCTTCTTGGCATCAAGTTCCTTCTTAGCCATCTTTATCTTGGCAATAGGGTTGATACCTTCCTCGGTGGTATGCTCATTGAGAACCTTCTCAATACCATCCTTGCCATAGGTGGTCTCCTTTACGCATGAAGGATCATCGTAATTGGGCAGACCGGCAATATACCATACCTTGTCATTAGAGCCAAGGTAAAGAGTAATGGTGTGAGAAGCCTTTGTAACCTGCTTCTGTTCTTCATTCAGATTCTTCGTGTCATCGTTTGACGGCATGGTCAACTGCATAGCCTGCGGCTTAGCCAGTGTAGTACACAGCATGAAGAACGTGATCAAAAGCATCATCATGTCTACCATTGGCGTGAAGTTCACGCGGGTATCCATCTTCTTCTGCTTGGATAGATTCTTTTTTGCCATATCTTATTCCTCCGATGCAGTTTTAAGATTAGTAATCAACTGGTAACGGTTCTCGTTCATGTCCTGAAGCTCAGACATCATGGCCTTGATGGTCTTGTACGGTGTCGTAGCATCGCACTTGATGCAGAGCTTGATATCAGGATTAGCGTCACGAGCGGCCTTTACCCACTCCTGGAACTCACTCTTTCCACCATCGATACTATCGGTGGGGATGCCTAACGTCTGGACAACTTCTGCCATCTTCTCAGGCTCAAGATTCAGGTAATCACCCATCTTGGCGAGAGGAGCACCAATCATGGCATCCTCACGGAATGCCTTGATCTGCTTGGCATTGAGCGTGATGCCGAACTTGTCGGTCACTGCATCCAGCATTGCCTGCATGTTGTTCTTGTTCTCCGTACCCACGTAAATTCTGCCTTCTGGGCTGACCAGAATGTTCAGAACGTCGCTCTCCGGAATCTTTGCCTCAGATACAGAGCTTGGTGTGGTCACCTGAATGGGCTCTGGTGTGAGGAAAGTAGAGGTCAACATGAAGAAACACAGAAGCAGCGTCATCACGTCTGACATGGGGGTCATGTCAATCCAGATGTCTTTTTTCTGTATCTTAATTTTAGCCATTCTAAAACGGTATTTAAGGTTTTAAACGAATGGACGGAAATTAAGCCTCGTTGTGAGTTGAATCGTAAGTAGCTGCGATTGTGAAACCGATTTCGTCGAGAGCGTAGGTCAGCTTATCGATCTTGTTTGAGAAGAAGTTGTAAACAACGGTAGCAACCCAAGAGGTCAAAATACCAGATGCCGTGTTCACAAGAGCCTCAGAAATACCGGCAGACAGAGCCATAGAGTCAGCACCACCACCAGCAGACAGAGCCTGGAACGATCCGATCATACCGAGCACAGTACCGAACAGAGCGGTCAGGGTACCCAGAGATACGATGGTAGCAACCATTGGCATGTTCATCTGAAGGGTAGGCATCTCGAGCTGAGTAGCCTCCTCGTGAGCCTGCTGGATCTTAGCAATCTTAGCAGCCTTCTTCAGTGTGTTGTCACCCTCAACGGTCTGATACATCTTGATAGAAGCCTTAACGACGTTAGCTACAGAACCCTGCATCTTGTCGCAGAGAGCGTCAGCCTCAGCAAACTTCTGCTCCTTGATGAGGCCCTTCACCTGAGCGGTGAACTTAGCGAGGTTAATCTTACCAGAAGCACTCTTGATAGCGAAGAAGCGCTCGATACCCAGACAGATAACGGTAAACAGAAGGGTAAGGATCAGACCTACTACGAAACCTCCCTTATACACAGTACCCAGCAGGTTTGCGGGATGGCCAGAACGGTCGCCACCTACGAAGTTGTCGGGGTTACCCATTACGAAATACCATACAGAATAACCTGCGATAGCGCAAATCACGAGGATAATCCATGCAGCTTTTACACCCTGAAAGCCCGATTTTTTAGCTGGGGCTGCAGCCTTTGTTGTTGTTGCCATAAATGTAATTTTTTAATTTTTTAGTTATTAAATATAATGATATAAATTTTTTCGCTTACGTTCCGCAAAGATAGCAATTTAAAGCGGACTTACCGCCTATTTAAGAACTTTTAACTTGATATTTCTCAATTTTTACGCCAAAACGGCCAAAACGTCCTTAATACGACGCATTGCTTCGACAATATTCTCGTCACTGGTAGCATAACTCATGCGGAAACATTCGGGGTCGCCGAAGGCATCACCGCCCACAGTGGCGACGTGGCCCTTTTCGAGCAGATACATGGCCAAATCGGTCGAGTTCCCAATGGTTTCCCCATCGGGTGTCTTTTTTCCGTAGAACGAAGAGCACTTGGGGAACAGATAGAAGGCACCCTCGGGAACGTTGACCTCGAGACCAGGGATATCCTTGGCCAGACGGACAATGAGGTCGCGACGGCGCTCGAAGGCCTTGCGCATCTCCTCGACACACTCCTGACTGCTGGTATAGGCAAACTCAGCCGCCTTCTGACTGACCGAGCACGGACCACTGGTGTACTGTCCCTGAAGCTTGTTACAGCCCTTGACAATCCACTCGGGAGCGGCAATGTATCCGATGCGCCAGCCCGTCATAGCGTAGGCTTTCGACACACCGTTGACAATGACGGAGCGTTCCTTCATGCCAGGGAACTGTGCTATCGACTGGTGTTTGCCGATATAGTTGATATGCTCGTAGATTTCGTCTGCAAGGACAAACAGGTCGTCGTGGGCCAGAATGACTTTGGCAAGGCCTTCCAGTTCTTCCTTTGAATATACGCTGCCCGTAGGATTGCTGGGCGAACAGAGGATGAGCAGGCGGGTCTTGGGCGTGATGGCTGCCTCCAGCTGGGCTGGCGTCATCTTGAAGTTCTGTTCGAAACCAGCTTCGACAATGACGGGATTACCACCAGCCAGCAAAACCATCTGCGGATAGCTGACCCAATAGGGAGCAGGGATGATGACCTCGTCGCCAGGATTGATCAGCGCCATCACGGTGTTGCAGACACTCTGCTTGGCACCATTCGACACCAGAATCTCGGCAGGCGTATAGTGCAGCTGGTTTTCGCGTTCCAGTTTACGGGCTATAGCCTGACGCAGGTCGGGATAGCCAGGAACAGGAGAATACTTAGAGTAATTCTCGTCGATGGCCAGCTTAGCGGCCTGCTTGATGTGGTCGGGGGTATTGAAGTCGGGTTCACCGACGCTCATGTTAATGACGTCGATGCCCTGGGCTTTCATTTCAGAACTTTTCTGCGACATGGCCAGCGTTGCTGACGGGGCCAGTCTCTGCAAACGGTCAGATAATTGTGCCATAATGATGCTTTATGAATAATTTTGGCTGCAAAAGTAAACAATATAATCGTGAAAAACGAATATTTGCGTCACTTTTTCACTTTTTTACCTTTTCACTTATCACTTATCACTTTTCACTTATCACTTAAATGAAGAGTGTGTCCCATGCGGTCCTTTTTGGTCTTCAGATAACGCAGGTTGTACTCGTTGGGCGTGGTTTCGACGGGCACATTCTCGACAATCTCCAGTCCGTAGGCCTCCAAGCCCACACGTTTGACGGGGTTGTTCGTCATCAAGCGCATCTTCTGCACACCCAACATTCGGAGAATCTGGGCACCACAGCCGTAGTCACGCTCGTCGGCCTTGAAACCCAGACAGAGGTTAGCGTCGACAGTATCGTAGCCTTCTTCCTGCAACTTATAGGCGGCCAGTTTGTTCATCAGACCGATGCCCCTACCCTCTTGCTGCATATAGACAATAACACCCTTGCCCTCCTGCTCAATCATCTGCATAGCGCGATGGAGCTGTTCGCCGCAGTCGCAGCGCTTAGAGCCCAAGATGTCGCCCGTAGCACACGACGAATGGACACGCACCAGGATGGGCTCGTCCTGTTTCCACTCGCCCTTGATGAGGGCGAAGTGTTCCTGACCGTTGCTCTTCTGACGGAAGGGAATCATACGGAAATGGCCGTACTCAGTAGGCATATCCACCTCGACGCCCTCCTCGACAATGCTCTCCTTCTGCAAACGGTAGGCTATCATGTCCTTGATGGTGATAATCTTCAACTGGTGCTCGCGGGCAAACTCCAACAACTGGGGCAGACGGGCCATTGTGCCGTCTTCGTTCATAATCTCGATCAGAGCACCAGCAGGATAGAGTCCCGTCAGCTTGCACAAGTCGATAGCTGCCTCGGTATGCCCAGAACGGCGCAACACCCCATTATCCTGTGCATAGAGCGGGCTGATGTGGCCCGGACGCCCAAAGGTCTTCGCCGTTGACGTGGGGTCACCCAACGCACGGATGGTGGCAGCACGGTCGTGGGCAGAGACACCCGTCGAACAGCCTTCTATCTTGTCGACGGTAACGGTGAACGGCGTACCCAGCAGCGAGGTATTGTCCTGCACCTGATGGGGCAGTTCCAGTTCGGCAGCACGGCTGATAGTGACAGGTGCACAAAGCACGCCACGGGCATTCTTCAGCATGAAATTCACCATCTCGGGGGTTATCTTCTCGGCCGCACAGATCAGGTCGCCTTCGTTCTCGCGGTCTTCGTCGTCGACCACAATGACAAACTTACCCTCACGGAAGTCGTCCAGTGCCTCGTCGATTGTATTGAGTTTCAGTTGCTCCATAGTTCCTTATACCTTATTATATATATTAGTAGTTTTAATCATCAATAACTGTAACGCGTCCCTCTTTCTGCACATCACCCAGTTCAATGACGCGGGGAATGAGTTTCTTGTTGACGCGGATAATATGTTGCAAGTCTCGGTAGAGACGTACGCGGAAGCGAATCATGCGGATATAGAAGAAGATGCCCGTAGGCAGGAAGATTCCCGTAATGGCATTCAGCCACTTGCGCTGGAATGGACGCGTATGGGCATGGGTGGCAATGACGGGGAACTGGTTCAGTTTCATCAGCACATATGGGTTCTTCGTGTACGAGAGGTCCTCGATAGCCGATTCGAGGACGGTGTTGATATGTTCAATCTCGTGGTCGTCACCAGGACGGAAGAACACCTTGATGGGGTTGGGCCAGCGCAACAAGTGGTGAACATCGCCATAGCGTTCGATTTCGAGACTGACATTCTTGAGCATCTCGGCGTCCATCAGGTACTTCGGCTCGTCAATGATGACTTCCTTGCGAGTGATATTGCGCTTCGAGCGCAGACCCAGCATACGACTGGCAATCTGTTTGTACAGGTCGATATTGAACACCACTGAGTCGTTGTTGGCCTTATAGGTGAAGAACACTGCTATCGGTGAAAGCACAGCCGTTCCCAACAACTTTCCGAACCATACAGTCCAGTTATCGTCGCGAGCCATCTTCATGCCCGTATTGTCGAGAATGTAAAACACGATAAATACCAGCACCGAGATAATGACGGGCACGCCCAAGCCACCCTTACGGATAATGGCGCCCAACGGAGCTCCGATGAAGAAGAAGATGAGACACGACAGCGACAGTGTCACCTTGTTGATAGCCTCCATCTGGTGGGCACGCTCCTCGCGGTTCAGGTTTTCAGAATACTCCACCTTATATTCCATCTCGCTGATGGCCATTTGCGCATTACTGCTGGCCAAACCTATCGCACGCTGTTTCGCCTCGCCAGAGAGTTTCTCATATATCGAGTCGATATCTATGGAATTCTCAGCAACGACCTTGACGACCTTCAGAGAGTCGACCTTGCCCAACGAAGCCCGATGATACGGGCCCAGGCTGGACTCCTGGAAGAACCGGTGACCCACCGAGTCGTTAAACTCGCGAATAGAATCCAGGTCGTGCAGAATCCTGCTCATGCTCTTGGCTCGGGCATCCATCGAAATCCAACCAGCCTCAGCCATATCGAAACCACTGTCGAAATCGAGCACGATACGCTTGGTAGAGAAAGTCTCCCTGCGATAAGGCACGTTGGTTGCCACACCCATACCCGACTGGCGCATATTCTCGAACCACTCACCACTGTACAGCGTTAGCAGCATGTGTTTCTTCTCGGCCGTTGCCTGAATATGGCCCGAATCGGCCAGAATGACGGCAGCATCCTCGTAACTGCCGTTCATACGGTAAATCATAATACCATAGAGAGTACCCGTCTCTATATCTTTCTTCTGGACATAGAGATTCGAGCCCGGTATGCCGTCGTAGAAAATGCCCTCGGGAATTTCCACCTCGGGATTCTTCTGTTTCATCGAGATAAGTAACTGACGGAACGAGACGAAAGCCTTGGGGCCGATAATCTCCTGAAAGAAGAACGACATGATGGCAATGCCAGACACAATGACAATCAGTGAACGGAAGGCCTGCATCAGCGATATGCCGGCTGCCTTGATGGCTGTCAGCTCAGAGCTCTCGCCCAGATTACCAAAAGCTATCAGCGAAGAAAGCAGGATGGCCAGCGGAAAAGCCTGAGGCATCAGCATCAAGCCCATATACCAGAAAAATTGGGCCATCACCTCCAACGACAGTCCCTTTCCTATCAGCTCGTCCACATAACGCCATAAAAACTGCATCATCAGCACAAACTGGCAGATGAAAAACGTTGCGAAGAACAGTAGGCCGAACTGTTTGGCAATAAATATGTCCAATTTCTTGAAAGGCGACCTCATACGGACGGCAAAGGTACAACAATTTTGGCAAACGGCCAAACCATTAGCCACATTATGCCCAGAAATTTTGTTTTTTTTGCGCCTACAACAACAGAACGGCGTATCTTTGCAATATCAAGGGAATATTACAAACCACTGACGCGATGAAGACGTTCTAAGTTGTCGTCCCATATTCCCCTGAGGTCGGCTTCCTCTTCGTCGTCGAAAGCATAATCAGTAATCAGCAGACTCAGATTACCAGTCAAATCGCTTTTCTCGATACGCATCTCCCAAACGGCTTCGGGCGTGTCGGCATGATAGTCCCACAACATACGGATATGGTCATATTTCTCAATCTCTAGGATGCGCGACTGTTTGGTATCACGTTCCGTCCAAGGCTGCCCCCAAGTGAAAGTCATCAAATCGTCTTCGCTTGTCACCTTGTCGGCCAGCCATTTCTCTAACCCGTGGGCGTTGCTGATGAAGTCCCAAACAATCTTCGGAGACTGTGTAGACAGAGGGTATTCAATCGTCAGTTTCTGCATAGTTAGTCGTATTAAAGGTGTTTCAGATTACGTTTTTACCCTGCAAAAATACAAAAAAATATCTAATCAAGAAAGTTTTTTCAGAAAAAGTTTTGGTAATTCGAAAGATTTTCTTACCTTTGCAGCCGATTTTAAGAGGATGGCCTCTGAAATGGCGGGGTAGCTCAGCTGGTTAGAGCGTCGGATTCATAATCCGGAGGTCGAGGGTTCGGGTCCCCCTCCCGCTACGAAAAAGGAAGTTTCTATCACAAGAGACTTCCTTTTTTTGTTTCTCTTTCTTTATCCTTTTCATCATGTTACATTTTTTATAGTTTTTGATACAAATAGTAAGGTGCCATACATAATAAATATGTACCTTTGCAGAAAAATAAGCTATAAAACCAACAAACAGAGATGAAAAGACTCCTTTCCTGTGCTGCCCTCATCGTTGCAGCCTCGCTGGGACTGAATGCCCAGAAACCTATGAAAGCCCCCAAGGGTGGAAAACAAATTAGTGACGAACTAATCGGTATTTTCTTTGAAGACATCAGCTCTTCGGCCGATGGCGGACTCTATGCCGAACTCATTCAGAACGGTTCGTTCGAGTATAGTCCTGCCGAGCGTGACGGTTGGGGAGCAGGTACTGCATGGAAACAGGTGCGTCCTGGCCATTCACTGGGAACTATGCAGGTTCGTATGGACAACCCGCTGAACGCCAACAATCCCACCTACATGAGACTGCATATAGAACGTGCCAAGGAATACTATGATTACAAGGGCTGGAAGGGCTACGGACTGGAGAACGAAGGTTTCGACGGTATCTCGGTGAAAGCCGGTGAGAAATATGACTTCTCGATGTTCCTACGTAACATCGGTAGAGCCAAGCAGGTGCGTGTGGCATTGGTAGAGAACCAGCAGGGCTGGCCGCCCCGCGACCCCAAGCTGTTGGCCGAGGCAACGTTTGATGTCAATTCGCCCTCTTGGAAGAAGTATGAGGCCGTGCTGACCGCCGACACCACATCGACGAAAGCTACCCTGCAGATTCTGGTGCTTACCGTCGGTGACCTGGATATCGATCAGGTATCGCTGATGCCACAGGACACCTATAAGGGACATGGTCTTCGAAAGGACCTCGCTCAGGCTCTGGCCGACCTGCACCCGAAATTCATGCGTTTCCCCGGCGGTTGCGTGGTACACGGCGGTGGTGACGGTTTCTGGGACACCTACCGGTGGAAGACCACCATCGGTCCAAAGGAACAGCGCAAGGGTCTGAAGAACACGTGGGGGTATCACCAGTCGATGGGACTGGGATACTATGAATATTTCCAGTTCTGCGAGGACTTGGGCATGGAACCCCTGCCTATTCTGCCCTGTGGTGTGTCGTGTCAGGGAACGAATGGCGGTTGGGGCATGTATCCCACACAGGCTCAAGATGCCTGTCCGATGGAAGAGATGGAAGAGTGGGCCAACGAAGCCCTCGACCTAATAGAATGGGCCAATGGCGACCCCACTACCAGCAAATGGGCCAAGATGCGTGCCGACGCAGGTCATCCGAACCCGTTCAACCTGAAGTATCTCGGATTGGGTAACGAAGAGAAGATATCGCCTGAGTTCGAGGAGCGCTTTAAGTATATTTATAATAAGGTAATGGAGAAATACCCCAATATCGTCATTGTAGGTACAGCTGGTCCTGGCTCTCATCCCGGCAACGCAGACTTGGAGAACGGCTGGCGTATCGCTGATGCTGTGGGGATGCCCATCATCGACGAGCACTACTATGAGCCCAACGCCTACTTTCTGAGCAGTCGTCAGTACGACTACTACCCACGTGACCGCAAGACAAAGGTCTATCTGGGCGAGTATGCTGCCAAAGACAAGAAGCTCATCGACGCTTTGGCCGAGGGGCTGTACCTGTTGCACGTCGAGCGCAATGGTGACATTGTGGCTATGACGAGCTACGCTCCCCTCTTTGCCAAGAAGACCAATACCAACTGGAATCCCGACATGATCTATTTCGACAACGAGCGTCCCTATCTGACCTGTAGCTACTATGTGCAGCAACTGTTCGGACAATCGAGTGGACAGTACTACTACGGCGACTGCGTGAAGATTGATGATCCCGACGAGGCTCCTCGTTGGAAGGGACTTCCCGAAGGAGAAAAGAGTGGTTTCCTGCAGGGACAGAGCGTTGTGCTGAACGTAAAGACCCGCAAGCTGTATGTGAAGTTGGTGAACGCTGGTGCTGAGGCCAAGAAGGCAAACATTGACCTAAGCCGCTTCGGCATCAAGAAAACTGCCGTTAAGACCGTGCTTACAGGTAATGCCAACGACGAGAACAATTACGAGGCTCAGCCTATTGCTCCAAAGACGGAAACCATCAAGGCCCAGAAGAAGTTCACCCTCGACCTGGCTCCTTACACCATGATTATGTTGGAGTACAGCCTTTGATAGTTGATATTTTATAGTTGAAAGATTAGAGATAAGAGTGAAGAATGAAACGCTGGAGTTTATTATTTTATATTTTATCTTTTATTTCTGGCAGCATTGCTGCGCAGAACCCCTATCTCCCGTTGTGGGAACACCTGCCCGACGGTGAACCACGCGTGTTTGAAGACCCCGATCAGCCCGGCAAGTTCCGTGCCTATATCATTGGTTCGCACGATGTGACCTATACCGCCTATTGCGGTCCTGATATCCGCATGTGGTCAGCACCCGTAGAAGATCTGAGTCAGTGGCGCGACGAGGGTCCCATCTTTACGTGGTTCGTACAGGGCCAATGGGACACCATGTTTGCTCCCGACCTCGTAGAGACTGTCGATAAGGCAACAGGTAAGAAAACCTATTGGCTCTATCCACACAGCCGTGGCTGGCGCCGTGTACCGATGGTGTGTAAGGGCGACCGTCCCAATGGTCCATTCACACCTGTCAACTTGACGGAGGACGGCACACAGTGTCTTCCCGGATCACTCATCGATTTCGACCCCTCAGTGTTCATCGAGCCTGTTACCAACAAGAAGGACAAGGACTTTGACAAGGGCTATCGAGCCTATGTGTTCTATGGCTTCCAGCATTCTACGGCTTGCGAACTCGATCAGAACACGATGTATTCGAAGCGCGAAGATACCGAACTCATTGACCCGTTCATTCCTGCCAGCAGTCGCGACGGTAAGTTGTTAGACAAGCCAGGTAGCGAGTATAAGGCCCTCTATCAGGGACAGAACCCGCTGGACTTCAACTTCTTCGAGGCGTCGAGCATCCGTCAGGTAGGCAACAAATACGTGATGGTGTTCTCGGGTTACTCTGGTAAGGAGTATGGTTTGGGGAATACCAACAGCGCCCTGCGCTATGCCTTCGGCGACTCACCCCTAGGTCCTTGGCGCTCGGGTGGCGTACTGGTAGACTCACGTGGTGTGGTTGCCGGCGAGGACGGTGGCAAATTGATTGAGACCAATGCTGCTCACAACACCCACGGCTCGTTGCAGGAAATCAACGGCCAGTGGTATGTGTTCTATCATCGTCCTCCCCGTGGTTTCGGTAATGCCCGTCAGCCAATGGTGGCTCCCGTGAAGATTACGTGGGACAAGAAACCCGTGGCCAAGGGCGGTGTAGTGAAGATTACCGCCTACGACCCCTATACGAAGGATAATGTGTGGACGGCAAAGGCAGCTGACGGCAACGAATATACCGGTGCCGAGGTAACCAGCGAAGGCTTTCAGATTTTCGGTCTGCCACCTTATAACTATTATAGTGCAGGGCTCGCCTGTTTCATGTATGGTCCGAATAGTGGCCAGTATATGCAGGACAACCACGACGTATGGAATAACTCGATGGATCTGGCCGGCATTCAAAACGGCGGTATCATTGGTTTCAAGTACTTTGGCTTTGGCGGTCTGGCTCAGGACACCAAGGGATGTAAGGCCTTCGAGGGTATCAAGAAGGGCGACAACCCCCATCTGTACCTGAACCTGACCTACAGCGGTAAGGGTGCCTTTAAGATTCATGTCAAGCTGGATGATCCCTGGAAGGGTAAAGAGCTCGGTGTCATCTTTATAGGCGATAAGACTCCTACCAATCAGGCGGTTACAGTTTCCCATTTGGTTCCTTACGTGGAAGGACTGACAGGTAAGCACGCCATCTACCTCGTGGTCGAGGGTCCAGAGGTGCAGCAGTCCGAGCAGCAGCGTCCGCAGTGGGGGCGTCGTCCGCAAGGGCCCCAGCGTCCGCAGGGCTTGTTCGACCTCCACGGCATTGGCTTCACCAAGACTGATGCCAAGCCGGTTCCCTTTGTTCCTGAGGTCACCATCACTGTTGATGGTCAGAAGCTGAACATCCCGGTACAACCCATCATGTCGACCAATGCCAACGGCTATACGGAGTGCAACCACTATCAACTCTATGCACCGCTGAAGGCTGGTGCCAAGGTGGAGGCCACCTGCGAGAAGGCTCCCCAAGCTGTGAAGTTCGACATCAGTCCCGTCGTTGCTGGCCGTGCTACAGTAAAAGCCACCTACAAGGGTAAGGAGAAGTTTTTCCTGATTAATTAAGCAATCATGTATTATTTTATAAAAAGAGTTTTTACCAAGACTATGCAAAGAAGAATCAAAATCTGTCTGTTGCTGGCGGCTATATTGTTGCCTGCAACATCTTTTGCCCAGCTGTCGAGCAATCCCGACAAGTTTATGGGTAACATCACTACCGGTAACAGTAACATGGATTTCAACGGGTTCAAATTCTCCGACTATTGGAATCAAGTGACACCAGAGAACGCCACCAAATGGGAAAGTGTTGAAGGCACTCGCGGACAGTACAACTGGGGTGGCGCTGACAATGCATACACTTATGCAAAGAGCCACAACTTCCCCTTTAAGTTCCATTGTTTTGTTTGGGGTTCACAATTTCCAAAATGGATCAAGGATCTCTCCCCATCTGAACGCTATAAAGCGATTGGAGAATGGATGGATGCCGCTAAGAACCACTATCCCGATTTACAGTTGATTGACGTAGTGAACGAGGCTATGAATGGTCATCAAGGCGACACTTATTTGATGCAAGAAGCCTTAGGAGGTAATGGAAAAACTGGCTACGACTGGCTGATTAAAGCCTTCGAAATGGCTCATGAGCGCTGGCCGGATGCCATTCTTATTTATAACGACTATAATGTATTGCAGTGGGGAGTCAATGAGTTTATTGGCTTGGTAGGAACCTTGCGTGATGCTGGTGCACCCATTGACGCTTATGGCTGTCAAGCGCATCATTTCACTCTAAACAACTGCTCACAGAGTACCCTTAAGAATAACCTATCCACTATTCAGAATGGGTTGAAGATGCCTATGTATATTACGGAATACGATATCAGTTTTGCAAACGATGCCGATCAGGAAAAGAGATACAAGGAACAAATTCCATTGTTTTGGGAGGCTGACTACTGTGCCGGCATCACCCTTTGGGGCTGGTTCGTTGGTAATACATGGGCAGACAACACAGGCCTTATCAAGAACGGTCAGGAACGTTCAGCCCTGAAATGGTTACGTGAGTATATGGCTACTGATGCTGCCAAGAACGCCAAGAGTCCCTACCCCGGTATGAAGAAAGAGGCCTCTATCTTTATCCGTCCTACAGCCTTGAAGGTGGCAAAAGGCGATGTGCTTCCCATCTATGTACGTGCCAGCATGGCTACCAAGACCATCGAAAAGGTAGACCTCTATGTTGGTAGTGAACTAATTGCAACCATGACCGAGGCTCCCTATCTTGCTGAATATACAGCAACAACTTCTGGCTATAAGGACCTGAAGGCTGTTGTGACTACCACTGACGGTTCTACCTATGAGCGTTATGGACGTTTCCAGGTACTCTCAAGCACAACCAAACGTGAGCCTTATAATGATATTGTGCCCCAATTGCCTGGTACTATCAATGCAGGAGAGTTTGATAATGGTGCTTCTAGTGTATCTTATTCTGGTGTATCAACTACTGTATACAAGTCACGAGACAAGTTTAGCACAACAGCTACTCAAACCGGTGCTTGGATGGAATATACTGTTGATGTAACAGAGGATGGTCTCTATACTTTAGAAGCAGAAGTGGCTTCTACAAAAGAAGATGGTAGCTTCCACTTGGCAGAGTATACGTTCGATAATCTTAAATTCCTAACCGAATTCACTACAGTTCCTAAGACTGGTAGCGCAAATGAGTTCCAGATCCTGCGGTGCCCTGTTACAGAGTATCTGACTGCCGGACGTCACGTGCTGACACTGCTTGTTGATAATGGTGGTTTCTATATAAAAAATCTAAAGTTCAACCTTCTGCCTACCTTTAATCTGCCTGGAACTGTTGAGGCTGAAGACATGGTAAAGAGCGAGGGTGGTAACATTATATCAATCCCTAATGGCTTTGCACTGGGCAATCTCACCACCAACAACTGGGCTGAATATTCAGTAAATGTTACTCAGGCTGGCAAGTATTCTTATGAGGCGACTGTCTCTTCAGATGTTGCAGGTACTAAATTCAACATGTACTTGATTGATGCAAAAGGTGATTCAAAGAGTCTGGGAATGGTGAAGGTGCCAAATACAGGTAGTAAGGATGTCTATCAGGCAAAGGCTGGAAATATCAGGGAAAACTTTAGCGAAGGATTGCTTACCCTGCGTATTGTTGCTACTGGTGGTAATTGCAACATCGATAACATCAAGTTTACCTGCACAGAACCTGCTGGCATCAGCGATGTCATGAACGACAATACTTCTGATGCGCCTGCCTATAATCTCATGGGTGTTCCCGTTAATGCCAATTATCGTGGCATCGTGATTAAGAATGGGAGAAAAGTGGTGGTTAAGTAATAACCGACACATTTGAACAAACCTTTTTAAACCTAACTCTCCCTCGTCCAAAGATGTGTGTACGAGGGGGATTTTTGCATTATGACACACTGTCGAAAGTTTATGTAACATATAAAGTGTAATATTTACATTATTTTATGTATCTTTGCACCCGAAATTATAAATAACTGATATTACGTATATGAGAAATCTTTTACTTACATGTGTTTTAATTTTGTGCTGTGCTCTTGGAGCACAGGCAGAAGTAGACCCCAATTTCCACGTCTACATTTGTTTTGGGCAATCGAACATGGAGGGTAATGCCGATTGGGATAATCAGATTGACGGTAACGTTGACGAGCGCTTTCAGATGCTGGCAACCTGCAACTTCAACAGTCCCAAGCGTACATTGGGCAATTGGTATGTAGCCAAGTGTCCTATCGTCAGTCCAGTAGGAAAACTGGGACCCTCAGACTATTTTGGCCGTACGATGGTCGCTAACCTGCCCAACCACAAAATTGGTGTCATTGCTGTCGCTATGGGCGGTAGTCCTATTGAGATGTTCGACAAGGACAAGTACCTGAAGAAATATCAAGACAACTACAACGAGTGGTGGGCTCAGATTGCAAGAAACTACTACGGTGAGAATCCTTATGGCCGTATTATTGAGATGGCTAAGAAAGCCCAGGAAGTAGGTGTCATCAAGGGCATCCTATTGCATCAGGGCTGCTCAAACTGTGGTGACCCCAACTGGCCGAACATGGTGAAAAAGATTTATGAAGACATGCTGAAAGATTTGGGTTTGAAGGCAGCCGACGTGCCTTTGTTTGTTGGAGAGGTTGAATATAAAGGCGATGCTCCTCAAAGTGGCGGCTGTGAAGGTCATAACGTACAGGTTGACCGCATGCCGAGTGTGGTTCCCACATCTTACGTAGTATCTGCTAAAGGCCTACCCGGCAATGGTAAGGATCCCTGGCATTTCTCGGCTGCGGGCTATCGTGTTTTTGGCAAGCGCTATGCTCAGAAGGCACTGAGAGTAATCTATGATATTGATCCGGAATATGAGGATCCGTATATTCCCACGACTGAAAAAGAACCAGACCAGCGTTTCACAGCATTGACAGAAGCCAGTGGTAACAATTTCGCCATTGTCAACGAGGCTGAGGGTAAGGCTTTCTATTGCACTTTCGGAAATCATTTAGTTGAAGCCGATTACAAGACTGCGTTTAAAGAGTCTCATTCAAGCTATCTCTTTAGGTTGCAGAAAAGCAGTGGCGGCTTCCGTCTGCGCCTCATAACACCTGAAGGTAGTTATTATCAGGTGAACGGTGCTGACGCCTATCTGAACACGCAGGTTGTTGATGGCAATTGTTGCTTTGTCGGTGGATTAAACAACCAGAATGGTGAGGACCTTGCAAAGGGTGCTGTATGGAAAATGGAGTATGTTGATGGCAAGGGTTTCTCTATCATGAATGTAGGTACGGGTAAATATCTGAAGGATGCCTCACATCCCGCAATGTTCGATGAACCTACCTACTTCACTTTCTGCACACTGAAGGAAGCAGAACCTACGGGTATTGAGGAAGTGAAGGCTGTCAAGGAATTCAAGGATAACAACTGGTATTCATTAGACGGACGCAAGGTCAACCCCGAGAACCTGCGCCCTGGGCTCTATATCAACAAAGGTAGAAAGATTGTAATCAAGTAGACTGGAAGTCTTGGTGAATAGGGCAAGCGGCCCTATTTCACCAAATTTCCAAGAATGTCACGAGTGAGCTCCTTCGTAATGGTACGGGTAGCTGCACTCGTGGCATTTTTTGCTACCCTGCCAGTAGTCGAGGTCTTCGACTTTGTTTTCTTACCGGTCACCTTGTCGCTGACATAAGTGCCAAGGATGGTTGCCAGTGTCGAGGTAATAGCAGTCAACACGGCCTTCAACACCTTCGACATCATGCCGGGCTTTTTCTTCTCTTCCTTCTCTGCTTTACCGGCAGCCTTAGCTTCTTCAACGGCAGCAGCCTCTTCCTCTTGAAGTGCCAGCTGCTGTTCAGCCTCGGCCATCAGCACCTCAAAGGCACTCTCACGATCAATCGGGGTGTCATATTTACCATAGATACGACTCTGTTTGATGATATCCAGACGTTGTCCTTCCGTCACGGCTCCAATCTGGCTGAGGGGGAACAGAATTTTAGCTCTCTCAACCACGCTGGGAGCACCTTTCTCATCAAGGAATGAGACGAGAGCCTCACCTGTCTCCAGATTCATGATGGCCTCATCGGTCTTGAAGGCGGGATTGGCCCGGAAGGTATCTGCAGCGGTCTTCACAGCCTTCTGGTCCTTCGGTGTATAGGCACGCAGGGCATGCTGCACGCGGTTACCCAACTGTCCGAGGATATTTTCAGGAATATCGGTCGGACTCTGCGTGATGAAGTAAATGCCCACGCCTTTCGAACGAATCAGTCGAATCACCTGTTCAATCTTATCAAGCAGAGCCTTGCTGGTGTCCGCAAACAGCATGTGGGCCTCGTCGAAGAAGAACACGAGTTTAGGTTGTGGCAGATCTCCCACCTCAGGCAAGGTAGAGTACAATTCACTCATCAGCCACAACAGGAACGATGAATAGAGTTTGGGCTGTAACATCAGTTTGTCTGCTGCCAGCACGTTCATCACACCTTTACCACCTTCCGTCTGCATCAGGTCGTATATATCGAAAGACGGTTCTCCAAAGAACTTGTCGGCACCCTGACTTTCCAACTGTAAGAGGGCACGCTGGATGGCACCGATGGTTGGTGTTGATATATTGCCGTACTTCGTGGTGTACTCCCTGGCATGCTGCGACACCCAGTCGAGCATGGAACGAAGGTCCTTCAAATCGATAAGGAGCAGTCCGCGCTCGTCAGCAATACGGAACACGATGTTCAGCACACCGTCCTGCGTCTCGTTCAACTGCATCAGACGACTGAGCAGTTGCGGGCCCATCTGACTGATAGTGGCACGCATAGGATGCCCCTGCTCACCGAAAACGTCGAAGAAACGTACAGGACAGGCTTGAAACTCAGGATTCTCGATACCGAACTCGGGCAGGCGCTTCTCGATGAAGCCACTCATCTTACCCACCTGTGAAATACCACTCAGGTCACCCTTCATATCAGCCATGAAACAAGGTACGCCAGCCTGACAGAAAGTCTCCGCCATCACCTGCAGCGTCACCGTTTTTCCTGTTCCTGTGGCACCTGCTATCAGTCCATGACGATTAGCCATCTTACCTGTAATACTCAGCGCACCATTGGCGCAATGGGCAATGTAATACCCGCGTTCTTTGTCGTACATAACAATAGTATTTTAGTTATTTTTCCGCAAAGATACGAAAAAGTTTTCATTATCGTCCCTCAACTCTCAACTTTTTTGTACTTTTGCACCCAGAAATATGAATTGCTTCATCCGTTTTATCAAAAATTGGACGTTACCCGTGGCCATTGCCGTGGGTTCCATATGTTATCTGACATTCTATTGGATTCCCGCTCTCGACACGCTGGGCAACCAACTCAGTCCTGTCTTCGACGTCATCTTTCCCTTGTTCGTCTTCCTCACCCTATTGATTACCTTCTGTAAAGTCGACTATCACCAGCTCCGTCCCCATCGTTGGCACACTGGTGTACTGGTGGCCCAGCTGTTGCTCATCGCCGTGACCATTGGCATCATCTTCTGGGTCGAGGAACATGCAGAACAAAAATTGCTTTGGGAAGCCTTGCTGACGTGCATCATCGGTCCCTCAGCATCAGCAGCACCTGTCGTAGTAGGCAAATTGGGCGGAAACATCAATACTATGACCACCTACGTCATTCTCTCGTCGCTGGCCTCTACCATACTTATTCCCCTGGTTTTCCCCATTCTCGAACCGGCTGCTGGAGTGGCTTTCCTCGATGCGTTTCTGGTCATCCTGCATAAAGTAGCCATTGTTCTATTGTTACCACTCATCTTGGGATGGTTCATCAAACATTACCTACCCCGTCTGCAACGTCGCATAGCCTCTATGCCCAACCTCAGTTTCTACACCTGGGCCATATCGCTGAGCATCACCACAGGCATCACCGTCAAGAACATTGTCCATAGCGATGCCACACTGATGCTTTTAGGTTGGATTGCCCTGACTACCCTATTGCTCTGCTTCGTCCAATTTCTCATTGGGCGAAGCGTGGGACATTGGCTCGGTGAAGAGGTTAATGCTGGTCAGGGACTGTTTCAGAAGAATACCGCACTGAGCATTTGGGTGGCTTATATGTATCTGAATCCGGTGGCTTCTGTGGGAGCTGGATGTTACGTCCTGTGGCAAAATGTGATTAATAGTTTCGAAATCTGGCAGGACAGAAAGCGACAAAAACCGTCGTAAACTGCATCATGATACATCAAAGAAAGTCCGCGAAACATGACAAAAGGTTTGTTTCGCGGATTTTCCGTATCTTTGCAGGGTCTTTTCCACAAGAAACTATGAAACGAACGACGATATTATCCGCTGCCTTGGCGATAGCTTTGGGTAGCACCGCACAGAACCCCTTTGTGCAGACTTGGTGTACGAGTGACCCTGCTCCGATGGTACACGACGGGACAATGTACGTGTATACCGGCCATGACGAGGACGGTGCCGATTTCTTCTGGATGCAGGAGTGGCGCGTCTATTCCACGCAGGACATGGTAAACTGGCAGGACCACGGTTTCCCCCTCGCTCTCGAGAGTTTCTCGTGGGCCGACGACCGTGCCTGGGCCTCGCAGACCATCGAACGCGACGGTAAGTTCTATTGGTACATCTGTGCCCATTCGAAGATTTCCAATGGTATGGCTATCGGCGTAGCTGTCAGCGACTTCCCCACAGGGCCTTTCCGCGACGCCATCGGCAAACCGCTCTTCGAGAACGGTTCTTGGGACCATATCGACCCTACAGTCATGATCGACGACGACGGACAGGCCTGGCTCATGTGGGGTAACCCTAGAGTATATTATCTGAAGCTGAACCGCGACATGATTTCTTACTCTGGCGAACTGGGCATGCTCGATATGACCGAGGAGGCTTTCGGTGCCCCTTCGATGGACAAGCGCGAGCGAGGGAAAAAGTATAAGGACTGCTACACAGAGGGGCCTTGGCTCAGAAAAGTGGACAGTTCAAAGTTCAAAGTTGAAAGTTCAAAGGTCTATCAGCTGTTGTATGCTGCTGGTGGTGTACCCGAGCACATCAGCTACTCGACAGCTCCCCACCCCACAGGTCCCTGGACCTATGCTGGTGAGATTATGCCCCTCTGCGACACGAAGTCGTTTACGAACCATTGCGGTGTGGCCGACTACAAAGGACACTCTTATTTCTTCTACCACACGGGTAAGTTGCCGAATGGTGGTGGTTTCGGACGTAGTGTGGCCGTCGAAGAGTTCAAGTATAATGCCGACGGTAGCTTCCCCACCATCATGCCAACCGACGAAGGTGTAAAGCCCATCGCTACGTTCAATCCCTATCGCAAGGTGGAAGCCGAGACGATGGCCTTCTCGAAGGGCATCAAGACGGAACAAAACGACGAGGTGGGCGTATATGTCACCGATATCCACAATGGCGACTATATCAAACTGCAGAACGTGGCCTTTGGCAACAAAATACCCCGCGTGTTCACGGCCCGTGTGGCCAGTGGTTTGCGTGGCGGACAGATTGAGATACGCCTCGACAGCATCCACGGCCGACTCCTTGGCACTGTCAACGTGCCTGGCACAGGCGGTTGGGAGAAGTGGCAGACGGTAACTCTCGATTTGGATTATTCGACTTTGACCGACCTGAATGCGTCGTCGCGCACCATCTCTGGTCTTAACCTGCCTGAGACTGCTGACGTGTACTTTGTCTTCACGGGCCGTAAGGGTCCGAAGCTCTTCAACTTCGACTGGTGGGAGATGCGTGGCATGGAGCAGATCAACATGCCATTGTTCCAGACCAAGTATACCGCTGACCCCTCACCAATGGCGGTGGGCGACACGCTGTTCCTCTATACCTCGCACGACGCTTCGCCCGAGGACATCCCCGATGCCAACGAGAAGAACTCCGCAGGTTTCTTCATGTACGACTGGCTGTTGTGGAGCACCACGGATATGGTGAACTGGACGGAGCACGGAGCTGTGGCTTCGCTGAAAGAATTCCCCTGGCGTTCGCGTGAGAACGGTGCCTGGGCCATCCAGACGGTGGAGCGCAATGGTAAATACTACCTCTATGCCCCATTGCACGGACATGGTATTGGCGTGCTGGTGGCAGATTCGCCCTATGGTCCCTTCAAAGACCCGCTGGGTGAGCCATTGGTATGGCAGAAAGAGCACTGGGAGGACATCGATCCCTCTGTGTTCATCGACGACAACGGTCAGGCTTGGATGTACTGGGGCAATCCCCACATCTATTTCATCAAGCTCAATGAGGATATGATCTCGACCAGTGGCGACATCTATGTGGTCAATCAGCAGGACGGTGTGGCACGTCCCGTCAAGGAGGAGGGTGCCAAGATCAACCTCCGTATACCCTGGAGTCAGAAAGCCACTTGGGCCGTACAACACTATCAGGAAGGCCCGTGGTTCTACAAGCGCAACGGGCACTATTACCTCGGCTTTGCCTCAACCTGTTGTCCAGAGGCGCTGGGCTATGCCATGAGCGACTCGCCCACAGGTCCCTGGGTGGAAAAAGGCTATATCATGCGCCCCACCGAGCGCGATCGTGGTAACCATCCTGGCATCTGCGACTTCCAGGGACACAGCTATGTCTTCGGACAGAACTACGACCTGATGCACCTCGAAACTTTCCAACACCACGAGCGCCGTTCAGTATCGGCACAGGAGATTACCTATAATGCTGATGGTACCATCCAGGAGATTCCTTACTGGTTGGACCAGAAGCCCATGAATCAGTTGCACTGGCTGAATCCCTATAGTAGAGTGGAGGCCGAGACCATGAACTGGGGCTTTGGTCTGAAGAGTGCGAAGATAGGCATCGAGAATACAGGTGTCGTCAAGGATATGCCCGCATCAACGGGTAAGAAGAACATGTACGTCTTCGACCTCAACGATGGTGAGTACATCCGTCTGCGTGGCGTCGACTTCGGCGAGAAAGGCGCCAAAGCATTCAATATCACCGCTGCCGCTACGGGTACGGCTACTATTACTCTGCGCCTCGACAGTCAGGATGGTCCCGCCATCGGCACTGCTGTCATCGGCAATACGGGCAGCGTCGAGAAATACAAGTCATTCACCGCTAAGGTAAAGAATGCCACAGGTGTCCACGACCTCTACATCTGCTTCGACAAGACGCAGGGCGACGTGCACCTCGACTGGTGGACGTTTAAGAAGTGATAAGTGATAAACGATAAGTGATAAGTGATAAACGACTATCGCAACATAACTAACCCCAATATGAACAAAACTTTATTATCAACACTCGGGTTGTGCCTGACTGCTACGGCGGTCATGGCACAGAACCCTATCATCCGCGACCAGTTTACGGCCGACCCGACGGCTCGCGTGTTTAATAACAAGGTGTATCTTTACCCGTCGCACGACATCAAGCCGCCCGTCGGACAGCGTCAAGACTGGTTCTGCATGGAGGACTACCACGTCTTCTCCAGCGAGAACCTTACCGACTGGATCGACCACGGTGTCATCGTCACCCAGAACAAGGTGCCCTGGGTGCGCCCCGACTCCTATTCCATGTGGGCACCCGACTGCATTGAGCGCGGTGGCAAGTACTATTTTTATTTCCCCTCTGCCCCTAAAGAAGGCTTTGGTTTCGGTGTCGGTGTGGCCATTGCCGACAGTCCCGAAGGACCATTCATCCCCGAGCCCGAGCCCATCAAGGGAATCAATGGCATTGACCCCTGCGTGCTCCAGGCCTCCGATGGCAACGCCTACATCTTTTGGGGTGCGGGCCGTTGCGCCAAGTTGAAGCCAAACATGAAGGAACTGGCCGACGACACTCCAAAAGAAAAAGTCAAGTTTCGTGAGCGCGAGTTCGAAATGATGGGCGTCAACTGCCTCAAGGACCTGCCCAACCGCCAGGCTGAGGGACCGTTTGCCTTCGAGGCTAACGGCTGGTACTACCTCACCTATCCTTACGTCCGCGAAAAGACAGAAGTCCTCGGCTACGCCATGAGCAAGAATCCCATGGGACCCTACGAATACAAAGGTCTCATCATGACCGAGCACCCCAACTGCTGGACCAACCACCACAGCATCGTGAACTACAAGGGCCAATGGTATCTCTTCTACCATCAGAATGCCTTCTCGCCCAGCGACGACAAGCGCCGCTCCGTTCAGATTGAAAAGTTGTTCTTCAATCCCGACGGTACCATTCAGGAAGTCAAGCCCACCCTGCGTGGCGTGGGTATCAACCAGGCTACTGAGAAGATTGAGATCGACCGCTACAGCACCGCCAGCGCTGATGTCACCAGCGAACTCATCGACACCGTCAACACCTTCCGCAGCTACATGGCTACCCTTCCCGTCAAGGGCAGTTGGCTGAAATATAACGACATCGACTTCAGCTGTCTCACGGACGGCTATCTCATCATCAGCGCCAAGGCCTCTGGCAACACCCGCTTCTTTGTTCGCGAGAAGGATGCCAACGGCAAGATTCTGGCCAAGATCGACATGACCGTCAAACCCGAGACACCCGCTGGTGCACCAGCCATGTTCCGTCGCGACTTCACCAACCAGTGGCTCACGCTGACGGCACAGTTGGAATACCTGCCTAAGGGCGTTTCCGATCTCGTCATCACCGTCGAAGGTGATGCAGGCATCAGCGTCGACTGGATACAGTTCAAGAACCGTCCCAAGTACTTCTCGCCCGTTACCACGCCGACGGCACAGCCCGATGACGAGGGCTTCATCCGCCGCTGGCTGCTCCTCGAGTCCATCGACAAGCCCAACAGCGGCAATACGGTGTTTACCGACTCCTATCTGCGCGAGCACTTCAACCGCGAGTACTTCAAGGGCCAGCAGACCATCGTTCCGAAGGACGGGCAGAAGGTCAAGGCCGTCTTCCAACAGGAACAGGCCCCAGCAGGTTTCGGTCGCGGCTTCGGACAACAGGAGCCCGCCAAGCCCGTCGTCAAGACTGTCAAGCAGACGCTTACCTGGCACGCCCTCGACAGCGAGAACATGAACATCAAGCTGTTCCGCTTTGCCGAGAAGTGGGGCGAGAAAGTCTACGGTGTGCTCTTCTGGGCCGTCACCATCATCGACTGCGACGAGGACATCCCGAACGTCCGTCTGGCCGTTGGCTCCAACTCAGCCTCTATGTGGTGGCTCAATGGTCAGGAGGCCCTGCTGCTCTCCGGTGACCGCCGCATGGTCAAGGACGACGCCATGTCACCCCGCCTTACCCTCAAGAAGGGTCGTAACATCCTGCGCGGTGCCATCATCAACGGCCCCGGCATGAGCGACTTCTGCGTTCGTTTCCTCGACGAGAAAGGCCAGCCCGTCACGAATTACAAGGTGACTACCGTCTCGAAATAACGAAATCACGGAATAACGGAATAACGTAATAACGAAATAACGACATTGATTATGAAACGTAATATTTTCATTTTTTCATTACTTCATTTTTTCATTGCCACGTCAGTGGCGCAAATTGGCGCCCCCTACATCCACGACCCCTCGACCATTGCCGAGTGCGACGGCAAATACTACACCTTCGGCACAGGCGGTGGCGGACTCATCTCTGAGGATGGCTGGACCTGGAACAGCGGTGCTGAGCGCCCGGGTGGCGGTGCAGCCCCCGACATCATCAAGATTGGCGACCGTTACCTCTGCATCTATGGTGCTACGGGCGGAGGTCTCGGTGGCGGACATGCTGGCCGCATCCTCACCATGTGGAACAAGACGCTCGACCCCAAGTCGCCCGACTTCAAGTGGAGCGAGGCCGTCGAGGTGTGCTACTCCGACGGTATGGAGGATCAGGACGCCATCGACCCCGGCATTCTGCTCGACCCCACCACAGGTCGGCTGTGGGTTAGCTACGGTACCTATTTCGGCACCATCCGCCTCATCGAGCTCGACCCGAAGACCGGTTTCCGCGTCAAGGGCAACAAGGAGAAGGACATCGCCATCGACTGCGAGGCGTCAGACCTGATTTATAACGACGGCTGGTACTACCTGCTGGGCACTCACGGCACCTGTTGCGACGGTGTCAACTCCACTTATAACATCGTGGTAGGCCGTTCGCGCAGCGTCGAGGGTCCCTATATAGATAATGTGGGCCGCGACATGTTCCACGGTGGTGGCCGCATGGTCATTGCCGCTGGCGACCGCAAAACGGGTGCAGGACACTTCGGGCGCACCATCGTCGACGAGGGCGTCGAGGTGATGTCGTTCCACTGGGAGGCTGATATGGATCTGAGTGGCCGCTCCACGCTGGCCATCCGTCCCCTGTTGTGGAAGAATGGCTGGCCCGTTGGTGGTGAACTGTTCAAGGGCGGCACCTTCGAGATTGAGAGCGAGCGTCGCGGCTATGCCCTCGAGTTGGCTGTCGACTTCGTTCGCATGCAGGTAGCTCGCGCAGGCTGGTTCAACCGCGAACAGATGCAACAGCCCGTCAAGCCCATTGCCAACCAGACACTGGCTGAGGTCATTGGCACGTGGCCCGAGGGCGACATCCCCGCCCGCATCGGTGACTACATGTTCCGTCCCCACCAGCGCTGGACCATCAGCCCCGTCGAGGGTAAGGGCGCCTATCTGGGTAACACCTATTTCAAGATTGTCATCGAGGGTACCGATCGTGCTTTGGCTGCAACGTCTGACCGCGAGGTGACCACCGTTCCCGCCTACACCGGCGCTGACGAACAGCTTTGGCGCATCGAACAGCTCACCGATGGCACCTTCCGCATCATGCCGAAAGTCATTCCCGGCCAGGAGGGCATCAACACGCGCTATTGCCTCTACTCTGCTGGCGACAGCACCCCCACCCTTGCCGAGTACGACTTCCAGAGCGACAACTCGAAGTGGAACTTCCGCAATCACTAACTATCAACATATCCATTACCAAGGAGGCCGAGCGTTTTTCACGACGCCCGGCCTCCTATTTTTCGTATGCACTCGTTTATTCGTGCAATTCGTGTTCGTGAATTCTCATTCTTTCATTATTTCAGAATGACCTTTTTGCCGTTCACGATATACAGCCCTCTGGTGGGATTGACCACGCGTTCCCCGTTCAGATTATAGTACGCGCCTCTTACATCTTCCATCTTACTTCTTACATCAGCAATTCCCGTTGTCCCCTTCGGAACCAGTTTGATGAGCATCACGATGCTCTCTGCCGAGCCCTTGGTGATTACATACTGCGTACCAGCCGTGATAGCGATGGGGTCCAGCTCGTAGTAAGCACCCTCGGTATTCTCGGTACCGCTGACGGTGGTCTCCTCGCCGTTAATCTTTACATCGCGACCCGACTTGGCTGTAGCCAGTACGATGGTCATGTTATAATCCTTTGTCGGAGTGAAGGTAATGGAACCCTTGCTGTCCAGCTTGACACCTTTTTTATAATAGGTACCTTCATAAGTAATCTTACCATCACCATAGTTACCACCCACGGTAAACATGCTGTGCGAGGGTGATCCGTTGAACGAAGCCAGGATGGTACCCTCGGTATCGCCACCGGGTTCGTCACCACCTCCAGGCTCATCGCCACCTCCGGGCTCGTCACCACCACCGCTACCGCTGCCACTCTCTTCGCCAAAGAATCCGACCAGCGACGACTTGTAACTGTCGAGCTTGTCGCCCAGTGCCGTGTCGTAGGCAGAGTCGGTATCGTCGTTGCCCACATTGTCAGCGAAGGTATAGGTGAAGTCGCCGTGATTCAAGCGGCCTGCACCATAGTAACCCGTCACGAGGGCAGGAACATCAGCGGCAGCAACGGCCGTATAGCTATACATCAGCGAGGCGTTGGTGTCGAAGTTATTATAGGTTGTACCACCTACCCGTGTCTTTTCCGTCTCGGGCACCTGCTCGTCGCGACTGTCAGTCTCATAGGCATCGTAACCCGTCGTAGCGGGATTCTTCTGGGTGTAATACTTGAAGTTAGTGGCTGTCTTGTCGAAATAGTTGCCGTAAGCCTTGATCATACCGCCGTTCTCGCCCGAGAACGTGCCGCTACCCTGGGCGTCGGTACCCTGCTGAGAGGCCAGGATGGGTTTCTTAGTCTTCAGGAAGTAGTTGTTCTCTACGAACACGCTGGCGCCCGATGTGGCACCCACGCCGTATTTCGCCACGTTGTCAAAGTAGTTGTTCCACACGTGTACACTCATGGTACGGACACGGGGATGACGAGAGTCGCTGTGGTCGAACCAGTTGTGGTCGTACGAGATGTAGTTAGGGCCGCTCTCCGACTTCATACCGAACATGTTCGACTTGCCGGTATCCCAGAAGCGGTTGTACGAAACGGTGACATATTTCGAGTCGCTCTTCACGTCGGTGGCTCCGTCGCCCTTGGCGTGGTCGCCGCTGCCGTGCTTGCCATAGAACTGATCGGTATGGTGAATCCAGATGTTCGAATTGTCGGTATCGAGCGAGATGCCATCGTCCATACAGCGCATGATGCCGAAGTTGCGGAACTCTACGCCCTTGGAGTTGCGTACTAAGAAGCCAAAGCCCTTGATGGTTGCATCGTCGCCAATACCTTCGAAGGTCATATTCAGTTCAGAGTCAGCTTTCCTGCCTTTCACCTGAATACCTTCCTCGCTACTGCCAATAGCATCTAGATCGTCCTTGGTGACCAGTCCGACAAAACGGAAGTCGATAGGTGTTGTGTCGCAGCCCTTTTCGTAGGCTGTGATAATGGCTTGCAGACCTGTACATTCGGTTGTATTACCCTTGGTGTCTGTAATGACGGTTGTGCTGATGGTCTTTGCCGTATTCTTCGTCACGTAGAACACCTTGGCTCCCGCCTTCAGCGTACCGTCGTTCTTGTAGGCTCCAGGGGCATAGCCGCCCATGAATGCAAAGCCCTCACGGCTGTAGTTGTTCACCGTCAGGTCCGTTGCTTCTCCAGCCTGACCAGCCAGTTCCGTACCCTCGGCATTGACGGGCACAATCTTCATGTCGTAGCTTCCAGCCTGCAGGCCCACCATATCGGCCCGTCCGTAGCTGCCATAGTTGCGCACTAGCTGGTCGTCCATCTTGGTATAGTCGGCAAACTGCCCACCTTTAATATACGCGTGATAGCCCTTGGCGCCTTCTATCAGGCCGAACTTCACATAGGCCGACTCCAGCCATCCATTGGCTTCAGTAATCTGAACAGCCTGGGCATTACCCAGCAATGCCAGACAGGAAAACAATCCCAGAAATAGTAGTTTTTTCATCTTTTGTGCTTGTTTTGTTTCAATTAGTTTCCGATTTTCGTGTGCAAAGTTACGACAAAAATATGGGATTTCCATACATCATTCGCCGGAAATCCCACGTAAACGTTTAAATGGGTGTCACTTCAACGTCTTTTCACTGACAGCCCCATAATCCACGAATATTATGTGGTGCAAAGTAAAAAAGTATTATGATTGGATAACTGAGTGTCATATTATTTCCTGAATATGTCGTAACTTTGCACCGAGATTACAAAACAAAACTATTTTTCGATAATTATTAACTTAATTTTTCAAGCGTATGAAAAAGTTATTTACTTTGGTTATGATGGCTCTCGTGGCCGTTGGTGTTAATGCCCAGACTCGCACGACGGTGTGGGAAGGTGAGAAGGCAATGGATAGCTCTTGGCCCTATATTCCCGTGAAGGTTGCCGACCTGGGAGCGGTGAAGGAAGGCGATGCGCTGATTATTACGGTGTCTAAGGCCGACAACAGCATCAATACAGGCTGGCAGTGGGGGCCACAGGTGTTTGTCAACCTCGACTATAACAATTTCCTGCCTACCAAGAGTCTGGAAAACGGTGCCACGAATGTAGAGGTGAAATATTCGTATAGCGCTGAAGACGCAGCCAAAATTCTTGCTGGCAATGAGCTGGAGATTCAGGGAATGAATGTGGTGATTACTAAAATCGAGTCCCTGATTAACGAGGCTGTGGAATATGAAGAGACGGGTACTACCCTCGAAATGGATCAGTACGGACAGGTTTACAAGGACCAGCTGGCTGATTTCTCTGGCAGAGACAAGCTCGTGTTCAACTATAAGGTTGAAGGTAGCACAGACTACGAAGAGGGCGGCGCAACACAGAGTGTCATTGGCTGGGGCATTGGCAGCATCAAGAGCCTTGGAGGTAATGTTGAGGTGTCACAACTGTCAGTAAAAGGTATCGGCGAGTTCTCTGTACAGTTCACTATGGACGAGCTGCAGGCAGCCATCGAAGACACAAACACAGCTTATAACACCAACGGTATTGCATTCAGCGTGTGGAGTGCCAAGAATGCAACAGGCTCTCGTGTAAGCATTGTTGCCTATAAAGTCAAGGGTACCTCCACTGGCATTGACAATGTTCAAAGTTCAAAGTTAAATGTTCAAAGTTATTATAACCTCGCAGGTCAGAAGGTCGACGCTTCTTACAAAGGCGTTGTCATCATGAACGGTAAAAAGGTCGTGATTAAGTGAGAGAAGAACCAAGCTTGCTGTGGAACTTCCGCAATCATTAAAACAACTATGAAGCGCGTGGCAAAACAAGCACGCGCTTCATTTTACTGCAACATGACCACTTTTCATTGATTACCAATCATAATCCTCCACTTAGCCGTCAAACTCCACGTTCGTCTGCAGTCCTACCTCCTACCTAAATCTTTGGGAGGGCCTTTGCATAAAGGAGGTTCGGCGAGGTAGGTGTTACGACAACACCTACCTCATCGGAATACCTTTGCAGATAGGCTATTCCCTAAATACAGGTAGGAGGTGAGGTGTTTCACGCAACACGGCTTCTCGTTGCCAGAGAAACGGCTTCTCGCTCATAGCAACACAGCCTCTCACTCCTAGCAATCGCTAAGCATGCTCGGAGCTTGCACCCCGTCCGATTACTCCGGACTGCCAGTCCGCAAGGATGGACTCAAGCTTATTCTGACGTGATTTATGGACGGAGCGGAGACAATCTCCGGACGGAGCAGAGACAATCTCCGGACGGAGCATAGAAATTCTCCGCCCGGAGCATAAAACGGGTCAGTGCTGACGACGGAATCCTTAGTAAATGACCACAAGACCAAAATCACAAAACAGATCATGAGAACCAACCCCAGATAACTGAAGCCGTCTTGCTATTGCTGAGCCGCCGTCCTGGCAGCACGAACCTCCGTCCTCAAAAATCCTCCGCCATGATTTCTCTGATAATCAGATACTTACACCTATGGCGGAGGATTTTTTCGTTTTTTTTATTTTTTCTCTATTTCTTGATAATGACCTTTTTGCCGTTGAGAATATACATACCCTTTGAAGTAGCTTGATCGTAGACCTGTTGGCCCTTGAGGTTGTAAACCTTGCCATTCTGAGCACCGTCGATGGTGATGGCATTGATGCCGGACTCGATATTGAAGAACTCTTTCCAAACATTAGCGGTCTTGTAACTGTCAACACTTCCTGAAGGAACATACAATTTGCAGGCTTTTTTATCTGTTGTATTGAACACATTGTCTCCACATGTCGGAGGTGTGACAGCCTCACAAGTGATGGAGTTGAGTGACGAACAGCCGGAAAGTGCGAAGTTTCCGATTTTGGCCAGATTCTTGGAAAGCGAGATGGTTGTCAGGCCGCTATCCATGAATTCGTTGACGGGTAGTTCTGTGACATATTCGCCCACGACTGCCTCCTTCAAAGTCCTGATTCCGCTGAAGGCTCCGGCTCTATATCCTGCCCAGCCCGTCTCTGGATGGTTGATGGGTCTGCCCACATAGACCTTTTCTAAGGGCCTTTCTGTGAAGTATCCTGAATTGCCTCCTTCTCCATGTGTCAAACGAAGTTCGTAGGGACCGTCTTCTAAAGTGAGTTCCTTTAGGGAGGAGCAGGCTGTAAACGCGGCAAGGCCTAATGATCCGACGCTGGCAGGAATGGTCAGGCTCTTAATACTCTCGCATGTTCCGAATGCATATTCATCGATCATTGTGAGGGTTGATGGGAAGGTAATGCTCTCCAATTCCTTGCAGAACTCAAAAGCCCTTATTCCTATGGTAGTAAGTCCTTCTGGCAGATTGATGGTCTTCAGTTTCTCGCATCTGTAGAAGGCTTTTTCTGCCAAAGATGTGATAGTTCCATTTATTGTGACCTTTTTGAGAGAAGAACATAAGATAAACTCAAAGGGTTGGATTTCTGTGACATTCTCGCCGAATGTTACCTCTTCCAGCGTCGTACAACGTCCAAAAGCACTCAAATCATAGTAGGTGTACCATCCCCAGTCCTTCTGTTTGGGATAACGATAAGGTCGTCCGATATAAACGGATTTGACGGGTTGGAAACTAAACATGCCTGATTCTGCCGAAGAACTTCCAACGCCTAGTTTCAGGACATTCGTACCATCTTCAAAGACCACTTTCTCCAATGCTGAACAGCCATCGAAAGCTGTGTTGTAGATGGTGTCGACGCTGGCGGGAATGATAATTTCCTTCAAAGCCGTACAGCCGTTGAAAGCGGAATATTCTATCTGCTTGAGGGTCTTAGGGAGTTTTACCGACGGTATGTCCGTACATTGGTCAAAGGCATATTCTCTGATACCAGTTACCGTGTATCCGTTGTAAGTTTCAGGAATTACAATGTCACCGTTATAGCCGCCTTTAATTCGCTCCCAAGTGCCATCAGGATATTCCTTGATGCGGTAGGACACCTTTGCCGTCTTCGTGGCATCGTCAAGGACGTATTCCAAACCAGATGTTCCCTCTGATGGGTCGTCGTCGCCACCGGAAGATCCCTTCGGCTCATAGGTGACATCGTCAATCATGAGCCCAAAGATGTCGTATGAGATATGGCGAATAGCGAAATACTTAGCGCCTGCGGGCAGACTGACGCTTACCTCCTGCCAATCCTCACCCGTAATCTCACGTGTTGACCCGACAATGAGAAAACTGGTTGGATCATTATTGGTAGAAGAGGCCAATACCTCATATTTTTCATTACCATATTGTGTCGTCAATTGTCTGGCATAGAAAGTAATGGTCTGTGCTTCGCCCGACAGTTCTGGAGAGATGAGCCAGTGATCGGTAGTGGCAGGAACATGATTTTCAACAGGAACAATAGACATCATGCATTGATGTCCACTATGTGATTTGCCATCTCCATGTACAGGATTTGTTTTGGCACGGTTAAATACCATCCATGCAGAAGGCTCATATTTATTCTCATATTCAATATCCGTGAGACCATAAACCTTCATACCATTTCCATCGTACAATGTCCATTCGCCAAAGGCACCTGTATGCTGTGTGGCAGTGATGCCTCCAAGTCCAAATGCCGGGAATACGGATTCATCATCAAACGTCTCGGTCACGGCTCCAAGTGTTCCAATAGTAATTGATACTTGGATACATAAGAAAGTAATCAGTCTTTTCATAAATCTTTGTTTTTAAGTTAATAACTCTGTGGCAAAGATAAGGAAAAGGACAGAAAAGTGGACTAACAATTTATAGGAATCGACTAACAACTTACATTTTGTCAGTCGATTCTTGTTTTTTCCATTCTGACGGGGTCATCCCGATGCGAGCCTTGAAGGCACGGAAGAAGGTCTGCTCATGGCCAAAGCCTACCTCGTAGTAGATGGAGCTGACTTTCTTGTCGGGTACTTCGAGGAGCAGGCGCTTGGCATATTCAATGCGATAGTCGTTGACAAACTGGTTGAACGAATTTCCTTGGCTATTGATGGCTGCCGATACGACATTAGGATGGACACCCAGTTGGGATGCGACATCCTGTATCTTCAGGTCGCTGTTCAAATAGAGTTTCTGCTCGTCCATCAGCTGGCAGACACGTTTCATAAGTGCAACCTTCTGTTGGTTGTCGTTCTCTTCTTCGACGACAGCTGCAGGGGTGGGTTTCTGTCGACGACTGTAGATGAGCCAACAAGCCAAACCGATAGTGAATAAGACAAGGAGAGCTACCAAAATCCATTGCCAGAGGCCGCTGCCCACACTAGCAGACTCCACAGGAGCATCACCCAGTCGGAAGACATATACCGTACTCAATGGGGTGTAGTTGTCACGATATTTGCCGCCTGCCAGCACAACATCACCATTGGGGGTGACGGTGGGATTGTCGAAACCTCCCACGTCCATCTTGTCCGTATAATATAAGGTAAGGGGAGCCTTACCCTTGCCTTGCAGCGCCTGAGCATAATCGATACGAAGCAAGTAGTGGCGCCGCACTATATTGGCTCCCTCCCATGTCTCGGCCTCGCTTCTACGGTCGTCACCTCTCAGATAGGCTCGTTGACGGGGCTTGTCAACGATGAGGCTGAGATAGCGGATTTCCTTGCCGTCAGGACCTTTCATGGGAATAGGACCAGCAGTAGGCAACAGCGAGAAATCGCCATTACGGCAGATGCCGATGGCTACTTGCCCTGTGCTGTCGGTCATAGGGAAGAGGTAACTATAGTCGTCTATCGTAGTGTCGCCTACCTCGTAGTCGGTGCTCTGGTGGGCTTCGTGTATCTTTAAAGGTTGCCAAGTTTCAAAAAGTGCAGGACGAAAAGCATTACCTTTCAGCTGGTCAACGCTATTGATATGCAGTGTGTCACCCTTAGTGCCGCCGATGCCGAAGATGACAGCATTGTCCTTGGCCGAGCGAAACACATAGGGGTTGAATAGGGGGATTGTGACGGCCTTGACAGAACTGTAATGCCCCTTGCCGTCGTATATCTCCATCGTATCGCGGTGAAACCAGTTGCCAGTGATGAGAACGCGACCTTCGCTGAGTTCCACGCCACATGCTGAAGCCCTGCGCACGTCAAGGCATCCGAATTCTGAAAAGCTGTGGGTCAACGGGTCATAAACCTCCGTGCTGTGGAGTTGACCAATGCCTAATGGTTTCTCGAAACCGCCGCCAATGAGCAGTTTGCCGTTTGACATCGGTACAAGCAGTCCGGCATCATGTGAATAGGCCATCTGCACCACATGCCAAGCCCCGTCGCTGTAGTATTCCAATGTCGGTGTGGGGACGAAAGCCGTCGTGTGACCACCCATGACCGTCAGTTCGCCATTCACAAAAACCGTGTGATGGCCACTGCGAGGAATATTAAGATCGGGCAGGCGCTCGGGTACTATTCTCTCTATTCTGTAACCATCCCTCACTTCGTTCTTAACATTTTGAGACGACGCTGACGACCCTGTCAAGGTCAACGACAACGTCAGAAGCATCATGATGTTTCTAGGATGATTAAAGTGGTACATGATCGCCATAGTGCTGCAAAGGTAGGCAAAAAAGGGCAAACAGCACTAACAAATTACAAAAATCGACTAACAATCTGCAAATTGTTAGTCAATTAAGTTATTGGACAGGCAAGTGATAGCCGATAGCCGGTCCATTTTAGAATCCTTGCGTTTAGGGGCGGAAGAGCGAGAAATTGACGCTGCCGTACTGGCGGTGCTCCAGAAAGTGGGGATGCTGGGAGAAATCGTTGTCCTTGCCGTGTTCGAGGACAAAGAGGCCGTCGGGCTTCAGCAAGCCACGCTCGATGATGAGGTCGGGCAAGGTGCTGAGTTCCTTCAGGGCATAGGGAGGATCGGCAAAAACAAAGTCGAACTGCTGGTGGCAGGACTTGACAAAGCGGAAGACATCAGCGCGAATCGCTATCATATTAGGGACAGTCCCCCTGTTATCCGCTTCGCTACTCACAGAGGGGGCAGTCCCCTTTGCGGCGGGGGCGGCAGACCCAGCGCCGAGTTTCTTCAGGCAGTCCTGAATGAAGCGATGGTGGTCGCGGTCGAGTTCGACGCTGACAACGCGACTACAGCCTCGCGAGAGCAATTCGAGTGATATGCTACCCGTACCTGAGAAGAGGTCGAGGGCCTCAGCACCATCGAAGTCGACGTACTGAATGAGCACGTTGAAGATGTTCTCCTTGGCGAAATCGGTGGTGGGCCGCGCCTTAAACGAACGCGGAATATCGAAATGACGCCCCTTGTATTTTCCCGTTATGATTCGCATACTTCTTTAACTTCGCTAACTTCTTTAACTTCGCTAACTTCTTTAACTTTGCTAACTTCTTTAACTTCGCTAACTCCTCAACCACACCAGCATCGTGTCATACGGCATTCCATCGATCAGCGTCACTGGGGCACGGTTGAACTCGCCTGTGGGACTATTGACGAAGACACGTTTGACGAACTCGAGGGCACGTTCCTTCAGTTCGGGCATCTGGCTGGCCAAATGCAACTCGTCGCTCTGTGGATCCATACCGAGCTGTTTCCACACAGAGAGGATATAGAAAAGAGCGTCGTCAGGAGTAGCAACGGCATAGGCGTTCTGGAACTTGAACCGATTGTGCTCGAAACTGAACACCTCCATCTTGCGGTCGTGGAAGTAGGCGTAGAGCTTGGCGTGAGGGCCTGTGAAGCTCTTCTGATACATGTGGCGCCAGACTGACGACATGAGCGGCTGATAGCTGACACGCACGAAGCGGTCGGCCAGCACCTGGCGCAGGTCCTTTTGCACAGCAAAAACGGCCACAGCATTCAGGTCGGGCAGAATGGCATGCATCACCATCTGCTGTTCCTGATGCGTATAAGTATAGTGGTAGAGCTGGTCGCGCTCCTCCTCGCGGAACACGTTGACAGGAACGGTGAGCACGGGAGAGTCGACAAGTACCAGCACACGCTCGTAGTCGTCCTGTAATAGAAGGTGGGTGCGCAGCGCCTCGCGCATGTTGGCAGCCAGCGATATGCCGCTGTTCATGGGGTAGCGCTCGTAGCGCACCGCTCCCTCGTCGTTGATGGACAGGGCAATGCCGTCGCGGCTGATTCGGATGATGAGTCGTTGTCTGTTCATAGCCTATTTCTCCAAGATACTCAACACGCAAAGCACGGCCAACACCGCACAGACCAGCGCTAAAATGAGGTTTGTCTTTTGAATGTTCGTCATTACGGCTGCGAAGGTACAAAAAAGCAAGCAAAATGCCAAAATTTTTTGGAGATTTACGCATTTTTTCGTAATTTCGCAGGCGAATATGATTACCGACGAGCTGACATACCGCATTCGCGAGGCGCTGGGGCTGGAACCTACCGCCGAGCAGAACGAAGCCATCGAGACCTTCGCACGGTTCATGACCGACCGCCACCCGGAGGCCGTCATGGTGATGCGCGGCTCGGCTGGTACGGGTAAGACCACGCTGGCCGCAGCCATCGTAAAGGCAATGACCACACTGGGACAGAAGCTGGTGCTGCTGGCTCCGACGGGACGTGCCGCCAAGGTCTTCTCGCTGTATGCAGGGCATGCGGCATTCACCATCCACCGGCGCATCTACAGGCAGAAATCGCTGGAGGGTCGTTTTGAACTGAGTTTCAACAATGCGCAGGACACGCTGTTCATGGTCGACGAGGCCTCGATGATAGCCAACGCGTCATCATTCTCGGACACTATCTTCGCAGGCGGGCAACTGATGGACGATCTGATCCGTTTCGTCTATAACGACCGCAACTGCCGACTGATGTTCATTGGCGATAAGGCCCAGCTGCCACCCGTGGGCGAGACAGACAGTCCCGCCTTGCAGACAGACGTGCTGCGCAGCTATGGCCTGCACGTCCACGAGTGCGACCTGAGCGAGGTGCTGCGACAGAGTCAGGAGTCGGGCATACTGTGGAATGCGACGAGAATCAGGAGCCTGGGCACCGCCGGAGAACCAGCGGGCACTGCGGCTCACAGGAACACCTGGGGCGCCACTGTGCCCAGTGGTTTTCCGCTGGGACTGCCGAAGATTCGCGTGGCGGGGTTCGACGACATCCGCATCGTGCCTGGCAACGAACTCATCGAGACGCTGGCCGACAGCTATTCGCACGTAGGACAGGACGAGACCATCGTCGTAACACGCAGTAACAAGCGCGCCAACATATACAATCAGGGCATTCGCAACCAGGTGTTGGATTGCGAGGACGAGCTATGCTCAGGCGACCAGCTGATGATTGTGAAGAACAACTACTACTGGCTGGAAGAAGAACTGCGACAGGCCACTGAGAAAATTGAACAGCCCATGTCGTTTCTGGCCAATGGCGACAGGGCCGTTGTGCGCCGTGTGCGCCGTGTGCATGAGCAGTACGGATTCCGTTTCGCTGAGATCACCATGACCTTTCCCGACTACGACGACTACGAGCTGACGGTGATGACACTGCTGGACACGCTGACGTCGGAAGCTCCCGCTCTGACCCGCGAACAGCAGGAGCTATTATATAATAAGGTATTGGAGGATTATGCCGACATACCCCATAAGGCCGACCGCATCAAGAAGGTCAAGATGGACCGATACTATAATGCCGTGCAGGTGAAGTTCGCCTATGCTGCCACATGCCATAAGGCGCAGGGCGGACAATGGGCCCACGTGTACATTGATCAGGGATACATGACCGACGACATGCTGACAGCCGACTATATGCACTGGCTGTATACGGCATTCACCCGTGCTACGGAGCGGCTGTATCTGGTGAACTGGCCAGAGAAGCAGACGGAGGAAGTTGAGAGTTCTTTGACCTAAAGGTACAAAGCGTACTAAAGAAACGATTAGAGAGTTGAGAGTTGAGAGTTGAAAGTTAAAAGTTAAAAAGATGATGATTGTAATATATATAATAATAGGTATAGCCTTGGGGGCTGTGGGGGTCTACTTCGTGATGAACTCGAAGCAGGCGCGGCTGGTGGTGGAACTGGCTAAGAAGGAGACGGAGATAGACATGATGAAAACCACCAAGGACCAGTTGCACGACATGGGTGTGCTGCTGGCTGAGGCACAGGCCCGTCACCTGAATAAAGAGAATCAGGAGAGCATAGACCACATCACGCAACCCCTGAAGCAAGCCATCAGCGAAATGCGACAAGCCATCAGCGACAACACCAAGGACCATACAGCCCAGACGGCATCGCTGAAGGAACAGTTGCGCCTGATGATGGAAACGGGCCGTGAGATGAGCGAGAAGGCCGAGGGACTGGCTAACGTGCTGCGTCGCGACAACAAGATTAGCGGCAACATGGGTGAAATCATCCTTGGCGATTTGCTGACATCGCAGGGACTGACCGAGGGTATCCACTACGAGGTGCAGGCTCGTCTGCGCGACGAGATGGGACGTCCGCTGAAGCACGACGAGACGGGTCGCGAGATGCAGCCCGACGTCATTCTGCACTATCCACAGGGACAGGATGCCGTCATCGACTCGAAGGTGTCGCTCGTGGCCTACCAACGCTACGTGAATGCCGAGACCCCCGAGGAGAAGGAGCATGCCCTGCAAGAACACATCAAGTCAATTCGGTCGCACGTCAACGAACTGTCGCGCAAGGACTATTCGAAATACATCAAGGCCCCACGCGAGGCCATAGACTTCGTCATTATGTTCGTACCTTTCGAGTCGTCACTGCAGCTGGCGCTGGCCAACGACCCCACGTTGTGGCGCGACGCCTTCGAGCACAAGGTGTTTGTTACTGGCGAGCAGAACCTGCTGGGAATCCTGCACATGATACACATTGCCTGGGTGCAAAACCAACAAGCCGAGAACCAACAGAAGGTGTTCGGAATAGCCGAGCAGCTGTTGGACCGTCTGGGTGACTTCATCCAGCGCTACAACAAACTCGGCGAACACATCGAACTGGTGCGCAAGGACTTCGATGCGGCAGGCAACAAGTTGTTTACGGGTCGTCAGAGCGTCGTGCAGAAAGGCCGCGAACTCATCGACCTGGGCGGAAAGGAGAATCCCAACCGTCGAATACCCAAAGCAGAGATGTCGCTAACGGAAATCTCCGATAACTCAGAAAATTCCGAAGAATTCAAAGATTCCGAAGACTCCGAGAATTCCAGCATATCAGAAGCAGACGAATGATTTACCTGAATGACGACATAGCCGGTTTTGACTTCGACGCCGCCCTGCCTCTGCTCAGCGAACAGCGCCGCGAACAGGCCTTGAAATTCAAGTACGTGCTGGGCCGCAAGACGTGTGCGATGGCCTACCTGTTGCTCTGCGAGGGGTTGCAGAAGGAGTACGGGCTGACGGAGCGCCCCGTGTTCGAATATGGCGAGCACGGCAAACCCGCCATCATTGGTCACACAGACATCCACTTTAATTTAAGCCATTGTCGCGAGGCCGTCATCTGTGCCGTCAGCGACAAGCCCGTGGGCATCGACATCGAGAGCATCCGCGAATTCAAGGACTCGCTGGTGCGCTATACGATGAACGACAACGAGGTCAGACAGATAGAACAGGCTGCACGGCCCGACGTGGAGTTCATCCGGCTGTGGACCATGAAGGAGGCTAAACTGAAGCTGACAGGACGTGGCATCACGGACAATACGAAGCACGTGTTGGACGGCTCGGAACACTTCGAAACCGTCGTAAATGAAAAAAAAGGATACATTTATAGTGTGATTTACTAAAAAATTACTATATTTGCAACCAAAATATAAACATTAAAACTATAGCATTATGAAATTAGACGGAAGACGCGAAAGCTCGAATGTGGAAGATCGCCGCGGTATGAGCGGTGGTGCTAAGGCCGGTCTGGGTATCGGCGGTATTATCGTAGTAGCCTTGATGGCCTGGATGACAGGTGGCAACCCCTTGGAAGCAGTGGTGCAGCAAGTACAACAGAATGGCTTCGGCGGCAATACGGAAGTCAACGAGGGACAGCGCGAATTCACTGAAGAGGAACAGGCACTGGCAAAATTCTCGACACAGATTCTGGCCGGTACGGAGGATGTGTGGACGGAAATCTTCAAGCAGCATGGTGCACAGTATCAGAACCCCACGATGGTGCTCTATACCGACGGCACACAGACCGCCTGCGGACAGGGTTCTGCAGCAATGGGACCATTCTATTGCTCAGGCGACCAGAAACTGTATATCGACCTGTCGTTCTTCACCACGATGAAGCAACAATTAGGAGCCGACGGAGACTTCTCGTATGCCTATGTCATTGCTCACGAGGTAGGACACCATGTGGAATACCTGACGGGAACACTTGAAAAGGTGCACGCTCAGATGGCCAAGCTCAGCCAGACAGAAGCCAACAAGCTCAGCGTTCGACTGGAACTGCTAGCCGACTTCTATGCCGGTGTTTGGGCTCACCACGACAACAAGCGTTTCGGTTCGTTGGAGGATGGTGACATTGAGGAAGCCATCAACTGCGCACAGAAGATCGGTGACGACTATCTGCAGACCAAAGCCCGCGGATATGCTGTGCCGGAATCGTTCAACCATGGTACCTCGAAACAGCGTATGAAGTGGTTCAAGCTCGGACTCGAGACGGGTGACATCTCGAAGGGTACCACTTTCCAGTGCTCAGACGCTGAACTCTAAAGAAACTAGAAAATCAAAGAGAATAAAAAATAAGATGGGCTCCTTTGCAGGAGCCCGTCTCTTTTTAACCACATAATTCAGCTTAATTCCTTAGGGAAGGCTGATAGCTTCTGACGGACAAACGTCAGCGCATGTGCCACACTCTGTACACATGTCGGGGTTGATTGAATACTTGTCGCCCTCAGAGATTGCTCCAGCGGGGCACTCATCGATACATGTTCCGCATGCGATGCAGTCGTCACCAATTACGTATGCCATAATCTTATTAAAATTAAATTGTTTAACTTAAAATACTTACTAATTGTGATGCAAAGGTAAGCATTTTTTCGGTTCATACCTAATTTATGGTATAAAAAATGATGCTTTAACGCTTAATTTATACATTATCGAAATAATAAATGGCCCGATTGTCGCGTTATTATAAAGTATATGAAACGATTATTCTCGACACTGACTATCATCTTAGTCTGCTCGCTGACCGTCTTTGCACAAACGGATCGCCGCGTGCAGAATAAGCCATACATCGACCTGCGCCCGTTGCATTTCGGCATACTGGTGGGTCTGAACATGCAGGATATTGAGTTTGAAAACGTGGGACCGCAGAGCCTCACCTATGAGGACGGCACCGTACACGAAGAGCTGATTCTGTGTGATGCCGACAGATGGAGCCCTGGATTCAGCGTGGGCGTGCTGGGCGAATGGCGGCTAAGCGACCATTTCTCGTTGCGATTCACACCCCAGATGCACTTCGGAGCGAAACACCTGACGTTTCTGAATACAAAACTGGTTGATGCTGAGGGCAAGCCCTTCACGCAGACACAAGACTTGAAAAACACCTATGTCTCGCTGCCCATCGACCTGAAGTTTGCTGCTCCGCGCTGGAACAACCACCGCCCGTACATCATGGCTGGCGTGAATCCCGTGATGAACCTGACAGGCGGCGATTCGGACATCATACGCCTGAACCGTTATAATACGATGGTAGAGGTAGGACTGGGCTGTGACTTCTATCTGCCGTTCTTCAAACTGATTCCAGAGTTGAAGTTCTGTTTCGGACTGGGCAATGTGCTGGACATGAACCATAAAAACGAACTGCGCGATGATAACCTCAAAGCCTATGCAGGCAGTGTTAGCAGCGCGCAGTCGAAAATGATAGTCCTAACGTTCTACTTCGAATAAAGCTTACTTTAAATCCACCACTATTTTGCTGACATAGACAGCAGCTTTGGTGTTCTGATCGGCGGGAACGGGTTTGCCGTCGATATTGTTTTCGTATTCCATCTGCTCCATGTTGGTATGGGTATGACCACCCAGCACAAGGTCGATGTTACGCGAACCACGAATCATATACTGGTCGTCCTCACCACGACCACTGTTCCAACCCAGATGGGAGATACAGATCACCATGTCGCACTTCTTTTCCTGTTTCAGCATGGTAGCCGTCTCGAGAGCCACCTGTGCAGGGTCGAGGTACTTCACGCCAGGACAATTCTTGGCAGACACCAAACCTTCCAATTTAGGACAGACGGCAAACACACCAATCTTCACACCATTGCGCTTGATGATAATCCAGGGTTTGGTAATACCCTCCATCACCGTGCCCGTAAAGTCGTAGTTGGCACAAAGAATGGGGAAGTTGGCTTTCTTGAACTTCTCAGCCATATTATCCAGGCCGAAGTCGAACTCATGGTTTCCGATGGTCGACGCGTCGATTCCCATCAGGTTCATTAAACCAATCTCCACGTCGCCTTTGAACATGGTGAAATAGGCCGAGCCCTGCCAGAAATCGCCCGAATCAAGATAGAGCAGGTCTGGGTGCTTTCGGCGCTCCTCCTTTAACATGGTAATACGGCGGAGGAAACCTCCCCTACCCGCTTTCAGCGTATCAGGCAATTGTGCGCTGATGGGGAAAATCTGCGAATGGGTATCGTTCGTATGAAGAATAACCAGCTGCTTGGGCTTCTTGGCCTGTCCGGCCAAGGATACCATCATCATCAATATGAAGCAAATAATTCTAATCATAATTCTCAATTGTCAATTATCAATTTTTAATTGTCACTCTTCCCTCGATTTCAGCGTCCACCACCTTGCCCTGCTTCTGCATGTCGCGGAAGTAGTTCATGATGATGAAACGCGTGTTGTTGCTGGCATCCTTAGGCGCATTAATGTTGGTGCCTTTCTTGAAAGCCTCCATCTTGTCCGTACCGCCCAGCAGATAGTCAATCGTAGTGATACGATAGCTGCGCGCAGGGTCGATAGGCTCGCCATTGATGGTCGCACTGACCAGTTTCTTGTCTTTAGTAATCACCATCCGCATAGAATGGCTCATGCCCTCTCCACCAACGGCAGCGATCTGTCCCAACAATTCGAGCAGGACCTCGCCAGACAGCGTGACAAAAGAAATCTTGTTTTCAAAAGGTGCCACATCGAGCACATTGCCATAAGTAATCTCACCCTTGGGCAAGTCGGCACGAACACCACCCATGTTGTAAATGCCCAAATCAGGCTGTTCATTATAGTCCTTAGCTGCCCAAACCAAGATGTCGGCCAACAGATTGGACAGTGTTCCTTCCGGACGCTGGGCAGTCATGTATCGGGCCGAGCGTCCCACAACAGGTCCCATGACGCTGTCGATGACATGCTTGTAAGGCGACAAGAACGCATCCGTCTGGGCATCCATTGGTGCGTCATAACGGCTGTCAATCAAGATTCTGCTGCGCTGAATGCCAGCCACCTCATAGTGCGAACGGCACGCACTCACGGCCATCACCAAGACGGCCATCATAGCCATAAAAATGGGGGTTCTCTTCATAATATTTTAGTTTTATGGTGCAAATTTACAAAAAAAAAGTAAAAAAAGACACAGCGGAAGCAAATTTTTCACTTTTCTCTTTTCACTTTTCACTTTTTTTTGTACCTTTGCAGCCGCTTTTCCGCGTAACCGATGGAGGGAAGTCACGAGTTGCCCGTCTATGTTGCGTTGGAACGATACAACAACATTATTAATAGTAATAGTAAAATGGATTTAATTAAAGTTGCTGAAGAAGCATTTGCAACCGGCAAGCAGTTCCCAGAGTTCAAGGCTGGTGACACTATCACTGTCGCTTACAAAATTATCGAGGGTTCTAAGGAGCGCATCCAGCTCTATCGTGGCGTAGTCATCAAGATCTGCGGTCACGGTGACAAAAAGCGTTTCACTGTTCGCAAGATGTCAGGTACCGTTGGTGTAGAGCGTATCTTCCCCATCGAGTCACCCAACATTGAGAGCATCGAGGTGAACAAGGTTGGTAAGGTTCGTCGCGCTAAGCTTTACTATCTGCGCAAGCTCACAGGTAAGGCTGCTCGTATCAAGGAGAAGCGTTCTGCCATCAAGGCCGAATAATAAGCCGAACCTGCACGACATAAAAAGAGGCATCCACGCTTGTGGATGCCTCTTTTTGCTTCATACTTACAATCAAATAAAACCAGACGGCAGTCCAAATATTTCGTCGATTTCTGATCCGCCAAACGGCGACAATGCCGGTTCGTCACCACCGCTACCACCATCAATATCAATGTTCGTATTAACGTCATAGCTACCTGCCAATAAAGGCTGGTATGCAGCGGTCTCTATTACCTCCATCTGAGGTGTCAAATATTTCTTTTTCATTTTACAATCTCCTTTGATGTTTCACATCGAGCTTGCTCGCGCTCGGAAGAACTCGAGCAAGCTCGGTTCTAATATCACTTAATCACGACCTTGGTACCGTTATGAATATAAACTCCCTTCTGGGTCGGTTTGCTGTCCAGCTTCATACCATTCAGCGTGAACCAGCTGTCGAGTTCCGATCCAGCCTTCTCCAAGCCTTGGATACGTGTTGTCGATCCATCGCCTAAGTCAGTAATGATGTTGAGACCCATAGCGGTAGCAGAATCGTCCACCTTGAAGAAGCCACGGAAGGCATTCACCTTGAAGCCGTCAACGTTCGGGTAGTACAACGTGTTATTTGATCCCAGATAGAGATTCGACACATCGTCCTTGGTGAGGCCCGTCGGTGTGTAGGTACCGGTGAATGTCACGTAGTCGGTAGTAATGCTATTGGTCTTCACATTTGCATTCTTCACCGTGACACCCTCGAAGGTCGGATTCACCAGAGGCTCACCACTCGCCCAGCGGATGACGTAAGGCTTACCTGCCTCCATCTCAGTCAAATTGTCTGAGAAGGTCATCGACAAATTCTGGCCAGCAAGCGTGGTGCTTGCCAGTGTGCGAACTTCAGCACCGTCGAGCACGCTACCTGCAATAGTCAGGTCGAACGGCAGACAGATGGTGTTCCACTCGTTGTTCTTATTCAGCGTACGTCCCGACAGGGTGACGTCAGCCACCTTGCCATCCCATGCCGACAACAGCGAAGCATTGGTTGACTCACTGTCAGTGTCGCTCAGGGTAAAGGCGTTGCGCGTCCAGTTTGCGGTGTACGAGCGGTCACCAGTGCTACCCTTGGCGATGGTTAACGTCTTGGTAGGCTCAGTGAAGTCAGTACCCGTCCAGCCATCGAAGGAATATCCCTCGCGAGTCGGGTTGTTCAACGTAAAGGTTGTTGTCTCAATGGTATACTCTTCCGGGTTAGCTGTAGCCACTGTACCACCGGCCAAGTCGTAGCTGATAGTGTAGGTAATCACTGTCCACGTTGCCGTGTACGAGCGGTTTTCAGTACTACCCTTGGCGATGGTTACCGTCTTAGTAGCCTCAGTGAGGCCTGTACCCGTCCAGCCAGCGAAGTTATATCCCTTACGTGTAGGATTGACAAGGGTAATAGCGTCACTCTCGATGGTATAAGTAGCGGGGTTGGTTGCACCGTCTGCCAATGCGCCACCGGCCAAGTCGTAACTGATGGCGTAGGTAACCGGTGTCCACGTTGCCGTGTATAAACGGTTCTCTGTCGAGCCCTTGGCGATAGTCACCGTCTTGGTAGGTTCTGTGAGTTCGGTGCCCGTCCAGCCAGCAAAGTCATATCCCTTGCGTGTAGGATTGACAAGGGTAATGGCGTCACTCTCAATGGTATAGGTAGCGGGGTTGCTTTCACCGTCTGCCAATGCGCCACCGGCCAAGTCGTAGCTGATGGTGTAGGTAATCGGTGTCCACGTTGCCGTGTATGAACGATTCTCTGTCGAGCCCTTGGCGATGGTTACCGTCTTGGTTGGCTCTGTGAGTTCAGTACCCGTCCAGCCAGCAAAGTCATATCCCTTGCGTGTAGGATTGACGAGGGTGATGGCGTCGCTCTCGATAGTATAGGTAGCGGGGTTGGTTGCACCGTCTGCCAATGCACCACCGGCTAAGTCGTAGGTCAAGTTATAGGTAATGACCTTCCACGTAGCGGTATAGCTGCGCTCACCAATGGATCCTGCGGGGATAGTCACCGTCTTGGTTGGCTCCGTGAGGTCAGTGCCCGTCCATCCCTCGAAGGTATAGCCCTTACGTGTCGGGTTGTTCAGCGTGATAGCAGCGCTCTCAATGGTATAAGTAGTGGGATTAGCTGTTTCTACACTTCCACCAGCCAATGTGTAGGTGATAGGATAGATGATAGGATTAAACGTAGCGCTGATGGTCTGGTCAGCCAGCAGATTCTCCACCTTGCCAGCTGCCTTGATGTCAGCGTCATTAGCAGTCAGTGCGCTCAGCTCGTAGCCAAGAGCAGGGGTCGAGGTCAGCGTCAGGTCCTTCTCGCGAACGAAGAGACCGCTGACGGGCTCTGTTGCACCAGCTGATACAAGAGAAGTACCAGTGACACTCTTTTCTGTATTCGTACCGTTGCTTGTCACAGCCTCGCCGTTAGCCAAAGCCAGCGTTCCCTTACCAGTTACAGTAGCTGATACCACGAACGACCAGTAGTCCATATTCGTGAAGTTCTTCCAATAGTTGGCAGCCTTATAAGCATCCATCGTACCGCCAGGAACCCACAGCGTGGCTCCGCTATAGGTGTCCGCATTGAAGGCATTCTCCGGGCAGGAGGTCAGTGTCTCAATCCACGAAGCCTTGACAGAAGTCAGTGTGCTACCACTGAACATATTCTCCTTGATAGTGGTTAATTGTGGACCAAGCTCCAACGTGGCAATATTGCTTATCAACTCTTCATTGTCAGTATAGGTCAGGTTGCGACCTACATATACTTTTTTATTGAGAGCATTACTATATGCGAACACACCGTAGTATCCTACACTGAACGTCAACGGATTGGTGCCGTCCTCAATAATAATCTCGGTCAGATTTGAGCATTCGGCAAAAGCACGTTGGCCAACACTGGTGGTCTTGGCAGGAATACTTACGCTGGTCAATCCTGTACCAGAGAAGGTATAATCAGGAATGTCATTAAGCGTAGCAGGCAGGATGACTTGCTTAAGCTTGGAGCAGTTCTGGAAGATACCAGCGCCAATCGTCTCAACGTTAGCACCCATCGTGACTTGCAGTTCCTCGATGCTGTCGTCGGTACCTACACCACGGAAGGCATAATCACCGATGGTGGTCACACCATTACCAATGACGAGATTACCCATCTTCGAAGCTCCGTCAAGCATATAGGGAGTGATGGTTGTTACCATGTCGCCAAAGGTAACACTCTTAATCTGCGAACCCTCTGGATATGAGAAAGGACCGCTGTTTTCGCTCAGTTTAAGGTCACGGCCGATATAGATAGTCTTGCCCGCCTCTACAGCTTCGTAAGCGAAAGTTCCATAGTAGCCGGCCCACATCTTCAATGCTTCAGCCTTGTCATTTATGTGGATATTGGCTAAACTGTTGCATTCACCGAACACACGTTTTCCAAGGCTGTCCACAGACTCGGGAATGATGATGGCCTCCAGGGCAGTTGCACTGAAGGCATATTGTTCAATGACCTTCAGCTTCGAAGGCAGCGTGATGGCCTTCAGCTTGGAACAGCTATTAAAGGCGTCATTCTTAATGGTCTCTATGTTGCTGCCTAAGGTGACCTGCAATTCTTCGACGCCATCGTCGGTGCCGACATTATAGAAGGCATAGCTACCGATGGTGGTCACACCGTTTCCGATGGTAATGCTTGACAACTTCTTGTTATCATAGAACAAATTGTTGTGGATAGTAGTCACTTTGTCGCTGAACTCAACGCTGGTAGCATTGCTGAACGGAGCACTGTTCTCGCTGAGCTTCAGGTCACGGCCCAGATAGACCGACTTGTCGGCTTCGCTATAATAGAACGAGCCATAGTAGCCGGCTGTCATTGTTAGCGCTACCTCGCTGTCCTCAATCCGAACGTTGACCAAGTTGCCACAAGAGGCAAACGCACGGTCGCCAATTTTCGTCACTGAGGCAGGAATAGTTACACCTGTGATAGTTGTCGACTCGAAGCCATTGGCAGCCACCAAAGTCACGGAATAGGTGACGCCCTCGTTGGTGACGCTGGCCGGAATGACCACATTACCCGAGATACCGTCGGCCTTGCTCACCGACACCGTTTTTGCATCAGCATCCGTCACCGTGAAGCTAAGATTGTCCACGACGAACGTCTGCGCCACAGCAGTCTGCCCTGTCAACAGCAAGGCAACGACTGCAAAGAATAAAGATAGCTTTTTCTTCATAATGTAGTGGTTTGTTAGTTATTAAATATGGTTTATTATAAAAATATGTTTATAGTCATTAAAGTAACGAACTTAGGTGCAAATGTAGACAAAAACATGCACTTGGGGATTGCAGAACTGCAAAAGAGTGTTGCAAAATTGCAAAAAGTGGGCTTTTGCCCTCAAAAACCAGCATAAGACGCATCGGACATCAATATTTTTCACTACCTTTGCATTCGTAAAGAAAACAGAAAACCAAGCCACACGTGTTACAAGACCTCCTGACCTCAGCACCCGTCATCGTATGCAGCCTCAACACTATGATGCTGCTGCTTAACTGGCGTCGACAACCCAATTCGGCGGTGGGATGGCTGACTGTATGGTCGGTTGCGACAATGCTGCTCTATGCTTGTCACTTCCTCTACTTCCAACACGCTACAGAATTCTTGCCAGTAAGCGACTCCCTCTACACGGTGTGCAACTTGGTGGTCTATCCCTTATACCTTATATATATCAGCGAGCAGACGGACCTGCAACCCCTATCGTCCAAGCCGCTGTTGGTGGGCGGTGTATGGGTGTTAGGTCTGTTGGGAGGAGTAATTATTTTTACTTTGTATGCGGTAATGGATGAAAGCGAGACGCATGAGTTCATCAATACTTTCCTTTACAACAACAGAAGCGACGGATTAGAAGGAACAGCCTGGCTACAATATGTTGCCCATAGAACGTGTCAGACCATATTCGCTGTCGAGGTGGTGGTCGTGGCCATGATAGGTTACAGGAAGATAAAACGCTACAACGCGACACTGGAACAGCTTTGCGCCGATACGGACGACAAGTCGCTGCGCCCCATCGGCATCATCCTGCAACTGTTGGTAGTGACGGGAGTGCTGTCCTTTGCCGTCAACTACATAGGACGTCAGCATTTTGCCGACTCGCTGTGGCTGGCCGTACCGGCACTGGTATTTTCAGTCTTGTTGTTCAGCATCACTTGGGTGGGACTGAACTACCACACGACACTACGCGACATCAGCAACAGCAAAGTCACGACAGGTACTACGGTCGAGGAAAACAAGCCTGCTTCACAGAATGATCAACGAGCTATGAAAAATCAGTTGGAACAGCTGATGATGCAGGAGCGCATCTTCCTGCGTCAAGACCTGCGACTGGACGATGTGGCGCTGATGCTGGGCACCAACCGCACGTATCTGTTGGCCACACTGAGAAACGAAATGGGAATGACGTTCAAGGAGTATATCAACCGGCAGCGCATCGCATATGCCGAAGAACTGATGCGCCGCGTGCCCAACATATCAAAAATAGAGGTAGCCAGCCAGTCGGGATACGGCACACCATCATCGTTCTACCGTAACATGAAGGCCTATGGTCACTCCGATGTCTGATGCTCTTTGTGCCCTCCATATATAGTTTCGCCACCCAAGTCGCCATGCAAGGTTTCCTGGAAAGAATCCCAATCTTGGAAACCAGCCAATAGCGACAACCTGTCGAGCGTCTTCCGATCTGGCTTGTGCAGCAATTCTTTCTCTACTGCTTGTAAAAGTTTACGCAGTGCATGTCTCTTTTTCTCCATAACGCGTGCAAAGATACGAAAAAATAAGAATTAAGAATTACGAATTAGGAATTATTTTTGTACCTTTGCAGGCAGAAACGAAAAAAATGCGTAAACAATGAAAGAATTAGCACTCAAGTACGGATGTAATCCCAATCAGAAGCCCTCGCGTATCTTTATGACAGAGGGCGATTTACCTATCGAAGTCATTAACGGACGCCCCGGCTACATCAATTTCCTCGACGCCTTGAATGCATGGCAGTTGGTGAAGGAACTGAAGGAGGCCACTGGTCTGCCCGCCGCCGCTTCATTCAAACACGTCAGCCCTGCTGGCGCTGCCGTTGGTCTGCCATTGAGCGATACCTTAAAGAAGATATACTTTGTGGACGACGTGAAGGGATTGGACGACAGTCAAATCGCTTGTGCCTACGCCCGTGCCCGTGGTGCTGACCGCATGTCGAGCTATGGTGACTTCGTAGCTCTGAGCGACACTTGTGATGCTACCACTGCCCTGCTATTGAAGCGTGAAGTGAGTGATGGTGTGATTGCCCCCGACTATACCCCCGAGGCTATCGAGATTCTGAAGGATAAGCGCAAGGGCACCTATAACGTCATCAAGATTGACCCGTCGTACAAGCCTGAGCCCATCGAGCGCAAGCAGTGCTTCGGTGTGACTTTCGAGCAGGGCCGCAACGAGATCAAGCTGGACGATCCTGCCCTGTTTGAAAACATCCCCACACAGAATAAGTCCTTTACCGCTGAAGCTAAGCGCGACCTGATCATTGCCCTCATTACGCTGAAATACACCCAGTCGAACAGCGTCTGCTACGTCAAGGACGGACAAGCCATCGGTATCGGTGCCGGACAGCAGAGCCGTATCCACTGTACCCGTCTGGCTGGCAACAAGGCCGACATCTGGTGGCTGCGCCAGCATCCGAAAGTGATGGCACTGCCCTTCAAGGAAGGCATCCGTCGTGCTGATCGCGACAACACCATCGACGTATACATCTCTGAGGATGAGCACGACGACGTATTGCGCGACGGTGCCTGGCAGCAGTTCTTTACGGAGCAGCCAGAAGTACTGACATTAGAAGAGAAGAAAGCATGGATTGCCCAAAACACCAAGGTGGCGCTCGGCTCTGATGCCTTCTTCCCCTTTGGCGACAATATCGAGCGCGCTCACAAGAGCGGTGTCGAGTTCATCGCTCAGGCTGGCGGCTCAGTCCGCGATGATCATGTCATCATGACCTGCGACAAGTATGGTATCGCAATGGCATTTACAGGAGTTCGTCTTTTCCATCATTAAACTATGAGTAAGGAATCAGACTTCCAGGAGATTCTGGAGAATGGCATTTCGTTTGGTCGCGGCGGCGGGCCCCGAAAAGAGGACGACAAGGTCAAAACCAAGGCCAAGAAGAAGAAATACATCACCGGTGCTCACGGTAGCGGCTCTGCCCGTCAGAAGGCCAAATACCGTGAGCAGCGGGCCAATCGGCATAAGAAGTAAGATGGATGATGTAAGATGTAAGAAGTAAGATGTAAGAAAACAAACCAAAACGAACAACTATATGAAAAAGACATTACTATTGACGTTATGCTTGATGCTGACCACGATGGTTTCAGCACAGAAATACGTGGGTGGCGACATCTCGATGTTGAAGAAATTCCTTGACGAAGGAGCCGTATACAAAGATAAAGACGGAAACGCCGTCGAGCCACTGTCCTTTATGAAAACAGAGGGTTGGAACGCCATGCGTGTCCGACTCTTCGTAGACCCATCGAAAGCCTCCGCGCAACATAAGAAGGAAGGTGTGATACAAGACTTAGACTATGTCAAGGCCTTAGGCAAGAGCATCAAGGAAGCAGGATTCCAATTCATGCTCGACTTCCACTATAGCGACACTTGGACCGATCCTGGAAAGCACGCTACCCCATCGGCATGGACCAGTCTGAACGTTGAACAGATGAAGGCCAAAATTGCCGAATACACCAAGCAGTGCCTGCAGGAACTGAAGCAGGCTGGTGCTGAACCCGACTTCATTCAGACCGGCAACGAGATTACCACGGGGATGTTGTGGCTCACGGGCCAGATCTATGCCGGCGGCGGTGCCCCCGCAGGTGGTTCATGGAACAACTTTGCCGGCTACTTAGCCAGTGCCATCAAGGCCTGCAACGAAGAGTGTCCTCAAGCCAAGATTGTCATCCACACCGAGATGCACGCCCCTGCCGATGTGCCTAAGTTCTACAACAATTTAAAGAATTATCAGGATGTGAAGTACGACATCATCGGACTGAGTTATTATCCCGACTTTCACGGTGACTTGACTGTTCTTGACAACACGCTGACAACCCTGGAGACAAACTATCCCGACAAGAAGATTATGATTGTCGAGACGGGCTATGGTTTCGAATGGCAACTGTCTGGTGCAAAGCACAACTTCACCAGTAAGTGGCCCGTATCAGAAGACGGACAGAAGCTGTTCACAACAGACCTGATTGCTGCTCTCCAGACCCATCCCAATGTCAACGGTCTCTTCTGGTGGTATCCGGAATACACGCTCAACAATATCGTCTTCAAGAATGACAGTGAAGACTGGAGCAAGGACTTTACCAGTGGTTACTGGAATGCAGCCTTGTTCCACTATAAGACTGGCCGCGCCTTGTCTGCCCTCTACGAACTGAAGAATTTTGTCGGCGATGACACTGGCATCGATGCCATGAACCATGAACCAATAACCAATAACCGTTCATGGTACACTCTTGACGGCAGGCGACTTTCAGCCCAGCCTACCCAAAAGGGCATCTACATCCATCAAGGTAAAAAGGTTATCGTGAAATAAGGCTTGGTTATTAGAAAATAAGTGGCACTTATTCCGCGATAAGTGCCACTTATTTTTTATTAAGAGCCAAGTATTCAAAAGTTGAGTTCGTGCCCGCGGTAGAACTCAATGAGCGCCTTCTGGTAAAGGTTCTCGTAGCGAGCCTGGACGAGGTCGGACTCGGACTTCAAATAGTTATTCTTCGACTCGTTGAACTCGGTGATGGTAGCCTTGCCGTTCTCGTATTTAGCCTGCATCAGTTGGAAGGCATCCTTCGTGCTCTGGAGAGCTTCTTCGGACGACTGTTCCTTCGACTGCGCATTCAGGGCATTGTAGTACACCTGCTGTATTTCCTTATAGAGCGTCTTCTTCGTGTTGTCGAGCTGCAACTGTTGGTTTTCCTGCTCGATACGGGCATTGCGGATGTTGTTGCGCGTCTGGAAACGGTTGAAGATGGGCACACTGAGGCTCAGGCCAATGTACTGCGAAAAATTGTTCTTGATCTGAGTGCCAAAGGCATCGCTCTTGAAACCACTGGTGGTATAATAGTTGGTGCCGAGGCCACCACTCAGTGATAGCGAGGGAAGGTTGGCTGCCTGCGCAATCTTGATGCTATGCTCAGTACCCTTCAGGCGAAGTTGCTGGGCAGCAATTTCCGGTTTGACACCCAAAGCCTCAGCGTAGATGGCGTCGGGAGTAAGACCGGATGTTCCGGACAATCCGGTTATTCCGGAAATATCCGGACGGACAATGGCAAAACCATCTGGCGTAGGCAATTCAAGCAACTGGGTAAGAGAGAGGATGGCCAAACGAGTGTTATTATCGGCCTGCGTAGCTACGAGCCGGCTGTTAGCCAGCGTGGCCTTCTGCTGCGAGAGTTCGGCTTCGGAGGCCTTGCCGTTGTCAACGAAAGCCTGCAAGCGGGCTACCTGAGCAGAGTCAATGCCAATCTGGCGCTGGGCGACCTCAGCGATTTCGAGGTCGTAGAGAATCTGAACGTAGGCCTGTGCGACCTGCATTTGGATGTCGTTCTTAGCTTTCTCGAGATCGGCAGTGGCAGCCTCAAGGTTCAACTGGTTCAGCTTAATCTGATTGGGAATGCGGAAGCCTGTAAAGATAGGCATACTGGTTCCCAGCTGCAACGACGTCGATGAGGTATTCGTGTTCGAATAGGTATTCGCCGCTGTGAGGCCGCGGCCGAACGAGAAGTTCTGTGAAGCAGATGCGTTGAGATCCGGCAGACGTGAATTTTTGGCAGTAGAGAGTTGCAACTCCTGCTGACGACAGGCATTCTCACGCTGTTTGATACTGATGTTGTGCTCTACGGCATAGTTGCAGCATTCACGCAGAGTCCACTCTTTCTGCTGGGCCGAGGTGGGCTGCGAAAATATCGCAGCAAACAGAACAAAAACTGATATTTTCTTCATGGTTTTTTACTATTTATTGTCCTCATCGGCTATTACTTCTGGGCCACGCACCTTATCCTTGGCGGTGAGGCCTTTCTTTATCTCTATGTTCACACCGTCGGAAAGACCTGTGGTGACCTGAGTGCGCTCATAGGTCTTTTCCTTGCCATCGCCTTTGACGATATAGACAAAGGTGCTGTCGCCACTGAACTCGATGGAACTCTCAGGGATGGTGAGCACCTTCTGCGCCGATGCCAGCACAATCTCGGCATTGGCACTATAGCCCGAGCGAATCTTGCCGCCTTCAGACAGTTTTACAGCAGCCTTGATTTCAAACTGGTTGGCACCGTTCGACTCGACAGCCTTTGGCGAGATGTACTCCAGGCTGGCGTCGAACTTCAGGTCCTGCAAGGCACCAATGGTAATCTTCATATTCATGCCGCTAACCAACTGGCCAACCTCCGTTTCGTCGATGTTGCCACGGAAGATAAGGTCGTTCATGTTAGCGACGCTGGCGATAGTAGTACCATCGTTAAACGTGTTCGACAAGATGACGCTGTTACCGACCTTGACGGGGATGTCAAGGATGACGCCGCTGATGGTCGAACGGATGAGTGTCGACGATGCCTTTGCATTCGACTTAGACACACCGTCGCGCACCACCTGGAGAGCATCCTGAGCAGCCGAGAGTTCATGTTTGGCCTGATTCAATGCCAGCTTGGATTTGTCGTGCTCATCGGCCGACACCAGTTTCTGGTTGTAGAGGTTCTCTACACGCTGGAAATCAGTTTCAGACTGCTTCAGATTGATTTCCGCCAGACGGACACGCATCTCAGCCGAACTCAACTGGTTCATATCGGGAATGACCTTCACCTTGGCAATCACATCGCCTGTATTCACGTAATCGCCTGGTTCCTTATACAATTCCGAAATAATGCCAGAGATCTGGGGCTTTACGTTGACCTCGTTGCGAGGCTCAATCTTGCCTGTGATAATCGTTGTCTTCTGGATGTCCTCCATCTTAGGAGTGAACTCGTTATAAACAACTTCCTTGGGTTGGCTCTTCTGCCAGAGGAACACGAAGGTTCCAATGAAAATCAGCGCGATAATGGCTGCGATGATCAGTTTTGAATAACGTTTCATATCTTTATTTTTTATAGGTTCTTGTAGGGATGTTAGGGAAGGTAGGTTTACTCGTCGCGCATGGCGTCAACGGGTTTGATGCTCATGGCACGGGCAGCAGGTGCGAGACCTGCGAGGATACCCATCGCCGATACCACGAGGGCTGCAAAGAGCGCCGTCCAGAAACCAATCTGGAAGTGGGCGGCGAGGATTCCGTCCTCCGTATTTGCCAGCTCCAGCATCTGTAGGATCATAACGGCAAAGAGGATTCCACTCATGCCGGCAACCAGCGTCAGTACGATACTCTCGGAGATGATTTGCGACAATATCATCTTCGGCGTGGCACCGATGGCTCGGCGGATACCAATCTCTGTGGTACGCTCGCGAACAGTAACCATCATGATGTTCGACACACCAATGGCGCCAGCCAGCAGCGTTCCGAGACCTACGAGCCAGATGAGGAAGTTAACACCCTTGAAGAGGTTGTCGAGCATCTGGAAGAGCACTTCGGTATTGAACACCATAGCTCCCTGTTCGTCGGTAGGATCAATGGTATGAGCACGGGCAACGGTTTCGCGGATGCGGTCGGTGACTTTCGACATAACAATGCCAGGACGTCCAGTAACGGCTATCAGGTCAACAGCGTCACCACGATTATAGGCCTGTTGCATGAAGGTCAGCGGCAGAATGACGCCCGTGCCGTTCTCACCGCTGATATTTACGCCCTCGCTCATATTGTAGTCGACGCCCACTATCTGGTAGTAGATATTGTCGATGCGGATACGCTTACCACAGGGGTCACCGCCACCTGGAAACAATTCCTTATAGGTCTTCTTCTGGATGACACACACCTTACGATGGTCGCGGATGTCGGCCTCATCAATGAATCGGCCATAGTACATTTTCGGCTCGTTGACACGCTGGTAGTCGGGCATAGCCCCACTGATACCGACGGTAGCCTTACGGTCGCCGTAATAGGCAGTTCCTCCGTTCGAAAAGAGCAGGGGCGTGACGACGTCGAGTTCAGGAACGCTGTGGCGTATGCGATCAATGTCTTTATAGTCCATCGACCACATGCGGCCCTTACGGAATCCCTTATATGCCTTGCTTGTTGGCTGTGCCCATACCAGAGCACTGTTCGTGGCAAATCCTGCAAAATTCTGTTGGAGCAGGTCTTTCAGTCCGTTGCCGCCACCCATCAGTGCCACGAGCATGAATACACCCCAGAACACGCCGAAGCCTGTTAGGAACGAGCGCGACTTGTTACGCGTCAGCGTGTCAAGGATTTCTCTATATGAATCAATATCTATTCTCATAATCTTCCTATTTCTCAGTGTTCTAGGATTACCTAGGAGGTCCTAGGATTTCCTAGGTTACTCTAGTCGGCGCGGAGCGCCTCGATGGGGCGGATGCGGCTGGCTTTGAAGGCAGGAATGAGTCCCGCGATGGTGCCGGCGATGATCATCACCATTGTCGCCTCAATACAAACGTCGATACCGACAGTGGGATCGAGGAACATCGTAGCCTTGAACAAGCCGGTATCAATGGTCTCATGCCCTATTGTCGCGTCCATGTACTCGTTGGCACAAACGCCCAGCACCATACCGATGTATCCAAAGAAGGTGGTGATGATGACACTTTCGATGATAATCAGTTTCAGAATGCTCCAGGGCTTGGCACCGATGGCCTTGCGAATACCAAACTCGTGAGTACGCTCCTTCACAGTGATGAGCATGATATTCGATACGCCCACGATACCAGAGAGCAATGTGAAGAGTCCAACAATCCAAAGTGCAGTACGGATGATGCCTATGCCCTGCTCCATCTGTAGGTTCTGCGTGAAACGGTTCCACAGCCACACGGCATCCTCGTCTTCCGGATGTGCCTGATGTTCTGCATTCAGTCGGCGGCGATAGTCCTTTTCAAAGTCTTCGTTGGCTTTCTCCGTCGACAGTCCGTGGAAGGTAAACTCTATACGGCCAGCATCGTCCGTGTTTGCACCAAAAATGCGCTTGATGGCCGTGTAGCTGCTGAACACCTCGGCACGTCCGTTTTCGTTCTCCTTATAAATGCCAACGACCTTGAACGCGAAGTTACCGACATTCACGAAGTCGCCAATCTGACATTTCAGTTCCTTAGCCTGTTTGTTGCTGAACACCAGCACTTTGCGGTTTTCCTTCACGTCTATATCATTGATAAAACGTCCGTGAAGCATCTGTACCTTATTAATCTTCGTATGGTTGGGATAAACGCCGCTGATGGTCGCGCTGATGTATTGCTGTCCGAGACTGATGGTAGCCGACGCGTTGTATTGCGCACCGACCTCGTCAACATTTTGTGAGAACTCCTTCTCGGTAATCTCCATGTCGCTTTCGTGCAGACGAATATCGCGGCCTTCCTTCAACCCCTGATAGGGTTTCGACGTCCAACCGCCGAAAACCACCATCGAACTGCTGAGGAAGCGGTCGCTCTGCTTCACATTGGCATTGATGAGTCCATTGCCAGCTCCCAGCAGCACGATAATCATGAAGATGCCCCACGCCACAGCGAAACCTGTGAGCGTCGTGCGAAGCTTGTTGCGCCGAGCCGTCGACCATATTTCTGTTATTATATCACGCATATTTCTTCTAGTATTTCTAGTAGAACTAGTATGACTAGTGAGGCTAGTCTTATTTCATCAGTCCTCCACTGCCGAAGGGCGATGCATCATGGTTCAGGTTTTCTTCAATCTGTCCAATGATGCCGTCCTTGATGTGTACGATCTTATTGGTCTCGTTGGCCACACCACTCTCGTGCGTCACCACAACGATGGTCATACCCTCCTCTTGGTTCAGCTGCTTCAACAGCTGCATCACCTCGACAGAGGTCTTAGAGTCCAAAGCACCCGTAGGTTCGTCAGCGAGGATGATTTGGGGCTTCGTAATCAGCGCACGGGCAATGGCCACACGCTGTTTCTGTCCACCAGAAAGCTCGTTGGGGTAATGCTCAGCCCAATCTAGAAGTCCCAGACGCTCCAGATACTCCAAAGCAAGGGTGTGTCGCTTTTTACGCGACACCCCTTGGTAGAAAAGTGGCAACTCAACATTTTCTACGGCTGTTTTAAACGAGATGAGATTAAATGACTGAAAGATAAAACCTATCATGCGGTTTCGATAGTCGGCAGCCTTCGTTTCCGAGAGGTTCCAGATGGGAGTTCCGTTGAGCTCATAGCTCCCCGAGTCGTAGTTGTCGAGGATGCCCAGGATGTTCAGGAGTGTTGACTTGCCTGAACCCGAGGCTCCCATGATCGAGACGAACTCACCCTTGGCAATGTCAAGGTTGATGCCTTTCAGCACATGGAGCGGCTGGGCGCCATGATAGGTTTTGTTGATGTCTTGCAGATGGATCATAAAAACAATCTTCTTACCTTAAAGTTGAACTTAGTTTTGTCAGTTAGACGCTGCAAAAGTACAAAAAGTTGCATGACCTGCAAAATATTTGGGATATTCTGCACAGTTCTGTGACGAATGACAAGGATGAATGCTCATTGTTTAACACTCTTTATGTCTTTGTATGCATTTGCTACGTCGTCGATGGTGATGTCGAGCAGCGCCATCTGGCGGAACAGTTCGGGCAGTCGCTGCTTCATAAACTCCTGCTTGCGCTCCTTCAGAATCTGCTTCTTGGCACCTGGGGTGACAAAGTATCCCAAGCCACGCTTATTATATATAATGTTCGCGCGAGCCAGCTCGTCGTAAGCCTTGACGGCAGTATTGGTATTTACCTCGAGGAGTACGCTGTACTCACGAACGCTGGGAATGCGGTCGTCGTCCTTGTATTTGTCGGCGAGGATCTCATCACAGAGGCGGTCGGCCATCTGGATGTAAATCGCTTTATCATTAGTAAAAGTCATACGTTCAACCATTTATTGTTAATAACCTGCATGCGGGTAAACAGCTTATACGAAATCCAATAGTGGATGGGAATGAGGAGCGTAATAGCCGTGTTTAGAATATAGAAGAAGGGATGGAATATCGTTGTATAGGTCTTCGTCTTCTCGTCCCAAGTGCCATTTATGAAATCGATGTTGACGCTGTTCCAATCAATCTGGTTCAGGACAATAATCAGCAGGATGACGACGACGGCAATCGTAGCGCTGGTAAACAGGAACTGCTGGCGACGGAACAGCGTGCCGCCCACAATGTAGAGCGAATGGAAATAGAACACCCAATTGAAGAGCATCCAAACCATCTGCCAATGCTCAAAAGCCGGACTATAGATAATACGAGTAAAAATCATAGGGGTTCCCCAGACGATTATACGTCCCGTCAAGCTGTCGATGAATACGCGTAGGGCGTCAGCCAACACATAGGCGGCAATGGTGAGGACAGCCATCAGCACAATGGAATACAGAAGACTGACGACATACTTCTCCAGATTGCTGACTGGCCATAGCAGATAGGCAGAACGCTTGCGCGTATCCTTCATCTGCGAGAACATGAAACTGGCACAAAACAGCATAGCTATGCAGAAGAATACGACGCCAAAGACACTCGTCTGTTCCACATGTTGAGTGTAAGTACGAATCAATTCTTCCATCGACCAGCTTCCTTCCTCTATACCTTCTTCCATTGAATTATAGGAAAATCCCTGCACACGGGTAAAGAACAGGTTAGCCATAAACATGACCAGCGTATAGATGCCGAAGAGGCGAATCCACGACTTACGACTTACCAAGAACTGGCACTTCAGTGCCTGCGAAAATCTATTGAAATTAAATGTACTCATAATTTTTAAGGTAAAAGTGAATAGTGAAAAGTGAATAATTTGCTTCCGCTATCCATAAATGATTATTTATTCTGTGTCTTATAATTAAATAGAAGTTCGAGGTTCACTTGCGTCTCAGCGGCACCTTCCTGACGACGGGTGATGACGGCATTGCCCTGAAGGGTAGGCTCTGCGTAGAGCACCGTGTCGTCCATCTCCTGCGGAGTACGGTATTCGAAGGTGTACTGATCCTGAATGTCCTGCATCGAGGCATTCAGCAACACGCTGCGCTGGTCGAGCATCACGATGTGGTCCAACATCTGCTCTACGTCGTGTACCTGATGGGTAGAGATCATCACCGTACGATCCTCCGTCATATTCTGGGCCACCACCTTGCGGAACTGCGACTTCGAGGGGATGTCGAGACCGTTCGTCGGCTCGTCCATCAGCAAGTATTTGGTATTCGTGGCCATTGCAAACGACATGTAAGCCTTCTTCTTCTGACCCATCGACAGTTCGTTCAGGTGAATGTCGCCCTCCAGTTCGAAGTCGCGCAGACAACTGTTCAGCACTTCAGCCGAGAAGTTGGGATAGAACGGACGGTAGAGCTTCACATATTCTGAGAGGCGGATGTTGGGCATCTCGAACTCCTCCGTCACAAGAAACAGGTCGCGAAGCAACTCTGGTGTTCGCATGTATGTTGCGATGCCATCGCAAGATACTGAACCAGAGACGGGGCGCAGCAGGCCCGACAACAAATAAAGCAGAGTAGACTTGCCCGTGCCGTTCTTGCCCAGCAAGCCGTAAATGCGGTTCTCCTCCAACTGAAGACTGAACCCGTCGAAAACAAGCGCCTTTTGGCCCTTGTACTTGAAACTGATGTTTTCTACGTTAATCATACGTTTTTTGTTTATGTTTATACTATTCATTTTATCCTGTATTGGTGTGCTACTTCAATAGTACACTGCAAAGGTAGGGTTTATTTCCTTTCCATCCAAACTTTTTCGCTATTATTTTTCGTTTTAACGCAACTTTAACATTTCCACCTTATTTAATATATAATATGGGCGAGCCTCGTGGCCTTTCGCATTTCTCCTCATAGGTAATTCAGTTTTTAGGAACCAAATGTTATATTTCAAAGTTTGGTATGTGTGTTTCAAAGTTTGGGATATACGTTTCAAATTTTAGGATGTAGGTTTCAAAGCCTGCAATATAAATAATCTGCTATACTAAAGGAAAATGTCTTTAAAACCTAAACAAATGTTAATCATGGGGCGTTTGTATATTATTGCATAAAATATTTGAAGAATAAGTGTAAAAACACTACCTTTGCATCACCGAACCATAAACGGTAAACAAAAGAACTATCAATATGACAAAATTACGAAATATAATTACCATACTATTCATTGCCTTTGCGTGCTTGTCTGCTGCCTTTGTACGAGCGCAGGAAGCGGACGACACTGCCAGTCGTCTGCTTCAGCGGGTACGCATCACCTTCAACCAAAATAATGAACAAGAATTCTATGAAGCTGTCGAAGAATACGGCAACTATTTATTGAAGCAGGGTGACATCAGCGGATTCTATCTGAACTGGAAGAATGAAGTATTATACGACGTAAACCATAACCACTTTTATCGCGCTATGCGCAAGACAATGGCCATGCAGAGCGATATGGAGAAGCGGGGTGCCACCGGTGAGTACTACAAGACGACTCACCTGCAAGGCATCATCTACTCCCTACGTGGCAACATTTCCCTAGCCCGCCAGTACTTCGAAAAAGCACTGGAACAGGTAGATCATGCCCAGCCCGCCAATCTTATCTCGCTCTACATGGACTTGTCGAACATCGAGATGGACACCCAGCCTCAGGAAGCACTGAATCACTTGGACCGTGCCATTGATGTCATCAAAGCCAACTATTCAGGCTATGAATACAGCGACGCCATCGGATTCAAAGTCATTGTGGCCTTCGCTATGAGAGACTGGGGGCTGGTGAACAAAACCTTCAACGAATACATGACACTGCGCAAGACGCTGGGCGAGGACTTCAGCACCACCTACTACAACTATGCCGTCATCTGCAAGAGTGCTGCAGACAAGCGTTTCGACGATGCCATCAAGCAGACCTACGAACTAACCAACACAACCGATATATTTAAATTCCAGACGGAAATCTACGAACTGGCAGGTGACACTGTCCGTGCCTTCGAGAGCCAGAAACGCTACATGGCCATCAAGGACTCTGTGAACAACGTCATCATGAGCGAGGAGATGGTAGGTTCTGCCACCGACCTGCAACATGCAGAGGAACAGAGCGAAGCTGCTAACAAATTGAAGCGAGTGTATCAATGGACCCTTCACATTGTCATAGCCGTTGCGTTGCTCATTGGTTTCCTGATTTATCGCATGAACCGCCTGCGCTATATGCGCAGACTGCAGAAGCAGAACCGCGAACTGCTCATTGCCCGCGACAAGTGTCACGAATCGGAGCGCATGAAGGTGAATTTCCTGCAAAACATGAGTCACGAAATCCGCACGCCCCTGAACATCATCAGCGGCTATGCCCAGATTATCAGTGATCCACAAACCCTGATGAGCGACATGGAACGTGCGGACATGGCCCAGCGCATTACGCACAGCACACATACCATCGTGCGCATCGTCGACGAGTTGCTCGACATTTCTGGCAAGGAAAGCATCCACTATATCGACAAGACCGATATGGTGGGGTGCAACGACTTGGTTCGTCAGATACTGGCGCCCTACATGGAAAAAGCGAGTGCTGTCGAGATCGTGTTCGACCCACAGTTGAAGGAATGTTGCAGCATCTTGATGAATCGCATTGAGGTGGAAAAGATTCTGCACCACCTGTTGGACAACGCCCTGAAATTCACGCAACAGGGCACCATCACCTTCAGTACCCATTACGACAAGCAAGACCATATGGTCTGTTTCAGCGTGACAGACACGGGATGCGGTATCAAAGAAGGCGACGAGGAAAAGATCTTCGAACACTTCTACAAATCAGACATCTATAAAGAAGGCATCGGACTGGGGCTCTCGCTGGCACGCAGAGTAGCACGACAACTGGGTGGCGACGTCATCCTCGACACCAGTTACAAGGAAGGGAGCCGTTTCATTTTGAAACTGCCCAAGGAATAAAAAACTGATTTACAAACGGTTAGGAATTAGCCTCGCTGGTCGGCTCCCCACATCATTTTCTCGCGTAACGTGTGGAAATACTTCGTTCCTGCACGCTTGATGACCTGCACTCTGTAAGGTGCTCGGCGCAGGGTCAGCGTCGTGGTGTCAGGTAACTTCTCGCTGCGTCCATCCAGCGCCACAAGGTAGTTCTGCGTACGACTTTCTACGGATAGTTCTATCACAGAGTCTTCGCCAATGACGATGGGACGCACGTTAAGCGAATGGGGGGCCACAGCCGTCAGCGAAAACACGTGGGTTCCAGGTACGATGATAGGTCCGCCAACAGACAACGAATAAGCTGTAGAACCCGTTGGTGTCGACACGATGAGTCCATCAGCCTGATAGGTCGTCAGCATCTCACCATTTATCGTGGCACGAATGGCTATCATCGAAGCATTGTCGCGCTTCAGAATAGCCACATCGTTCAATGCACAGTTGTAACCTTGCAGGGGTTGCCCATTGGTTTCCACCTGAATAACGGCACGCGTGTCGACAGCAAAGTCCTCGTCGTGCAACGCAGTAATAGTATGCTCTATCTCCTGCGCATTGACGTCAGCCAAGAAACCCAGACGACCCGTGTTGATGCCCAAAATGGGAATCTGCTTCATACCCACCACGCTGGCAGTACGGAGGAACGTTCCGTCACCTCCCATCGAGATGGCAAAGTCGGCCTCGAACTTGTCGTCGTCGAAGACATTGACATCCTTCAGCGGCAACTGTTGACCCTCTGTAATAAAGGTATAGAAGTTGCGCTCGATATAGGCCTCAGCCTCGTGTTGAGCCAGACAGGCAAGGATTTTCTGTATGGAAACAGACTTCTTGGGTTGGTAGATATTGCCGAAGATGGCAAACCTAAGTTTTCGTGTCGTCATCATTTTTTTCTCTTTTTTCGATGATATTTGCCAAAGATTTCGTATCTTTGCGGTTGCAAAGATAATAAAACTTTGTGTAATAAGGTACAAAACGAAGCAAAAAAATGACAAAACTGAGTGTAAACATTAATAAAATCGCCACATTGCGCAATGCTCGTGGCGGCAACAACCCCAACGTGCTGGCTGTAGCACGCGACGCAGAAATCTTTGGTGCTCAAGGCATTACGGTTCACCCCCGACCTGACGAACGCCACATTCGCTATCAGGATGTGCGCGACATCCGCCCACTCATCACGACAGAGTTCAACATCGAGGGAAATCCCATCGAATCGTTCACGGAACTGGTGTGCTCCGTTAAGCCCAATCAGGTGACACTGGTGCCCGACGGACACGACCAGCTGACGAGCAATCATGGCTGGGATACCATCGAGAACCGTCAGTTCCTTACGGACATCTGTAAGACGTTCAAAGACGCAGGCATCCGTACCAGTATTTTCGTCGACGCCGACCCACGAATGGTGGAAGGCGCCAAAGCATGCGGTGCTGATCGCGTGGAGCTATATACAGAGCCCTATGCCGCTGGTTATCAGGCCAATCGCGAGGCAGCCATCGCTCCGTTCCTTGCAGCAGCCGAGGAGGCTCGCCGCGTGGGATTGGGCCTCAACGCCGGTCACGACCTGTCGCTCGAGAACCTGCACTATTACCACCAGCAGATTCCTTGGACGGACGAAGTATCGATAGGCCATGCTCTTATCTGCGACGCCCTCTATCTAGGTCTGCGTGAAACCATTCAGCAGTACCTGCAAGCACTGAAATAGAAGAAAAATCGTAAATTGTAAATAGTCAAATGGTAAATGAAAAAGGTTTATGTATTCTTAGCAGACGGCTTCGAGGATGTCGAGGCGCTGATTCCCGTTGACGTATGGCGTCGTGGAGGTGTGGATGTGACGACTGTAAGCATCAGCGATTTCCCGTTGGTACGCTCAGCACATGGTGTGAACATCGAGACAGACATCATGTTCGAACAAGGAGAGTTCGACGATGCTGACCTCATCTTCCTGCCTGGCGGTATGCCTGGCGCTTCGAACCTGTTCGACCACAAGGGCGTTTGCAAGGCTGTTGTAGACCAACACATGGCAGGCAAAAAGGTGGCAGCCATCTGTGCCTCACCAGCTGTCGTACTGGCTCCTCTGGGCATTCTCGAAGGGAAGGAGGCCACTTGCTATCCTGGTTTCGAGCAGGCTCTGGAAGATGCAACATACACAGGCGACCTCGTTACAGTCGACGGTAACGTCACTACTGGTGAGGGACCTGCTGCCGCATTCCCCTTTGCCTACGAACTGCTGAGTCAGCTGGTCAACAAGCAGACCTCTGACCAGATTGCCGAAGGCATGCGCTTTGTGCATTTAATGCAAGGTAAAAAGTAATAGTGAAAAGTGAAAAATTTGCTTCCGCTATGGACTATGTGATCATCGTAGCTGGAGGGAAGGGGCTTCGCATGGGAAGCGACATTCCCAAGCAGTTTCTGCCCATAGGCGGAAAACCAGTACTGATGCGCACAATGATGCGCTTCCGTGAGTACTCTCCCACCCTACAGATTATCCTTGTATTGCCTAAAGCCCAGCAGGACTATTGGCAGGAGCTCTGCAAGGAGTATGACTTCAAGTTGGAATACCTTTTAGCCAATGGGGGCGAGACGCGATTCCACAGTGTGCAGCACGGACTTGCACTCATTCCTGATGACGCAGAAGGTGTAGTTGGCGTGCACGATGGTGTACGGCCCTTTCCCTCGATTGACGTCATTCGTAACTGCTACGAAACGGCACGTACGAAGAAGGCCGTGATACCCGTTATCCCTGTGGTAGAGACGGTCAGAAGACTTACTCCGGAAAATCCGGATAAGCCGGATAATCCAAAAGCGCACTCCTCTGTTACCGTTCCCCGTAGCGATTACCGCCTGGTGCAGACACCGCAATGCTTCGACATCCAGCTGTTAAAGGCCGCCAACCGACAGCCCTACAACGACGGTTTTACAGATGACGCCAGTGTGGTCGAAGCTTTTGGCTTCGACGTCACCCTCGTCGAAGGCAATCGCGAGAACATCAAGATTACCACACCATACGACCTTAGAATCGCTGAAGTACTGACAGCATGATATCACTGCTCCAACAAGATATCCAATACCTGCCTGGCGTAGGTCCCAACAGACGCAAGATGCTTGGTGAAGAACTGGGCATCCATACGTTTGGTGACCTATTGGAGTACTTCCCCTACAAGCATGTGGATCGGAGCCGTTTATACAGCATCAGCGAACTGAACGGTGACATGCCTTTCGTACAGGTGAAAGGGCATATCCTGAGTTTCGAGACCTTTAAGATGAGTGCCCGCAAAGAACGCGTCGTGGCTCACTTTACCGACGGAAGCGGCAAGGTCATGGACCTGACGTGGTTCAATGGCGGCAAATACGCCAAGCAGAGTTACACCATCGGAAAGGAATATATTGTCTTCGGACGCCCCAACGTCTATAACGGGCGTATCAACGTCACCCATCCGGACATCGATGCAGCAGAGAAACTGGAACTGTCGACGATGGGTATGCAACCCTATTACAACACGACGGAGAAGATGAAGAAGATGGGGCTTAACTCCCGTTCAGTAGAGCGTCTCACCAAGACGCTTCTCGACGTCATGAAGGAGGCCCTGCCAGAAACCCTTCCACCTTTCATCACAGAAAAGCTGCACCTGATGAGTCGTGACGAGGCATTACGGAAAATCCATTATCCGCAGAATGCCAAGGAACTGGAACGGGCCCGCCTTCGTCTGAAATTCGAAGAACTGTTCTATGTGCAGCTCAACATACTAAGGTATGCCAGCGACCAGCGACGCAAATACAGGGGCTACGTATTCTCGAAAGTGGGCGATTACTTCAACGAATTCTATCGCGACAACCTGCCCTTCCAACTGACAGAAGCCCAAAAGCGCGTCATCCGCGAAATCCGCAAGGACATGGGCTCAGGCAAACAGATGAATCGCTTGCTGCAAGGCGATGTGGGCTCGGGCAAAACGTTGGTGGCGCTGATGTCAATGCTCATCGCGCTGGACAACGGCTATCAAGCCTGCATCATGGCTCCTACGGAAATTCTAGCCGAGCAGCACCTTACGACCATCATGAACTTTCTGGAGGGTATGGATATCCGCGTGGCCCTGCTGACTGGTATCGTGAAAGGCAAGCGTCGGCAGGAAATCCTCGACGGACTGCTTGACGGCACAGTCCAGATTCTTGTTGGGACTCATGCCGTCATTGAGGACACCGTACAGTTTGCCCGCTTAGGCATGGTTGTTGTCGACGAGCAGCACCGTTTTGGCGTTGCCCAGCGTGCAAAACTATGGAGCAAGAGCGTGAATCCCCCACATGTATTGGTAATGACGGCAACGCCCATTCCCCGTACCTTGGCAATGACGCTCTATGGAGACCTCGACGTCAGCGTCATCGACGAACTGCCCCCAGGTCGTAAACCCATTGTTACACAACACGTATTCGACCGTTCGCTGCCTTCGCTATACGATGGCATACGCCAACAGATTCATCAAGGACGGCAGGTATACATCGTCTTCCCCCTTATCGAAGAAAGCGAGAAGATAGACCTCAAGAACCTCGAGGATGGCTTCCAAGTGTTAACGCAGGTTTTCCCAGAGTTCCGTCTGAGCAAGGTACACGGCAAAATGAGACCTGCAGACAAAGAAGCTGAGATGATGAAGTTCGTCAATGGCGAGACACAGATTCTCGTCGCCACAACCGTCATCGAGGTGGGTGTCAACGTGCCCAACGCCTCCGTCATGGTTATTCTCGACGCCCAGCGCTTCGGACTCTCTCAACTCCATCAGCTCAGGGGGCGCGTGGGACGTGGTGCAGACCAGAGCTATTGCATTCTGGTGACAGGCTTCCAACTTGCCTCTGATACTAAAAAACGCATAGATATCATGTGCGAAACCAACGACGGCTTCCGCATTGCCGAAGCAGATCTTAAACTGCGAGGCCCTGGCGACCTGGAAGGAACCCAACAAAGCGGTATGGCTTTTGACTTGAAAATAGCGGACATTGCACGTGACGGACAACTCGTACAGATGGCTCGCGATGAGGCACAAATCATCATCGACGACGACCCCACTTGTACGTCAGAACGCTACGCCATTTTGTGGCATAGACTTAAGGAACTTCGCAAGACAAATATCAATTGGGCGGCTATTTCATAAGTCGTTAAGTGTTAAAACACACAAATAAACCTTAAACGATTAGTAATAAATACTTGATTTTCATCAAGATTTAGTACCTTTGCACCGTTGTTTTTCCTAAAAACAAACAAAACGCCTCGTAAGAGACGTAGAAAAAGGGATAATATAGAGCCCATTAACCAAGAAAATTTGATTAAATGAAAATATTGAAGACAATTGCATTTCTGGCTTTAGCAACGATGAGTACCCTCCCGACTATGGGACAGGACTTGTTGGCACGCCAGGCCCCTATTGATAGAAAGATGAAGGCAGTGGACAGTGTTGCACTGCAAAGACTGATAGAAACTGAGACCTTTTACGAGTCTCCGTCTGCTGATTTGTACGATGATTGGGACAACATGCACGCCCACAGCCAGACGACTGTGCTGCCTGATTCGTTCCGCATCTCGCTGAAGAATTTCTGTATGCCCACCACAAGTCGTGTGCTCACCTCAAACTTCGGTGCCCGCTGGGGACGCCAGCACAAGGGATTGGATATTAAGGTGTATATTGGCGACACCATCCGTGCAGCCTTCGATGGTAAAGTTCGTGTAGTACGCTACGAAGGACGCGGCTATGGCAAGTATGTGGTGATTCGCCACGATAACGGACTGGAGACCTACTACGCTCACATGTCTAAACAGTTAGTTGTAGAAGATCAGGACGTTCGCGCCGGAGATCCCATCGGACTGGGAGGCAATACAGGACGCAGCACGGGTTCACACCTGCATTTCGAGACTCGTCTCTGCGGCGTTGCTTTGAATCCAGCCCTGCTGTTCGACTTCCGCAATCAGGACGTTGTCGACGACTACTACACCTTCCGCAAATCTACTTATCAGAAGGAGTCTGTCGTAGCAACCCGTGTGCGTGGTGCCGGTGGCATGACATTCGGTGGTGATAGCGAGGACGTAGAACTGGCCACAGCAGCACCTGCAGCCAGCTATAAACAAGAGTCTCGTTTCCACAAGGTCAAGAAGGGAGAGACGCTCTTCTCGATTGCCAGAAAACGTGGTACTTCAGTGGACAACATCATGAAGTTGAATCATTTGAAGAAGAATGCCAAGCTGAAGCCCGGTCAGATTCTGAAATTCAATTAAACACGATTCTTTATACAAGCCGACGGCCCTGAAATTGTTTCAGAGCCGTCGTTTTTTATGTCTTAACAGAAGGTCTCTATTTGATGACGTAACCTGACTTTGTTTTCTTGAATGCATTCATGCGAATAGTATGATTCACATGATCAAAATACTTATTAGAATTAACAGCCTTTCCTTTCACACGAGTCTCAAAATGCAGATGTTCTGTAGTTGCACGTCCTGTACGTCCTGTCAGAGCTATCAACTGTCCTGCTTTGACGTGATCGCCCGCCTTGACTAAATTCTTCGAGTTATGGCTGTAATAAGTTTCCAACCCGTTCGGATGTTGGATACGTATCAGTAACCCATAGCCATAGAAATTGCCAGCATAGGTTACATCTCCATCAAAAGCCGCATAGATATTATCGTTTGCCTTCGTCTTAATATCTGTTCCTGAATGATGACGGCGTTTCCCACCATAAGGACTAATCACCTTAGCACCAGGCAATGGGTAGCACCACCACTGTTTCGATACCGTCGCAATAGTATCTTGTTGTTGTTTTTGTATTGCAACCTTTGACTGGGCACACAACGCAGAAGCCGACAACAAGAAAACAGCTACAAGAAAAGATTTACTTATCATCCGGCTCTTCGTATTCAAAGTCCTCGTAGTCCTCGATATCCTCTATGTCTTCGTCATCCACATATTCGATATCCTCATCCTCGCCCTCATCAGCCAGTTCCTCAGCAAAGCGAGTCATATCCTTGTCACGGTGCACCAGTGTATCCTCTGCCATTACCGCTGCCAACTTATTGCTCTCAGCATTCAGTTCACGCCACAGCACGTCCTTCAGTTCGTCGAGCCCCTTATTGGCCACAGCAGAAATAAAGACACAAGGCAGATCGTCAGGCAGCGTCTCACGTAACATCTCCACCAATTCGTCATCCAACAAGTCGCACTTGGTGATAGCCAGCACGCGATGCTTGTCGAGCATATCAGGATTAAACTGACGCAACTCGTTCAGCAGAATCTCGTATTCGCGCTTGATATCGTCCGTATCGCCAGGCACCATGAAAAGCAGCAGCGAGTTGCGCTCGATATGACGAAGGAATCGCAATCCCAAGCCCTTGCCTTCAGCCGCACCTTCGATAATGCCAGGAATGTCGGCCATCACAAACGACTTGTTGTCGCGATAGCCCACAATGCCCAGCGAGGGTTCCATCGTAGTAAAGGGGTAGTTGGCAATCTTCGGACGCGCATTCGACAGCGATGAGAGCAGTGTCGACTTGCCGGCATTGGGGAATCCCACCAATCCTACGTCAGCCAACAGCTTCAGTTCCAGAATGATAGTCATCTCCTGCATAGGCTCACCAGGCTGCGCATAGCGGGGAGCCTGATTGGTTGCCGTACGGAACTGGAAATTGCCCAGTCCGCCTCGTCCGCCTTTTAGTAACACGATTTCCTGTCCGTCGTAGGTAATATCGCAGACGTACTTGCCCGTTTCTGCATCGTAGACCACCGTACCACAAGGGACGTCGATATAGACATCCTTGCCGTCTGTCCCGTGACACTTGTCCTTACCGCCATTACCTCCGTGTTCAGCGAAGATGTGGCGCTCGTACTTCAGATGAAGCAGTGTCCAGTAGTTGTGGTTACCACGCAGAATAATGCTGCCGCCCTTGCCTCCGTCACCACCATCGGGTCCTCCGTTGGGGTTATATTTCACATGGCGCAAGTGCATCGAGCCTCTGCCTCCCTTACCTGAACGGCAGTATATCTTGACGTAGTCTACGAAATTGCTTTCCATTAATTCTTTTTCTAGGATTTCCTAGGATGTCCTAGGACTTCCTAGATATTATCAATAACCTTCTGTATATCCCCAAAGATACGCTCCAGCGTACCACTGCCATTGATGTGGTGATGCAAACCTTCCTGCTTGTACCACTCAATGAGGGGCTGGGTCTGTGAGTGATAAACCACCAAACGCTTCTTGATAGTCTCTTCGTTGTCGTCGGCACGACCACTCTCCTGTCCACGCTTGATGAGACGTGTCATCAGTTCGTCCTCGGGCACGTCCAACTCAATCATAGCAGCTACCTTATCGCCACGCTCGCTGAGCATCTGCTTCAAGGCCTCAGCCTGTGGAATAGTACGTGGGAAACCATCGAAGATGACACCCTTGTGTCCACGTCCGAAGCCGTCGTAGACCTTGGCCAGAATACTAATCATCAAGTCGTCGGGAATCAGGTTGCCCTTGTCGATAAAGCTCTGGGCGGTCTTACCCAACTCCGTACCTTTCTTGATCTCGCTTCTGAGCACATCGCCAGTTGAGATATGTCCTAACCCGTAGTGTTCTATCATCAGATCGCTCTGTGTGCCCTTGCCTGAACCGGGGGCACCGAAAATAACAATATTCTTCATATGAATTCTTTTTTCTTGTTTATCCTGTATAATTTTTGTTTCTTTTCCTTTATACCATAAGTCTGTCATCAAGTCGCTCTTACGCTCCTCGACATCACTGGGCAGATGGGGCAGTTTTATTTGACGCATAGTTCTATTCTTTTCGTTATTACGTTATGACGTTATACCGTTATTACGATATTACCATTATTCAACCAACGTATAAATCTCCTTCAACCCACGGCCCTGCTGATCGTAGTCAAGCCCATAGCCCAAAATAAAGTCATTGGGAATCGAGAAGGCTGCATACTCTATGTCAAGCGGCTCTTCCATCTTGTCGGGCTTGACAAACAACGTACAGATATGGACGGAGGCAGGATTGCGGGTACCCAGCGACTCTACCATCTGTTTCATGGTGCGACCCGTATCCACAATGTCTTCAACAATGACGATGTCACGACCCGTCAGATTCTCGTTGATGCCCAACACCTCGTGCACCTTACCCGTTGAGGTGATGCCCTGATACGAGGCCAACTTCACAAACGAGATCTCACAGGGAATAGTCATCTCGCGCATCAGGTCGGCAGCAAAAATAAACGAACCGTTCAGCACGCCCAACAACAAGGGATTCTTGCCTTCCAAGTCCTTACTAATTCGAATGGCCAACTCCTTCACTCGCTGTTTAATCTCGGCCTCGGTAATCGAGGTTTGGAATGTTTTGTCCTTGATTTTAACGATACTCATGGCTGCAAAAATATTAATTTGGTGCAAAATTACGATTTTTTTTGCAAAAAGTAGCCAATGATTAGCATATTTTTCGTATTTTTGCAGCCAAATGAAGATATTTACTAGCGCTCAGATACATGAGTTGGACCGATATACCATCGAAAACGAGCCTATTCCCAGTCTCGATTTGATGGAGCGTGCTGCCAAAGCATTGACACAGGCCATCACGGAAATGTACTCCGTAACGACACCTGTCGTAGTCTTTGCTGGTCCTGGCAACAACGGTGGTGATGGTCTGGCGGTGGCCCGTCTGATGGCAGAAAAGGGCTATCAGGTCAGCGTCTACCTATTTAATATCAGTGGAAGTCTGTCGCCTGATTGTGCTGCCAACAAACAGCGCATCCAGGAGAACAAACGCATCAAGCAATTTGTCGAGGTAGTCGACGAGTTCAATCCGCCCGTCCTCGAAGCCAACATGCTGGTGGTCGATGGACTCTTCGGCTCTGGACTTAACAAACCGTTGGCAGGCGGTTTTGCTTCGCTGGTGAAGTATATCAACGCCTCTCCAGCCCAGGTGGTTGCCATCGACACGCCCTCAGGTCTGATGACAGAGGACAACACCTACAACGTGCGTGCCAACATTATCCGAGCTACCCATACACTGACCCTTCAACAACTCAAGTTGTCGTTCCTTTTCCCTGAGAACCAGCAGTTCGTGGGCAACCTCCGCGTGCTCGACATCCGTCTGAGCAAGGAAGGTATGGAAAAGATTGAGGCTCAGTACACCATTGTTGAGGAAAACGATGTACGTCAACTATTGCTTAGTCGCAGTCCCTTTACCCATAAGGGGCAGATGGGCAACGCACTACTCGTTGCAGGTAGCTACTGCATGGCTGGAGCAGCTGTATTGGCAGCCCGTGCCTGTCTGCGTGCTGGTGCAGGCAAGGTTACCATCAATTCTCCCAAGCGCAACATTCCCATTCTGCAGATGTCTGTCCCTGAAGCTATCATTCAGAAGGGATCTGAAGAAACCATGTTTGCAGAAGCTGTCGATACGGAAGATTTCAGTGCCTTGGGCATTGGTCCCGGATTAGGGCAGAGCGAACAGACTGCTATTGCACTGATTGCCCAACTGCGTCGCACACAATGCCCCATTGTAGCCGATGCTGACGCACTGAACATCCTTGCCAACCATCGTGCTTGGCTACAACAGTTGCCCCAAGGTATTATCCTGACACCTCACCCCAAAGAGTTCGACCGTATGGAAGGACACTCTGCCGACAGCTATGAACGTATTTTCAAGGCCAGCAAACTGGCAGAACGACTGAAAGGATATGTCATCCTGAAGGGGCACTATACAGCTATCTGCTGTCCTGGCGGACACATCCTGTTCAACTCGACAGGCAATGCCGGTATGGCCACAGCAGGCAGTGGCGATGTGCTGACGGGCATCATCACAGGTCTGTTGGCTCGTGGCTACAAGCCTCAAGATGCATGCGTCGTAGGTGTCTATCTGCATGGTCTGGCTGGCGACATCGCCGCTCAGGAAGTTGGCGAGGAGAGCCTCATAGCCAGCGACATCATCAAATTCCTACCAAAAGCCTTTAAGAGAGTTCAAAGTTGAAAAGTGAAATTTGAAAGCTGATGCTGAACAGAATATTTCATTCCGCTTGTCTTTTGTTGTTTTCCCTGTTGCTTAGTGCACAGCCGGAAATGACGCAGTTGCAGCCTGGACAAACACCTGATGGCGTCGTCTACTACCTTCCCAAGACGGCACTACACATCCATCTGCTCATTGAAAAGCAGACCTACACCCCAGGACAGTTTGCACGCTATGCAGAACGCTACTTGCATCAGAAAGGTGTAGTCCAGCAGGAGCAAATCAGCCAGCGCATTGTCAGTTGTGAGGTTAGCAGTTTTGGCGTACGCGACACCTCGAAGTGTTATTCTGTCCGACTAAAAGGCAAGGCAGAAACGGCTGAGGTTCGTCTTAGCGAACAAGGCACCTTATTGGCTGTCAACGATGAGCCCCTCGCCTACTCCATTCCCACCCTCTCAACTTTTAACTCTCATCTGTCAACTGTCAACTGTCCTCGCAACGCCACACTCTCAAAGAGAGAACTGTCAACTTCCCTTCTCTCCTCCGAAGCTCTAGCAGCAGGCAGTACGGCGAAGATGGCCGAGATTACCGCACAACAGATTCAGGAGTTGCAGGAGCGTCGCCAGCTATTGGCCACAGGCGAAGCTGACGAGATGCCACAGGATGAGCAACAGCTACGACTGATGCTTCAGGAGATTGACCAGAAGTGCAACCAGCTGATGACACACTTTACAGGTACTGTCCGTCGCGACAGTTCTGAACACATACTGACGCTCTGTCCCGAAAAAGAAATTAACCATCAAGTGCTATTCCGCATTTCGCGTCGCTTAGGACTGGTCGACAAGGACGACCTCTCAGGCATACCTTATTATATAGATCTGAAGAACCTGAGTCCGGCTGAGCATCCTGTCCCAGAAAACAAGAAACAACAAGGATTCTATGTCAACGTTCCTGGCATGTCACAGCTTACCATCAGCCAGGACGACCAGACCTTGGCACAGTTCCTGGTGCCCTTGGCTCAATTTGGATTCACTGAGTTGCGCGATGGCGACCTCTTCCGTCGCTATATCACCCACCTGCAGCTGCATCCAGCCACAGGTGCCGTTGTCCGTCAGCAGGTAGAACAAGAAAAATAAAATACATTTTCAGATAACAATCATATCATAAACAAAAAAGGGAAAGAAAAATGAAGAAATTTTTGATTGGAGCCATCCTGCTCGTCGCTGTTATTGCAATGGTAAAGACGGTCCCCGACAAGAAGGCTCATAAGAATGCCATGATGGAAGCCGTGAAGGAGTATGTTGACGAAGAAGCTGCCAAGCGTGGAATTGGCGATGGCGTGCTGTCCAGATTGGGTAAGAACATTGTCAATAAGACCGTTGAAGTGGCGCTCAACTCCAAACTTGAAGTCGACAACTATCTGATTTTCAATACGACCCACGTAGAACTCGACGACGAAAGCAAGACTTTGTCGTTAGGCATTTTGGGTCATGTATTTACCTTCGACAAGGAGATGCTGCGCGACGCTCTCGAAACTGCCGCTAAGGAAAAGCAGGAGCAGAAAGACGAGCGCAAGACAGCCAAGGAAGCCGCCAAAGAAGCTAAAAAGCTGGAAAAGCAACTCAAGAAAGAGCAAAAGAAGCGCGAAAAGGCAGCCCGCAAGGAGCAGAAGCGCCGTGAAAAAGAAGCTCGCAAGGAACAAAAACGCCGCGAAAAAGAAGCCAAGAAAAAGAATGCCTAAATATTCAGGCCATAGCTCTGCTTCACCTCACTCATCACGAAAGTGCTCTCGATAGACGAAAGGCTTTCGATTTCGCCTAACTTGTTCAGTACAAATTCCTGATATTGTTTCATGTCTCGTGCGCGTACCTTTAATAAATAGTCGTACGCGCCCGAGGTGTTATAGCACTCTGTCACCTCCGGGATACGCTGGATGCGGCGCACGAAGGCATCGGCTATCTCGTGGTTTATCTGTTTTAGTTTGACTTTACAGAACACCTGTAAACCAAGATTCAGCTTTTCTGCATCAAGGATAGCCACATACTTCTTAATATATCCCTTCTTCTCCAGCCGTTTCTGACGTTCAAAAACGGGTGTTGGGGTCAGATGCACAGCATCGGCCAGCTCTTTGGTGGTCAATTTCGCGTTTTTTTGCAGCGTTTTCAGTATCTGCAGGTCAGTTTCGTCCAGTATTTCTGCCATATTTTACGCTTATACTCTTTATTTGTTACACCTTTTTAGTGTTTTATTCTGTTTTGAGGCATTTTGATGGCCTTAAACGGAAATATTTTCTTTCTACGCCGCAAAATTAGTAATATTTTCTGAATTAAACAAGAAATTTGGAGGATATTTCTAAACTCCGTACCTTTGCAGCGTCAAAAGTAAGAAAAAAGAAAGTAAAAACAATATTAACAATTTAAAAAGGATAAGATTATGAGTACAAAGAAAAATTATCGTTTTGAGACTTTGCAACTGCATGTAGGCCAAGAACAGGCTGACCCCGCAACCGACGCCCGCGCCGTGCCCATCTATCAGACCACGTCGTATGTGTTCCGTAACTCACAGCATGCTGCCGACCGCTTCGGACTGCGCGATGCAGGTAATATTTATGGTCGTCTTACCAACTCCACTCAGGGAGTGTTCGAGGATCGCGTCGCAGCCCTTGAGGGTGGTGTGGCAGGTTTGGCTGTTGCCTCTGGTGCAGCCGCCATCACCTACGCGCTGCAAAACATTGTGCAGAATGGTGACCACATCGTAGCTGCCGACAACCTCTATGGTGGAAGCTATAACCTCATCACCCACACCCTTGCCACTCAAGGCATCACGAATACTATTATTAATGTGAACGACCTCGACGCCCTCGATGCAGCCATCCAACCCAACACAAAAGTAGTATATGCCGAGACTTTCGGTAACCCTAATTCTGACGTGCTCGACCTGGAAGGTGTGGCTGCCGTAGCCCACAAGCACGGCATCCCCTTCATCGTCGACAACACCTTCGGCACCCCTTATCTGATTCGTCCGCTGGAGCATGGAGCTGACATCGTGGTGCACTCAGCTACGAAGTTCTTAGGCGGTCACGGCAGTTCACTTGGTGGTGTTATCGTCGATGGTGGCAAATTCGACTGGAAGCAGAACGATAAGTTCCCCACCCTTGCGAAGCCCGATCCTTCGTATCATGGTATCGTCTTTGCCGACGCCGTAGGTGCTGCAGCTTACGTCACCCGTATCCGTGCCGTCATCCTGCGCGACACCGGTGCTGCCATCTCACCTTTCAATGCCTTCATCCTGTTGCAGGGTGTTGAGACCCTGAGTCTGCGTGTTGAGCGTCATGTGGAGAATGCTCTGAAGGTGGTCGATTTCCTGAGCAAGCACCCGAAGGTGGCTGCTGTACATCACCCCGCCCTTGAGAGTCATCCCGACCACGCGCTCTACAAGAAGTACTATCCCAACGGTGCTGCCAGCATCTTCACCTTCGAGATCAAGGGTGGACAGGAAGAAGCCTGGAAGTTCATCGACGCCCTGCAGATCTTCTCGCTGCTGGCTAACGTGGCCGATGTGAAGAGCTTGGTGATTCATCCCTACACCACCACCCACTCTCAGCTCTCGCCCGAGGAACTGGCCGAGCAGCACATCACGCCATCGACCATTCGTCTGAGCATCGGTACCGAGCACATCGACGACATTATCGATGATCTGGCTCAGGCTCTGGACAAGATTTAACCACAGAATTATTATAAACAACGGATTGCACGGATTCTAACAGTCCCAATGATTCCATCCGTGCAATCCGTTTAATCCGTTGTCGTTTAAAAAAAAATTCGTATCTTTGCACTCGTAAAACCGACATTATGAGGAATTATATTATAGCCGACAATCAGGAACTGACGCAATTCGCGCTGGAAAGCCTGCTTAAGAAAGACGAGGAAAACGTAGTGTATCGTGCTTTCGACAAGGCAAGGCTCGTGGAGCTGCTTAAGGAGCACGAGAGTGCCGTAGTACTGCTTGACTACACCTTGTTCGATTTTGCCGATGAGGATCAGCTACTCATCATTGCCGAGCGTTTCAACCTGTCTGATTGGATTCTCATCAGCGATGAGCTCACCCCCCAGTTTCTGCGCCGTATTGTGTATTCGTCACATCAGTTCAGCGTAGTATACAAAGACGGTCCCTTGAGCGAGGTTCGCGAGGCTCTCAGCGCTGTCAACCGCCACACGCGCTACCTTAGCCAGCGTGCCCTCGAGACCATCATCACACAGCAACAACAAGAGGAAGAAACACCCAGTGTTCTGACTACTACGGAGATGGAGATCGTGAAGGGCATCGCCCTGGGTAAGACCACCAAGGAGATTGCTGCCGAACGCTTTTCCAGCGTCCATACAGTGACTACTCATCGCAAAAACATCTTCCGCAAACTGGGCATCAACACAGCGCACGAAGCGGTGAAATATGCGCTCCGTGCGGGATTGATAGATCCATCAGAATTTTATATCTAAAAAGTCTCACTTCTCGGTGAGACTTTTTTTGATGTCTTCCAGCAAATCCTCTGGGGCTTCGAGACCGATGCTTAATCTCACCGTCGTGTCGGGCACGGACATCTCGGCACATTGCTCGGGGGTGAAGAGACCGAAGATGGTGGAGGCGGGATGGATGGCCAGCGACTTGCGGTCGAAGAGGTTTGTGGCACGACGAATCACTTTCAACTTGTCGATGAACGCCCAGGCGGCTTCCTTCGATGCGAGGTCGATGGTGAAGACGGCACCTGGAAGTGGACCGAACTGCGCTTTCGAGAGTGCATGGAAGGGATTATCTTCCAAGCCAGTATAGTTGACGCGTTTGATTTCCGGCAGCTGCTGACATTGCTGGGCAATCCAAAGCGTAGTTTCTGCCTGACGGTGGAAACGGATGTCGAGGGTGTCGAGGCCGAGTGTCTCCATATAGGCGGCCTGCGGTGTCATCAGCGAACCGAGATTCGTCACCAGTTCTGTCTTTACACGAGCCGTAAATGCCAGTTTCTTACCAACGCGCTTGGTGCGGGCTTGCAGGACGGGCGACGGATGTTGCGACCAGTCATAGCGTCCATAGTCGATGAGCAAACCGCCAAGTCCCGTGCCACCGCCAGAGATATACTTCGTGCTGCTGACCACCTCGATATCCACGCCAAACTCATTCGCATGGAAGGTAGAGAACGGCACGATGGTCGTATCAGCTATCAGGGGTACACCTTTACGATGGGCAATCTCTGACAATGCCTTGATGTCAGCCACGAACAACTGCGGATTGGTGATAATCTCGAAGAACAAGGCAGCGGTCTTATCGTCAATCTGCGCCTCCACTTCCTCGGGCTTCGTGAAATCGACGAATCGCGGCTCCACACCGAAACTGCCCAACGTATCACGAATCAGCGAGACGCTGTTGCCAAACAAGTGCTTCGAGGCCACGATGTTCAGTCCTGCACCGCTTACCGCTGTCAGGGCATAGTGGATAGCCGCCATACCCGTATTCAGCGCCGTCACGCTTTGTGCGCCAGTTATTTGCCTGACGCGCTCCTCTAAATATGTGACTGTGGGGTTGGCGATGCGGGCATACGACGGTGCCATCGAGCGACCGCAAAAGGCGTCGCTCATCGCCTTGGCATCGGGGAACTCGAATGCCGCTGTGTAATACACCGGCATCGAGAGTGCCCCGTATGCGTCAGGTTTCTGATACTTTGTGGTTAATACTTTCGTTTCGTATTTCATCTGCTTCCAACAATCTTCCTAACAGCTATGACTAACTTATCCACATCCTCGCGGGTGTTGTAGAGGGCGAAGGTGGGACGGACGCTCATCTCGTAGCCGAGGGCTCGGAGGGCGGGCTGGGCGCAGTGGTGACCGGCACGCACCGCGATGCCCTCCTTATCTAATAACGTACCTGTTTCGGGAACGGGGATGCCGTCGAGCACGAAGCTGACCACCGACACGCGGTTCTTGGGATTGCCAATGAGCGTGAGACCAGGAATCTGGGCCAGTTGCTCACGGGCATACTCCGTCAGTTTGTGCTCGTGCGCCTCGATGTTGCGGATGCCGAGATGACTCACGTAGTCAAGGGCTGCACCCAGACCGATGGCATCGGCCACATTGGGCGTACCAGCTTCGAAGCGGGCGGGCGGCACATTGTACTCCGTACGCTCGATGGTCACATCCTTAATCATGTTGCCACCGCCCTGCCAGGGCTGCATTTTGTCGAGCAGGTCCTTGCGACCATAGACCACACCAATACCATTGGGGCCGTAGATCTTATGGCCTGAGAAGACGAAGAAGTCTGCTCCTAACTGCTGCACATCCACAGGCGTGTGGGCAATCGACTGGGCACCGTCAATCAGCACGGGGATGTTATGCGAGTGGGCAATGTCGATGATACGCTTCACGTCGTTGATGGTGCCAAACGTGTTGTTCACATGACCCACGCTGACAAAGCGGGTGCGGGGCGTGATGATGCGCTCGAACTCGGAGAGAATCAGGTCGCCGTTCTTGTCCGTGGGGATAGCCTTCAGCGTAGCACCCTTCTCGTGAGCCACCTGCTGCCAAGGCACTATGTTGGCGTGGTGGTCGAGTTCTGAGACGATGACCTCATCGCCAGGCGTCAGGTATTGCCTGCCGTATGTCTGCGCCACAAGGTTGATGCCTTCGGTAGTACCACGGACGAAGATGATCTCCTCGCTGCTGGCGGCATTGATGAAGCGCTGCACTTTTTCACGCGCCTCCTCGTAGGCATCGGTAGCACGGGCTGCCAATGTGTGGGCACCGCGGTGGATGTTCGAATTATAGTGTTTGTAGTAATCCGAAATCTTGTCGATGACCTGAATGGGCTTCTGCGTCGTAGCGCCGTTGTCGAGCCATACGAGGTCGTGGCCGTTCACCTTCTGATGCAAAACAGGGAAATCCTTCTTGATCTCCTCCGAGTTCAGCGTATCAACCTCCTCGTAGTGCAGGCTCTGCAACTTCTCGGTCTCAGGGATGCCGATACCGAAGCCGTTATCCTGAGGCACCACCTTCACCGAACCGCGCGAATCGTCAGGCTCACCGAAGTACGGTAAGTCGGCATAGCCGCTTCCACCACCCAGCAGTTGGTTGAAGCCCGCCTCCAGCTCCGTGAGGTTCAGGGCCTCGTCAGGGAATACACTCTGACGAGCCTCCACAGCCTCCTCGGGGCAGTATTTATGGGCGACTTCTCGAAGCAGCGCAAAGCCAGGATCCTCGATGCCGTAACCGTTTATCAATTCATAATTCATAATGCATAATTCATAATTAGCTGCGCACATGCCGTGCGGTAGCAAATTTTTCACTTTTCACTATTCACTTTTCACTTAGCGACAGCGTTGCGGTGCTGATAGTCGTGATAATAGCCTACCTCAACGTTCTCGAGCACGGCGATGGCGTCGTCGGTAAGGGCGGCCAGCGAGAAGTACTTCGTGAGCAGATAAGAGGCCACGCCGAACTTGTCGAGACCCATCAGACGGGCGCTCAAAGACGGGGCAATCTCACCGGGGATGCCGCTCTGATGCAGACCGATGACGCCCTGGTTTTTCTCGCCAACGCGCACGAGGATAATCTTCGTGGTGCCAACGCCGCGGCCCGTCAAGTACTGGCCTTCTACCTCCACCTTATCTGAAGGAATCAGGGGTACACCGCGCCACAGGATGACCTTGGTGCCGAAGAGATCGGTGGTCACAGGCGGCACACCGCGCCAAGTACACTCACGCTCGAAGGCAGCGATGGCACGTGGATGAGCCACGAAGAATGCAGGCTCCTTCCATACCAATGACAGCAATTCGTCGAGATCATCGGGAGTCGGTGTGCCATAGCGTGCCGAGATACGATAAGCGGGGTTGGCAGCAGCCAGCAAACCAAACTGTTTGTTGTTGATGAGTTCCCACTCCTGACGCTCCTTGATACTCTCAATCGACAGGCGCAACTGCTCTTCCAACTGGTTGTAGGGATTGTTATAGAGGTCGCTCACGCGGGTATGCACACGGACAACCGTCTGCAGGGTGTTGAGGCTATACTCCGTGGGATTCTCCTCGTAGTCGATATAAGTCTCAGGGATGATGTTATCCTCCTCGTGACCGCTCACCAGGTCGATGTGCTTCTCGCCGTTATCATTCACAGAAGCCTTCAGGCGCAGCTGCTTATCGACGGCCTTATTGAACGTTTCGCGGAAGTCGGGCACCTCCTTGATGAACTTCACCAGTTCCTTCAGTTTCAGGCCGAGGAACACGGTGGGAGTGATGGCACGGACGCTGACGGTCGATTCCTGCTCGTCCAGCAGATCAGCCTCACCGAAATACTCGCCGTCGCCCAGCAGAGCAATCCGTAGTTCCTCGCCGTGAGGACCCTTGCTGATGACCTCAGCCTGACCGCTGGCCACGATGAAGAAGCGCTGCTTGTCCTTGCCCTCCTCCACGAAGAGCTTATCGACATCCACCTCCTTCGTCTCGAACGAGCTCACCAGACGGTTCAGAATCTCGTCGTCGAACTCAGAGAACAGAGGGATGGCCTTCAGGTTCTTAGCCGTAAACGAGGGCTGTCCATTGACATACTGAATGGGCAGACGGTCGTTCTTGCGGAGTTCCACCTTCGTGCGGTTCACGCGGAACGTGCCGCCCGAAACCTGTACCCAAGGGAGCAACTTCAAAAGCAAACGAGGAGTGATCGAGCCCATCTGCGGGGCGGTCTTGGTGGTGGTCGCCAGTCTTCTGGCGGTAGCAGTGGTCACACTGCGCTGAAGATTTGATTCTGCCATAACTTTTAATTTTTACATTATTACATTATTTCATTTTTTAATTGTCACCCTATGTGTGGTTCCTTCTACGTGTTCTACGGAGAGAACGTTATATCCCTGTTCCTTCGCATTGCGGGGAACATTGTCGAGAGGCTCGCCTTCTGCGAGTAGCACTTCCAGGATGTCGCCCTCGTTGAGTTTCGAGAGTTCAATCTTCGCCTTCACGAAAGTCATCGGGCAATGCTCTTTCGTAATGTCTAATACCTTTGTTGCCATGTTGTTGTCGGTTTATTTCATTTACTCATTATTTCATTTTTTCATTTTTAAATAAACAGCGTTTGTCCGCCATCGGACAGTTTCAGGAACGATGCTACACCGAGCACATCCTTCACCTCGGGGATGAAGTCCTCCTTCTTCAGGCCCAGCACGTGCATCGCCATCTCGCAGGCGTACATATTAATACCTAATGCCTTTGCAGCCTCTACCAGCTCTTCGAGTGTTGCCACATTGTTCTTCTTCATCAGATAGCGGAAAATCTTTGGTCCTGCACCGAGGAAGTTGAATCGCGTGGTAGGCGTCACCTTCAGGCCGCCCATCATGAATCCGAAGATCTTGGTGAGCCAGTTGCCACCCGTGAAGCTTCGTCCCTGCTTCTGCTTGATGGCGTCGAGGCCCCAGAACGTAAAGAAGATGTTGACCTCATAACCTACTGCTGCCGCGCCCGTACCTAATGTAAATACTGCCGTCAGCTTGTCGAAATCGCCACTGAAGGCGATGATGCTCAATTTCTTGTTTTCTGCCATGTCTTTGTCGGTTTAAAGGTGCAATGTCAGTGCAAGCCGAGTGCAGAGTGGAGCTTGCTCCAGCTATGCCGAGGCACCGCCTGACTTCGCACGAGATTTATCGAGTGCAAAGTTACGGCGATTATGCAAGGTGCACAATCGCCCGATTATGGCATTTCGCATACCCATGATATGGTATATGTCAACGAAAAGCCGCTGACACCCTGCGATAAACAGAGCATCAGCGGCATATTCTTTTAAGAAATTGGATTCTTAATCTTCTGTTTCCTCAGGCAACTCCTGAGTTCTGTCTGCCGGTGGCAGATAATCTGAAGCCTTCTCTCGTGTAATCACAGAACGACCAATCTGAGATTCCAGTTTCTTCCTGGCGTCACCAGCAATCTTACCTCCTTTGCGAGCTACCTCTGCACTCTGCTTGAATCCCTTTGGATTCTGAGCCTTACTGATTTCCGTAGTCGAAGCTTCGGCCAAAATGTTCAGCGCCAGTTCTATGTTCGTCATGTTATCACGCAGACTTTCCTTCTTCAGCCCCTTGTATTGCTTATATTGTCTCGTGGTCTTTCCGCTCCAGGCCTGAGTGATGATGTCCGTCAGCGAAGCATACTGCTGCCCCTCTTTCACGCCAGCCCTATCCCATTCATCCGTCAGTTCCTTGCGCACCTCTATACTCTTCAGTCGCTGGTTAATCCACTTATCAGAGTAACCCAACCTGCGATAGTCCGCATAAGCCTGCTCAAAATTCAACTCTGGGTCTTGCATCTGGTCAATACGCCGTGCTGCCACCTCTGCCATCCATTGTTTGAAAGGCTCAGCCTTCTTAGAGGGAATAGATTCAATCAAACGGAACATCTGCTCCATATCAGCCACATCAGTCAGTCGCATTTTCCCGTCAGCAGCAAGAAGTTTCAACTGGTTACAATTTGTAACCGTTTCATTTCCTTCTTTCTTTAGTCTATGTTTAAGTACTTTCCAATAGTTTCGCGCATGCTCCTCATCGGGCTGATCCGTCAACACCCCACACACGTCGACGATAGAGAAGAACCACTTCTGCTTCTCTTCATCCCACTTCGTTCGTACTTTCTGCTCTCCGAACAGCTGTATCAATTCGTTCTCTGCCATATATTCTTATAACGTTTTTATTCGTCTTTTATTCTAACGCCTAAAGTCTAAAGTCTTGAACCATGAACCTTTAACCTTGAACCATATATATATTAGTATGAAAAGCTCGAAAATGTTACATGTTTTATCGGACATTTTTCATACTCATCACCAATTATCAAGAATCATGTCCTGCAATTCTCTATCCGTCACGTCTGGATAGCCAAATGGCAATAGTTCCGCTTCTGTAAATGACTTATCGTAGTCATCACCCATGAGGAGTACCAGCATTCTGTCGAGAACATCACTTGCTGCTTTGATATGCTTCTGATACAGATTGTCTGTCGCCTTAATGCCAATGGCAACGGTGTGTGAGCACTCCATCACACCAGACCAAATGTTTTCCACACCATAGAGACTTTTCCTGTAACGAAATAATGTCTCAAACAAATCCTTTCTTTCTCGTATGCTTTTGAGAATGTCAGGCTTGGCGAGGTCTGTGGAGTACTTGTCGTGAAGATTCTGCTTCAACAACAGGCATAGCTCTTCCATCTTATCATCAGAACAAGCATTGCTGATGAGGTGCTCATTCCCAACATATAAGCACTCCTCTTTGCCGTATGCTTTCATTGCCGCAGCAAATCTGCGCACCTCGATGCCGTATGGGGAATCGTCAGATAGATTCAGATCCCTGATGCGCCCTCTGTCATCCGTAAAATATAGAAGTCCCTGCAAGACCCTTTCTGCATCCCAAATACCGTTTAGTTTCCTTTCTGCCATAATGTTACATGTTTTCTGCAAATCGTATTCTATCAATCATCATTTAACCCTTTTGATTATTTGAGAATTCAGAAGTTTTTTTGTACCTTTGCATCGGATTAATCATCCACCTCGGCTAATGCGAGCCCGGATTCGTTCCCCCTCGTGCCGATTCAAGGGCTTCCCTAATAGGGAGTCCTTGTTTTTCCAAGAAGACTCAATCAGAAAAATCCAATGCACCTTCTTGGCTTTGGTTTGCTCGCTGCAGCACCACTAAGGGAAGATGCATAGTAGCACTGACAATCCTAAGTGTCATTAGTTTATCCCTCGTCTGCGGAGGAATAGTCAGCCATCGCCTTTCGCCAACTTCAATTTGGCCATTATATTGCTTTGTTAGGGTTATTAGCGGTTTCCCACTATACTGAACACCTTTTCGCATCAGCGTTTCTATACCTATTTTCTCTATTGCACGTCTGAAAGTATCTACAGGATTTGCCTCACAAATAGTGGTCCCGTCTGGAAACTTCACCATCAACCGCTGAGCCTCACGTTTCTTGCGCTGCGGTACTTTGTCGTCGCTTGGCGTAAAGTCAGCACCTACCTCAATCTTCCAATCCAGGCCCAATTGTTGATTGATGGAAACCAGCTGCATATACTTCTGGTCGCTATCACTTTGCACGTTGACATACCATCCATCCTTTATGTGCTTCATCCATTCTTTGAATCGTGGATATATCTCTTGGGAGATAAGCGGCAGATGATAACTTTCCAATTTCACTTCACTCAACTTGTCTGTACTAATCATCTGTAATGCCTCCACAAACGTCATCGTTGCACTCTTATAGCACAGTATTTTCCCGTCTGGGAAAGTTACACGAAGCAAACGTCGTAGCCTCCTTTGTCTTATTTGTTCGTCCATATTAATCGCTCATTGTTCAAACAATATTTTCAGCATCAGGTTTTGATGCTCCTTGATGTCATCAAACATCCATTCTTGACCATCTTTGCGACTTTTAGACTCGTCATTGTCGCGACACATTTGCATCATGATTCTGAATTTCAATGAAGCCACACCAACCTGCCGTATCTTCTTCGATGGGTCTAGGTAGTGAAGAAGTTTTGCCTTTGGAGTCCAGTCAGAGCCGGAACTATTGGCATCACTGCCTATCATTGCAAAATTCCCAAAACAGTTTATCTTATTATCATCGATATCATCAATACATTTTTTAACCAATGCCTGTGGATAGTAATGCTCCAATGAACGGCGAGTACGCGAGAAGTAGAACTGTTTGAATACATCCAGTCCAAAATCTGAACATCCTAAATTATAGAAGAAGGCTTTGCGCCCTTCATCATCTTTCTTCAATTCCCTGCCAGCCATATTGTAGGCATAATAGTTCCAAAGGAGGAAGTCCATATAGTTGAATACAAACAAGGGAATTCCTTTAGTCATGTTACTACCATTACCATAGATAGTGTTAAATTCGTCGGGGGTAACATTTGAATTGTTGACTTGCAAGTCAATACTCCCATTGTTGACAATGGTTTGGTCAAACGCTCCTGGCTTTGGGGTGTTTATTTCATTAAGACACTCGCCTACCATATATATATCGGAGAAATACTTCTTAGCCAATTTTATCAAGAAATCACGATATGTGTCTATCGACCTATTCCCAAACAAGTGGTAGAGAACGTAGAAGAGGTAGTTCTTGCGCTGGCGGGCAGTAAAGGATACCTCAAACATCGATAGCAATTGTACGAGCTCTTCTTCTATCTGTTTGTCTTCAGACAAATTCTTTGCATATCTGGATTTTCCGTCAATCTGCCAGCGTTGCAATTTCCATGGATTTTCATCTGCAGTTTCTTCTGCATTCGTATGGTGTATTACGAAATTATCAAGCAGATACCTCAATTGTAAAAGATTGAAGCAGAAACACTTTACGAAAGCCTGCTTAGTATCGTCAGTTACTTCATTGTTACCTAAGACCTTATCGAACTCATTGATTAATTCCTTATCATCAAGAATAAAATCATTGGGAGAAAAACTGCTCTCACCCATACGGGTTATCTTTAGTACAATAAGCAAGAAATTGGGGAAATCGATAATTGGCTGAAACCTACTGTTCTTGCTGTCATCATCACTAACCTGCTTTTTGTCAGTCTGATCCTCTGTTGGGTGGATTAGATCTCTCAATGAAGATACACCTATTGTGGATTCATTGACTTCTGGCAGAATGTCAAAAGTACCATTATAAAACTTAAAGTCCTTCAGATTGTCCTCAAATAATGCTTTTACGCTAGCTTTCGTTTGGATGTATGTATTCATCTCGCTGCAAGCATCCCAGATAGCAGCAAACTTAGCCTTGTCAGTCTCGTTAATAAGAACGTTCATCAACTTTGCTTTCACTATCTCGTGTTTCTCCAATTGCTCACCACGCGAGTTCATCACCTCAAAATAGTGATTCAGGTCAACGTCCTTGGGAACTCGATAGTGTATGATATGGACGCTATTCAAAAGATAGTTGGCAAACAGCTCCTTTTTTCCATCTTCAACAATTTCCTTTATTGCTTGCGTTGCATTTTTATATCCGTCTTTGATACCATAGTCACTATGGCTAGTACTGATATTTGGAAGGTTCTTAATCGTTTCGTTCGAATTCTTGCGTGCACGGTAAGTCAAATAGTTTCTCACTTCCAGCCCCAACGCTTTTAGTATCAGGTAAAGTGTGGTCAGTCGTTGCTGACCATCTATTACCTCAAACGTATTATCACCCTTGTCGTAGCTTACAAGCGTTCCTATATAATACGCTTCAGTTTTCTTATCACATGCATCCCAAACATCACGTACCAATGCTGCTATCTCGTCTTTTCCCCAAGCATAGTTACGCTGGTAGATGGGAATTTCGTATGTGATGTTTTCGTTGCTGTTGAAAACACCATTTATCGACAACTCTTTGAGTGGAAAATTATTATCATTCATATTCTATTCGGTGTAAAAATTGTGCTTGTCGAAATAGTAAAGATAGTATGAAGGGACTTTTATTCCATTTTTATCTATCTCAGCATCCTTAATCGTTCCTGTCATTGCATTTTTGGCTAAACTTCTACTTGGAAGCGGTTTGATTCTGTCTGCCAATTCACTCAATAATATTGTAGGAGAAGGGGCTTCTGAGATACATTTGTAGAGATTGAAGGAATTGATAACGTCAGGATTACCCAAGATATATTTCTGAACAGATGCCCACCCAAGACTATAGTATTGGGCACGAAGTGAATAAGCCCAAACGAAGTCCAATACCAAGAACTGTTCAAAAAGGTCAAGGTCATTCTGTGTGGGTTTGTCTGGACAGAACCTGTCTACATACAGTAATGCCGCCAAGTCGAATAATTTTCGAGTTATACGATTACCCACTCCGTTACAGTTTCTGGGCAAATCCAATGTCATAACAATCTCATTACCATTAACGAAGTAGCCAACATATTTCTCATTATTCTGTATGTCCTTCAATATCTCAAAGTAGTGATGGGTGTAGTCAAAGAATGGCTTTCCTGCTACGATGGGAGCATCCAATTGGAATGGATTCAAGTTGTGCATCCCAGAAACGAAGGGCATAGCTGATCTGTTCACCATATCAGCGTATGCGAAGGCACCCTTGAAAAACTGGGCATACGGCGTATTATCGCGTTTGCTGACGCCCTTGAACTTGTCAATATTGTGCTCATTAAGTTCCCAGGCATAATTGCCACGCAACCATTCCCTAACACGGAAAAGATATTCTCCAAAGAAATCTGCCAGTTCGTTCTGCTTCTCATTTTCCCAGCGCTTTACAATTCTCTCTGTCTCTTCAACTCCGACATCGCTCATTTCACGCAGATGATAAGCCTTCAATAAGTCGTGTGGATAGAGTTTCTTTCCTCGTGCATTTTGGGAGTCGAAAAACTGGAATGCTTCAGAGATATCGTTTGTAATCACGACGATGAATTCGCATTGGTTCTTAATATATTCACGCAGGTCTTTCACGTTGCGGTCACTGCGCAACTCTTCCTCTTTCGCCTCAGAGGTAGAATCTTTGGTGTGTGTATCTATCATCGCATTCCTTCTCCGCACAAATGCCCTGTAGTTATTGGCCACATTTTGTCGCGTAAAAGGATTATCTGTAACTTGATTCTCTAGAAACTTAATATTTTCTTCCAAGAGTGCTGAAAGCAAAAGGGCAAAGGTGGTGACACGTTGCTGACCATCCACAATATTGTAGAAATCATTCTTCGTGTCATGGTGCAGGATGAGTGTCCCAACACGATAGACCTTCTTATTATCATTCTTCGCTTCGATAATGTCATCAAGCAGTTGAATGGCATTCTTAGCCGTCCACTTATAGGGACGTTGATAGTTGGGTATCGCCAACTTGATATCATTGAGAGGATTGCCATTGTTTACTCTCGATATCTTACCTTGCAAAAGCAACTCGCCTACTTTCGCTATACCCAGTTGTAAACTTATGTTATTGACCATATTATTGATTGGTATTTATATGCTCTTTAATTCGGACACAAAGATACAAAAACTATTTCAATTGTTGTTATACTTGTTCGTTATGATAACATCTTTTAGAATTTCTCCCATTTCTGTCCAACATTCTATCCAAACTTTAGTATTCTTTCCAGACTTCTGATGAAAACGTTTTTATTCTCTTTAATATGCTATATTCTGGATGAGGAAAAAGAAGTGCCATCATATAGCAAAGAACCATATCAACGAATAGTCCAATGCGTATTGCAAGTAAATGCCACATGGTGTAATTATCCTTTCCCTTTTCCAAATAGTCTAAAACAATATGTTTTTCATACCCTGACCTACACCTCCGACATTTGTGGTTTTTGGCTAATATAGTTGGAAATTCTACCAAAGCATTTTCATCATAGTATCTGGCTCTAAAAACCTTATACGTCATGAAATCACCAAGATATTCAACATAGTCATAACCTCCTTCTACGAAATAGGTTTCAATGCCGCTGGGGACATCTTGAGATTTATGAATAGTCTCTCTTTCCATTGTTTTCTTATAAAGCCATCTTGGCTGGCAGCCGCGTTATCCTCTTGGGAATCGCCCGACTTCTCCACGAATATAGCTACTCGTTTCTCTAATCCACCACCAAGATGGCTGTTGCTCAATAATTCTCATACTTTTCTTCAGAAATAAACGCATTCAGTATTTCTGCACGTTCAAACCAGTTGTCATCAAAAGGGACCTCCTTTTCCTTCATCCCTTTCCGTTTGCCATACAACACAAGTTTCCCAGCCTTCGTGTCAATGCGAAACGCCACCTTTGACACAGGATCAAGCAGGCATGGTGTCACTTTCATCTTTGCCATAGTTAAATTCGTCGTTAAAGTCAACGCCCAAGACCCCTCTTATTTCATCATCAACCTCTTCATCAGTCATACTGTCAATATCCTTCTGAAATTCATTTTTTAAAAGCCATATGGCATCATCTCGGTCTTTGACAATCACCGACATGTATTTCACTTTCTCTATAAGTTGCTTCAAGTTCATGTACCCTTCTTCAAAAGATGTGTACTTGAAGTAAAGCCAGTCACTTCCTTTTATAAAGTCGTGGTTTTCATTAACGAAACTTGTGGTTTCTTGGAGTTTGTTCCTAATATTCTTTGTTTCAGGCATATAGGTAAGCCCATAATACAACATTCTATTCTCCATCTGTATACGGACGGCAATAGCATCGGGTATGTTTTGACAATCCACACTGATACCGGTGTAAATAGTATTGGTAGGACGAATATCTTCACACTTATTCCATCTGGGGAAGTCTTTTGATAACTGCGCACTCCATTCCTGCATAATGTCACAGGCATATTTTGTCCTCATGTGTTCCAAATGGCTGACGCAATCACTTATTTCTTTCAGTCTGCCGTTTATCATTTCAATATTGAAGCCCTTATTGTCTTCTTTTAGCCCAAGTTTTTTGCTGATATAATCCTCAACGTAACGATTCTCTTCCATACCTTTCTTGTCCCTTGTTTGTTCAATACCATGATGTAACTCATGCACATCTTCGACCATGCAGGCCTTTGCACGATTAATCACTGTTGTCTCATCATACGGTGCCCCCATCGTCCAATACTTGTAGTCATCAATATAGAGATAGGGATTGTTATACTTCCCCCAACGCTCCTTCACACCAAAGCGTCGCTGCATATCCACGAAGTACACAAACTCCTCGTCAGTCAGCGGACACTTGTCCCTCACAATATACTCATGGGGAGCAAATGGCATTGTCTTGGCGAACTTCCATTGGCAGCGAGCTATCATGTTGCGCAGCTTGTCGTAGTTCAATTCGTTATTCATCACTTTGGGTATTTTGGCTACAAAAATCGTGATTATTTCTCAGATTCAAACATTTCTGGATGATGCTCTAAGTTATACTTATGCACATCAACCCAGTTGCCATTCTCATCCTGCATCTCATATGGAATGTCTTTGGAAACTTCATCAAAGAGTTCGAAAAGCCATGTGAAAGGTATATATTTATCTTCATTGTCACTAACAATCCACTCAAACCGTTTTCTAGAGCCACTCTTAATGAAGATCTGTGATTCCCCACTATCCCAAACATATTTGAGATCTTTGGGCCTAAAAGAAAACATCTCGTTTACAGATATTGGATCTATTTTTTTACTCCCCATCTTTACAAACGATACGGAGGGATGAAGAACATCGTCATAATTTCTATCGTATATTAAACGACTAAATTCTATAATGTGAGAATTCATATCATACAAGAATACTATTTTTACTGGTCGATATATTTCCCAACCGAAATGTCCGTCTACATAAGCAAAGAAATAATATGGCAGATCAGACAATATATAATATGGATGCCTTCTGAAGAAATCTCTCTCCAAAGCTTTCGCATACCATGCGTCGTCATCATCCCACTTTCGTTTTCTGAGTCGCTCAAGTGTCTTTGTCTTCTTTGTTGAAAACTTCTTTCTTCGTGTTCTATTCATACGCGTCCCTCCTCGTTGTTCTTGTTTCTAACTATTCGTATGGTAAGATGCACTTGATTCTCAGGATGCGTCGTCTCGTTGATCCTGCTGATGCGACACTCGAAGATGTCCGTCCATCCCATTTCCAGAATCGAGGCAATTGTCTCGTTGTCAGCACGAGGGATGTAACCAATGGTATAATCCTCACCGTCTTCTTCGTTGTGATACGCAACTGCAACAGCATCTCTGTCGTGTCGGTTATCAAGGTCGCGTTCTAGTTTTAGCACCGTCCCAACCTTCAGCTTGTCCCATACCTCATCAGCATCGTGGTACTGACGACCTGCCAGATGGCAATCCATAAAATACAATTTCTTTGCAACCATAACTTCATTTTATTAATAGTTCAACATTCATGTTATCGGTTGCAAAGATAGATGCACATTGTTTCAAATCATGGAACAATCTCGGACTTTTTTCATTTTTCGTATCGTCTGAGAGCATTTTTATGCCATTCGATGATTTCATCTGCCAAAGATTGTGGCTCCAGGATTTCTATCCATTGCCCACGAGACATGAGTTGGGCTTTGAAATCGGCAGTGGGCTTTAGGTTCAATTCAAAGTCAGAATACTCTTCTGTAGTATTGATTTCTCGCTGGCTATGATGCAGCGGCAAATCACGAAGATAGTAAGGTTCATAGCCGTATGCCCTCAACACTATGCGTTGACTTTCTATTTTGTCATCTACTACAATACCATAACTTTCGCTGAAGAATTCTGTTGCTTCAAAGTTCTCATCCATCTTGAACTTCGTGTCAAGCAGTTCCACCTTCTCAATGCGGTCAAAAGAGTAGACACTTTTCAAGCCGCTTTCGAAACTGGCAACAAGATACCATCGCTGATGGAACAACTTCACGCAATAGGGAGCCAACGTATAAGTGCCATTGTCTGGAGAGCCATAGCGGCGATAGGTCAGGGATATCATACAACTCTCTTTCATCGCCTTGATAACCTGCTGAAGCTTCTCGCCACCAGAAGGCACGTGTTCCAACAGAATACGGTTGTGCAGGCTCTGGCTTTCCTCCACCATATTGCCTACACTCAGCGTAGAAAGCATCCAGTTTTGAACAGAATCCTCACGAAGCACGTATTCATTACCTATATAATACTTGTTGCCGTTCTTCTTGTCGCACTCGATATAGATGCCAAAGATGTCCTCGATGGCGCACTTGTGGCGATAGAACGTAGTGCGTGCCATCTCCACACCCTCGCTCATATCCGTCTTAAGCCATTGCTCATTAATCTCAGCAAAAGTGATGGCCTTGGCATGATAGATGGTATTCACCAGCCAGATGTATTCCTTGAACTTTGTATATGTTGTCATACTTCGGTTTTTATTTGGCAAATATACAACTTTTTCTTAAGACCAGGTCCATTCATCTCCTTTTTTACACATCTTTTAATAGATAAGCATCTGTTTGAGCCTGCACGAGTCAGGAAAAAGGTACAGTGAAATTGGGTAAAAGGTACGATTAAACAGGGAGAAAGGTGCTGAGTAGCTAGATTCGACCGTCCGCCCTTATCAATGCGGGCGGGCGCCCATACACTTGTCAGCGAGCGCCCTTATATCTACGGGCGTACGCAGGATTCCGATTTTTGAACACAAGAGGTTGTTTGCCTTCTCTCTCTACGACCTATCTTCTCTCTTTAACGAATCTTCTCCGAGCCATCTCCGATGGTATAAGCTTGGCCTATGCTCCGTCTACGCTACGCCTATGCTACGATATAGCTTGGATATCCCTACGATAGCGCTACACTATCCGCACGATAGCCCACTGTTATACGAAGTAGCCTTTCCCCCTTCCATCTCCCTTCCATGTCCCTTCCATCTCCCTTCCACCTCCCTTGCTACCCCCTTGCTACTGTCTTGCTACAAAATACCATGAGTGTGGTATGACGAATGCCATGAAAAGGCGATTGTGGTATTTCCCAAAAGGCAGTAATTTTGCAGCGTGATTTCAATATCAAATTTAAACCGACAAAGATATGGCAAAGATTTATGTAAATGGAGATGCGCAGGAAGTGAGCCTGCCGCTCAATGTGAGTGAACTGATTAAGCAGAGTGACGTACAGCAGCCGGATATGGTTAGCGTACAGGTGAACGAGGAGTTTGCTGAGCGCGAGGACTGGGAAAGCATCCAGCTGAAAGAGGGCGACAAGGTGGATTTCTTATACTTCATGGGAGGAGGCACTTTTAAGTGAAAAGTGAAGAGTGAAAAGTGAAAAATTTGCTACCGCTTTAAGTGAAGAGTTATGATAGATTTTACTGAAGAACAGATACAGCGATACTCGCGACATATCCTGTTGCAGGATGTGGGTGTAGAGGGACAAGAGAAGATAATGAACGCACGCGTGCTCGTGGTGGGTGCCGGTGGACTGGGGGCTCCCGTGAGCCTCTATCTGGCGGCAGCTGGCATCGGACGCATCGGTATTGTGGATGCGGATGTGGTCGATCTGAGCAACCTGCAGCGTCAGGTCATCCACTTCACGAAGGACGTGGGCGTGCCAAAAGTAAAGAGTGCCGAGGAGAAGATCAAGGCCATCAACCCTGATGTGCAGGTGGACACCTACTATGAGTTCCTCGACTCGTCGAACGCACTGGATATCATCAAGGAATATGACTTCATCGTGGACGGTACCGACAACTTCCCCGTGAAATTTCTCATCAATGATGCGTGCGTGATGGCGGGCAAGCCGTTCTCGCATGGTGGCATCCTGCGCTTCAACGGACAGACGTTTACCCATCTGCCTGGCACAGCTTGCTACCGTTGTTTCTTCAAGGAGCCGCCTCCCGTGGGAGCTGTTCCTACGTGTTCACAGGCTGGCGTACTGGGTGCCATTGCAGGTATGCTGGGTACCATCCAAGCTGCCGAGACGCTGAAGTACTTCACAGGTATCGGTGAGCTGCTGACTAACCGTCTGCTGACGTTTGATGCCAAGACCATGCAGTTCCGTACCATCAACGTCAAGCAGCGTCCGTCGTGCGCCATCTGTGGTGACCATCCCACTATCGACCACCTCATCGATTACGAACAGGCCGCGTGCGACCTTCATAAGTGAAAAGTGAAGAGTGAAAAGTGAAAAATTTGCTACCGCATTATGATTATACCACAGAACATCATAGATGAATTGATAGCCCAGGCTCAGAAGGATGCACCCGATGAGTCGTGCGGCTATCTTTTGGGGACTGCTGACGGTCTCGTCATCGAGAACTACTGGATGGAGAATATTGACCACTCATCCGAGCATTTCTCCTTTGCACCAAAGGACCAGTTTGCAGCCCTGCGCTATGCCCGCGAAAAAGGTCTGAAGATCCTCGCCAATTGGCACTCGCACCCAGCATCCCCCTCGCGCCCTTCGCAGGAAGACCTGCGTCTGGCCAACGACCCCACTATCCGCTATGCCATCCTCTCGCTCCTTGACGGACAACCGAAACTCAACTCCTTCAAAATTCTGAATGGCGAGGTGGTGGATAAGGAGGTACACCTCTAAGAGGTAAGATGTCAGAGGTAAGAGGTAAGAAATAAACAAACCGGTTTTTCCGCGATGCGTCCGCCAGAACTGTTGTCGGTTTAAAGTTTCTGAGTGCGACGCATCGTTTTTTGCATCGTAATACCTAAATACACTTAAAACTAACGGAAAAGATAGTGAAAAATAAAAAATAGTGGTTATCTTTGTACCCACTTTTAGATTAGTTTATGAAATTAATATAGGATAAAGATGGACCGTTCTCAGAAAATAATCCGCACCAGCATCATCGGCATCGTTGCCAATGTGCTGTTGGCTGCTTTCAAGGCAGCAGTAGGCATTATTGCCAGTTCCGTTGCTATCGTGATGGATGCCGTCAACAACCTGAGCGATGCGCTGTCGAGTGTCATCACCATCATCGGCACGAAACTCTCAGAGCGACCTGCCGACCGCGAACATCCCTTTGGTTTCGGACGTGTGGAGTATTTCAGCGCCATCATCATTGCCGTGCTGGTATTATCGGCTGGCATCACTTCACTCATTGAGTCGGTTAAGAAAATCTTTAATCCTACCGAGCCGGAATATACCACCGTCACTCTTGTAGTCATCGTGGTGGCTATTGTGGTGAAATTGGTTCTGGGACAATATGTGAAACGCCAAGGGCAACAGTTGAATAGTGATGCACTAATAGCCTCAGGTTCTGATGCGCTTTTCGATGCTATTATCACATTGGCCACACTCGTTTCGGCAGGTATCATGCTCTTGTGGAACGTCTCGCTCGACGGTATTCTTGGCGCACTCATCTCTCTGGTCATCATCAAGGCTGGTATCGAAATGTTGGCTTCGCCTGTCAACGAACTGCTGGGTGCCAGAATCTCTCAGGAATTGGTTCACGACATCAAGCAAGAGGTCGGAGCGTTTGAGGGCGTTCATGGCGTGTTCGACATCATCCTTCACAACTACGGCCCCAACGTCCTGATCGGTTCGTTGCACATCAACGTCTATGACACGATGAATGCCTACGACATACAGGGTTTGACTCGCAGTATCTCAGAACAGATGTACGCCAAGCACGGCATTATTATGACCGTCGGTGTCTATGCCATCGCAACAGGCGAGAACAAGCGAAGCCAGCTGCAAAGTACTGTCATGCAAGCGTTAGCCAAGCATCCTGAGATCGTGCAGGTACATGGATTCTACTACTTCGAAAAGGAGAACCGCGTTTCTGTTGATGTGGTTCCCGACATCTCAGTACACGACGAGGCTGCTCTTTCTGTTCGTCTGACAGAGGAATTGAAAGCTCTGATTCCTAACAAAGAAATCACCATCGTGATAGACCACAATTATAGCGAATAATGAAATGAAAGTAATTAGCACAAAAAAAGCACCTGCTGCCATCGGGCCTTACAGCCAGGCCATTCAAGTTGGAAATCTCGTTTACACATCTGGTCAGATTCCCATTGACCCTGCCACAGGCGCTTTTGCCGAGGGTGGAATCAAGGAACAGACTCGTCAGTCGCTCACCAACGTCAAGGCCATCTTAGAAGAGGTAGGTCTCAGTATGAGCAACGTCGTAAAGACCACCGTATTTATGGCCGACATGGGCGACTTTGCCGACATGAACGCCGTCTATGCCGAATTCTTCTCAGAGCCATATCCCGCCCGTTCTGCCGTTGCTGTTAAAACGCTACCAAAGGGAGCATTAGTGGAAATCGAAGTCGTTGCCGAAGTTAAATAGAGACATTGAGATAGTTCATGGCAATAGAGCAAGCAATATTCCGTAGGGCGGAACTCCTGTTGGGCGATGAGGCGATGAGTCGCATTGCTGAGAAACGCGTGATTATTTTTGGTGTGGGCGGCGTAGGTTCTTGGTGTGCTGAGAGCCTGGTGCGCAGCGGTATCAAGCATCTGACAATCGTTGATTCCGATCGCGTGTGCATCACCAATATCAACCGCCAGCTGATGGCAACGACGAAGACCGTCGGACAGGTGAAGGTGGATGCCCTGAAGGAGCGTCTGCTCACCATCAACCCCTCGGCAGAGATTACCGCCCTGCAACAGATCTTTACGGCAGAGACCGCAGAGAGCTTCGAACTGGGCAGCTACGACTACATTATCGACGCCATCGACTCGCTGAAGGACAAGGCGCTGCTTATCCTGATGGCTACCAGCACTCCCCTCGGGGAGCAGGGAAGGGGTCGGTTCTTCTCGTCGATGGGTGCCGCCTTGAAGCTCGATCCTACCAAGATTCAAGTGGCTGAATTCTGGAAGGTTAAAGGCGATCCGCTGGCGCGTGCCCTGCGTAACCGATTTAAACGCGACAAACAATTCCCCAAGCGTAAGTTCAAGTGCGTCTTCTCTGACGAACTCTTGGAAAACAAAGGCCACAATGCTACTTGCGGCACAGAGCAGTGCATGTGTCCCAAAGCCAAGAACGGTCCTGGAGACCCATCGCTACTGAACCATGAGTGGTGCTCGTCGAAAGCACAGATTAACGGCACGCTGGCTCATATCACCGCCATTTTTGGCTTTATGTTGGCAGGCTTAGTGGTACAAGATGCTGTGAACATTGACAAATGAAGAAGGTTGGCTCCATCATCATTATGTTCAGCATAGCTTTGTCTGCTTTCGGACAGAGCAAGGATGATGTGGACACCCTTAAAATGCAGCATCTCAATGAGGTGACGGTCACTGCCCATCAGGCTGGGCGGGTGAAGACAAACGGTGTGGGCAACATGGAATTGATTAGTTCGAAGGAACTGCTGCGGGCGGCCTGCTGCAATCTGGGAGAGAGCTTCACGACGAATCCTTCCGTCGATGTGAATTATGCTGATGCTGCTACGGGCGCCCAGCAAATAAAACTGCTGGGACTCTCTGGTATCTACGTGCAGATGCTGACGGAGAACATCCCGAACTATCGTGGTGTGGCAGCTCCATACGCTTTGGGGTATATCCCAGGTCCGTGGATGCAAAGTATTCAGGTGTCAAAAGGCGCTTCGTCGGTCAAAAACGGTTACGAGAGCATTACGGGTCAGATTAACGTAGAATTCAAGAAGCCACAGGCCACGCCTTTTGCGGACGCGAACCTATATTATAATACGAAAGGGAAGTTGGAGGCGAACCTTGGTGCCAACCTTAAACTATCTGACAGGTGGAGTACGGCTCTGTTAGGACATTACGAGATTCTCGACAAGGCGCATGATGATAACGGAGACGGTTTTGTGGATATGCCGAAAATCAAGCAAGGGTCGCTACAGAGCCGTTGGGCGTGGTTGGGCGACAAGTACATCTTCCAAGCCTCTGTGAAAGGGCTCAAAGAACATCGCGAGGGTGGACAAATTTCTCACCACTCACCACTCACCTCTCACCCCTATATTATTGACATCACCAACGAACGCTATGAGGCCTTCACCAAAAACGCCTATTTCCTGAACGAGGAGCATGCCACGAACATTGCTTTGATTCTCTCTGGTTCGCTACACCATGAGAATGCCACGTATGGAACCAAACTCTATAAGGCCGACCAGCGTAACGGCTATGCCTCGCTGCTGTTTGAAACGGACTTCAACGAGCATCATAATCTCTCGACAGGCCTCAGTCTGAATCACGACTTTTTAAGGGAAAAGGTAATAGTGAAAAGTGAAAAATTGGCTACCGCTGTAGAGAATGTCTTGGGGGCTTATGCCCAATACACCTATAAGATGGGCGAGAAGCTGATTGTGATGGGTGGCCTACGATGGGATCACAGCAACATCTACGGTAGTTTCGTCACACCAAGGATGCACCTGAAATATGCGCCCAACGACATTGTGACCCTGCGAGGTTCCATCGGTAAGGGCTATCGCACCAGTCATGTGCTGGCAGAGAACAACTTCCTGCTTGCGAGTGGACGGCAGATGGTCATCGATGCCGACTTGGATCAGGAAGAGGCTTGGAACTACGGACTCAGTGTGAAGTGAACCCAGAAAGTTGGACACAACTTAAAGGTTCAAATGAAACGTAGTTACAGTCTAGAAGAAAAGTTATGCGCAATTGGATTTGTATTCCAAGGAGAATCTGCTCGTTCTGTTTCTCGTAGATTCCATTTAGGTCATCACATTCTTTACGAATGGTTAGAGAGCTATAAACTTCAAGGTGTTGACGGCCTAAAATCTCACGGACACAAGAAAAAAAGGTTGTCATATGAAGAAAAATGCAAGATTGTTCGTGAATATCAGGAAAATGATTTAACTTTGTTCCGGCTTTCCGTGAAATATAACATATCGAGTTCACTATTAAGTAACTGGGTTAGATTGGTAGAAGAAGGTGGATTCGAAGCACTGCTTCCCAAAAAACGTGGGCCAAAGACTGGTATGGTAAGAACAAAACGACTTCCAAAAGAAGAGTATGAGAAGGAGAATGAGCGCCTTCGCAAGGAGAACGAACGCTTAAGGCTGGAGAATCTCCTACTAAAAAAAGTGAGAGCCTTAGTCGAGGAAAGAGAAGCCCGAAACAGAGCGATTGGGCGCAAGCCATCGAAGAACTAAGGCATAACGAGCATGCAGACCTCTATCTGCTGTTAGAACTCAAACAGATGGCTCGCAGTACGTTTTACTATCATCTTAAAAATAGCAAGAAGAAAGACAAATACAAAGAAGAGAAAGATATGATATATGCCATCTTCCATAAGCATAAAGGACGTTACGGCTATAGGCGCATTACGCTGGAACTCCATAACAGGAATCGTCTTATTAACCATAAGACGGTCAAGAAACTTATGGATGAGCTTGGCCTTAAGAGCGAGGTAAGGAAGGTCAGATACCGTTCTTATAAAGGTGAGGTAGGCAAGACGGCTCCCAATATCATCGACAGGGATTTCGTGGCCGACAGGCCTTATCAGAAACTGGCAACGGATGTAACGCAGATGACTGTTGGCGGACGCAAGATTTACCTTTCTCCTATACTCGACATGTGTGATGGGGAGATACTGTCTTACACCATTACAGAAGCGCCAAGCTTAGAGATGGTGATGAGTATGCTCAACCAGATGTATGAGCGTATAGATCTCCCTAAAGGTGTAGTATTGCACTCTGATCAGGGATGGCACTATCAGCATGCAGCCTACCAAAAAAGTCTCAAGAAGCATGACATAATCCAAAGCATGTCTCGTAAAGGGAACTGCTTGGACAATGCAATGATGGAGAACTTCTTTGGTCTCATGAAGTCTGAACTGCTCTATCCTGGTAAATACACATCGGCAGAGGTCTTCAAGAAAGACCTGATAGAATACATTGACTATTATAACAATGAGAGAATAAAGCTTAGATTAAATGGAATGAGTCCAGTACAATACCGGACTCAATTCCAAATAAGCAATAATGTTTAATCTGTCCAAACTTTGGGGTTCACTTCAGTGCCAGTCCCCATGACCCTCTTATTTTTTCAACTACAGGAGAGGATTTTCATCTATAG
>JAEEVW010000035.1 GCA_016291085.1 Prevotella sp.
GACGTAGGGCCCTTTTCTCAAGCTTCTCTCACTAAAATTCAACTTTTTCGATAAGCCAAATGACCAAAGTCAAGCTTGCTTGGACTTTGGCATGGCGAGAAAAAGTCGAAATGAAATTTCAACTCAAACAACAATGAAAACAACAATTTATTCTTTACAGACAGAACACGTCGGCAACGACAACAACAACCAACCACAGATGATGACGTCGCTCGAGATTGCCGAGCTGACAGGTAAGAAACATTTTGATGTGCTGAGGGCTATTCGAAAGATGGAGCCTGCATGGGAGAAAGTGCAAGGCAGCAAATTTACTTGCTTGCAGAAAACCTACGATCTGCCAAACGGCGGAAAGAAACTGATGCCCTATTTTTTGCTGACCAAGACCGAGTGCCTGTACATCGCGACGAAGTTCAACGACGAGGCGCGTGCCAAGCTGGTGCTGAGGTGGGAAGAGCTTGAGAAGGCTGAAGTAAGAAGGAAGATGTCAGAGGTAAGATGTCTGCCCAGTCCGAAGGAGATTCTCAGGCTGGCGGATGACATTATCGGCGAGGGTCTGCGCCTGCTGAACGAGCCTGCCGAGGACACGCTGACGGCGACGCAGGTGGCGAAGACGTTCAACATGACGGTCTTCGACTTCAACGCCGTGCTGCGCGACATGGGCATCCAGTATCGTCGCGGCGGCCACTGGAACCTGTCGGACGACCTCGAGGGTCGCGGCTTCACTGCCCTGCGCACGCACATCAGCTATTCACTGAAGGGCGAGAAGAAAATCCGCACGTACATGACGTGGACCATCGCCGGACTGCACTACCTGAACGCGAAACTGGGATACCCGAATTTTTAACGACCACAGATTTAACGGATTAAACGGATTTTATTTTAAACACGAATTACCACGAATTTTTCATGAATTAAATTTTTGATAATTAATGGGCAATTATATGGCAATTCGTGTTAAAGAAAAAATATTATGAAGACAACGATGAGACTATTGACACAATTGATGGTGATGGAGGGCTGTCGGCTGACGGCGTACAGGGACGCGGCGGGCGTGCCAACCATCGGGTATGGACACACGAAGGGCGTGCGCATGGGCGACCACATCAGCGCCTACTGGGCACGCGAGCTGCTGAAGCGGGACATTGCTTACTTCGAGCGCGCGGTCAGCGAGCTCGGGGTGGCGAAGACCGAGGGACAGCTGGACGCACTGACGTCGCTGGCATTCAACATCGGCATCGGACGGCTGAAACGCTCGACACTGCTGAAAACAATTCGCAACGGGGGTTCGAAGGCGGCTATCACACGCGAATTCAAGAAATGGGTGTATGCCGGTGGTAAGCGCCTGAAGGGCCTGGAACTTAGACGCGAATGGGAAGCGAGACGGTTTTTCGAATAAACAACCGCAAGAACTATCGTCGTTAACTTCGTTAACTTCGATAACTTCGAGCGAAGCGATAACTTCAGAAAGTTGAATTATGAGCGTATATACTATTTATTTAAAGGACGGGGCGAAGATGATGCGCCCTGTCCTGAACAGGAAGGATTATCTGGCGCTGCGCAACGGCGGCAAGCAGCAGGCCATCGTGAAGGCCGTGCGCGCAGGCGACGAACGGCAGAAATCGCGACTGGTGCAGATGTGCTACGGCTGTCTGCCGAACGGCGAGGGCGGACTGAAGGGTGCCACACGGCTGTCGTCGACGGTGGGCATGGACATCGACTGGACCCCATCCCCGCTTCCCCATGAAGGGGAAGAGCAGATAGCCGCCCGTAAGGAGGAATGGCTGAGGAAGGTGCCCGAGTTGGTGCTGGCGAGAAAGGACGAGCTGGGACTGCTGATGCTGGAGCGGTCGGCAACGAAGGGCTACCACCTGGTATTCCGCAGGCGTCCGGAACTGTCGCATGTCGAGAACCTGGAATGGGCCAGCCGCCTGCTGGGCGTGGAGTTCGACAAGGGCGCGAAGGACATCACGCGCGTGTTCTTCACCACGACGGGCAGCGAGGAGGACCTGCTGTTTCTGGATGATGAGATCTTCGACCCCCTCCCAGCCTCCCCGAGGGGAGGAGAAGACGACGCTCCACAAGTCTCCCCTCGGGGAGATTTAGAGGGGGTTGCCTACGACCCTGAGGCGAGCTACAACGGGGTGTTGTTCAAGGACATCATCGCGAAGTACTGGGAGCTGTTCAACGGCGGGAAGGAACCTGTAGAGGGTGACCGCAATGTGCTGACGTTCGAGCTGGCGGTGACCATCCGGAGCATCTGCGGCTACTCGCTGGAGAAGCTGATGCAGGTGATACCGAACTATTGGATGCCCCCCCACCAACTCCCCCAAGGGGGAGAGAAAAAAGTCTCCCCTCGGGGAGATTTAGAGGGGGTCACTGAGTGGCGCAAGACGCTGGAGAATGCGCTGAAGGAGCCTCGGAAGGGTATGCCGTACCGACTGAAGCAGGTGCTGCAGGCGCTGAAGTCGCAGCAGGGCGTGAAGGCTTGTGGCGGTACGCTGACCACACCGCCGCCGATGCCGAAGCGGTTGCCGCCACTGATACGGTTGCTGACGAAGAACGTGCCGTGGTTCTACAAGCCCGCGGTGGCCAATGCGGTGTTCCCGGCACTGGGTGTCCACCTGCACGGTGTGAAGTTCCGCTACTGGGACAACAGGGAGCACGAGGCGACGTTCATGAACGTCTTGATAGGTCGGCAGTCGATTGGTAAGGGTACCATCAAGGATCCCATCCAGTACATCATGGAGGACATCCGCCAGCGCGACATTCCCAACCGTCAGCGCGAACAGGAGTGGAAGCAGAAGAACCCCAGTGCGAAGCAGAAGAAAGAGCCGCGGCCGACGGACATCTGCATACAGATGCTCATCGACAACCTGACGGACGCCATCTTCAACCAGCGCGTCATCGATGCCAACAACAACGGACAGCGTTTCATCTACCTCCTTGTCGACGAGATAGAGGGTCTGAAGAAGGTCACGTCGAAGGGAACGGTCGACGAGGTGGGACTGCTGATCCGCAAGGCCTACGACAACTCGGAGGTCGGTCAGGAGCGCTACGGCTCGGACTCGGTGAGCGGCATCGCGCCGTTGCGCTGGAACTTCAACGCCTCGACGACACCGCCCAATGCACGGAAGTTCTTTGCACGGATGGTGAACGACGGCACCGTAGGCCGACTGGACATCTCGACCATTATCCGCAGCAATGATGACGACGATACGGCGCCTATCCTGGGCATCTACGACCACACCTTTGCGCAGGAGCTGAAGCCCTACATCGACCGTCTGGAGGCAGCCAACGGGCTGATCGAGTGTCCGCAGGCCAAGCGTCTGTCGCTCGACATGAAGCAGGAGAACACGGATGCCGCCAATCTCTATGACAGCGAGGCCTATCGGGTGTTCTCCTATCGTGCCAACGTCATTGCCTGGCTGAAGGGGATGGTGCTCTACGTGGCGCACGGCTACAAATGGTCGAAGGAGATAGCCGATTTCGTCCGCTGGAGCCAGTCGTACAACCTGTGGTGCAAGATGCTGTACTTCGGTCAGCAGCTGGAGCGCGAACTGCGTGAGGAGGTCGAGATACAGAGTCAGTCGGGACCACAGAACCTGCTGAACTATCTGCCCGACGAGTTCACCCGTGAGCAGTACCGCCAGATGCGTCAGAGTCATGGCAAGACAGGCGATGGTCAGTCCACGCTGCGCGTCTGGCAGAATCGCGGGCACATTGTCTACGATGAAGTCTGCGGCCGTTACTGCAAGACGGAAACGTACAAGCGGAAGTATTCTAATTGACAATTGAGAATTGACAATTCTCTGACCTGAAGGTCAGAGTGTGGCACGCAATGAGAATTATGATTACTATTGAGAACACCCAAGAATGCTTCGTGCGGCTCTGGCGAAAGCTGGAGCGCACGAGGCGCCTCCTCTGGGAGCAGCACCGCCGGTTCTGCATCCGCCACGTGATGCAGATGTGGCTGGGCGCCGAGGCTACCGACGACCTGATCTGGGAGGTGTGCAGCAAGATGACGATGGTGCTCGACGACGACATCCCCGTCGGCGGTTGGGACGAGCTGCCGGCCCCCGCGCTCTATCCCCGCCGACACCGTGAACTGCTGCGCGTCGTCGTGGCCGTCGTGCTGGACATCGGAGTGCGTAAGGTCGACCTGAAAGCCCTCGACCGGGCCTACAGCATCGCCTTCCCGAAGAGCACGCCGATTAATGTGAATAAGAAAAAAGTCGGGCTGAAGTGAGGTCAGTCCGATTTTTTTTCGTACCTTTGGCGGCTGAAATTGAATAAGGTAAAATGATTTCAGTAGAAGGACTGCGTGTGGAGTTTGGTGTGAAGCCGTTGTTTGCGAATGCCAGTTTCGTGATTAACGACCGCGACCGTGTTGCCCTGGTGGGTAAGAACGGTGCGGGCAAATCGACTCTGCTCAAGATACTTTGCGGGCAGCAACAGCCGACAGCCGGTGTGGTGAGCGTGCCCAACGACACGACAGTAGGTTATCTGCCTCAGGTGATGAACCTGCAGGACTCGATGACGGTGCGCGAGGAGACCCAGAAGGCCTTTGCCGACATCAAGCAGATGGCACAGCGCATAGAGCGGATGAACCAGCAGCTGGCCGAGCGCACGGACTACGAGAGCGAGGAGTATATGGCGCTGGTGGAACGCTTCACCCAGGAGCACGACCGCTACCAGATGATGGGCGCCGACGGCTATGAGGCCGAGATAGAGCGCACGCTGACGGGTCTGGGCTTCGAACGCAGCGACCTGGAGCGTCCGACGCGTGAGTTCTCGGGCGGCTGGCGCATGCGCATAGAGCTGGCGAAGATTCTGCTGAGGAAGCCTGACGTGCTGTTGCTGGACGAGCCCACGAACCATCTGGACATTGAGTCGATACAGTGGCTGGAGCAGTATCTGGCCAACCAGGCGAAAGCCGTCGTGCTGGTCAGTCACGACCGCGCATTTATTAATAATGTGTCGAACCGGACGATGGAGATTTCGTGTGGTCAGATTACGGACTACAAGGTGAAGTACGACGAGTATGTCGTGTTGCGCAAGGAGCGTCGCGAACAGCAGTTGCGTGCCTACGAGAACCAGCAGAAGGAAATGGCGGAGATGAAGGACTTCATCGAGCGTTTCCGCTATAAGGCCACGAAGGCCGTGCAGGTGCAGCAGAAGGTGAAGCAGCTGGAGAAAATCGTGCCCATCGAGGTGGACCAGGTGGACAACTCGGCCATGCACCTGAAATTCCCGCCCTGTCTGCGCTCAGGCGACTATCCCGTCATCTGCGAAGACGTGAAGAAGGAATATGCCCACGTGGTGTTCGAGGGTGTGAACCTGACCATCAAGCGCGGCGAGAAGGTGGCCTTTGTGGGTAAGAACGGCGAGGGTAAGTCGACGCTGGTGAAATGCATCATGGGAGAGATTCCCTTCGATGGCAACCTGAAGATCGGCCATAACGTGCAGATCGGCTATTTTGCCCAGAACCAGGCACAGCTGTTGGACGAAGGGCTGACCGTGTTCCAGACGATAGACTATGTGGCCAAGGGCGAGGTGCGCCTGAAGATCAACGACATACTGGGTGCCTTTATGTTTGGCGGCGAGGCGTCGGACAAGAAGGTGAAGGTGCTGAGCGGTGGCGAGCGCAGCCGACTGGCGATGATCCGTCTGTTGCTGGAACCCGTGAACCTGCTGATACTCGACGAGCCCACGAACCATCTGGACATGGCGTCGAAGGACGTGCTGAAAGAGGCCATCAAGGCATTCGACGGCACAGCCATTATCGTGAGCCACGACCGCGAGTTCCTGGACGGACTGGTGACGAAGGTCTATGAGTTCGGCGGCGGCAGGGTGCGCGAACACCTGGGAGGCATCTACGACTTCCTGCGTGCGAAGCAGATTTCGGAGCTGAGCGAGTTGCAGGTGGCGAAGAGTGCCAGTAGCACTAGTAGCCCTAGTATGACTAGTACGACTAGTAGGACTAGTAGGACTAGTGAGACTGGCAGTCCAGGCAACGGAGCGCAGAGCTACGCGGAGCGCAAGGAACAGCAGAAGCGCGTGCGCAAGGCCGAGAAGGCCGTCGAGGAGTCGGAGCGCAAGATCAGCGATATGGAACGTCGGCTGAAAGAGCTGGACGAGCTGCTGATGAAGCCCGAGAATGCGTCGGACATGAAGCTGGTGACGGAGTACACGTCGACGAAGAAAGCCCTGGACGAAGAGGTGGAACGTTGGGAACGGCTCTCGGAAGAACTTGATACATTGAACATTGAACATTGAACATTGAACTTTGAACTTTGAACATTATATAAAATAAAAACGTTATGAAAAAATTATTGATTATGATGGCATTAGCATCGATGACTATGTCGGGTGGTGCGCAGCAGTTGCGGTCGGGCATCAATCTGGCTGACCTGGACACCAGCGTGCGTCCTGCCGACGACTTCTATGAGTATGCCTGCGGCGGATGGATGAAAGCCAATCCGCTGCCCGCTGCCTATTCACGTTATGGCAGTTTCGACCGTCTGGCCGAAGACAACAACAAACGCATCAACGGAATCCTGAAGGAATTGCTGGAGAACACGTACGAAGAGGGTTCTGTAGAGCAGAAACTGAGCGACCTGTATAAGCTGGCGATGGACTCTGCCCGTCGTGAGCAGGAGGGTTTGTCGCCCGTGATGCCCCTCATCAAGCGTATGGAGGCCGCCAAGACGAAGGACCAGCTGTTTGCCATTCAGTTGGAGATGGCTCCCTATGGCGAACAGGAGTTCTTTGGTGCCTATATCGGTGCCGACGAGAAGAACGCCACGGAGAATATCGTCAACATCATGCAGAGCGGACTGACGCTGGGACAGAAAGACTACTATCTGGAGACCGACGAGGCCACGACCAAGATCCGTGAGGCCTACAAGAAGCACATTGTCCGCATGTTCCAGCTCTTCGGATTCAAGAAGGGTGCCGCCGAGCAGAAGATGAAGAACATCATGAAGGTGGAGACGGCACTGGCCAAGGTGTCGAAGTCGCGTACTGAACTGCGTAATCCGCAGGCCAACTACAACAAGATGACGCTGGACGAGTTCAATGCCAAGTATCCGCACTTCCAGCTGGAGAAGCAGGCCGAGGCCATGGGACTGAAGACGGTGTATCTGAAGGAGTTGGTGGTCGGACAGCCCGACTTCATGGCTGCTGCCGACAAACTCTTTGCCACGATGAAGCCCGCCGAATATCGCGACGTGATGGAGTGGGGCGTTATCGGCAGTGCTACGGGACTGTTGAACGATGCCGTCCGTGAGGCTAACTTCGACTTCTATGGCAGGGTGTTCTCGGGTCGTAAGGAAGACCATCCGTTGTGGCGCCGTGCCACCAATCAGGTGCAGGGCGTGATGGGCGAGGCACTGGGGCGCATCTATGTCAAGAAGTATTTCCCCGCCTCCTCGAAGGAGCGTATGAAGACGTTGGTTGAGAACCTGCGCATTGCTTTGGGCGAGCGTATTGCTGCTCAGGACTGGATGGACGATTCGACGAAGGTGAATGCCCTGTTGAAGCTGAACAGCTTCTATGTGAAGATTGGTTATCCCGACCGCTGGACCGACCTGTCAGGTCTGAAGATTGATGCGAAAAAATCGTACTACGAGAATATGAAGGAGTGTAGTCGCTTCTGGCTGAAGTGGCAGATAGAACACAAGGCTGGAAAACCCGTCGACCGCGACGACTGGCACATGACTCCGCAGACGGTCAACGCATACTATAACCCTACCACGAACGAAATCTGCTTCCCAGCTGGTATTCTGCAAGTTCCGTTCTTTGATCCGACAGCCGACGATGCCTTTAACTATGGTGCCATCGGAGTGGTGATCGGACACGAGATGACGCATGGTTTCGACGATCAGGGACGTCAGTACGACAAGGACGGAAACATGCACGATTGGTGGAAGGAAGCTGATGGAAAAAACTTTACTGAACGGACGGATAAGTATGCAGACTTCTTCTCGAATATCAAGGTGTTGCCCGACCTGAATGCCAACGGTCGTCTGACGCTGGGCGAGAACCTGGCCGACCACGGTGGACTGCAGGTGGCGTGGTATGCCTACAAGAATGCCACCAAGCGCAATCCGTTGCCCGTGATTGACGGACTGACCGCCGACCAGCGTTTCTTCCTGGCTTATGCCGGTGTGTGGGCTGGTAACGTGACGGAGGCCGAAATCCGCAACCGCACCAAGAGCGACCCCCATTCGCTGGGTCGTTGGCGTGTCAATGGAGCCCTGCCTCATATCGATATGTGGTATGATGCATTCGGGGTGAAGGAAGGTGACAAAATGTTCGTTCCAAAGGCTCAACGACTGTCTTTATGGTAGAATTTTTCTGCCAAAATGCATAAAATGCCGTCGTAAATATAAATTTACGGCGGTTTTTTTGTTGGTTTTAAAAAAAATTAGTAACTTTGCCACAATTATTACTACATGTATGATGAACGACAACAATTTTGACATAGAAAGTACGCAACGGACCGCAAGGCCGCAAACGTTGCAAAGAGAGATGGAGAAGCCGCGTGAAGACCAGCCTGTAATGATGCAACAACAGCAACAGCAGGCGGCAGGAAAGGCTTGTCCCCATTGTGGTGCTATCAATGACCCTGAAGCTATGTTTTGTGCCCAGTGTGGCCAACCCATCAGCAAGATGTCCTGTCCGCATTGTGGCGCGGAGATGGATCCTGATGCTGATTTCTGTGAGGTGTGCCACCACTACATCCGGAAAGATGTCTGTTCCTATTGCGGAGCCCATCTGGCAGGCAACGAAGCCTATTGTCCGGAATGCGGCAGTCCGAGGGGCGGTATCGTCTGTCCGACGTGTCGCACGCTGAACGATTTTGCTTTTTGCAAGAAGTGCGGTACAGCGCTGACGGAAGAAGCCAAGATGCTTGTAAAGGAGTTGCAGCATAATCCCGACTATCAGGAGCTGGTGGATATCGTGCAGGACTTTTCGAAGCTTGAAAACGCTTTACCCTATAATTCTGAGCGTGACATCTTGCGTGAGCAGGCAAACAACAAGTTGCGAGAGCGCGTGTTGACCCTGTTGGCCAAGGATGAGGGCGTGGAGAATCCCGTGATTCCCAAACCCGAGACAAAACGCATGACCAAGGAAGAGCTGGAGGAGCAGAAGTCAGTGAAGATCAAGATGTTGTCGGCCATTCTCGACAAGTTGGCCGTTCCGCCTTGCCCCTCACCGGCTAAGGCTCGCAACTATGCGATGGCCAGCAAACCAGTGGGTGTGCGCCTGGCATGGGTTTGCAACTATAAGCATGCCATGCACAGCAGTCCGTGTGGTTGCGCCAAGCCCCAGATGGGTGGAAAATGGGTAGTGTTAGGCAACAATAGTAACGTGGAAATAAAAGACGACAAATAAGATATGGACGACAAGACCATAAATGGCTTACAACCTGCTGCTGCGAATGATGTGACGGCCAGTACGATAAAGACGGTACGTCCGGACGGTGGTCAGCAAGCTGCAAACGGAGAGATGACCCTCCGTCCTCAAGCGAATACCCAGAACCCGACGGGTGGGGATGTGGAGTTCTTGCTGAAAGGCAAACTATATAAAAGCATTAAGTGCTTGAGCGACAATTCTGGTGAGGCTCAGGTCTTTCTGGTGGAAGGTGAAGAGGGCGAGCGCGTGCTGAAAGTCTATTACCCCAACTTCACCATCAAGAAGACTCTGATGCGCATCATCCAGAATATCGGTATGGAGATGATCGTCAAGATATACGATTACGGTAAGACTTATGTTGACGGCAAGAACCGCGACTACGAATTGATGGAATATCTGCATGGCGGTACGCTGAATAACTACGATCTGGACGGTGACTTCAACCAGTTCCGCCGTATCGCTCTGCAAGCCGCTGCCGCATTGGCCTATTGTCATAATTGCAACATCATACATAAAGACATCAAGCCCGGAAACTATTTCTTCCGCGAGACCGACCATAAGGAAATCGTGTTGGGCGACTTCGGAATCTCGAGCGTGCTGGAAGGTGACGAGAAGGTGCACCGCACCACACAGGCTCGCACACCGGTGTATGCTGCTCCCGAGATGTATAACGATGTCATTGACGGCGAGGTGGAGATTACCCCCGCTGTCGACTTCTACTCGCTGGGTATCACGCTGATGACCCTTTGGTTGGGTGAGAATCCGCTCAGTCATAACGAGCGTGTGATGATGCGTAAGAAGAACGAAGGCCGTCTGCCGCGCATCAATGAACTGCCCGACCGTGTGAGAATGATTGTGCAGGGTTTGACATCGGTGAACCCGATGACCCGTTGGGGTTATGACGAGGTGGAACGCTGGTTCCTGGGTGAGGACGTAAAGATTGACCTGTCGTCGCCCATCCTGAAATACCGCAGTTTCATCGTTGACCCGGAGCGTAACCTCGTGGCCGACAATGTGCATGAACTCATTCCCTTGTTGCTGGACAATGAGCGACTGGCCATCAACTACCTTTATAACGGTCGAATTGCCGGTTGGCTCGAACAGTGCGGCAACGTGAAGTTGAGTTCTGCCGTCAAGGATATTGTCGTCAACCGTTATCCCGTCGACCAGCATGCCGGACTGATGGCTGCCGTCTACGTGATGGAACCGACCTATCCTTATAAAGATTTGCGCGGGAACTTATGTGACGATGTGCATAGTGCGGCCATCTCCGTCTTGAGCTATCAGGAGGAATACAAGATTGCATTGGCGAATCCGAATGACACGCTCTATCTGTATCTGGAATCACATTCCAAGGCAGATGTGAACCGACTCCGTAGCTATTTTGCCGAAGACAGCAATATCGACACCCGCGTGGCTATTCTAAGGTTCGTCTATGAGGTTGATCACGACATCCCGTTCCTGGTGAATCGTCCTTCCTCGAATCTGGCGGATATCGTACATTCCTTCGGTTATGAAGATTGTACGGACGACGAATGGCTCAGTCTGAGTGACGGCCGTCTGTTGTCGTGGATGTATTGCCATGAAGATCATATGGCCTGTGAGGCATTGCGTATAATGACAGCAGGAAAGGAGCCGAGCCGTTCGCTGGGGTATAAGGTGCTGTATAACATTGACAAGGAGGCGCCGTTTGACTTGCGCAATGCCGACTCTCCCTATAAGGTCGGAGAAGTTTTGCGCGAACAGCTTAAGGAATGGCAGAATCTGTCTGACGAGGAGTATGCCAAGAAAGCAGAAGACTTTAGTGATTCTGACGGCAGGTTCATCTATTTTGCCCAATTGCATGGCTGGTTCGAGCAAATCAGTCAGGCGCGTGCCTGCTTCGACATGAAGAGCGAAGAGAATCGCAACCGTCTGGGTGCATATGATATCCGTACCGCCCTGTATCGCTTCTGCCGTATCTTGGGAGTAACACCCACCTATTTATTGGAAGACGGCACAGAACTCACGTCGGCCATCACCATGGATAAGCTGGCCTATCGTCCACAGTTGCTGTCGGCCATGAAACACGGTTCGCTGAGTCAGTGGATGGCAGTATTCTATCACGAGGATCCCTTCCAGGAATTCAGCGAGACGTACAGCTATGAGCGTAAGTTGGAGGAATGGATATGCAATTTAGGAGAAATAGACCAGAATCAGTACTTCTACAAGCGTTATGGAAACGCCAAGGAAGAAACGGCAAAGAAATACCAGGAGGTGCGCTCTGGTTTCAACAAGGCGAAGATGAAGGAGCGCCGCTGGCGTTACATCTTCTATGGCTTGTGTGCCGTATGGGTGCTGCTGTTGTTGATATGCGGTATTTCCACGTCGGGTCGTGAATATGTCTTCCAGCATCCGATGATGACCATTGGTTTCCCTGTGGGCGGTATGACTGCTATCATCGTGGGACTGCGAGCCTATTTCCGAGGTTATGGTTTTGTGATGTCGTGCTTATGGGGATTGTTGGGAATGATTTCATCCTATCTGCCTTTGCTGATACTCAGGACAGTCGATGGCAGTATGCCCAGTCTGTTCATCCCCGCGGCAATCGTTATTACCTTATTATATATGGCGGTATGTCATGTGACAGACTACCATAGCGACTCGAAGGGTGACAATCAACTGATCAACGAGGTGATGGAGGACGACATCAAGTCGACACTCCTTGAACCGTTATACTATACGTTCAAACAGAAGACCTTTAAGTTCAAGGGTTCTAAGTTTGGCATGCTCGACGATGTGACCAACCAGGTACGCTCACTGAGCGGTGAGTCCGTGTTGCATTACATTCTGTGGAGCATCATGGTGGCTCTGTTGTTGATGGAAATGATTGTGTTCAGTCCCAAGTTGATGAATCGTCCCAACCCGAATACAGAGAATATCCGTGTGGATCCAACCGAAGTAGTAGAACAGATACAGAAGGATGTGGAACAGCCGGATGCGAGTCCGGAAGACGAACAGAAGGACTCGGAGTCGGATGGTGAGAAGGACGTAAAAACGGATACAGAAAAAAAGAACGTAGAATAATATGATATGTGAGCATTGTCATAAGGAAAACCGCTCAATAGCCAAGTTTTGCCGTTGGTGTGGTAAACCGCTCGTTTCGCAGAACGTGCTGGACCGGTTGGTGGGACTTACTGAGGTGAAGCAACAGCTGAAGACGGTAGTCGACACCTACACCTATTTGCATTCGCGCAAGGACATCATGAACGTGCGTCTGAGCGTCAATACAATTATTATCGGTGAGACGGGAACGGGTAAGACGGCCTTAGCCGAAGTGATACGCGACTATTTCTATCAGCATAAGATTATCGACAAGCCCAAGTTGACGATGGTCGACGCAGTTGACTATCAGCGCTTTGTCGACAAGTGGGATGACAATGTGAAGAAAGCCCGTGATGGTATCCTTTTCTTCGACAATGTGCAGAAATTGTTGCCCGACCGTTATTCCAATCAGGTGAACCCGCTCGACAAGCTCTTTGTCGAGATGGACAAATGGGGCGAGAATCCCATTGTGATGATTGCCGGATTGCCGAAGGGTCTGGACGACTTCCTGGTAGCCAACCCGTCGGCACAAAACCGCTTTAAGTATACCTTCCGCCTGCCGACGCCAAGCTGTCAGGATTTGTGCGACATATGTAAGCAGGAGCTGCGCATTAAGTATGGCATTTCTGCTTATAGTCCTGAGGCCGACCACAAGTTGTACCGCTATTTCCAGTACCAGCTGAAAATAAAGGACGACACCTTCGGTTACCGACATCAGGCAACAAAGACCGCCGAAGACATCTTCACCTCGTTTATCAGTCGTGGTGCCGAGGCGGTGATGGTCGAGGAGGGCGACATTCGCGGATATGTTCCTGAGGAGCGTTCCCTGGAGGATATCCTCAGCGACCTGGATCGTTATATCGGAATGGACGAGGTCAAGAAGGCCGTCCGCGAGATAGCCTTTACGGTTCACAACAGTGTGCAGCGTGCACAACGCGGACTGGGTGAACAGGAGAAGTCGGGCATCCATATCGTGCTGACGGGTAATCCTGGTACCGGTAAGACCACCATTGCCCGTAAGTTGGGTGAGATTCTGGAGTCGATAGGCTATCTGGATAGCGGTCATGTCGTTGAGGTCGACCGTTCGAAGATGGTTAGCCCCTATCAGGGTGAGACGCCGAAAGTCGTCGACCGTTTGTGCGACAAGGCTATGGGTGGCATCCTCTTTGTCGACGAGGCTTATACGCTGGCGCCGCTGAGTCAAAGTGGCGATAAAGACCAGCAGGGAACACAGGCACTGGAGCAGTTGATGAAACGCATGGAGGACGACCGAGGCAAGTTCGTCGTTATTGCTGCCGGCTATCGTCAGGAGATGGACAATCTGTTCCGCATCAATCCTGGCGTGCGTAGTCGTTTCAGCTATTTCCTCAACATCGACGACTACACGCCCGATCAGCTTTATCAGATTATGTGTGTCTTCGCCAAGGAGAAGAAATACGTCTTTACGCAGGAGGCTGAAGAGCTGACGCTTAAGATGATTTCCGAGCTGTATAACTCGCGTGGAAAAGACTTTGCCAATGGCCGAACGATGCGTCAGATCTTTGAAAAGATTGTCGCTAAGCAGGCTGAGCGTCTGCAGAAGGTCGACATCTCTACGTTGACCAACGAGCAGATGATGACCATTGACACGGCCGATATTCCTTACGAGGCTCCCAAGGCTGTCGATTATACCGAGTGTCTGGCCAAGCTGAACGGCATGGTCGGACTGGCAGCGGTCAAGAAAGAGATTTCGAACCTTGCTGCCTTCCTCAATCTGCAAATCCGTCGTGGCGAAACGAATACCTTCCAAGGCAAGCACTACGTCTTCTCGGGTAATCCGGGAACGGGTAAGACTACCGTGGCACGTATCATGGCCGATGTATTCCGCACGTTGGGCATCCTTTCGCGCGGCCAGCTGATAGAAGCCGATCGTGCTAAACTCGTGGCAGGCTATTCGGGTCAGACAGCCATTAAGACCAATCAGCTTATCGATTCAGCGATGGGTGGTGTGCTGTTCATCGACGAGGCCTATACCTTGAAGTCGAGCGATCAGGATTCGTTTGGCGCTGAGGCTATCGATACGTTGCTGAAGCGTTTGGAGGACGATCGCGGCAAGTTCATCTGTATCGTTGCCGGTTATACCGACCAGATGCACGACTTCATCGATACCAACCCGGGACTGAAGAGCCGCTTTACACAAACCATCCACTTTGACGATTATACGCCCGACGAGTTGACGGAAATCTTCATCAACCTCGCCAAAGGTAAGAACTTCACCATTGACGAAGAGACGCAAGGTGCTATCCATCGTCAGTTCGAACAACTCTATCTGCGTCGTGACAAGAACTTCGGTAACGCCCGTGAGGCTCGTCGCATGTTCGACCAGGCTGTCGAGAAGCAAAGCCAGCGTCTGGTATCACAGATGAACAATCCTGACTTCAAGGACGATGATATGTACCGCATCACCGTTGCCGATCTGGAGGTTTCTCAGAGCGAGAAGGTCCGTCCGCTCGACGAGGTGCTCAACGAACTCGACGACTTCATCGGTATGCGTTCTGTGAAGAACATGATTCGTCGTTTGGCAGTACAGAGCATGTTCATGAAGCAGCGTGCCGCTATGGGTGCCGGTAAGGTGCAGCAGATGTCGATGAACTTCATCCTGACGGGTAACCCCGGAACGGGTAAGACATCGATAGCACGCAAGATGGGAGAGGTGCTCCAGTCCATGGAAATCCTGCCTACCAGCCGCGTCATTGAGGCCAGCCGTGCTACACTGGTTGGTAAGTATATGGGAGAAACACCGAAGATAGTCAATAACATGTGTGATAAGGCTATGGGCGGCATCCTGTTCATTGACGAGGCCTACACGCTGTCGTCGGAGAATGACCAGTATGGCAAGGAAGCCATCGACACGCTGATGAAGCGTATGGAGGACGACCGCGGCAAGTTCGTCGTGATAGCAGCAGGCTATAAGAACGAGATGGAGACGTTCCTGGCAGTGAATCCAGGATTGGCCAGTCGTTTCAGTCACAAGATGCACATCGACGACTATAACGAAGACGAGCTGTTGGCAATCTTCAAGAAGATGGCCAGCAAGGACAACTACAAGTTGTCGCCTGAGGCTGAATTTAAGCTGATGGATCTCATCTGTCGCAAGGTCATCAGCAAGAGCAGCTCGTTCGGTAATGCCCGTGAGATGCGTAATATGCTCGATGCAACCATTCAGCAATTGTCCATGCGTGTCAGTTCAATGTCGCAGTCGGAGATTACGCAGGAAACATATCAGTTGATAATGCCAGAAGATATTAAAGAAGAGATATGATTATTTGTCCAAGTTGTAAAGAAGAGATAGAAGAAGAGTCTCACTATTGTGACCAGTGTGGACAGGAACTTGTCTACTGTAGCAGTTGTGGACGCGTCGGTATGGGTCGGCGCTGCACTTATTGTGGAGGTTTGATGGTTGGACCAGAAGGTATGAAGGATCAACGTAGTGGTGCTCCATCCGGTGCTGCAGACAATGCTAATGCATCCTATACTTTCACGTCGCGCCGTCCAGAACCCGTCGGTGCACAAATGCCTGCGCAGAATGGAGTACCTACTCTGACGCTGTATAACCCCAGTCTTGATATCCGCATGGTGGGTGTTAATGGGGCGATTATTGGTCGTCGACAGGGACCGTATACGCAGTTGTTTGAAGGGAATATGTATATCTCGGGTGCTCATGCCCAGTTGATTTACAAACCCGACAGCGGCTGGTGCATTATCGACAAGCATTCGTCGAACGGTACAAAGTTGAATCAGCGTGACCTTCAGCCAGATGTTCCCATGTCCATTAAGAGTGGCGACATCGTGACATTGGCAAATATTAACCTTCAGGTAAGCGTTAGCTGATCAGAAGGTGAAGATAGTATTCATGTGGAAAAAATATTATGAGCAAAATATCATTGACTGCAGCCAGTCGTATTGGCTGTGTGAGATCGAATAATGAGGACATGGTTCTCGCCTACGATAAACTGATACGCAGTGACGTATACAGTACTGAGTTTGATTCGGAAACCGTTGATCGCTTTGTCATTGCTGTGGCTGACGGAATGGGTGGCCATAATGCCGGTGAGGTAGCCAGTTCCGACGTGTTGAGTAACCTGAAGTTCTATATGGGCGATTTGCCTCGTGGATTGGCATCTGGTGAGTTTATGGATATGATGCATGACTGGTTGCAATCAGTCAACCAGATTATCACCTCCAAAGGCCATGCCGATCCATCGATGTTGGAGATGGGAACCACGTTGGTGGGCATTGTTTTTTATAACAAGAAGTACTATTGGATGAATTGTGGCGACAGCCGAATCTATCGCCTTCGTAATGGCGAGTTAGTATTGTTGACAAACGACCATTCGCTGAGTAATGCCCGTGGTGAGAAGAGACACTCAAACGTCATCACCAACTGCATTGGTGCAGGCATCAGAATGCCCTATATGGATATGTTTGAGTTTACTGATGAATTCTTGTCGGGCGACACCTATATGCTGTGTTCAGATGGGTTGAATGATATGATCAGCGATGAACAAATCAAACAGTTGATGTGTGAAAATGCCAATGCCAACACGTTGTGCGAAGCAGCCATTGAGGCAGGTGGATTCGACAATGTCTCTGTTTGTATGTTTAAGGTAGATTAATGAACAAAGAAAACTAAACTATGCCATTAAGATTGCCTGACAAGCTTCCTGCCATCGATTTGCTGAAGCAGGAAAACATTTTTGTGATGGACGATACTCGTGCTCACTCGCAGGATATTCGCCCGCTGAGAATTGTCATACTCAACTTGATGCCGCTGAAGATTACGACGGAGACCGACCTGATTCGTCTGCTCTCTAATACGCCCTTGCAGCTGGACATCAGCTTTATGAAACTCAAGAGTCATACTCCGAAGAATACGCCAATAGAACACATGATGATGTTTTACCGCGACTTCAATGAGATGCGCAACGAGAAATATGACGGCATGATTGTTACGGGTGCACCCGTTGAACAGCTTGAGTTCGAGGAAGTTAGCTATTGGGAGGAAATTACAGAGATTTTCTCATGGGCCCGTACCCACGTCACCAGTACGCTATATATCTGTTGGGCAGCACAGGCCGGACTCTATTATCACTATGGCATTCCGAAGTATCCGTTACCTATGAAGATGTTCGGTATCTTCCCGCAGAAGCCCCTCGATCCGAAGTTGCCTATCTTCCGTGGTTTCGACGATGAGTTTATGATGCCTCATAGCCGTCACACAGAGATTCGGCGCAACGATGTGTTGGCCAATCCGGAGTTGCATATGATTGCCGAATCCGACGAGTGTGGCGTCAGTATCGTCATGGCTCGTGGTGGACGTGAATTCTTCATCACTGGTCATCTTGAGTATGCACCTAACACGCTTGATAATGAATATAAGCGCGACAAGGACATCCGTGATGATGTGGCACCACCACAGCATTACTATCGTCACGACAATCCTGATGAGGGGCCGGTGGTTACCTGGCGCTCGCATGCGAACCTTTTTTATACTAACTGGGTGAACTACTACGTTTATCAGGAGACTCCGTACGATATCAATCAGATTAAATGATAGCTTTAGAACTGTTGGCACCTGCCAAGAACCTGGAGTGTGGCATTGCTGCCATCGACCACGGTGCTGATGCTGTCTACATTGGAGCCCAGCGTTTTGGCGCTCGTGCTGCTGCAGGCAATAGCATTGATGACATCCGCCGTCTCTGCCAGTATGCGCACCGCTTTGGCGCCAAGGTGTTTGTCACGGTTAATACCATCATATACGACGATGAATTGACAGCTACCCAACAGCTTATCCAGCAACTATATGAAGCGGAGGTCGACGCCATCTTGGTGCAGGACATGGGACTGTTCCGTCTGCAACTTCCACCCATCGCGCTTCATGCGTCTACCCAGACTGATAACCGTACTGCCGAGAAGGTTCGCTGGTTACGCGATCAGGGCTTCCGTCGCGTTGTACTGGCCCGTGAATTGTCTGTCGACGAGATTGTCGCCATCCATCATGCCGTTCCCGATATGCCCCTCGAGGTCTTTGTACATGGGGCGTTGTGTGTCAGTTATAGTGGTATCTGCTATGCATCGCAGTATTGTTTTGGACGTTCTGCCAATCGTGGAGCTTGTGCCCAGTTCTGCCGCATGAAGTTTGACTTGATTGATGCTGATGGTCGTGAACTAGAACACCAACGCCATCTGTTGTCGCTGAAGGATATGAACCAGAGCCAGCATCTGTTGGAACTCATCGAGGCTGGTGCTACCTCGTTCAAGATTGAGGGACGCCTGAAGGATGTCGGATATGTGAAGAACGTTACCGCCGCTTATAGTGAGGCCCTGAATGCCATCATCCACCAACACCCCGACAAGTATTGTCGAGCTTCGCGTGGATATTGCACTTATACGTTCCGCCCAGACTTACAGAAGACGTTCAATCGTGGCTTTACCACCTATTTCCTGCATGGTCGTCAGCCGGAGATCTTTTCACCTGATACGCCTAAAGCGTTGGGAGAGTATGTGGGCAAAGTCAAGGAACTGCGTCGCGACTCGTTCAATGTGGCTGGCACAGCATCGTTTGCTAATGGAGATGGGCTGTGTTTCTTCAACGATGATAATGAGTTGGAAGGTTTTCGTGTGAATCGTGCCGAAGGTAATCGGCTTTATCCTCAGCAAATGCCGGCCCGTTTGCGTTCTGGTGTGGCACTCTATCGCAATAGCGACCAGCAGTTTTCGCGCATCATGTCACGTCCCAGTGCCGAGCGCCGTATTCCTATCAGACTGCAACTGGGTGTCACGTCTGATGGCTTCTCGCTTTCTGCCGAAGGAAGTACTGTTACAATCTCATTCGAACACCAGGAGGCTGCTAAACCCCAACGCGAAAATATCATCCGTCAGTTGTCTAAACTGGGTGGAACGGTCTACGAGTGTAGTGGGGTAGATATGCCAACAGATTTCGACTATTTCATTCCCAGCAGTTTGCTAAGCGATTTACGCCAGCAACTCGTTGCAGCGCTGACTTATAAAACTAGTTATACTACTCCTACTAGGAATACTAGTAAAACTAGTTCTACTGGTCCTCTCGACCCCAATATCGCCAACAACCTGTCTCAGCAGTTTTATGCCAGCGACCGATTGACTGCTTACGAGTTGCACCCCGACAGTCGTCCGCTCATGCAGTGTCGTCATTGCCTGCGTTACAGCCTTGGTCGGTGTGTCAAACATGGTGGTCAGAAGCCAGACTGGAAAGAACCGCTGATGCTTCGTCTGGGGGATGGCCGTATGTTCCGTTTGGAGTTCGATTGTAATAAATGTCAGATGAACGTATATGCGGCAGATTAAGGTATACATATCATCCTTATTATTATTGCTACTGACCAGTTGTTACAATCATGGTCAGAGGACGCCCGATGCCTGGGATCTGACGCAGCATCAGATTGATTCTATCTCCTTCTCGACCACGCACCACTACACACAGAATTACAATTTCGTTGTCACGACCCAGAGTCTTCCATTATCTGATAATCTGCCCGATATGGCCTTTGACTCGCTCTATGTCGTTCGAGGCGAGCGCATCGTAGTCGCAGAGATACAAATTGTTCCTACCGATTCCGTAGACTCTGTATGGGTCAAGGTGGCGCGCGACCAGGTAACGCAAGGCTGGATTCGTGAGAGTGAATTGCTAAAGGGTGTGTCGCCTGATGATCCCATTTCGCAGTTTATCGACATTTTCTCCAATACCCACCTGCTCATCTTCCTGGCTTTCTGCACTATAGTTGGCGGGGCCTATGCCATGCGTTGGTTGATGCGTCGCAAAGCGCCAATCGTTCATTTTAATGATATCGATTCATTTTATCCTACAGTGCTTTGCTTGTTGGTGGCCATGTCAGCCACGCTTTATGCCTCTATCCAGATGTTTGGCGCAGAATCGTGGCGTCATTTCTACTATCATCCCTCGCTTAATCCCTTTGCATTGCCCTTGCATCTGGGTATCTTTGTTTCCTCTGTTTGGGCAATCATCATCGTCGGACTGGCAACTCTCGATGATGTGCGTCACCACTTGCCTACCACCGATGCCATACTCTATTTAGCAGGGCTCGGGGCTGTGTGTGCAGTAGATTATGTAGTCTTCAGCATCTTCACACTCTATTACATTGGCTATGTGCTGCTGGTTGCCTATGTGCTGTTTGCCGTGCGGCGTGTCATTCGCGCCACAACCACGACGCAATGGCGTTAACCCACCGTATCGAGATATAAAACCAGCGGTAGGTACTCACTTCCTTGCCACCGAACCTCAGAATGAAATCGCGGTATATGTTCTTGCGGAAGGGCAGTCCTACGTCCATAAAGCGGATGTGTTCGTATCCATCAGCATAGGCATCCTTGATAGTGTTCCAGTAAGTGACTGCGTTAGGGTGGAGTGGAGCAAAACTCTTGCGCTTTGCTGCTGAATACCACAAATAGGCGTCCCGTCGTGAATAGACTAGCACGGAACAGCCAATCACGTGCTCACGGTATTTGGTGACAAACAACTTGCAGTGTCCGCCTTCCATCATGTTTCTGAACAACTTCTCGTTTGGAATAAACCTTCGTGGCTTTAGCCAGTGGTGGTGATACAGAAGTTTTGAGAACTGGCGGAACTCCTCGTCCGTTTCCACAACTTTTGTCTCCACACCCTTGCTTATGGCATTCTCGATGCGTTTCAGCAGTCGGGGTGCAATGCGCTCTTCGGGTGTTCGCGAGTGTAGCGAGTTGTGTACGCTCATCCATTTTACGGCAAAGAATCCTGCCTGTCGCAAGGCACCATATCCGAACATTTTTTCGCTCAAGTTACTTAACTCGAAGTAAAGCACTTTGTTGTTCAGTCGTCGTTTCACGCCATCCAGCATCAGTCGGAAGGCATTCTCTTTCTCGCCTTCGTATTCCCCTTCGCCTAATATGCGCGCGTGCGTATATAAATAAGGAGGAAACCACGAACGGCGATAACGTACCGACACCAACATGTGCCCCACCACGTGTCCGTCGTTGTTAGTAGCAACGGCCATTAGGGGTTTTTGCCGGGGAGTTCGCTCCAGCAATGCCATTAGTGTGGGACTATGGAAAAAGTCTTCAGCCCGCATTTCCGGTAACTCCGCTGTATGTTCGTAGATCTTCACCTTCATCTCGTTGGCAAAGATACGAATAAGCGAGCAAAATGCAAAATAAAAACGCATTTTTTTGTTTTTCTCTCGATTTTCATTACCTTTGCAGTTGGAATAGAAATAATAGAAAAACGGATTATGGATTTTAAAGATTTGGTTCAGATGCGGAGATCTCACCGTAAGTTTACGGATGAAGAGATAGACGCAGAGGATGTGAAACTGATATTACGTGCTGCACTGATGTCGCCGACATCGAAAGGACAGCGCGGTTGGCAGTTTGTGGTAGTCGACGACAAGGTGGACCTGGAGAAACTATCGGATGCGAAAGACTTGGGCGGACAGTTTTTGAAGAATGCCCCGCTGGCCATTGTGGTGCTTGGCGACCCGATGCAGAATGACTGTTGGGTGGAAGACGGCTCGATAGCAGCCATCTCGATGCAGTATCAAGCCGAGGCACTGGGGCTGGGCTCATGTTGGGTCCAAATGCGTGGTCGCGGACTTACTGACGGAACCAGTGCCGACACGGTGATTCAGGGCGTGTTGGGTATTCCCGAGAATCTGTCGTGTTTGTGCATCTTAGCCGTAGGCCATAAAGCCGACGAGCGTAAGCCGCAAAATGAAGACAAGTTGAAGTGGGAGAACGTGCATGTGGATAAATACTAGTTGTCCTAGTCATACTTGATATACTAGAAATAATGAATATCGTTCTTATAGGTCGGGGTCGACTGGCGGTGAATATGGAAAGGGCGTTGCGAGATGCGGGTCACGAAGTGATAAGCATCAATAGTCATACGCTCGAAGAATTGCCTCTCAAGGCTGATGTCTTTGTCATTGCTGTGAAGGACTCGGCTCTGCAGGATGTCATCTGCAAAGCCACGAAGGGTAGGGAAGACCAGTTGTTTGTGCATACGGCTGGTTCTATGTCGTTGAACCTGTTTGAGGGACATACTACGCGCTATGGTGTGTTCTACCCCATGCAGACATTTTCGAAGGAGCGTCAGGCAGATTTTAGCGTGATACCTCTTTTTTTGGAAGCAGACAGTTCCGAGACGATGGCTACGCTTCAGACACTGGCCGCGAGCATTAGTGGAAGCGTGTATGAGCTGACTACTGAAGAACGTAAGTATCTGCATTTGGCAGCGGTTTTCGCCTGTAACTTTGCCAATCACTGCTACGACATGGCCGCATCGGTGCTGGAACAACATGGACTGCCATTCAGCGTGATGCTTCCCCTGATTGACGAGACGGCGCGTAAGGTACATGATTTACATCCCCGTCAGGCTCAGACGGGTCCTGCCGTGCGTTACGATGAGAATGTGATTCGCATGCAGACTGCTTTGTTGACGGGGAGTCCAGAGTTGCAACACATTTACGAGATACTGTCACAAAACATCCACCAATATGCTTGTGACAAGCATTAGATATTAACAACACAAAGCATCATGATTAATTACGATCTCAAAAAAATACGTACCATCATCTTCGATATCGACGGAGTATTGTCCTGTGAAACCATTCCTTTGGGACAGGACGGTGTGCCCTGCCGGACGGTAAACATCAAGGATGGCTATGCCATTCAGTTGGCTATGAAGTTAGGACTTCGTATTGCTATCATCACCGGCTGTAAAATCGAGGCCGTCGGGCTGCGCTATGAAGGTCTCGGCGTGGAGGATATCTACTTGGGGGCAGCGGTGAAGATTCAGACCTACGAGGAGTACATCTCGAAGTACGGCTATAAGGACGACGAGGTGATATATATGGGTGACGATATTCCCGACCTGGAAATCATGCATCGTGTAGGCTGTCCCGTATGTCCGAAGGATGCTTGTCCGGAAATCAAGAAGGCAAGCATCTATGTTAGCGACTACTATGGTGGCAGGGGCTGTGGTCGCGATGTGATTGAACAGACACTGAAGGCTCAGGGTAAGTGGTTACAGCAGGAAAATGCATTCGGATGGTGAGGTTCTATGAACATTCTTTGACCTAAAGGTACAAAGCGTACTAAAGAAACGATTAGAACATTATGATTTCTTACAAGATAATATTAGCGTCTAATTCGCCTAGAAGGAAAGAGCTGTTGGCGGGCATTGACGTGCCTTTCGAGGTACGTGTCATAGATGGCATTGACGAGAGTTATCCCGATACACTGCCAACTAAGGACATTGCCGAATATATAGCAAAGAAGAAGGCTACGGCCTATCGCGAGACAATGGCTGGTGACGAGTTGGTGATTACGGCAGACACCATCGTGGTGTTGGGTTCGCAGGTGATGGGTAAGCCCCATGATGCCAATGAGGCTTGTAGCATGCTACGACAGTTGAGTGGACAGACGCACCAGGTGATAACGGGTGTCACATTGACTACTAAGGAACGCCAGATGAGTTTCTCGGTAGAGACCGATGTAACATTCAAAAATCTCAGCGACGAGGAAATTGACTACTATGTCACGAACTATCAGCCGTTCGACAAGGCGGGGTCCTATGGCATTCAGGAGTGGATAGGTCATATTGGCGTGACGGGCATGAGCGGCAGTTATTTCAATGTCATGGGACTACCCGTGCAGCGTATCTATGAAGCCCTTAAAACATTCTCGATATGAAGACACCCTACTATATGATTGAGGAGGCGTTGTTGCGTCGCAACTTAGCGCTGATCAGCGATGTGGCACATCGTACGGAGTCAGAATGGATACTGGCTTTCAAGGCCTTTGCCCTATGGAAGACATTCCCCATTTTCCGTGAATATATCCGTTCGACGACGGCCAGTTCTCTGTCCGAGGCCCGACTTGCCTTGGAGGAGTTCGGCGCGAAGGCACATACCTATTCGCCAGCCTATAAGGACGACGAGTTCGACGATATTGTCCGTTGTTCCAGTCATCTGACGTTTAATTCGCTGAGCCAGTATGAGCGTTTCCATCAGCGTGCTTCGGCATGTTCCATCGGACTGCGTGTGAATCCAGAATACTCGGAAGTGGGCACCCTGTTGTATAACCCCTGTGCTCCAGGAACCCGTTTTGGTGTTACTGCCGATAAATTGCCAGAGCAGTTGCCTAACGACATTCGTGGATTTCACTGTCATTGTCATTGCGAGAGTGGAGCCGACGTGTTTCAACGTACACTGCAGCATATCGAGGAGAAGTTCTCGCGGTGGTTTCCACAGTTGGAGTGGATCAACTTCGGAGGTGGACATCTGGTGACGCGCAGCGACTACGACATTGAACTGCTCGTCCACGTGATGCAGGCATTTCATACCCGTTGGCCACATTTGAAGGTAATCTTCGAACCCGGCAGTGCCTTTGCCTGGCAGACGGGACCATTAGTGTCTCAGGTAGTCGACGTGGTAGAAGACAAGAGCATTCGTACCGCCATTCTTGATGTTAGCTTTACCTGTCACATGCCCGATTGTCTGGAGATGCCTTACTACCCTGAGGTCCGTGGTGCCGAGCACGTGGATGAGGGGGGATATAGATTAGGCGGTAACAGTTGTCTGTCGGGTGATTTTATGGGCTATTGGCAGTTCGACCATGAACTGCAAGTGGGTGAGGAAGTCATATTCGAAGATATGATTCACTACACTACCGTAAAGACCAATACCTTTAACGGCATCAGCCATCCTGCTATCTGTATGCTTCGTTTGGATGGAACGCTGGAAATGCTTCGCAGTTTCAGTTACGAAGACTATCGCGACCGGATGGATTAATACGTATCTTGTTTTGCCATTTTATGGCAAAATAATTCATTTGCATAATTCCCAGAACGCAACGGATGCTGCTGCTGCGACGTTCAGCGAGTCGACGCCATGAGCCATGGGTATACGAACAGTATAGTCTGAATCGCTAATGGTCTGTTGGGGCAGACCATCGCCCTCAGTACCCATAATAATCGCCAGTCGGGGCTCTGCTTTCAGACAGGCATCGTCCAACGTGATGCTTTCTTCGGAAAGGGCCATCGCCGCAGTGCGGAATCCATATTCATGGAGCGAGGAAATGGGTGCGTCGAGCCATGTCCAAGGCACTAAGAACACACAGCCCATAGACACTCGCACGGCCCGACGGTTCAGAGGGTCACAGGTATCGCGGGTCAATAGGACTGCATCGATACCCAGTGCTGCTGCCGAACGGAAGATGGCTCCGATGTTGGTGGTGTCGGTGACGGCCTCAATGACCACGACGCGTCGGGCATTGCGAAGCACGTCTGCAAGGATGGGGAATGGACGTCGGTGCATGGCACACAACACTCCGCGGGTCAGGGTATATCCCGTTAGTTGGGTCAGCAGTTCGCGACTGCCAGTATAAATAGGTACGTGCGAAGGCAACTGCTCGATGATATCGCGTGCATCTCCCTCGATATGTTTCCGCTCACAGAGCAGGCTCATGGGTTCCCACCCCGCATCAAGCGCCACGCGGATGACCTTGGGGCTTTCAGCAATGAACAGACCTTTGTCGGGTTCCAGCTCCATGCGTAATTGGGCTTCAGTAAGCCGGTTGAAGGGCAGAACGCGAGGATCGTCTAAGGTGGTGATTTCAATCATCAGGAAACAAAAAACTTTTGTAATCAAGGAAGTCGTGTTGCCAGATAGTCGATGATGTCGTGGGCAACGTTCTGTTTGCTCTTACGGTCGAAATCCAGCTGATCTGACGCAGAGATAATGCTGATCTGGTTTTCGTCAGACTGGAAACAGGTACCCTTGTTGCGCAGCGAGTTCAGAACAATGAAATCTAGGTTCTTCTTCTGCAGTTTCTTTTGTGCGTTTGCCTGTTCGTCGTTGGTTTCCAAGGCAAAGCCCACCAACAGTTGTTCTTCGCGCTTCATGCGTCCCAGTTCAGCAGCAATATCGGGGTTAGGCGTCAGACAAAGCTGCAGGGCATCGCCTTCGCGTTTTATCTTCTGGTTGGCCATATGGTCTGGACGGAAATCGGCAACGGCAGCACAAAGTATGGCAGCATCGCACTTGGGGAAAATCTTCGTGGCAGCGTCATACATATCCTGACAACTTTCCACGTTGATGCGGTTGACCAGTTGCGAGGCGGTGGGTGACAACTGCGCACTGACGGGACCGGCTATCAGTGTAACCTGTGCTCCTCGACGCACGCAGTCCTCTGCCAATGCAAAGCCCATCTTACCGCTGGAGTAGTTGCCGATGAAACGGACAGGATCTATCTTCTCATGCGTAGGCCCTGCCGTAATCATAATATGCTTACCCTGTAAATCCTTCTTCTCAAAGAAATGGTCCAGATATGCCACAATCTGTTCAGGTTCCTCCATGCGTCCCTTGCCTTCAAGTCCGGAAGCCAGAAAACCGCTCTGAGGTTCGATGATGTGGTTGCCGAAACTCTTCAGGCGTTCCATATTCTGCTGCGTAGTGGGATGCTGATACATATCGAGGTCCATAGCAGGTGCGATGAACACAGGAGCCTTCATGGACAAGTAGGTCGTAATCAACATGTTGTCAGCGATACCGTTAGCCATCTTACCTAATGTCGATGCTGTACAGGGAGCGATGAGCATGGCATCGGCCCAGAGTCCTAATGCCACATGCGAGTGCCACGTTCCGTCGCGCTGTGAGAAGAACTCGCTGATGACGGGCTTTTGTGTCAGCGCCGAAAGGGTAATCGGTGTGATGAACTCCTTACCAGCGGGCGTGATGACTACCTGCACTTCGGCTCCTGCCTTGACGAGGGCGCGGATGATGAGACAGGACTTATAGGCGGCAATAGAACCAGTAATGCCAAATACGATTTTTTTTCCTTTGAGCATGGCTGTTATTTTATGAAGAAACGGGGCTTAACCCCGTTTCACATTTATTTGTTGGTTTCGCGAAGACGAATGCGGGTGAGCACTTGCTTGGTATTGTATGTGAAATCACCACCAAGAATCCAGCTGTAATAGCCTGGATCCATGCGCAGCACTTCTGCGACGGGGAGTCCCTTGTGTTTGCCAAAGTTAAATATCTCGGTGCGCACGCCATTCACCTCAGCCCAGATAATACGCCCGGCAAAGTCGACGTTGTCGTTCTGTTTCGAAAATTCAGCCAACTTGTCCATATCGTTCTCCAGCACCTTCTCCGGGTCCTCGTTGGCACCTGGCGCATATTTGTCCAGTTCGCCCATCAATACACGATAGGTTGCCTCGGTATCCTGATCGGCTCGGTGTGCCTCAAAGTCTTCTTCCATCTTGCGACCGCAGTAGAACTTGTAGGCTGAAGCCAGATTGCGACGCTCCATCTTCTTGAAGATGGTGCATGCATCAATGAGCCGGCACTTCGAGAAGTCGAAGTCAATGCCTGCACGCAGGAACTCTTCGGCCAGCAGGGGGACATCGAAGAAATTGGAATTGAAGCCGGCGATATCGCTACCCTTGAATATTTCTTCCAGTTTCTTAGCCAACTGCTTGAAGGTGGGCTTGTCTTTCAAATCCTCATCCGTGAATCCTGTCAACTGGGTGATAAACGGGTCCAGTGGTTTCTCAGGATTGATGAGTTCGTTACCTCTCTCTTCGCGTCCGTCTGGATATACCTTTATATATGATATCTGGATAATACGGTCCTTGACCAAGTCAAGGCCCGTAGTCTCCACGTCAAAAACAACGAGTGGCTTTTGTAAGTTCAGTTTCATTGCAACTCGATATTAATCGTTAATAAGCATAGGCATCATCAACATCAGCACGTCCTGATTTTCAGGCTGTTCGGTGGGTAACACCAGACCTGCGCGACTGGGATCGGCTAACTGGATAAGTACGTCAGCGCAATCGAAGTTGCTCAGAATCTCGATGAAGGAAGAACCCTTGAAACCGATGCTCATAGGCTGACCGTCGTATTGGCAAGACATGCGCTCGGTGGCAGTCTTTGAGAAGTCGTAGTCCTCGGCGTCCAACTGCAGGGTACCGCCCTCAACATGGAAACGAATCAGGTTTGACGAGTCGTTGGCAAAGGGCTGTACGCGACGCAGGGCTGCCAAAAGTCCCAGACGGTCGACGGTGAGCTGGTTGGGATTGCTCTGTGGAATGACAGAGTTATAGTTGGGATAACGGCCTTCAATCAGTCGGCAGGTAATCTCACCGTCGCCAAAGTCAATCTGTGCGTTACGCTCATCGAAACGGATGATGACGTCCTCGCCATCCTTACCCAGCAGGTTCTTCAACAGGGAAGCGGGTTTCTTAGGCAGGATGAATGAGGCAGGCTGTTCGTTACGGATGTTCATAATCTTGTTGCGAACCAGTTTGTGTCCGTCAGAGGCAACGACTGCCAGATAGTCGGGGGTGAGGTCGAAATAGATACCGTTCATCACTGGGCGCAACTCATCCTGAGCCGTTGCAAACAGCGAACGGTTGATATTCTCTGCCAGCAGGGCATTACTGATGACAATCTCAGTGGCATTGTCGCTGATGCTCTGGGTAGTGGGATACTCGTCGGCACTCTCAACGGGCAGAGAGAACATACCATTCTGATAGCTGATCTTAGCAATATTGACCTGCTGGTCGACGTCGAAGGTGATGGGTTGCTCTGAGAATCCTTTAACAGCCTCCAGTAAATCGTGATTGCCTACGGCAAAACGTCCGTTACCATCGCTTTCGTTCAGCACGACCTGAGTCTTCATGGTGTTCTCGCTGTCAGATGCTGTCAGCGTAAGCACGTTGTCCTGAATGTCGAACACAAAGTCTGCCAAAATAGGAAGAGAATTCTTACTGTTGATGACTCTTGAAAGAGCGTTAAGCTTGCTGCTTAGTGCAGTACTTGATACTGTAAATCTCATTTGTATTTCTGTTTTTAGTTCATTTTCTGTTCTAATTGAGCACAAAAATACAAAAACTATTGCTCAATTGCAAAAATATTTGCCGAAAAATGCTCTTTTTTAAATTATTTTCCGTAATTTCGCAATCTGAAAGCAAAAAACAACAAATAAAACAACAATTATTATTATGGAATTAACAGGAAGAATAATCTCAGTGTTGCAGCCCAGAAGTGGTGTTTCACAGCGTACGGGCAACTCTTGGATGACTCAGGAATATGTGATGGAAATTCCTGGTCAGTATCCTCGTCACATGGTTTTCAATATTTTTGGTGAGGATCGCATTAAGCAGTTTAATATTCAGATGAATGAAGATATCACCGTTCAGTTTGATATTGATGCTCGCGAGTTTAATGGACGTTGGTATAATGACATCCGTGCTTATAATGTCGTACGTGGTGCCGCTCCCGTTGCCGCTGCTCCTGAGGCTGGCGCTGCTCCGTTCCCACCACAGCAGGCAGCTCCTGTTCCTAATGCCAACATTGCTCCGTTCCCTCCTGCACAGGAGCCCGCTGAAGGTTCTACTGACGACCTGCCTTTCTAAAAAGCTGAGTTGTTCAAAAAAAGAAATAGTCCAAGATCCGAGCCGTTGCTCAAGTCTTGGACTATTTAGTTTATTTCAGCGTCTGACTTATTTCAGCTGTTCAGCCACAAACTCTTCCAGTTGCTCGCCACGCAGTCCGCGACGCAGAATCGTTCCGTTCTGGTCGACGACGATGGTGTGGGGAATGCTGGTTACCTGGAAATGCTGGGCAATCTCGTTCTCCCAACCTTTCAGGTCGCTCATCTGCGGCCAGGTAAATCCCAATGCCTCGGTACCTTTTATCCAGGCATCAGCATCGTTGTCCAGTGAAACACCCACGATGCCCAGTCCCTTCGACTGATACTTGTCGTACATCTGCATCATGAAAGGCATCTCCTGTCGACAAGGGCCACACCACGACGCCCAGAAGTCGATAACGGTAATCTTGTGTTTCTTCACTTCTGCCAACAGACTGATGGCTGTTCCGTCGGGGGCTTTCTGCGTGAAGTCCTGAATCATGGAACCCTCGGCAGTCTTGGCAGCTTTTGAGATTTCCTGCTCCAACTGTTTGATAGCTGGACGCTGTCGCATCTCAGCTGGTAATTCCTTGATGAGACGTGCACGGTTTTCGTTGTCGATGAGCTCCTCAGGATAGTAGGTCAGGAGGAAATAGCCGAACTCATTGTCGATATTCTTCTCTGCCGTCTTCACCACCAATGCAGCGAAACGTTCGTTCAGACGGTCAATCTGCTCCATTCCTTTCTGTTGCTCTTCTTGTGGCAGATTGTTGGAATAGATGTGTTCTGCAATACGGTTTATCTCTTTGCCGATAGCCATCACACTATCGTTCAGCGTCTGCCATTGGTCGTTACAGTGCGTACCGCTTACCCGCGAACCGCCAGGCTGTTCTGTCAACTGAATTTTGATAGAACCGGGTTCCAAGAAGAATGCCGCATTGATTTCGTTCTTGCTGGCACTGTAAACCATGCATAGAGCCGTTGAATCAACTTCGCCTTGGAGTTCGAACTTGCCGTCTTTGATGATGAGTGTGTCGTTGGGAACACCCGACAGCAAATCGCTGGTGACAAAGAGTGTGTCGCCATCAGGCAATCCCTCTGCTGAACCGCTGATCTTATAATTGTTCGACTGGCACGATGCCAGCAATACAGCACTAAATAATATACTGGCTAGAGATACTTTCATTATTGATAACTCTACGGATCGTTTCTGCAAAAAGGTCGGCCACGCTGAGCTGTTTCACTTTGGCACAGCGCTGAGAGTAGGGGATGGAGTCGGTGAAGACAATCTCCTCAAGAGCCGAGTTCTGTACTCGTTCACTGGCAGGACCGCTCATCACACAGTGTGAGGCACAGGCTCTTACGGTCTTCGCTCCAGCTTCCTTCATGATGTCGGCTGCTTTGGTAATCGTACCGGCAGTATCCACCATGTCGTCGATAATGACCACGTTCTTACCTTCGACGTCACCGATAATCTGCATGGAAGCAACGACATTGGCGCGTGCGCGTGTCTTGTTGCAAAGTACCAGCGGACAGCCCAGGTATTTAGCATAGGTGTTGGCACGCTTGGAACCGCCCACATCGGGTGAAGCAATGACGAGATCCTCCAGCTGCAGGCTCTGCAAATAGGGCAGAATGACATTCGAGGCATAGAGGTGGTCGACGGGGACATTGAAGAAACCCTGAATCTGGTCAGCGTGCAGGTCCATCGTGATGACGCGGTTCACACCTGCAGCACTCAGCAAGTCGGCAACCAGTTTGGCGCCAATGCTGACGCGTGGCTTGTCCTTTCTGTCCTGACGGGCCCATCCGAAGTAGGGGATGACGGCATTGATGGTACGGGCAGAAGCACGCTTCGCTGCGTCAATCATCAGCAGCAGTTCCATCAGATTGTCTGAGTTGGGGAATGTGCTTTGTACGAGGAAGATGTCGCGACCGCGAATGCTTTCTTCGTAAGACACAGCAAACTCGCCGTCCGAAAACTTCGTGATAAGAAGTTCTCCGAGCGGACAACCCAGACTTTGGCAGATTTTCTCTGCGAGGTACTTTGTTGCAGTACCGGAAAACACCATGTAGTTTTTATCGTTCATAGCTTATCCTATAGCTTTACGTAGTTTCGTAAAATGGTCGATCAGGGCCTGATAGTCCAGTCCCTGATGAATATTGAAACGGTTCCAGAGGTCACCGCTGATAACGATTCCTCCAAAGCCCAAGTCCTTAGCCATCTTGACGTTGTCCAGATTCATGCCTCCCAAAGCATACACGTGGCGGTCGATGAGCCCACGGCGCGATGCCTCCTTCAGTTCGTCCATGGTGAACGAACTCTTCTGGTCAGGCTCCGTCTGACTGTCGAAGATGTATTTCAGCAGCACATAGTCGGCATTTTTCTTGGCTTCCTTCAGCCGGTCCAGATGGGTGCATGTGCGGCTGATGTGGCCTCGATAGCCTTTGGGGGCTGGTGCGGACTCGTCGTCAATATGTATGCCACGCAACTTGTATTCTTCTTTGAGGTAGAAATTGTCGTGGACGGTGATCTTCGAGTAGTATCCGTCTGGGAGCAGCGTCAGCAACCGTTCTGAATAGACGGGTTCTGCCCCCGGCTTATACAGATGCAGATTGTCGAGCCCTTCCTCGAAGAGTGACGTCAGAATCTTATCTTCCTCCACGAAGAACGTGGGTTGTGTCATGAGAGCGAGTTTCATGCCGCTTAGTTAGCTGATTCGAATTCTTTCAGGAAACGGACATCGTTCTCAGAGAACATGCGGAGGTCTGAGACACGATATTTCAGGTTGGTGATACGCTCGACACCCATGCCGAAGGCATAGCCGCTGTACTCCTTGGAGTCGATGCCGCACTCTTCCAGCACGTTGGGGTCTACCATGCCGCAGCCCAAAATCTCGACCCAACCGGTATGCTTGCAGAATCCGCATCCCTCGCCACCGCAGATGAAACAGGAGATGTCCATCTCTGCACTGGGCTCCGTGAATGGGAAATAGCTGGGGCGCAGACGAATCTGCGTGTCAGGACCGAACATCTCGCGGGCAAACGACAACAGCACCTGCTTCAGGTCTGTAAACGACACGTTCTTGTCGATATACAGTCCCTCCACCTGATGGAAGAAACAGTGTGCACGAGCGGTAATAGCCTCGTTACGATAGACACGGCCCGGGCAGATGACACGGATCGGTGCCGTCAGTTTGCCGTCCTCGGTATGCATATTCTCCATCACGCGGGCCTGAACGCTCGACGTGTGCGAACGCAACAGGATGTTCTTGGTGACATCGTTGGGATGCTGCGACACGAAGAACGTGTCCTGCATGTCGCGGGCAGGGTGGTCGGCAGCAAAGTTCATCTTGGTGAACACGTGCAGGTCGTCCTCCACCTCGGGACCGTCGGCCAGCACAAAGCCCATGCGCGAGAAGATATCAATGATCTCGTTTGTCACGATGGTCAGCGGATGACGAGTACCCAACTGAATAGGATAGGGGGTACGTGTCAGGTCTATGCCTTCGTCGCCACCTTCCTGAGTCTCAGTCTGTTCCTTCAATTGGTTAATCTTTTCCAGCGTCAGTTGCTTCAGCTCGTTGATCTTCATGCCTACCGTCTTTTTCTCGTCGGCAGCTACCGTGCGGAAGTCATTCATCAACTCGGAAATCAGTCCCTTGCGACTGAGGTATTTCAAGCGCAACTGTTCTACTTCTTCTGCGTTTTGTGCACTGAGTGTCTGTACTTCTTTCAGAAGTTCGTCAATCTTGTCAAGTATCATACTTTTCTATATAGAATTCTATTTCGCCTGCAAAGGTACAAAATAAAGTGAAAAGTGAAGAGTGAAAAGTGAAAAATTTGCTGCCGCTAAGCATTATTTTGCATAATCTTCGCCATTTGCTCCTGCAACTCTTTCGCTTTCTGTGCTGCCACTTCGGCAAAGTCTCCTCCGTTGCTGGCATAGATAATGCCGCGTGAGGAATTTACCAGCAGACCCACGTCGCCGGGAATCATGCCGTATTTGCAGACCTCTTCCAACGATCCGCCCTGTGCTCCGACGCCGGGAACCAGCAGGAAGTGGTTGGGCACGACCTTACGGATATCCTCGAACATGCGGCCCTGTGTGGCACCGACGACATACATCATATTTTCGTCGTTGCCCCATTGCTGCGAGGTCTTCAGCACCTTCTCGAAAAGGCGCTCGCCGTCCTTGTCCTCTGTCAGTTGGAAATCGTGACTGCCTTTATTGCTCGTCAGCGCCAGCAGAATGACCCACTTGCCATCGTAGCCGAGGAAGGGTGTCACCGAGTCCTCACCCATATAGGGAGCCACCGTCAGCGAGTCTACGTCGTATTCTTCAAAAAAGGTACGTGCATACATGGCTGAAGTGTTGCCGATATCCCCACGCTTGGCATCAGCAATGATGAAGTGGGTGGGGTAGTGCTCCTTCAGGTATTTGATGGTTTTCTCGAACGACATCAAACCCTTCACGCCGAATGCCTCGTAGAATGCGAGATTAGGTTTATACGACACGCAATAGGGTGCCGTAGCGTCGATAATGGCTTTATTGAATGCGAAGATGGGGTCTTCCTCCTCCAACAGATGCTGAGGAATCTTCTTCAAATCGGTATCGAGACCCACACAGAGAAACGACTGCTTCTCCTTTATCTGCTGTATAAGTTGTTGTCTATTCATAATTCTCAATTCTCAATTCTCAATTAGAGCTCCGTTTCTTTCATGCGTTCTGCGTTCTCCGCAACGGTCAGGGCGTCAATCATCGGCTGGATGTCACCGCCCAGGAATCCCTGCAGGTCGTGCGTCGTATAGCCGATGCGGTGGTCCGTCACGCGGCCCTGCGGGAAGTTGTAGGTGCGGATCTTGGCACTACGGTCGCCCGTCGACACCAGACTCTTACGGCGCGAGGCAATGTCGTCCATATACTTCTGATGCTCTTTGTCATATATAAAGGTATACAGGCGCGAGAGGGCGCGTTCCTTGTTTTTCGGCTGGTCGCGGGTCTCGGTACACTCGATGAGGATTTCCTCCGTTTCGCCCGTATTCGGGTTCTTCCACATATAGCGCAGACGGACACCCGATTCCACTTTGTTCACGTTCTGACCACCGGCACCCGAGCTGCGGAAGGTGTCCCACTTGATTTCACCCTCGTTCACATGCACCTCGAACTTGTCAGCCTCAGGCAATACAGCAACAGTAGCTGCCGAGGTGTGCATACGGCCCTGCGTCTCGGTGGCAGGCACACGCTGCACGCGGTGCACACCGCTTTCGTATTTCAGCGTGCCATAGACGTCGGCACCTGAAACGGCGAAGTCAATCTCCTTGAAACCACCCACGGCACCCTCCGAGACACTCGTGATGCTCAGCGTCCAGCCCTTCGAGTCACAAAAGCTCTTGTACATCTTAAACAGGTCGCCGGCAAACAGCGCAGCCTCGTCGCCGCCCGTTCCTGCACGGATCTCCATCTGCACGTTCTTCGCATCCTCGGGATCCTTGGGAATCAGGGCAATCTTGATCTCCTCCTCCAGCTTGGGCTGCAGTTCCTCGTTCATGGCCAGCTCCTCGCGAGCCATCTCCTTCATGTCCGGGTCACTCTCGTTGGCCAGGATGTCCTTAGCCTCTTTGATGCCGTTCAGACAGGCGATGTAACGCTTGCGGGCATCCATGATGTCGCCCAAGTCCTTGTATTCCTTCGTCAGTTTCACGAAACGCTGCTGGTCGGCTATCACGTCCGGGTCGGTAATCAGCGTCGACACCTCCTCGAACCGCGCCTCCAGTCCGTCCAGTTTCTGTAGAATGCTGTTGCTTGTTTCTGCCATTTTTCTTAGTTGCTTTGTAATTTGCCTGCAAAGGTAGTGCAAATCGAACGAAAAACCAAATTAATTTGAGTTTTTCTGAGATGCAGCCTAGCTTCACCATGGGTGAAGGGTACACAAAAAATCGGACTGACCGCACATCAGCCCGACTTTTTCACCTTTTTACTTTTTATTCTTTTACTTTTCCAGAAAACCAACTTTATGGCGATTTCCTTCAGGCCTTACCGCAAAGTGCACCCAAAAGAATTGTCACTGATTAAACGGATTCAACTGATTTTGACTTCAAGATTCGGGACTTTCGGACTTTTTGATGTTTTTGGTGTTCGAAGGGGTAAGGAGGCTTAGAGATAAATAAAAATGTTAAATTATTTAATAGTTATATATAATATATATATTATATATAACTATTCTATTCGTCTGTGCAAATTTAAAATAGCAAAAAGTCCGAAAGTCCGAAGTCCTTTCGTCCTTTTTTGCGTGTCAAACTGAATCCCTAAAATTTGCCCTCAATGAGCGAGAAGCCGTTTCTCTCATAGCGAGAGGCCGTTTCTCTGACAGAGAGAAGCCGTGTTGCTAAAAACGGGGAAAATGGGAGGCTACGGAGCCAGGGAGCCAAAGGAGAACTGGTCGTCGCTGTGCTCCTCAAAATCAATCAAAATTAAATTCAAAATTAAAGGAAAAATATAATCTACGGAGCCGGGGAACCAAAGGAGGCAAAATTAATGGGCAATTTATGTTAAAAGTAAACACTATTTTTTTGCAAAATTGAGACGGAAAATAGGGCGCGAAAAAGGCGGATTATTGCATTTTTACTTGCAAAGGTCCGGTATTTTTCGTACCTTTGCAATGTAAAAATGAGTGAAGAGTGGAGAGTGTAGAGTGTAGAGTTTGCTACCGCTGCAGAGGTGCGAAGGAAGGCTTGAAACTTGAAACCTGAAACTAAATTAATCAATCAACTAAATTAACAAACTAAAAACTTAAAACATTATGGGAACAATTCAGATTAAGAAAGTAGAAAAGAAGGTAGTCACCGGTAAGGTGGGCGAGGATCGCCAGAAGGTGAAGAAGACCTACGGCAAGATCATCTAC
>JAEEVW010000008.1 GCA_016291085.1 Prevotella sp.
TGAAGCGCGTGTCAACACCAGGTCTTCGTAAGTACACTGGTTACAAGAACATGCCGAGAGTTATTAACGGACTGGGTATCGCCATCTTATCTACGTCCCAAGGTGTAATGACAGACAAAGAGGCTTCACAGCTGAAGATCGGTGGTGAGGTACTTTGCTACGTTTATTAATTGGAGGACCTGATTATGTCAAGAATAGGAAAATTGCCAATTAGTATCCCTGCAGGCGTTACTGTCGCTCAGGGTCAGGACGGTGTCGTTACCGTAAAGGGTCCGAAGGGTGAGCTCAGCCAGAAGGTTGATGCTTCTATCAAGATGAACGTTGCCGACGGCCACGTCACATTCGAGATTGACGAGAATAGCCCTGTTAACGTAAAGCAGAAGCAGGCTTTCCACGGTCTGTATCGTGCACTTGTCAACAATATGGTTGTTGGTGTGAGCGAGGGTTATAAGAAAGAGATGGAGCTGGTCGGTGTTGGTTATCGTGTCAGCAACCAGGGTAATATCATTGAGTTCTCTCTGGGTTATACCCATCCTATCTTCATCCAGCTTCCTAAGGAAGTTAAGGTTGAGACCAAGATGGAGCGTAACCAGAACCCTCAGATCATCCTCGAGTCTTGCGACAAGCAGCTCCTTGGTATGATTTGTGCTAAAATTCGTTCTTTCCGTATGCCGGAGCCTTACAAGGGTAAGGGTATTTTGTTCAAGGGTGAGGTTATCCGTCGTAAGTCGGGTAAGTCAGCCTCAGCTAAGTAATCTTAAAAATTGAAGTATTATGACAACGAAGAAAGTAGAAAGACGAATTAAGATCAAATATAGAATTCGTAAGAACGTTTTCGGCACAGCCGAGCGTCCCCGTCTGAGCGTGTTCCGCAGTAACAAGCAGATCTATGCTCAGGTTATCAATGATTTGGAAGGTAAAACCCTCGCATCTGCATCTTCTCTGGGTCTGGAGGCTATGCCTAAGATCCAGCAGGCTGAGAAGGTTGGTGAGCTGGTAGCCAAGAAGGCTCAGGAGGCTGGTGTTAACACCGTCGTCTTCGACCGTAACGGTTATCTCTATCACGGCCGTGTCAAGTCGCTTGCAGACGCAGCTCGTAAAGGTGGACTTAATTTCTAAACGATTATGGCAATGAACAAAGTTAAGATAAATAGTGACGTAGAGTTGAAAGACAGACTGGTTGCCATCAACCGTGTAACGAAGGTAACCAAGGGTGGTCGCACCTTTACATTCGCAGCTATCGTGGTTGTCGGTGACGGCAATGGTGTGATTGGCTGGGGTCTTGGCAAGGCTGGTGAAGTTACCGCTGCTATCGCCAAGGGTGTTGAGTCTGCAAAGAAGAATCTGGTGAAGGTTCCCGTGTTGAAGGGTACTATCCCTCACGAGATGGAGGCCCGCTTCGGTGGTGCTCAGGTATTCCTGCGCCCCGCTGCTGCCGGTACCGGTCTTGTGGCTGGTGGTGCTATGCGTGCCGTACTGGAGAGTGTTGGCGTGAAGGACGTCCTCGCTAAGTCGAAGGGCTCTTCTAACCCCCACAACCTGGTAAAGGCTACCATCGCTGCTCTGAGCCAGATGCGCGATGCCTACACCGTAGCAGGTACTCGTGGTATCAGTATGGATAAAGTATTTAGAGGATAATAAGGAGAAAGAACTATGGCAACAATTAAGATTAAGCAGATTAAGAGCAAGATCGGTTATCCTGTTGATCAGAAGGCCACACTTAAGGCCCTCGGTCTTCACAAGATTTCGCAGGTCGTAGAGAAGGAAGATACTCCTGTCATCCGCGGTATGATCCGTAAGGTTCACCATCTGGTGACTGTTATCGATTAATAACATAACAATTTAAAAAGTATTACGATTATGAAACTACATACTTTACAGCCAGCTGAAGGCTCTACACATTCACGCCGTAGAATCGGCCGCGGACCTGGTTCAGGTCTCGGTGGTACTTCTACCCGTGGTCACAAGGGTGCCAAGGCTCGTTCAGGTTACAAGAAGAAGATCGGTTTCGAAGGTGGTCAGATGCCTCTGCAGCGCCGTCTGCCGAAGTCTGGTTTCAAGAACATCAACCACAAGGAGTACTTTGCTGTCAACTTGTCTACTCTCCAGAAGATTGCTGAAGAGAAGAACGTTACGAAGATCGGCATCGCCGAGCTCGTAGCAGCAGGTCTGACCAATGGCAAGGAGCTGGTAAAGGTTCTTGGTAACGGTGAACTGAAGGCTAAGATTGACGTGGAGGCTAATGCCTTCTCAAAGACTGCCGAGGAAGCAATCAAGGCAGTTGGTGGTAACGCAACAATTATCTAAGTAATAGAATACAATGAAGAAGTTTTTAGAGACACTGAAGAACATTTGGAAGATTGAGGATCTGCGTCAGCGCATCCTTATCACAATGCTGTTTGTAGCTATCTATCGTTTTGGCTCGTTTGTGGTGCTTCCTGGTATCAACCCTGCCATGCTGGATAAGCTTCAGTCACAGACCGCTGGTGGCTTGATGTCACTGCTGGACATGTTCTCAGGAGGTGCATTCTCCAACGCATCAATCTTTGCGCTTGGAATCATGCCTTACATCTCTGCTTCTATCGTTATGCAGCTCCTTGCTGTCGCTGTACCTTATTTCCAGAAGATGCAGCGTGAGGGTGAGAGTGGCCGCAAGAAGATTATGACTTATACTCGGTACCTGACGGTGGCTATCCTGCTGTTCCAGGCACCGAGTTACCTCATCAACCTTCGTATGCAGGCTGGTGCTGCCCTGGCATCGGGTATCAGCTGGACAGTATTTATCTGGCCGGCAACGATTATCCTTGCTGCAGGTAGCATGTTCATCCTTTGGTTGGGTGAGCGCATTACGGATAAGGGTATAGGAAATGGTATCTCGCTGATCATTATGATTGGTATTATTGCCCGCCTGCCGCAGGCATTTATCCAGGAGGTCAGCTCTCGTTTCACCGCTATCACTGGTGGTGGACTGGTTATGTTCCTCGTTGAGATTATCATTCTCTATGCAGTTGTATGTGCAGCTATTGTTCTGGTACAGGGTGTCCGCAAGGTTCCTGTACAGTATGCAAAACGTCTTGTTGGCAATCAGCAGGTCGGTGGTGCTCGTCAGTATATTCCTCTGAAGCTCTTCGCAGCTAACGTGATGCCTATCATCTTTGCTCAGGCTCTGATGTTTATTCCATTGGCATTCGTTCAGTATGCAGCTCCTGAAAATGCAAACTGGTTTGTTCGTTCTATGCTTGATCATCACAGCTGGACTTACAACATCATCTTTGCTATACTGATCATCGCATTTACCTACTTCTATACTGCCATCACACTTAATCCTACTCAGATGGCTGAGGATATGAAGCGCAACAACGGCTTTATTCCTGGTATCAAGCCCGGTAAGCCAACAGCTGACTTTATCGACACGGTGATGTCTCGCATCACGTTGCCCGGTTCGCTGTTCATTGCCTTCATCGCCATCATGCCCGCCTTGGCAGGATTGCTCAATGTGCAGGACGCCTTCTCTCAGTTCTTCGGTGGCACGTCGTTGCTGATTTTGGTTGGTGTCGTTCTCGATACCCTCCAGCAAATCGAAAGCCATCTGCTGATGCGTCACTATGACGGTCTGTTGAATTCAGGTCGTATCCACGGTCGTGGTATGAGTGCGTACTAAGCCAGTATGAAGATATTTCTGAAGACTGAAGATGAAATAGAGCTGATGCGTCAGGCGAACCAACTCGTTGGTGCCACGCTTGGCGAATTAGCAAAACATATCAAGCCTGGTGTAACGACCCTCCAGTTGGATAAGATAGCTGAAGCGTTTATCCGCGACCACGGAGCTGTTCCTACCTTCAAGGGTTTCCCCAATCCATATGGAGGGCCGTTTCCCGCCAGTATCTGCACCTCGGTGAACGATGTCGTCGTACATGGTGTACCTAACGACGACACCATCCTGAAGGAGGGCGATATTATCTCGATAGACTGTGGCACCTTGCTGAACGGTTTTTGCGGCGACTCTTGCTACACGTTTTGTGTGGGCGAAGTCAGCGAAGAAGTCAAGCAGTTGCTGCGTACCACGAAAGAGTCGCTCTATTTAGGCATCGAACAGGCAGTGGCAGGACGCCATGTCGGCGATATCGGCAGTGCTGTCCAAGACTATTGCGAGGAGCACGGATATGGTATTGTGCGCGAACTGACAGGTCATGGTATCGGTCATGAGATGCACGAAGACCCACAGGTGCCAAACTATGGTCGACGCGGCAATGGTCCGACACTGAAAGCCTCGATGTGCATCGCCATCGAACCTATGGTCACCATGGGTAAGCGTGACATCTGGCTCGACAAGGATCGCTGGAGTATCCGCACGCAGGACCACAAGCCTGCTGCTCATTTCGAGCATACAGTCGTTGTCCGCAAGGGTAGGGCAGAGATTTTATCCTCATTCGAAGAAGTAGAGAAAGTTGAAGGTAAGTTATATTAAAGTATGGCAAAACAAGGTGCTATTGAGCAAGACGGTACGATTGTAGAGGCATTGTCGAACGCAATGTTCAGGGTTGAATTGGAGAATGGTGTACCCATTATCGCCCATATCTCGGGTAAGATGCGTATGCACTATATCAAGATTCTTCCTGGCGACAAGGTAAAGGTTGAGATGAGCCCCTATGACCTGACCAAGGGACGAATAGTATTCAGATACAAATAATTAAGGAGACCAAACAATATGAAGACAAGAGCATCATTGAAGAAGCGTACCCCCGACTGCAAAATCGTTCGTCGCAAGGGTCGTCTGTTCGTTATTAACAAGAAGAACCCCAAGTACAAGATGCGTCAGGGTTAACCTTTTTTGTTAAATAAGCATAAAAGGGTAGCGGAATATCAGAAATTCTGCGTACCTTTGCATGCTTTTTGGCGAAAAATTCGAATTTTACATTATTTATTTTTAGTTTTAACACATGGCAATAAGAATTGTTGGAGTAGATTTGCCCCAGGAGAAGCGTGGCGAAATCGCATTGACCTACATCTACGGAATAGGTCGAAGTAGTTCAGCAAAGATTTTGGACAAGGCCGGCGTGAGCCGCGACCTGAAAGTCAACGAGTGGAGTGACGACCAGGCTGCCAAGATCCGTGAAATCATCGGCGCTGAATTCAAAGTAGAAGGTGATCTTCGTAGTGAGATCCAGTTGAACATCAAGCGACTGATGGATATTGGTTGCTATCGTGGAGTCCGTCATCGTAACGGTCTTCCCGTACGTGGTCAGAGCACCAAGAACAATGCTCGTACTCGTAAGGGTAAGAAGAAGACTGTTGCTAACAAGAAGAAGGCCACGAAGTAAGTTTAAAGTTTAAAGATTAAAGTTTAAAGTTATGGCAAAGAAAACAGTCACTTCGAAGAAACGCAATGTGAAGGTTACCGCTATTGGTCAGCTTCACGTGCACAGCTCTTTTAATAATATCATCGTATCACTCGCCAACGACGAGGGTCAGGTTATCTCTTGGTCTTCAGCCGGTAAGATGGGCTTCCGTGGTTCTAAGAAGAACACTCCGTATGCTGCCCAGATGGCCGCTGAGGATTGCGCCAAGGTTGCTTTCGACCTGGGTCTGCGTAAGGTGAAGGCCTATGTGAAGGGTCCTGGTAACGGACGTGAGTCTGCTATCCGTGCCTGCCATGGTGCTGGTATTGAGGTTATTGAGATTATCGACGTTACACCGCTGCCACACAATGGCTGCCGTCCCCCGAAGCGTCGCCGTGTTTAATGATTACCTAGGAATGCCTAGGGTATCCTAGGAAAGCCTAGTATGACAAAAGAATATTTTTATAGATTATGGCAAGATATATTGGACCGAAATCAAAAATTGCCCGCCGATTTGGAGAAGCCATCTTCGGCCCGGACAAAGTTTTGTCCCGTAGGAACTTCCCCCCGGGACAGCATGGTAACAACCGTCGCCGCAAGCAGTCGGAGTATGCAATCATGCTGGCAGAGAAGCAGAAGGCCAAGTACACCTATGGTGTGCTGGAGCGCCAGTTCCGTAACCTTTTCGAGAAGGCCGCTAAGGCTGAGGGTATCACCGGTGAGGTGCTGCTGCAGCTGCTCGAGAGCCGTCTCGACAATGTAGTGTTCCGTCTGGGTATTGCTCCAACTCGTGCTGCTGCCCGCCAGCTGGTAGGCCACAAGCACATCACCGTAGATGGTAAAGTGGTTAACATTCCTTCGTTCCAGGTTAAGCCTGGCATGATTGTAGCAGTTCGCGAAAAGTCAAAGTCTCTCGAGGTCATCGAGGCTGCACTTGCAGGTTTCAACCACAGCAAGTATCCTTGGATTGAGTGGGACGAGGCCCAGAAGGGTGGCAAGTTCCTGCACCTGCCTGAGCGTGCTGACATCCCCGAGAACATTAAGGAACAGTCAATCGTTGAGTTGTACTCTAAGAACTAAAATCATTTAAATTAATGGCGATATTAGCATTTCAAAAACCTGATAAAGTCGTAATGTTGGAGGCCAACGACAAGTTCGGCAAGTTCGAATTTCGTCCTCTTGAGCCCGGTTTCGGCGTTACCATTGGTAATGCCCTGCGCCGCATTCTTCTTTCATCGCTCGAGGGCTATGCCATCAACACCATTCGTATTCAGGGTGTTGAGCACGAGTTCTCATCAGTACCTGGTGTAAAGGAAGATGTCACCAACATTATCTTGAACCTGAAGCAAGTTCGGTTCAAGCAAGTAGTGGAAGAATTCGAGAACGAGAAAGTCTCAATCACCGTTGAGAATTCTACCGAGTTTAAAGCCGGTGATATAGGCAAGTATCTGACTGGATTTGAAGTGTTAAATCCCGATTTGGTGATTTGTCATTTAGATTCCAAAGCTTCGATGCAGATTGACCTGACTATCAACAAGGGCCGCGGCTATGTTCCCGCTGATGAGAATCGCGAGTTCTGCACCGATGTCAATGTGATAGCTATTGACTCAATCTACACCCCGATTCGTAACGTGAAGTATTCAGTAGAGCCGTATCGTGTCGAGCAGAAGACCGACTACGACAAGCTGGTGCTGGAGGTTACGACGGACGGTTCCATTCACCCGAAGGACGCCTTGAAGGAGGCTGCCAAGATCCTCATCTATCACTTCATGCTCTTCTCTGACGAGAAGATTACGCTGGAGAACAATGATATTGAGGGCAACCAGGAGTTTGACGAGGAAGTACTCCACATGCGTCAGCTGTTGAAGACCAAGTTGGTCGACATGAACCTCTCGGTTCGTGCGCTGAACTGTCTGAAGGCTGCCGATGTCGAGACCCTTGGCGACTTGGTACAGTACAATAAGACTGATCTCCTCAAGTTCCGCAACTTCGGTAAGAAATCGCTCACTGAGCTTGATGATTTGCTCGAGAGTCTGAATCTGTCGTTTGGAACTGATATTACAAAGTATAAATTAGACAGGGAGTAATGCCTTATAATGGCGTGATATAATCCCTATTAGAAAGAAAACAAAAAATGAGACACGGAAAGAAATTCAATCATCTGGGCCGTACTGCTGACCACCGCCGTGCCATGCTTGCCAACATGGCCATTTCGCTGATCATGCACAAAAGAATCACTACGACCCTCGCCAAGGCAAAGGCACTTAAGAAATATGTAGAGCCACTCATCACGCGCTCTAAGGACGACAGCACCAACAGCCGTCGTGTAGTATTCAGCTACCTGCAGAACAAGGAAGCCCTGAAGGAGCTCTTTGGCCCTGTAGCCCAGAAAGTCGGTGACCGCCCCGGTGGTTACACCCGCATCATCAAGCTCGGCTTCCGTCAGGGCGACGCTGCTGAGAAGGCATTCATCGAGCTTGTTGACTTTGATGAGAACATGCTGAAGAGCCCGAAGGCTGAGAAGAAGACCCGCCGTTCACGCAAGTCTGCTGCTCCTAAGGCTGAGGCTCCCGTTGCTGAGGCTCCCGCTGCTGAGGCTGCTGCTCCTGCAGCAGAAGAGGCTCCCGCCGCTGAGGCACCCGCTGCTGAAGAGGCAAAGGCTGAATAAGCATTACATTTCTACTCGTGATAAAAAGAACTCCCGCTCATTGCTGAGTGGGAGTCTTTTTTTATGCTTACGGGCAACGGAATTACCCGTCATAATTATTCCTGTGGCAAGAGCACAACGCCGTGCTGCTTCTTGCCGTCCATCATGATTTTCAGCGGATGGTTGAAGCGCACGTGGCGTACGTATTGCGTTTCCTCGACGGCAGGCATGGCGTCCAGCACGTCGGTTTGCAGGATGCCGTCGCCCGTATAGGTGTTGATGGTGAAGTATCCCACTCCGAACGACGTCAGGTTCTGGAAGAAGTGTGTGCCCTGCGAGGGGTCGACGTGGTAGTTCTTCAGTCCGGCCTCGACGATGACGCGTGCTGCTGAGATGTGCGGCCACTTGACGGGAATGCCCAGCCAGTAGTCGCTGCTGCCCCAGCGGCCCGGACCAATGAGCACGTAGTTGGCTCCTGTCGTACCATCCTCCGAAGTGTATTTCCCGTCCAGGAACTTACGGTTAATCTGCTCAATCTCTTCGGCAATCTGCGGGTTGTTGGCAGCTGTGAAGTCATCGTCAGTCTTGACGTAGACCACATCGACGACATCCTCCGAGATGCCATGACCCAGCGAGTTGTGCGAGCGCAGCAGACATTGCTCGTCGGGAATGGCTGCCAAATCTTCGTCCAACACCTGTTTCGAGTCGACGATGGGGCGTATCTGCAACAGGTAGAAGTCGCCCGTTGTGCTTTGTCCCTGACCGTTCAGGTTGCAGGCGAACTCAATCTCCACAGGGCGTCGCATCTCTTCGGAGCCCAACTTCTGCGACAGTTGCAGGATTTCGGGCAGGGGAAATATGTCGTGCTGCAGGACACCGCTGAACGAGAGCACCTTGCGCCCTCCCTCGTAGATGCCGTCGCGGATAATCTGGTCGACGGGGTCGTAGGTAGAGGCGATACCATGCAGCGAGTTGTCCTTATCGGCCTCTTTTACACGCAGATTCAGGATGTTGAATCCGTCGTCCACCTTGAAGTCGTCGCCTACATGGCTCATGTCGAGGGCGTAGAATCGCGTCTGCGTTTCCCTCAGCGCTGTGTCCATCTCGCTGGTCTGTAACACCTGCTTGGGGTGGTGGGGCGACACGCGCAGCGTCTGTCCGCCGTCGACGATATATTTTCCCAGACCTAATGCCAGCGACGCGATACCCTCTTCGGCCAGCTCGTCGCCAATGGGGTAGTAGTTCAGCGAGCGGAGCACACCCGAGAAGGTGGGGTAGAAGCGCTGGTTGTATTGCTTTCCTACGACTTCCTGCAGGATGACGGCCATCTTCTCTTGGTCGATGACGTTCGACGTGGCTGTCATGTAGGCCTTCGAGTCGCGGTAGTACACCGAGGCATAGACACCCTTGATGGCACAGGCCAGCATGCGCAGCATCTCGTACTTGTCGTCCAGATAGGGAATCATATAGGTGGAGTAGATGCCTGCGAAGGGCTGGTAGTGCGAGTCCTCGAGCAGCGACGACGAGCGCACGGCGATGGGTGACTTTACGGCGTCGAAGAACGTGAAGAAGTCGGCTATCAGCGCGTCGGGCAGCTGAGCGCGCATAAAGTGCTGCAGGATTTCCTCGTCGGGGGCGTCGCTCAGGGCAATGCCCCACAGGTTGTTCTCATCCATGAACTGGTCGAAGAAGTCGGTACACAGCACGACGGTCTTCGGAATCTGCACGGTGGCATTCTCAAAGTGGTTCAGTTCGGGGTGGCGCTTGATGATGTTGTCGAGGAACGCCAGACCGCGTCCCTTACCTCCCAACGAGCCCTCACCGATGCGGGCGAAGTGGGCATAGCGGTCGAACTTCAGACGGTCGAACACAGCCACGACACCGATGTTCTTCATGCGGCGGTATTGCACGATGGCGTCGAAGATAATCTGGCGGTGGGCATCGACGTCCTGCAGTTTGTGCCACGTTACCGTTTTCAGGAACTGCGACACAGGGAATATGGCTCGCGCACAGAGCCAGCGGCTCATGTGGTTGCGGCGGATATGGCGCAACAGCGAGTCGTGGGGAATCTTGAAGATGCTGTCCTGCAACTCCTTCAGCGTCGACACGCGGGCCACCTCCTCCTTGGTGACTGGGTCGCGGAAGATGAAGTCGCCGAATCCCATGTGCTCTTCGATGAGCTGGCGCAGGTCGACGTTCATCTTCTTCGAGTTCTTGTCGACGAAATGGAAGTGCTCGGCCTCGGCCTTTGCCTTGTTCTGAATCTCCGAACTCTGCAGGATGAGCGGCACGTATTCATCGCGACGACGAATCTCGCGCAACAGTTTCAGACCCGCCTCGGGATCTCCTTCCTCGACGTGTGCCAGACGGCCGTTCGTGCCCTGCATGGGGAATCGCGTGTCGGAGATGACGCCCAGCACGTTGTCGTGATACATCTCGTACCAGTGTATGGCTTCCTCGTACGTTGTGGCCAGCACCACCTTCGGTCGTCCTCGCTTTCGCTGTGCGGCAGAGTGGGGGTTCAGCGCCTCCGTCGAGAAGTTTTTCGACTGCTCCAGGATGTAGTTATACAGGTTGGGCAGCACCGACGAATAGAATCGGATGTTGTCCTCCACCAGCAGAATCATCTGCACACCGGCCTCCTTGATGTCGTGCTCGATGTTCATCTGGTCCTCTATCAGCTTGATAATCGACAGGATGAGGTTCGTGTTGCCCAGCCAGCAGAACACGTAGTCGAATATCGACATGTCCTCGTTCTCGATGCGCTTCGTTATGCCGTGCGAGAATGGTGTCAGCACCACGCAGGGAATGTAGGGCGCCATCTTCTTCACATCGCGGGCTACGGCGAAGGCGTCGTTGTCGGCATTACCAGGCATACAGATCACCAGGTCGATGTCCGTTGTCTGCAGCACGTGGTCGGCCTCCTCCGTCGTCGACACCTGCGTGAACGATGGCGGATAGCGCATACCCAGCTCTGAGTATTCGTCGAACAGCTTCTCGTCGATGCGCCCGTCATCCTCCAGCATGAAGGCGTCGTAGGGGTTGGCCACTATCAGGATGTTGAAGATGCGCTTCGTCATCAGGTTGACGAACGACACATCTTTCAGAAAGAAGTTGTTAAACTCCTGTGGTATGTTTGCATTCATTGCGTCTTGGTCTTTTGCCTGCAAAGATAGCATCTTTCTCTGAAAAAACCAAATCATTGCCTTAGTTTTATCATCCATCGACGCAGTTTTATCATCCATCGTCGCAGTTTTAACTTTACAAGCAACCTTCCAACCTTTTATCAAGGCGCTGACAACCTTTTAGGCTGTACCTTCGTGCATTTTCTATGTTATGTTTTCCCCCAGCAACCCCTAGTATATCTTTTTACTCCCTTTAAGTATAAAAATGCAAAGCATCAAAAAACCGGCTGAGAATTTGGATGTTACAAAAATAATGCCTATATTTGCAAGCACAAAAAGGCAAAAGAGGATTCGTCATGAAACAACAACAATTTGCAGTCATCGTGCTTTTTGCACTGATTATCGCTTCGAGTCTGACAAGCATTGGTAGCTATAACTCCACAAGCAGGTTGGTTTGTGAGGATATGGACAGAGCGCTGGCTTTGGCCTTGGAGGAACAGCAGAGCGATGTTATTAACCAGGATACCATCCGCACATTTAATAACCACTTGCAGATAGCGGAACTGCGAGGAAAAGCGACTCTGGCAGTCGATACCCGTGGACAGAAGTTCAAGGCGTACGCTCACTGCTCTGAGGCGACTATCTTCAGCCTGTCAGACCAAAGGCCAGCAACTGTCCTGTGGGTGTTGACTGGATTTTGGGCAATGCTGATGTGGTATCGTCGTCGGCAATCGGCTGTGGGTGAACCATTAACGGTGACTGTTGCCAATAGGAATGCCTTTGGTGGATTGACATACTTAGAAGAGGATGGTCGCTTCTATGCTGCCGATGGCAATTTAGTACAGCTCACCCCCATGCAGCATCAGCTGATGGAGATGTTCTTCCAGTCACCATCGCATTCACTGACGAAAGCAGAGATTTGTAATGCTCTCTGGCCCAAGAAACCCGATGCCAGTGAGACACTTTACACCCTGATTCGCAGGCTAAAGCCTGTCATAGAGCAACATTCAGACCTTAAAATCGAATCAGACCGCAGCAAGGCTTATCGACTGAGAATCAAACAATGAAAGAATGAAATGCTGACATCTGCCTGACAGGCAAATGTCAGACAAATGTCAGACAGTTTTTTCGAGCCTTTCGTTATTTGTTGCTACCTTCGCCGAAAAATTCAAGCGAAGCATGATGCAACAAACAACATTTACGAAATTCAACACCCTCATGGCATGGCTCTCGTTTGCCATTTCCGCTGTGGTGTACGGGCTCACTATAGAGCCAACGGCCAGCCTTTGGGACTGTCCTGAATTCATTGCGTGCGGATATAAATTAGAAATCGGGCACCCGCCTGGCGCACCATTCTTCATGCTGGTGGCCAACCTCTTTGCTCAGTTTGCTAGCAATCCATCGCAGGTGGCCATGATGGTGAATCTACTGTCTGCCCTCTTAAGTGCAGGCTGCATCTTCTTCCTGTTTCTCACCATTACGCATCTGGCCAAGAAACTGATTTGTCCGGATAGTGACACGTTGAGCATTCCCAATGCCATCACCATCGAGATATGCGGAATGGTGGGTGCATTAGCATACACCTTCAGCGATACGTTCTGGTTCTCGGCAGTCGAGGCTGAAGTCTATGCCTTTTCTTCGTTTTTGACAGCTCTCATGTTTTGGCTCATCTTGAAATGGGAAGATAAGACCGAAGACCGCTGGATTGTCCTGATTGCTTACATCACAGGTTTGTCTATTGGTGTTCATCTGCTCTGTCTGCTTTGTCTGCCAGCGATGTCGTTCGTGGTCTATTTCCGTCATGCTAAGCGTATTACATCGATGGGTTTACTCAAGACACTCATAGCAGGCTTCACACTTGTGGCCATCATCCTCTATGGCATCATTCCGGGTGTGGTGAAACTTGGCTACTGCGCCTTACTACTGCCTGTGGTACTCGTTGTTGTCTATTACAAGATGCGCAGTCGACGATACAAGTTGGCGATAGCCTGCGTGCTGATGATACTCGCTGGATATAGCAGCTATGGTGTTATTTTCATTCGTGCGAATGCAAAACCGCCAATGTGTGAAAATGCACCAGACAATTTCTCAAAGTTAAGCAGCTATTTGAATCGCGAACAATACGGGTACACACCACTTTATCCCCGCATCTATTCCCAGCGACATGCGAAGGCATACGAGGACTGGATGGGAGACATCGAAAGTCATGATGGCGAACCTACCAAGGCCGAAAACCTTCGTTTCTTTATCTCCTACCAAGTAAATTTCATGTATTGGCGTTACTTTCTGTGGAACTTCGTGGGACGCCAGAACAATATTCAAGGGAATGGTGAGGTGGAACACGGCAACTGGATAACAGGCATCCGATGGATAGACGACTGGCTGTTGGGCTGTGACACGTCGAAACTGCCATCAGACCTGGCACAGAACAAAGGACATAATGTATTCTATGCCCTTCCGCTTCTGCTTGGTTTAGCAGGCATCATCTGGCAATGGCGCAAAGGTCGTGAGGGCAAACAGCAGCTTTGGATTGTTACTCTGCTATTCCTGATGACTGGTCTGGCCATCGTGGTTTACCTCAATCAGACACCAGTCCAACCACGTGAGCGCGACTACGCCTACGCAGGCTCATTCTATGCCTTTGCCATTTGGATAGGTTTGGGCGCAGGACTATTAAGTGAAAAGGTAAAAGTGAAAAGTGAAAAATTTGCTACCGCCATTACTGCCGTTGTTTGTGCTGTTTGTCTGGCGGTTCCACTGCAGATGGCTTCACAGACATGGGACGACCACGATCGTTCAGGGCGTTACACCTGCCGTGACTTCGGAGCTAACTATCTGATGACCATGCAGGATGAAGGGAATCCCATCATTCTGACGAACGGCGACAACGACACGTTCCCACTCTGGTATAATCAAGAGGTAGAGGGCGTGAGGACTGATACGCGCGACTGCAATATGGAGTATCTGCAAACGGATTGGTATATCGATCAGATGAAAAGTCCGGCATATAACTCGCCAGCCCTGCCCATCAGCCTTCAACACGAAGACTACCAGGAGGGCCAGCTTGAATATCTGCCCATCGACACCGATAGTCTAACCATTGGATCAGGGAAAAACAAGATGACCGTATCGCTCAAAGGCAAACAGGGGCTTTTCAAGAACGAGCTCATGGTGCTTGAGATGTTGTCGCATGCAGACTGGAACCGCCCCATCTACCTATCCATCAGCATGGGTTCCGACATGCTTTCATTCCTCCGCGATCACTTGGTACTGGAAGGGCTTGCCTATCGTGTGTCACCAACGGCGAAAGGTCAGCAAGTGGACGTAGAACGGCTCTACGACAACATCATGCATCGCTTCCGTTACGGTGGCCTTAACACAAAGGGAATTTATGTGGACGAAGACATGAAGCACTTGGCCAATACACACCAACTCATCATGGGTATACTCATTGATTCGCTACTGCAACAAGGTGACACCAAACGCGCGTTGGCCGTATGCCAGAAATGGCAAAAGGAGATGCCACAGGATAATGTACCCTATACCGAGTCTGCACTTTCAATGGCGCGATGTTTCTATACGGCCAACCAGCTGAAGCAGGGTGACGTAATTGTCAACGACTTGTTGCGCCGTGCTGACGAATGGCTTTCGTGGATTGGAACCATCACTCCCTCACGGCGCCAAGGCTCTGACTATTCACGTTACGTCTGGTTGAAAACCATGCAGCAAGCACTGTTAGTAGCCTCCCAATACGACAGAACAGAAATCATTCAACAATACATCCATCAATATGAGCACAATTGTCAATAAGTTCCACGACTTACTTACCCGTCGACGCATTATCATCGTTGCCTGTCTCTTCGTTATCGTTGGTTATATGCTAATGTCCGGCCCGGGAAGTTCTCTCTCTGAGAGTGTGGCGTTCTCTCTTCGAGAGTGTGGCGTTGCAATGCAATCAGAACAGTCCTTCAATCCCGACATCTTCTCGACACGCAGAATAGTCATAGCACCTATCTTCTGCCTGGCAGGTTACCTGCTGATAATAGTCGGGATCCTCTACAAAAAGTAACTTGTGAGTGACCAAGGGACGTCCCCTGGCGCCTCCGTCCCTGCTACCTCCCGTCTGAATCCCTATTCGGACGGGGCTCTTTCCCCTTCAAGCCCTAGTATGTCTTTTTGCTCCCTTTTAGTATCAAGAAAATGGAGTCCGCACTGATGGGTGCGGACTCCATTAACAATAGGATGAGTATTCTCCTTGACTGTTATTCGAAGAGGAACGACGGCATGCCGAAAATGCCTGCGTCATCCAATCCTGGAGCCATGGCCGGTTCGTCGCCTCCGCTACCGCCTTCAATACCGATATCAGTATTAACATCATAACTACCTGCCAGCAAGGGCTGGTAACTGTTAATCTCTATAACCTCCATCTGAGGTGTCAAATATGTCTTTTTCATTTTACAATCTCCTTTTTACCGTTATGAATAAATACACCCTTCTGAGTCGGCTTGCCGTTCAGCTTCACACCGTTCAGCGTGTACCAGCTGTCAGCTGCCGAGCCAGTGCTCTCAATGTTCTGGATACGAGTTGTCGATCCGTCGCCGAAGTCAGCAATGATATTGAAGCCCATAGCTCCTAACGAATCGCTCACCTTGAAGTAAGCACGGAATGCATTCACCTTGAAGCCGTCGACGTTCGGGTAGTACAACGTGTTGTTTGATCCCAGATAGAGATTCGTCACGTCGTCCTTGGTGAGTGCCGTCGGAGCGTATGTGCCGATAAACTCGACATCGCCCGTCATCACGCTGCTTTGGACATTGTTCACTGTGACACCGACGAACTTCGGATTCACCAGAGGCTCGCCACTGGTCCAGCGGATGACATAAGGCTTGCCGGCAACAATCTCCGTCACAGGATCGCTGAATGTCAATGTCAGGTTCAGCTCGCTCAGGCTGCTGTTCTCCAATGTGCGCACCTCGGCACCGTCGAGCACGCTGCCAGCGATGGTCAGGTCGAACGGCAGACAGATGGTATTCCACTGATTGTTCTTGCTGAATGTACGTCCAGAAAGGGTCACGTCGGCCACGATGCCATCCCATGTCGTCAGCAAGTCGCTATTGTCAGCATCATCGACCAGCGTAATGGCGTTGCGTTCCCATGTTGCAGTGTACTCGCGGTCACCCGTGCTACCCTTGGCGATAGTCACCGTCATCGTGGCTCCGTCGATGTCCGTGCCCTTCCAGCCCTTGAAGGTATAGCCTGTACGGGTCGGGTTGTTCAGGGTAAAGGTTGCAGTCTCAATAGTATAGCTCTCGGGGTTGGCTGTTGCTACGCTACCGCCATCCAGATCGTAGGAGATGGTGTAGGTGATGGCATTCCATTGTGCATAGAGAGTCACCACTTCATCCTGTGTAGCGCTGAGGTTCTTCACGCTCTGTTTGTCGGTATACGGCGTACCGCTACCGTTTGCCTTGCTGTTCCATCCGTCGAAGTTGTAGCCCTTGCGGGTGTAAGCATTCTCAAACAGCTCCTGTGCAGTGTCGTAGATGAACTTCTGGACCATCATATCGGTACCCGTGCCACCGTTCTTGTCGAAGGCCACGTAGTAGATAATGGGCTGCCACTGGGCGTACATCGTTACCACAGCGTCGCGTGTGGCGGTCAGGTTCTCCACCTCCTGCTTGTCGGCATACGGAGTTCCGGTGCCGTCGGCCTTGCTGTTCCAGCCAGTGAAGATATAGCCCGTGCGGGTGAAGGCATTCGCGGTCAGGTTCTGTGCAGCATCATAGACGAAGTTCTGGTCGGCCATCGTACCGCCGTCGCCGCCGTTAGCATCGAAGCTGACCTTATACGGATTCGCCTCCCATGTAGCAACATAGCTGCGGTCACCAATTGATTCAGCGGGGATAGTCACCTCCACGGTAGCCACCGTGAGATCAGTACCGGTCCAGCCCTTGAAGGTAAAGCCCGTACGTGTCGGGTTGTTCAGCTTGATGGCTCCGCTTTCTATAGTATAGGTAGCAGGGTTAGCTGTTGCCACCTCGCCGCCCTTCAGGTCGTAGGTGATATTATATATAATAGGTGTCCACGTAGCAGTGTACGAACGTTCGCCATAATGACCAGTGGTCACAGTAACGGTCTTCGTTGCCTCTGTCAGGTCAGTACCTGTCCATCCTGCAAAGTTATAGCCTCTGCGGGTAGGATTCTTCAGCGTGAAGTTTGCACTTTCAATGGTGTACTCAACAGGATTGGTCACACCCTCTGCCAGTGCGCCACCAGCCAGGTCGTAGGTGATAGGATAGACAATAGGAGTCCACTTACCATACAGCGTTACAGTTGCACCCTGTTCCGTAGCGAGGTTCTCCACTTCGGCCTTATCAACATATTTCACCTCACCAGTAGCTGTGAGAGCCCAACCGGTAAAGTCGTAAGCCGTGCGGCTGAATCCCACTGCGGGCAGGTTCTGAGGAGCGTCGTAGGTCAGCTCAATGCTCTCCATTGCGCCCGTGATGTCCATCGTGCCGGTGGCACCAGCCTTGCCGTTGTCGAAGGCGAGGGTATAGGTGATGGGGATTAGCGTAGCGGTGAGGTTGAGACCTGAATAGTTACCACTGCCGTCAGATTCGAACGTGAGCAGCAAACTACGTCCGCTGCTATTAATGGTACCGATATCTAAGGGGTCATTGGGGGTGCCGCTGCTAGCATTGCCACATGTTTTCGGAAGCAGTTCTGTTCCTGCAGTTGTTGTGCCATCATAGATAGTTAAGAAATCATAACCCGATTCTGATATCATGTTACCTGTCAGTTGCAGCATATAACCAATGGGAGCTGTCAGGATAAGCGAGCTGTTACAGCTCTTGCTATAATTTCCACTTGGGCCACCGTCGCTATAAATCTTAAACGTCTTTGCAGCTACCGGGATGGCGGTTTTGACCGAATTGTCACCATTAGGCATGCACATATAGAGATCGTTTGGCGTAGTAAATGTCGGGGTGATGGTAACTCCACAGAATGGCATAGAGAATGAGGTGACATCGCTATACCATGTACCACCATTGACCTCTACTGATCTGCCCAAATCATCTACAACGCTGACGCTCTCTAGTACGTAACCTTTCTCAAGCGTCTCTGTCAGTGTAACGGTCTGTTCAAATTTTGCGGTGGACACATCGCTTGACAGGCTGCCTCCTGTAGCTGTGTTGATGGAAATGGTTTGTTGTGCGTTGGCGTCGAACACGTAAACCGTGAGATCAAGGCCGTCATAGGCGCCACCTGAGTCAGAACAGAAATTGAGCAGCATATTACGACTGCTACTGATGATTGTGCCAATGTCAAGTGGATCTTGTGAGATACCACTGGAACTCTCTCCACACGTTTTAGAAAGTTGAACATCTGAAGTGGTTGTACCGTCGTAGATTGTTAAGTAGTCCCAGTCTTTTTCAGTATTAATGGTACCTCTCACTTGTATTCTATAACCTTCTGGAGCGGTAATAAGGAGATTGCCGTCGCAGTTATCACTATATTTGCCATCGGGACCAGCATCGTCATAGATTTTGAACGATTTGACATCCGCAGGAATAGCTGTAGTGAGCGTTCCTGTCTGGGGCATTATGATGAAGAGGTTATCTGCTGCAGTTGTAGCAGCCCTGAATGTTGGAGTAACGGTGACACCGAATACAGGCATCGAGAAGGTGTGGGCTTCACTATACCATGCACCTCCATTCACGTTGATGTTTCTTCCTTTGGCATCAACCACCTTGATATTATCGAGTACATAGCCCTTGTCGTGCGTCTCTGTCAGAATAATAGTTTCGTCAAACTTGGCCTTATTCAGGTTGCTGGTAACAACGCCGTTTGAACCCTGTTTAATGGTGATGGGATTTTCCTCTGTGGTAACGATTACATCAATTATGAGGTTGAGGCCATCAAAGTTACTACCTCCGTCAGAATTAAAATATAGTAGCATGCTACGGTCGCTACTGGTAACGATGCCGATATCTACTGGATCATTTGAGATGGAATTTTGGCTATTGCCACATGTCTGTGGGAGAAGTTCGGAGCTTGTGGTTTCGCCATCATAGACAGTTAAGTAGTCATAACCCAATTCAGAATTAATGGTACCCGACAGCTGCAATCTGCAACCTTCTGGAGCGGTAATAAGAAGATAGCCGTTGCAACTGCTACTGTATTGGCCCGACGCCCCACCGTCATCATAGACATTGAAAGACCTTACGGAAAGGTCACTTAGCGTCAGTACACTGGTGCCAGTCACTGGCATGTTCACATACTTCGTTCCGCCGTCGCCGTCTTGCAACGTCACGGGAGTCGTGTCTTGTGCCCACGCGGTTATTGCCGCGAGGACAAAAACAAACAATGTAAGTAGTTTTTTCATAAGCGATAGTTTATTAGTTATTAATTAAAAAAATGAATAGGTTTATCGAAACGAAGCATCCCTGCTGCTATTCTTCTAAAGAACAGCAGCAGGATGGTCCCATGAGGAGAGCATATGATGTATCTGCCTGAATATGAGCAAGTTATTGGCTTGCTGGGGGGGTAATAGGCAACACTTGTCGTGTCACTTCCCAAAAGCCTTTTATGGTTTGTTTATTGCTCATTTGTAGAATAGTATTGGTAACTGTTTGCAAATATAATACATTTTTTCGAAACGACAAAAGAAATTCTAAAAAAAATGCACATTTCGCCATTTTATTCTCAATTTTTTCTCAACCTTTCTCAACTTTCGCATAGGCTTCCCTGTGTTTCCATGGTAATACCTCACATTGACCTGACGTTCATTACCCGCTCAGGTGTTTTTGTCCTCGCTTTCCATGCCTTTATGATTGATTTTCCATAGGGTGTGGGATGCCGGTTTTTGTAATTCGTTGATTTTTAGTTATTTGCTGATTTGTCCTCTTTTTGCATTTTCCATAGGTAAATGATACAACTTACCGAAAAATGTCGTAACTTTGCAGCACAATCTACAACAACTATGCAAACGAGAGCATTATACATATTTATTATAGGCGTTTTGTTGGTTGCCTACAGTTGCAAGCAGCAGGATCAGCATCCTCAGACGGCGAAGGCTTGTCTGGAGGCAGCTGAGGCTGCTTTGGCTGACGACAGCATCCGTTTGGGTGAGTCGTTACTCCGCAAAACCATTCGTTTGGCGGAGGCTTCTGAGGATTGGCATACCCATTATATTGCGTACCAGAGATTGGCCTTAAGCTTGTCGCAGAGCAACCCTGACGAGGCGCTGCGACTGATGAAGCAGGCGCTGACCAGCTATGAGCAGCATCCCGATGACGAGCGTAACCATTGTCTGCTGCTCGACTATGCAGGCACTTATGCCGCACAAGTGGCTTTCACCACAGAGGGTTCATACGACGAGGCATTCGGTTATATCAATAAGGCTTACGATATTGCCAAGAAAGGCCAGATGGCGGATCTGATGTGCCAGACGCTGACCAGTCTTGCCAACGTCGCTTGGGCCAAGGAAGATTTCCGTCAGGCGCTCAGCTATGCCCATCAGGCTGAATCGGTGGCGACAGACGAACTGCGACCAGGTACCTTGCAGGTGTTGGCGCGCAGCTACCTCGACCTCAACATACTCGATTCGGCAGAAACTGCCTATCGGCAGATTCAGCCTGGCGACGACGTCCATCTGGCTTATATCGTGCAAAGCAACCTTGCGAAGATTGCCCTCCGACGGATGGGAGCCACACAGGTGGAGGACAGCGTGGACGAGGCTTTCGAACAAGCGGAGAGTTTCTACTATAAGGCGCTTGAACAGAAAGACCAGTATTATCAGGAGACGCTGCGCCAGGAATTGGAAAACCAGCAGCTGGAATACCGTTCGAAGATGTATGGACGCACGCTCCTGATCTTTATCATTGCATCGCTCGTTGTCATTACGGCAATTATATTGGTGTTTCGTTACAGGATGCAGGCACAGCGTCAGGAGAAGCGCCAACTGCAACAGGAGGCTGAGCATCAGAAGGCCTTGTTGCATCAGGCCAACGAAGTGGTGGCATTCCTTCAGAACTTCATCCTCGAACGTACGGAGGTGATGCAGAAGCTCAATCAGGGCGGCGATTCGCTCATCTATCTCAGTCCTCACGAATGGAGCGAGGTAGAACGCACGCTCAATGCCATTGACAACAACCGCTTCGCCAACCTTCGCGAGCAGTACCCCAATATGCAGGAGGACGACATCCGCCTGTGCATCCTTACCCGTCTGGGTATCAGCAACCGCACTATCGGCAACATCTACTGTATCACCATCTCAGCCGTCCAGCACCGCAAGCTCAAACTGAAGAAGGACGTGTTTTGCGAAACAAATCCAGATATTACCTTGGAACAAATATTGACCAGTTAAAGGTAAAAGGGTAAAAAAGTAAAAAGGTAAAAACAGAAATAGCATACAGATATGAAAAAGATTGCATTTGTATTGATTACCGTCTTATTGTTTGGAGTAGGAACAATAAAGGCACAAGATCAGTTACTCAGTGATTCAGAACCTATAAGTAGTGGATGTCTGAAACGGAATAATCGGAGTAATGGAGATGAAGCATCTAGTCTTCCGACCATCAAACTGACAAAGGAGGGAAACATATTGTCTGTAGACCTATTAAACTATAGTAGCAACTGCGGTACTACAGGCTTCGATATGGAAAGCCGGATGTCTAGTGGCAACGACGACATTCCTTCCGTTGTCATCAGCGTGGTTCCTGTTATTCCTGCAGAGATGGACTGCTATTGTCCTTTCAATATATCATATACGGTTCGTGATTTTGAGAAAAACAAATTCTATTTAACGTGCTGGTGGTATGAAGGGGATATAGAACTGACTGAGGGCGAACCCTTAGTTTTGGAATATAAGACAGAAGATGTTATCATAGATGGCTTGAAGTTCACATTATTGAAGACTTCGCATCAAGCCAAATTATTACATCAGGACACTTGGGATGATGAGGTATTACAGATACCATCTGAAGTAGAATACGAGGGCGAGAAATACATTGTTACCAGTATTAACGGGATAGTATTTTCATCAAATACTAGCATAAAACAGATTATAATTCCTAAGACTGTCAAGAATAGAGATTTTGGAAGATTGGATGGAATTACCTGGAATATATTCTACACCTGTTTATCTTTGGAGACAATAGAAGTGGATGAGGATAATCCTGCTATTTGTTCTATAGATGGGGTGCTCTTCAACAAGGACAAGACAATACTCATTAGCTATCCTGCAGCCTCGCCTCGGAAGTCGTATTCCGTGCCTGACTTTGTAAAAACGGCAGCAAATCATGCATTTTTTAACAGCCAACACCTGAAGAATATAGTGTTGCCTGACAACATGGAAACCTTAGGTACTAGATCGTTTACTAATAGCAATAAATTAGAAGAAGTAATTCTTTCGTCAAGCATCAAAGAATTGCCTAATTATCTATTTAATAATTGTAAAAAGCTGAAGTCAGTCGTTATTCCTTCAGGCATCACGTCTATTGGCTATGGAGTCTTCGACAGCTGTGAAGCCATGCAGTCATTTAATTTGCCGGAAACCATCAATTCTATTGGTGGCTCTGCCTTTGGACAACTTCCCAACCTTAAGCATATGTATTGCCACTCAACAACTGTACCAAATACAAGATATGATGTCTTTTATAATACAGACCTCTCGCAGGCTACCCTTCATGTGCCAGCTGCCTCTGTCAGCGCTTACCAAGCCGCTGAGCCTTGGAAGAATTTCAAAGAAATCATAGCACTGACTGATCAAGGTGATGAAACTGATGACTCCGACTACATTCCCTTTGTGGAAAAGGGTAAGCAGTGGCATGTGGTTCGTTCGGATGGAAACTCAGGCAAACCTATTGTGCATTTTGAGAACTATATGCTTAACGAAGAAGTTGTAAAAGACGGAAAGACATATCTTAAGCTGTATCGAAGTGAGGATGATAAGGCAGAGGTTTATGATACGGGGCTTCTGCGTGAAGAAGATTGCAAAGTATATATCTATGACGCAGACAAACAAGAGGAACATCTGATATTTGACTATTCGTTGAAGGCTGGCGATACCTACGAGGCCTACTCGTCATTTGAAAATAATATGGTCTCATACAAAGTGATGTCTGTTGACGATTGTACGGAATGTCCTGGAGTGAGGACATTTTACAACGATGAGAACGCAGACAGTACGGTTATTAGTTACCGAAAATTACGGCAATGGACAGTATGTCGTACGGATAACGAACTCCTTCAAAAAACATGGATAGAGGGTGTCGGCTCTCTCGAAGGACCTTTAGGAAATCTCCAAGATATTGTTCTTCCGGACTTATGCAAAGACTATCTGGCTTATGTGGATAATAGCTCTGACGGCCCATATCTGCCATTCTCATTCTATGACACATTGAACAAGCAGGCTCATGGCTGCAATCTACCAACGGGGGAAGGAGACTGGTCGGAAGACTGGCATCATCACCTTACCTATGAATTGGAAGGCGACCGCTTGCATGTCTACGGGAAAGTGTTTAGCAATTGCGCTAATAACTACGCTTATTTTATCGAAAAGCCAACTGACGATCCCTTAGTTCACAGGATTGAATTTGAGATTGAAGCTGCAGAACCAGCTGCAACATGCATGACACTTCATGCCACCGACTTCTATGTTCCAGGTTTCGACCCGAACTTGAACTACATCATTGTTGACAATCAAGGCGCAGAACATCCCGTCGTCAACAAGACACCACAGAACGAGTATCGCCCGTTCGTTGAAGAGGGCAAGGTGTGGGTCGTAAGCGGCAGTGCTATTAGTGATGATGCGTCAATGGTGCATTGGACGGATTATTGCTATTTCGAAGGTGACACCATCGTTGGAGGGCAGATATGCAAACTGATGAAGTGTGTTGGCAACGCCAATGGACCTATCGGCGCTTGGTACGAGCAAGACAGGAAAGTGTATTACGCTCATTATGGAAACCTGCCGTTCTTATTGGCTTACGACTTTACGCTATCCTCAAACGACACCATAGACACATTCTGGTATCCGTTGGTAGTTTACAAAAAGTCTGGGGGTATTCCTGGCTTCAAAGGATCGTATTATGAATTCTGGCATGATAATCAATTAGAGAGTCGCTGGCTTGAAGGAGTTGGCAGTGAATCGTGGCCATACGTCAACCATCCTTGGATGTATGATGGTGCAGAAGGTGTGCTCCTGGCATGTTACGTGGACGACGAAGTCATCTATTACAACAGCGAAGTAGAAGATCCATACTCCTTGGGAGCCAAGAAACGCCGCTTCGATTTCACTCATACCACCAAAATACAACCTAAAACACCAAAGAGAAGAAGCGAAGAACCATCGCTATATGGCGAATACAACGACAAACTGTTAGGTGTCAACCTCGACCCAGTTGACGATGCCTATCTGGTGCGCATTACCAACGAAACGGGCAAAGTCGTCTACGAGAAAGCCATCGATGCAGGCACCATCGTCGCTCTTAACATCGACATCTCCAGCTATGCCACAGGCCGTTACACCGTTACGGTGGAGAACAGCCAGGAGACCTTCACTGGCGAATTTGAAACACAAACGACGGGAATCCGGGAAGTGGAAAGTGGAAAGAGGTCAGAGGTAAGAGATGCCATCTACAACCTCCAAGGCCAGCGCCTCAGTTCCATGCAGAAGGGATTGAACATCGTCAACGGGAAAAAAGTGTATGTAAGGTAGAGAGAAAAAAGTGCATATAATTTGTATATTTTGAAAAAAGTAACTACCTTTGCAGGCCTGAATGGGATTAACATGCAAAAATTGTAGAACATCAATGAAAAGAATGATGAAAACCCTGGGCGTTTGTCACGTTTGGCGGAGATGCTCCGTGTGCCTGATGCTGTTAGCTATTACTATGACTGTAAATGCACAAAGCATAGAACCCAATTTGAAATGGGGAAAGCCGACAGACGAAGAACTCAACATGACGGAGTATGCAGCCGACAAGGAGGCTAAGGCTGTGGTGCTCTGCCATTTGACATCCGTCAACTATACGATGGATCTATACAACTATCTGGTAGACTATCATGTCAAAAAACGTATCAAGATTCTGAAGGACGAAGGGAAAGACTATGCCAACATCAGTATTCCCTATATATACAATACGAATGAGGAATATGGCGAGGAAACCATTGAGTCCTTCAAGGCGACAGCCTATAATATCGTGAACGGTAAGGTTGTGAAGACAAAAATCGGCAAGGAGCAAATACACACCGAACGCATTGACGAAGACTACATGCTGGCTAAAGTTGCCATACCTCAGGTGAAGGCTGGAACAGTAATCGAGTACGAATTCACACGCCACAGCAATGTGTTCTTCCATATATACGACTGGGATGCACAGGAAGATATTCCTGTCATGTTTGCCCAATACAGATTGGAAATTCCCGCCTTTTTAATCTTTAATGTGGAGACTAGTGGGCTTCAAATCCTTCAGAGCTCTCATTCGACAGGTAGCCTTACTTACAACGCTTCCAGCGATAATATGTCGAGGCCGTCTTCCTGCAAGACAAATATCTATCTTTGCACAGGGCGTAGCCTGCCGGCACTTAAGGAAGATGACTTTGTGTGGAACGAGCGCGACTATATGTGCAAAGTCACAGCTGAGCTGAAGAGCTATGCATCGTCAGGAGGAAACTATCGCGACGTGAAGAAAACTTGGGAACAGGTGGAGAACGTTCTGCTGCAGCATTCGCAGTTCGGCTCACGTCTGAATGATCATAGCAAGTTCCGAGAAGAACTTGCTGCCGCAGGGATTGCTAAAATAACAAACTTAAATGAAAAGGTAGCGGCAACATTCAAGATGCTGCGCCAAAAGTTGGCGTGGAATGGAGAATACGAGTTGCTGGCACATTCTGCCTCAGAGGTCATCAAAAAAGGAAGCGGCACCAGTGGTGATCTGAATATGATACTCATCAACATGCTCGGAGATGTCGGCATACAGGCATGTCCCGTTGTTTTGAGCACTCGCCGTCACGGCCGTTTGCCACAGACATATCCAAGTCTGAACAAGCTAAACACCTTCATTGTTGCCGTGCCCAATGGAACTGCTTGGTTGTACCTTGATGCTTCGTCAGCAAATGGCTACATTAATGTACTGTCTCCCAATCTTTATGTTGAAAATGCTCGTCTTATCCAAAAAGGCAAGCCCAGTCAATGGGTGAACCTACAGAAAATTGGTGAGGCAAGAAGCCAGATAACGGTTGTAGGCTCCATTTCGCCAGAAGGTGTAATGAACGGTGAACGGACAGTACTCTATTCCGGCAATGCTGCATTCAATGAACGAAGGGCTTTTCGTGAGGCTAGCGACAGCGTAGCCTTCATTGCCAAGAAGGCAGCAGATTACGGCATGGAGATAAGTAGTTGTCAGATGACTGGACATCGTGACTACGCAGCAAGTGTCAAGGAGGAGATGAAGTTTACCAAGCATGGCGAAGCAACCTCCGACCATATCTATATCAATCCCTTTACAGACTTCCCCATTCATAGCAACCCCTTTCTGGATACGGAACGACTGTTGCCTGTGGAATTTCCCTGTAAGCAGACTTTCAGCATGAGCATTCGTCTCATGCTGCCTGAAGGATGGAAATTGGAGGACGAGCCGAAAAGCACAAAGATTACTACTGAAGACAAGAGTATTAGCGGCCACATCCTGTATGAAGTCTCGGACGAACATCTGCTATCTATTCAGATTCAGTTTCGCCAGAGTAGTGTGACTTATTACAAAGATAAATATGAAACGCTGCGCCAGCTATATGATTTATTCTCTAACCGGAGCAAGGACATGCTGGTACTCAAGAAAATTTAGGGAAAAGACATGAGACAGATTCTTTTTCTTGCGTTACTGCTGGCGACTATCCAACATTCCACAGCACAGATTGCAACGCCACACTCTGCCCAAAGGTCAGAGAATGCGGTGGTGGAAGAGTCTTTGACCGATGTCGAATGCATCAGCCCCACACATGCCATCATCCGTTTCAAGGAAGTGACAACCATTCTTAACGAGCATGGAGCAGATCTTGCCACGTTCGTCTGTTCGTGTAGCAAGAACGAGAAGCTGACACGTTTCAAGGGGCTAGTGACGGATGCCGCAGGGCGTATTATTCGTAAATTCAAGGAGAGTGAGCTGAAACAAACGGAATACTCCCAGTATCTTGCCATTGACGACTATAAGATGTTTCTTGATTACACTCCACCCGTCTATCCCGTCACCATCACCTACGAATGGACGATGGAAAGTCGTGACAATCTGATAGAGTTTCCGCGTTTTTGTCCGCAGACCGACTATGATGTCAGCGTCAAGAAGGCTTCATACACCCTTACTGCCCCAAAGGAACTTGCTGTCCGTCATGCCTTGTTGAACATCGACAAGACAGTAAACGTCAGCGAGAAATCCACAGGCTTACAGGTTCTTAGTCTAGAACTCTCTGATTTGCCTGCATTGAAAGATGAACCCTATTCCCGTCCGCTTCGTGAACGCCTGCCGATGGCTTGGTTCGCACCTACCATCTTTACATACTATGGTACTCAGGGAAGCCTGAAGGATTGGAGGGAATACGGAAAATGGGAATATAGCCTCATCAATGGAAGTGAAGTACTTCCTGCTGCCGTATGTCAGGAATTGCACCAACTGACGGATGGCTTGAAGACTGACCGCGAGAAGATTGATGCACTCTACCAAAGGCTTGAAAAGACCACCCGCTACGTGGCTGTGCTCCTTGGCATTGGAGGTCAGAAACCGGCCCCCGCTGCCGATGTCTGTAAGAGCGGCTTCGGTGACTGCAAGGGGTTGTCGAATTACATGCGTGCTATGTTGAAAGTAGTAGGAATTCCCTCAAACTACGTCACCATCAGTACCACTAATCGCCAACTGCTGAAAGACTTCGCCAGCGTAGGACAGATGAACCACGTCATTCTGCAAGTGCCGCTTCAGGGTGATACACTCTGGCTGGAGTGTACTAATCCGCAATTGCCTATGGGCTATGTGCATGAGGACATTGCCGGCCATAATGCCATTGAGGTCAGCGAGGCAGGAGGCAGGTTAGTACAACTGCCTGTCTATGCTGACAGCGCGAATTTGATGCACAGCAAGATCCACATCCAGCTGGATTCAAAAGGAGCAGCGGATGTGTCGCTTTCGCAAGATTTCCATAACTGGCAATATGAGCATTACATCCCACTATTGAAGATGGACGAGAAAGACCGTCATAAAACCTTACAGCGGATGATTCGTGTGCCTCAGGCTGAAATCGGCAGTATGGATGTCCGCGAGGACGGTGCCACTATTACTGTCGATGCTGAGATTAAAAGCCAACGCTATGCTACCACTACGGGTCAGCGACTCTTCGTTCCTATATGTCCTATTCATAATGGTTATAGTGCGCCCCCTGCACTTCCCAATCGTCAGGAGGACATTTATCTGGGGGCAGGCTATTGGGATAAAGACGAGATAACCCTCGCCATTCCTGAAGGCTATGAAATTGAAGCCATGCCGAAAGACCAGACCGTAGAGCAGCCCTTCGGCACGTTCTCTTTCACTGTTCAACGTACAGATAGTGAGGTACGCATACAAAACTGCCTGTTGATGAAATCAGGAACTTACGACAAGTCGCAGTATCCTCAGTTCATTGATTTTATGAAGAAGATCAGCAGCATCTACAGTCAAAAAATCGTTCTTAAAAAACAAGATTCTTAACCTTTTCGAAAATAATGAATCGTTGATTCGCTGTCTTCTTTGTCCAGTGAGAGATTAAAGGTGTAAGTGTTTAGTAATGTTAAATAATTGATTTTCCAAGCAGAAAATGGTGCGTTTCCTTCTTTGTTTGAAAAATAAACATTATCTTTGCATCAGAATGTTTATGATTTAAACCTAACGCCGAATGACTACTACTGACGAGCTGGACCTTATCACGCGAATGCGAAGCGAGGTTGTGAACCGCAAGGAACTGACAGGCGAAAACCTGTTCCTGGCTTGGGGTTATCCTACAGCCGTCGTGTTGTTCATGGAGTTTGTCGCCCTTCTGATATGGAATGAAGACTGGTGCGCATGGCTCTGGACTGGGATTCCCCTGGTTGGCGTGCCGCTGATGGTATATTTCCTGAACGAGGACTACGAGCGCACGCATCACCGTACACTCGAGGCGAATATCGTGCTGATGATGTGGATATTCATCGGCTTTGCTTCGTGCGTGGGTGGGACTGCGATGGGCTTTACTGGCGTGTTTCCCCAGTGCTATTGTGCCTATCAGGGACTGCTCGTCGGTATGGGCTGCTTCATGACGGGCATTATCCTCCATTTCCGTCCCAAGATTATTTGCGGCATTATAGCCTCAGTGCTTTCTGTCGTACCTCTATTCCTTCAGGGCGACCTTTGGTCTTGGCAGCTGCTTGTGGCATCGCTCGTCTCCGTCATCGCCCTCATCATTCCTGGGCACCTGTTCCGTCGATACGTAAAACAACAAAGATATGAGTAATTTCAAATTCCAAGTCATCAATCCACTGCTTCATAGCGAGCTGCGTTTGAAAATCATGGTGGCCCTCGATTCGCTCGAGAGCGCCGACTTTATGTATCTGTGTCAGATTACCGACTCTACACGCGGCAATGTGAGCACACAAATCACCACGCTGAAAGATGCCGGCTATATCGATGTGTCGAAGATGGGCATTGGGCGCTTCTCACGCACCACTTGTAGCATCACCGCCCTTGGCCGTGAAGCCCTGCGAGCCTACGAAGAAGGCCTGCGCCGCCTGTTCTCCCAGCAGGTACCCTCCCAGCACGACGAACAAGCGTCGGAAGCAGGTTGAACGCTAACAGAAACACAAAAAACGCCTATATATTTCCCCAAATTACTAATAATTAAAACTAAATGTCACATGAAAAAGAAAACTAACTTATTCGCGAGGGCGGCCATGACGCTGCTGCTTGCCGTGCTCTGCTCCGTAGGGGTATGGGCACAAAGTGAGGTGGTTACCGTTGGCACAGGCGGCAGAGCAAGCAGCTATCTGCCCTGTTATCCGAACAACACGTACTCCATGAGTCAGCAAATCTACACGAGTGAGGAGATTGGCAAGGCCGGATTGATTACCAGCATTGCCTTCTACAACTACGACACGGGAAGTGCTCGCGAGTGCGACATCTATCTGTCGTACACTGCCAAGACGTCGTTCGATAGCAGTACTGATTGGGTGACTGTCAGTGCTGAGAACTTAGTTTTCAGTGGTACGATGAAGTTGGGTAGCGAATGGACCATCATCGATTTCGACACACCGTTCCAGTACGATGGCACGCAGAACCTGCTCCTTACCGTCGACGACAATACGGGTAAGGATACTGGCTCGAATTTCAGCATCAGTGTTAGTGAAGTGTCATCTAACCAGGCATTGTATTATTATAAGATGTTTGGTACACCCGTCAATCTAGACCCCACGCAGGCCATCACAGAGGAAGGAACAGTCTATGACAGAAAGAATTACATCAAGCTCTGTTTCGAGACCTATCCCAAGCCCTACAGATTCGAGGCTGTCGAGGTGGGTGATGTCAGCGCACAGGTTCAGTGCTCGCTACGTGGCGATGCCACTGCCTGGAACCTGCGCTATCGCAAGGTGGCTGGCGAGGGCGAAGAAGAGCAGCGCTGGATTACGCCAGAGGCTATCACCGACCGTTCCTATACCATCGAGGACCTGACACCTCACACCAAATACGAGGCCCAGGTGCAGGGCGTCTTTGCCGACGACCATTTCAGCGACTGGACCGAGCCGCTAGTCTTCACCACCAACTGCTGTCCAGTAGAGCAACAGGCAGAAATTATCTATGCCCTCAACAGCAATTACAGCAACTATTACGGCTATGCTGTACAGTTCATTGATATCACCGATGCAGAGAATCCTGTTGAGGTGGCTTATGTTAACCCGCCGGGTTATGGTCTTTATGGAGGCAGCCTGACGCTTTGCTGTGGACATAAATACAAGGTGAACTGGATATCCGATGCTGAACATCCGGATTCTTACCAGAATTATTCTCTCGCACTTTATTTCGAGCCAGGCGACCTGTTCTACACGATGGCACGCGGCGGGGCTCCCAGCGAGACTGGCGAGCTGACCACCTTTGTTATGGACTGTGGCGACTATTGCGCTCAGATGCCAGGTGATTTTGAGGTTGCAGGCACTACCTTCAATTCGGCAACGCTTCATTTCATCGCTGAGACCAAGAATGGCGAAGTAGTCTATTCCACTGAGGCCGACTTCGATCCCAACATGGTTACTCCAACCAGTGTCACCTTCGATGAGCTCACCGTCGATCCCGATTCATGGATACAAAATCCGCCCAACCGCGCACTGACGCTGACAGGCTTGGAGCCGCTGACAACGTATTATGTCAGCATGCGCGCCGTATGCGAGACAGGAGGCACCAGTCGCTGGTCAAATCCCGTCAAGGTGACGACAGGTTCGCGTTACGATGCTCCGTCGCAAGTGATAGCCAAAGCCATCAACAGTCGTACGGAGGACCTTTCATGGAGTGGCAATGGCAACGAGCGAGCCTATAACCTCTACTACAGACTACAGGCCGCAGGTAATCCCGTCAACTTGGACGACGTCATCACGTTTGGTGGCGGCAATGGCGAAGGTTTCGACAATGGCAGCTGGGGCAAAGGCATCATGAGCTCTCATGGCAACCGTCCCTTCAGCAATACGCTCTTCGTCAGTAATGTCCCTGCAGGCAGCAGCTTCAGCTTCAAGGCCGGCAACGGTAAGTCGGGCGGTGGCGCAATTAGTTTCCTTTATGGCATGCAGAAACAGCAAGACGGCGCGCCCCTTGATCAGATGAAGCATTTCGACAAGAAGTGTCTGAACGACGCCGACCGCGCAGCAGTCATCAAGGGCTTGGAGAATAAGCTGAAGGAAACAACGGACGAGGAACTCATCACGTCTCTCAAAGCAGAGATAGATGAGTTGAACAGCCTGCCCACCGATGCTCAGAAGCTGGCACGCATGAAGGAGTTGGAGAAGTTTATCGAGAACATTATGGCTGAATTAGCATCACTTGCCTTCAAGAATGCGAATGGTGAAATCTCGGACATAGAGTATCTGGAGCAGCGGTTACCCCTTGAAACTCAGAAAACTCTTGCTGAACAAGAACTGAGCGAACTCCGTGCCATCACCACCGATGCCGAGAATCCCAACAACGATGGCTTCTCCATCTCCAACGCTGGTAATGCGTCTGCTCAGTCTCCCCATCGTGCACCGGAGAATGAGACGTACATCTTCTTTATCCGCCACGCTGACCCCAACGGCATCTTGTTAGTCAAGGACCTGACCATTACTCCCCCGGAGAAACTCGGCGAGTGGATTGTCATCCCCAACATTACCGGTACGCAGTATACGCTTACAGGCTTAGCGCCTGGCACTACCTACGAGACGATGGTGGAACCCATCTATGAGGACGGCACTACCGGCATGCAAAGCCCCATCACCGTATTCACCACGCTGGGCGCAGAGACCGAGCCGACAGAGAGCATGTTCTCCGTCAGCGACAGCAAGAAGGTGCTGTTTGCAAAGGGTAACCTGCGCTGCGAAGGTGACAGATACGAGGCCGCGTGGTCCATGGCCAAACAGCAGTACGAGGTGCTGGGTCAGGATAATATCAATGTACAGGGCGAGCGCAGCTATCCCGCATGGCTCATCGACCTGCTCTGCTGGAGCACCGCCAAGAACTACTACGGCATCGACAATATGTACTATTACGATGATGATGAAGCTCAGTCTTACTTCAATGGTGAGTTTGCCGACTGGGGCGAGTGTCCCACGCTCGTACGCGACCTCGGAACAGGCTGGACCACGCTGAGCAAGGATGAATGGAACTACCTGCTCAATGAGCGTAAGGATGCCGCACAGCTCAAGTCGCTCGCCACCGTTAATGGCGTGAAGGGTCTCGTGCTGCTGCCTGACGAGTGGACAGCCCCCGACGGAGTCCTCATCAGCGACGAGATGACTGCCGAGCAGTGGGCTGCCATCGAGCAGACCGGCGCTGTATTCCTGCCTGCTGCCGGACAGATGACATCAACTTATGTAGATTATGTGTCCACCACAACCGTCAACGATGCTGCCACCTATTGGACCAGTACACCGGCCGACGATGCCTCAGGCATGAGTGCCATTGTGTTGACCATAGGCCAATCAGGCGCCACACTCGATGCAACCCTGAGCCGTCGCGTCATGACCGCTGTCCGTCTGGTGAAGGATTCAGGCTACAAGCCCGACACCCCCACCATACTGGATACACCCATTGAGCGTCCTGCCGACAACAACTGGTACACCCTCGATGGTCGTCGCCTGGCCGTCAAGCCTACACAGCGCGGCATCTATATCAACAGTGGTAGAAAGGTTGTGATCCGCTAAACGTCAACCACTCACTAATCAACAGGGAGCCATCCACAAACGGTTGGCTCCTTTTTATATTTTTATAAATAATTAGATTTGAAAAAATACCATTTATGGGAAGCAATTGAAATAAAATGTGTAACTTTGCATGCGAAATCTGATAGAGGGAATCATTGCAACTATGAATATACAGGAATTACTGAATCGTACGGATCGCTTTGCAGCGAATGCAGGGTGTAGGATTACTGAGGTGGATGCAGAACATGCTGTGGCTGAGATGCTGGTGACGGCAGAGCATCTGAATGGCGGACAGGTTTGTCAGGGAGGCGCCTTGTTTACATTGGCGGACCTGGCCATAGCAGCCCTGATGAACTATCAGGGACAGCTTACCTTCGGCATCAGCAACAGCATCATGTTTGTGTCGAGTGCCAAAGAGGGCGATTTGCTTCGGGCAGAAGCCGTCAGCGTGTGCAACCATCACAAAATTCCTTCCGTTGAAGTGCGTGTGACGAACCAGGAAGGCCGTCTCGTCTGTCACGTCACAGGCATGGGGTATCGCAAGTCCATATCCATTCCTGAATAGTCGCCTACCCCTCCCGAAAGAAGATGCTGTTTTGCAACGTGGAGTTTGCAAAGCGGGCGGAGACGTGTAAGGCGATGAGTAAAATGTGCAGAAATATGCATCCGCAGGGGGAAAAGTTCAAAGTTCAAAGTTCATAGTTCAAAGATATTTGCTACCTTTGCACCCGAAAAATTAAATCTATCACATATTAAATCTATCAGTAAGTAATGTTTCATATTTACGAAGGTTTCCATCTGGTCGACACGTATCATAAAATGCGTCACCAGCGGAAGTACAACCCCGACACCAAGCGTGCCATCAAAATTGCGTTAGTCATCCTCGTGACGTTAGGACTTTGGAACATGCCCTCCGAGTGGTTCGGCATTGATAACCTAACTGTCATCCAACAGCGTGTTATCGCCATTTTTGCGTTTGCCACACTGATGTGGATTCTCGAGATTGTCTCGTCGTGGGCTACGTCGGTAGCCATTATCGTGTTGATGCTGCTATTCTGTTCAGACAGCGGTATAGCGCCGATGGTGAACGAAGAGGAGGTAGGAAAACTATTGTCGTATAAAGGCGTGATGGCTTCGTTTGCCGATCCTGTCATCATGCTGTTCATCGGTGGTTTCGTGCTGGCCATTGCCGCTACGAAGACGGGACTGGACGCGCAGTTGGCCAAGGTGCTGCTGAAGCCTTTCGGCACTCGCAGTGAGATGGTACTCCTGGGATTCCTGTTGGTTACAGGTTTGTTTTCGATGTTCGTGTCGAACACGGCTACTGCCGCTATGATGCTCACGTTCTTGACTCCCGTATTCCGTCAGTTGCCCCCCGAGGGTAAGGGACGTATCGCCCTGGCCATGTCTATTCCCGTAGCTGCCAACCTCGGTGGTATGGGTACGCCTATCGGTACGCCTCCGAACAACATCGCCCTGAAATACCTGAACGACCCCGAAGGCCTGAATATGGGTCTCGGATTTGGTCAGTGGATGATGTTCATGTTCCCGCTTGTCGTCGTGCTGCTGTTCATCAGCTGGCGCTTGCTGCTGAAGTTCTTCCCCTTCACTCAGAAGACGGTAGAACTGAAGATTGACGGCGGTATGGAGAAAGGTTTCCACTCATGGGTGGTCGTTGTGACGTTCATTGTCACCATCCTGCTCTGGCTGTCCGACCGTTTCACGGGTATCAATGCCAACACAGTGGCCCTTATCCCATTCTGCGTCTTTGCCCTGACGGGTGTTATCAACAAGCGCGACTTGGAGCAGATTAACTGGAGTGTCATCTGGATGGTGGCTGGTGGCTTCGCTCTCGGCTTTGGCTTGAACGCTTCTGGCTTGGCAGCCAATGCCGTCGAGAGCATCCCCTTCGGCGAATTCTCGCCCCTGCTCATTCTGTTGCTTGGCGGTGCTATCTGCTACCTGTTGTCGAACTTCATTTCTAACTCAGCTACAGCAGCTCTGCTCATGCCGATTCTGGCCATTGTCTGTGGAGCCATGGGTGACAAACTCGCTCCTATCGGTGGCACGGGTACCGTCCTGATTGGTGTGGCCATCGCTGCATCGTCGGCTATGATTCTACCCATCTCTACCCCGCCGAATGCCCTGGCCTTCGCAACAGGCTATGTGAAGCAGAACGAAATGGCCAAGATGGGTATCATCATGGGTGTCATCTCGATGGTTCTTGGCTTTGGTCTCGTTTACCTCATGGGAACGCTCCACATTTTGTAAAGCCCCCAAGAAAATAAGTCAAAAGCTATGAAAACGAGAAAAATCGGACTGATAGATGGTCAGTCCGATTTTTTTTACTATCTTTGCAGCACAAAAGCTAAGCTATAGGGCTGTTGAGAACGAAATAACGAACGAATAATATTACTAAAGACAATGAGAACAAACAGATTTATTTTATGCTTATGTGTGCTGGCAGTTTCGCTAATTGTCAAGGCACAGCAGTGTGAGCGCGAGACCATCCGACTCAACGAGGGGTGGAAATTCGCTTTTGGAAATGCTTCTGATCCTGTCAAAGACTTCGGCTGCGGTACAGAGTACTTTAACTATCTGACAAAGGCAAATTCTATACATAATGCCGGGCCTTATGCACAGAAGTTCGACGATTCCAGTTGGCAGGAGGTCTGCATTCCCCACGATTGGGTAACAACGCTGCCTTACGCCAAGGAGGCCAGTCATTCTCATGGTTATAAGACGGTGGGTTACAAGTATCCGGAGACCAGTGTGGGCTGGTATCGTAAGGTCATCAACATTCCTGCGACAGATTTAGGCAAGCACATCAGCCTGCGCTTCGACGGCATCTTCCGCAATGCCCGCGTATGGTTCAACGGTTTCTATATGGGCACCGAGCCCAGCGGCTATGCCACACAGGTGTACGACGTGACGGAATACGTCAACTATGGCGGCGACAACCTGATTTGCGTGCGGGCCGATGCCACACTGGAGGAAGGCTGGTTCTACGAGGGCGCGGGCATCTACCGAGACGCCTGGCTGGAGAAGCGCGCTGCTGTCGGTGTGGCACCCTTCGGTACCTTTGTCTATGCCGACTTGAAAGCACCATATGACAAAGCCGTTATCCATGTCGAGACGGAGGTGAACAATAGCTCGCTGGAGCCACGGGGGTACACCGTCGAGCAGCGCTTGCTGGATGCTGAGGGCCATGAGGTGTTCCGCGTGGCAAGCCGTGAGGCACACCAACTGAAAGCTAAGGAAACCGGCACGACACACAAGCTGATGCCAATCAGCCAGCCACATCTGTGGAGCACGGACGACCCCTATTTGTATAAGGTGGTGACGACCGTGAAGGTGGACGGCAAGACGACCGATGTCTATGAAACTGTGATAGGTATTCGTGATGTGGCATTCGATGCTGAAAAAGGATTCCTTCTGAACGGCCAGCAGCTGAAGTTGAAAGGCGTGAACATGCATCAGGACCATGCCGGCGTGGGTGCTGCCATTCCCGAAGCGCTGATGGCTTGGCGCATCAAGCAGTTGAAGGAGTTTGGATGTAACGCCTATCGTGCATCACACAATCCGATGACTCCCGCCCAGCTCGACATCTGCGACCGTGAGGGTATGCTGGTCATCGACGAGAACCGTCTGACAGGTATCAACACGGAGCATCTGCGACTGCTGGAAAATATGATTAAGCGCGACCGCAATCACCCGTCTGTCATTCTGTGGAGCGACGGTAATGAGGAGTGGGGCATAGAGAACACCGTTCAGGGTACACGTATTGCTGCTGCCATGCGTGAATACACGAAATTGCTGGATCCGACTCGTCATTCTACCATTGCCAACGCAGGGGGTACGGAGATGATTAAAGGCCTCGATGTGGTTGGCTTTAACTATATCCTGCAGAACGATGTGGACAATCGCAAGCAGGCTAATCCCACATGGAAGATAGTCGGAACGGAAGAGACAACGGGCTGTGGCACGCGTGGCGTGTATTTCAAGGACGAGTCACAGCCGGGACATATGTCATCGTTGAATCTGGTGGCTGACAAGGACGGCACGGAGAACCGTATTGAGCGCGGCTGGAAGTTCTATGCCGAGCGTCCCTGGGGTTGCGGACTGTTCTACTGGACTGGCTTCGACTATCGCGGCGAGCCGAACCCGCTGAAGTATCCTGCTACCGACTCGGAATTCGGTATACTGGACTACTGCGGTTTCTGGAAGGATGAGGCATGGTATCTGAAATCATGGTGGACCGATGAACCCACGTTGCACATCTTCCCGCACTGGAACCTGCAAGGCCATGAAGGCGAGGAGGTGGACCTGTGGGCATACAGCAACTGCGACGAGGTGGAACTGACCGTAAACGGCAAGAAACTGAGCCGTCAGACCATGCCTAAGAACGGACATCTGAAGTGGAAGGCCGTCTATAAGCCAGGGAAAGTGGTTGCTACAGGCTATAAGAATGGTAAGCGCATCATGACGCAGGTCATCGAGACTACCAAACCAGCTGCTGTGGTTGTGTTGAAGTCTGACCGCCAGCAGATTACTGCCGATGGTCGCGACGTGGCTGTCATTACCGTAGAGATTCAGGACAGTAAAGGAAGGCTTGTACCCGATGCCTGCCAGATGCTGGATATCACTTTGGCTGGCGATGGTCGCATACTTGGTGTTGGCAATGGAGATCCGTCTTATCTTGGCGCAGATCATCCGAAGGATAAAGACTGCAAGCAGTTCAGCATTCCTGCCTTCAATGGCTTGGCGCAGATTATATTGCAAAGCGGTAGTACAGCATCCGATATGACGCTGACTGTAGGTGCCGGTGGATTGAAATCTGGAAATATAGTGATAGCTACAAGACCATAGTGACGCTTGATGGGATAATAATTAACAAAATGTAACCTTTTGGAAAAAATAATTGGGAATTTCCTTTGCAGTTTGCAGGAAATTCCCTATTTTTGCCTTGTGAAACTAACAATGTGATAGAAATCACTAACTTTAATTCAATAAAAACTTAAAAACTTATACTATGAACGTAGAGAAAATCATGCAAGGCTTGGAGCAGAAACATCCAGGCGAAGTAGAGTTCTTACAGGCAGTACGCGAAGTGTTGGAGTCGATTAAAGACGTTTACAACCAGCATCCAGAATTTGAGAAAGCCAAGATAGTTGAGCGCATCGTAGAGCCGGAGCGCATCACGACGTTCCGTGTGCCCTGGGTAGACGATAAGGGCGAGGTGCAGGTGAACATTGGCTATCGCGTGCAGTTTAACAGTGCTATTGGCCCGTATAAGGGCGGTCTGCGTTTCCACCCGTCGGTGAACCTGAGTATTCTGAAGTTCCTGGGTTTCGAGCAGACATTCAAGAATGCACTGACCACGCTGCCTATGGGCGGTGGCAAGGGCGGTAGCGATTTCAGCATCCGCGGTAAGAGCGACAACGAGGTGATGCGCTTCTGCCAGGCCTTTATGACCGAACTGTATAAGGTCATCGGTCCTGATATGGATGTGCCTGCCGGAGATATCGGCGTAGGTGGTCGCGAGATCGGATATCTGTTTGGTATGTACAAGAAACTGACGAGCCAGTTCCATGGTGCCACGCTGACTGGTAAGGGCATGGAGTGGGGCGGCAGCATTCTGCGTCCGGAAGCTACTGGCTATGGTGCCCTCTATTTCGTACACCAGATGATGGAGACCCACGGCCTTGATATCAAGGGCAAGACGGTCGCTTTGTCTGGTTTCGGCAATGTGGCCTGGGGTGCTGCTAAGAAGGCTACTGAGTTGGGTGCAAAGGTGATTACCATCTCTGGGCCTGACGGTTATATTTACGATCCTGCAGGTCTCGACGACGAGAAGATTGAATATCTGCTGGAGTTGCGTGCCAGTGGTAACGACGTCTGCCAGCCCTATGAAGAGGAGTTTGAAGGCTCGACATTCTTTGCTGGCAAGAAGCCTTGGGAGCAGAAGGCCGACATCTACCTGCCCTGTGCCACACAGAACGAGCTGAACGGCGAGGATGCCGACAAGATTCTGGCTCAGAAGCCACTGTGCGTTGCCGAGGTGTCGAACATGGGTTGCACGGCTGAGGCTGTGAACAAGTTCATTGCCGCAGGACAGCTGTTTGCCCCTGGTAAGGCTGTGAATGCTGGTGGTGTGGCTACCTCTGGCTTGGAGATGACGCAGAACTCGATGCGTATGTCGTGGACGGCTGAGGAGGTCGACCAGCGTCTGCACCAGATTATGTCAGGCATCCACGAGCAGTGCGTGAAGTATGGCAAGGAAGGCAATTACGTGAACTACGTGAAGGGTGCCAACGTTGCCGGCTTCATGAAGGTCGCCAAGGCCATGCTCGCGCAAGGCATTGTGTAGAGCTCGGCGAAGCCAAGGTCTCTGCACCATGCCATTTGGAATCGTATAAGAAGTGATAAACGATAAGTGATGAGTGATAAGTATAGGGTGAAAGAAAACTGGATGAAGCTGTGGTGGTTGCGAATACTGCCGCTACTTATCACTTATCACTTATCACTTATCACTCTCTTCGCCCAAGAAGTGCAGCAGGGTAAAGCCTCGTTTTATGCCCAGAAGTTTCATGGGCGAATGACGGCTAGTGGCGAGCGCCTGCATCGCGACAGTCTGACGTGTGCTCACCGCTATTATCCCTTTGGCACATTGCTAAAGGTGTATAACCCTGCCAACGGGCGTAGTGTACTGGTACGCGTTACCGACCGCGGGCCTTATGTCCGCGGACGTATCATTGACCTGTCGTGGCGTGCTGCCAAAGAGTTAGATATTATTTCCAAGGGTGTTGCGATGGTTGTCGTTCAGAAGGCCAGCAACATCATTGTTCCCTTCATGCCTGACGACGAAATAGAACTTCCTGAGTTGGAGATGGAAACCAACGAAGGAGATACGGGTATGAAGCCTTTGTGGCAACTTATTGCTGAAGAGGCTGATAAGAAAAGGGCAGCTTCTTCGAAGACGACGAAGAAGTCGAAGTAGTCGTGCCATTTTGCGTCGCGATACTGCTTTGGCTGGGTCCGGCACCGTTGAAGTCGATACGGTCGTCACCGCTGTTGGACGGATCAAAGCCAGAATCATTATCGACATTCCTATTGTTATAACCGGTGTTGGCGTTTCTATTGGCATAACCGTTATCGTCGCCATAGATGTCGTCACCGTAGCTCTTTTTGGAACGGCGCTGTTCGCGCTGGCGCTGGTATGCCTCGTAACGCTCTGCTTCTTTCTTGTCGGCAGCCGATCCGATGGCTGCTCCCACGGCAGCACCACCTGCCATGCCTACGATTTGGCCGACATTGCTGCCGTGCCAGCCACCCGAGATGCCTCCGATGGCAGAACCAAGTAATGAACCCATGGTGGCACCAGCGTAGGCACCCTGTCCGGTATATGTACCACAACTGCTCAGCATTACGACTGAGACGGCTAAAAACATCATATACTTCTTCATACGCATCACTTTTTTAACGTTCACGGTGCAAAGATAATCATTTTCCAACAAAGCCTAAAGGGATAATCCCCAAAAGTGATTAGGGAATCCCCTATTTCTGTTTTTGCCCTATTGTCCGCCAAGCCGTGAGAAATATTCTATCACGTCTTCCCACGTCTTGAAGGTGTCAGAACCGTATTCCAACAGAGTGGATAGAGAATTATCTTTGAACTTTGGCTTCGCAATGAGGTAGTCGCCATAGAGCAAGTCGCGGCGGTAAGTGAAAATAGTATGTCTCCAAGCAGGAACATTGATATGTTCTGCAAGCCAAGACTCTGTCTTGGCATACTCTACAGCCGGTGCCACGAAGAATACCTCATAGTGTTCTATCAGTTGGCGTACGGCTTTCTGTACGGAGGATACGGGCTTGCGGTATTCGTCCATCATGGTCTCTATACCTATATATATAATAGGGCGCTGGCGATGCTCTTGCTGGTCATCGATCCAACGGATGACGGGAACAACGGAGTGCATATAGCTCTTGTCGTCCATCCGGTGTTCACCATGGAATTTGGTATATTGCGAGTAGTGTTCACTAAACATACCAAGGGTGTCCACCAAGTCGTCTTTATCGCCAAAGAGTCCGTAGACACGCTGCTCATCCTCTGGGGTAATACCCTGAAAACGCTGTTCCGATACTTCACGGTATTCCTTGACGAGTGCTTTGTCTACGTAAAATTCCTGCACGCCATCCTGGCGGGGATTCTGAAACTGCTGAGTTCCCGTCATACCGTGAGCCCTCATCGTTTCTGCAATCTCTAAGGCTGGATTGACACAGATACGGTCGAAGCCACGCAGCTGTTCTGTATACATGCCTCCCATAGACGTGCCGATAATCAGGTCGGGCTTCTCCTGTTTGCAGATTGTATGAAGCAAGGCGATGGCCTCATGGGGATTGACAGGCAGGTCGGGGGCAATGACTCGTGCTTGTGGCATGACTGTGCGCAACCGCGTCACGGTGCCCGACTGTCCACTCGACGCAAAGCCGTGAACATAGAGCACGGTCTTGCCCGCCATGAGGTCGGGAAACTGCTTGATATATGGATTCTCTGTCATAGTTTTTATCTCTCGCTATTTCATCATTTCTCGGATGGCGGCTTCCAGCTGCGGGTCGCGTCCGTTGATATAGTCCTCAGGCGTATTGTAGACCTCGATGTCGGGCAGCAGTTCCTGATTCTCCATATACTGTCCCTTCATGTCCTTCTTGCCCACCTGTGGAATGCCGAAGACCAGCGAGCGGTCCATCAGCGTCTCCCACCATACGCTGGTGGCTGTTCCTGCGACGGGGGTGCCGATGAGTTTACCGATGCCCAACTCGCGATAGACCCAAGGGAAGCCCGAGCCGTTCGAGTAGCAGTCTTCGTTCATGAGTACGCACGACTTCGTGACCCATTTATTCAGCGGGTCACGACCCACATAGCGGTCGCGAGGTACGAAGTTGTGGTAGAGGCGTCCGCTGAGCAGCGTGCAGAGATCATCATGGAGCCAGCCGCCACCATTGTAGCGCTCGTCGACGATAACGCCGCGACGGTTGCGGTTCTTGTCGCTGAGCAGGTCGCTATAGACCTGGCGGAAACCCTCGCTGTTCATTGACTTGATATGCACGTAGGCCACCTGACCGCCAGAGAGACTGTCAACCAGTTGGCGGTTGCGGTCTACCCAGCGCTTGTAGATGAGGTCGCTGAGCGCCGATTGGCTGACGGGCTTGACCGTCACTTCGAAGGTCTTGCCGCCCTCAGGTTTGCGCACGGTGACGCGTACGGGCTTGCCGGCCTTGCCGTCGAGCATCCAGTTATAGTCCTCGCCAGCCTTGATGGCGTTGCCGTCAATCTGTTCGATGATGCAGCCAGGGGTGACACCCGTTTTCTTGACGGCAAAGGGACCGCGCTTGATGACTTCCTGCACTTTGAGCCCATCACCGTCATAGGCCGGGTCGAAGAACAGGCCGAGGCTGGCGGTCTTCAGCGTTGCACCGTCTGGATAGAAGCGTGCTCCCGTGTGCGAGCCGTTCAGCTCACCCAGCATCTCGCTGAGCATATCCTTGAAATCGTAGTTGTTGTTGATGTGAGGCAGGAAACGCTCGTAAATCTTGCGATAGCCTTCCCAGTCGACACCATGAATCTGCGGGTCGTAGAACTTGTCGGCCACCTGACGCCATACATGATCGAACAGATACTGACGTTCCTCGTAGGGCTTCCATGTAAAGGGAGCCTCGAAACTGACGGCCTCAGACTTGCTCTTGGCAAGGTCGAGTTTCTTGATGCCTCGCGACACGAGGAACAGGTTCTTGAAACCTTTGTCGGCTTCCATATTACCACGTCCTACACCCTTCATGACGAGTTCTGTCTTTTCTTCTCGCATGGTGTGGCGCCAGAGGTCATAGCCGTCCTCGAAAGTCACCTGATAGTATAACGTGTCACCGCCAGGCGATAGGATGGCGTCACCCAAATGCGTGGAGTTAGCCGTGAGGCGGATGATGCGGTCGCGGGCATTGTCGAGGTCGAACTGCAGAGCTGGCTTCTGGGGCTTGTCGGCAGACTTGTCCTTTGCTTTCTTTCCCTTCGCATTGGCCTTGGTGTCCTTGCCGCCATCCTTCTCAGCTTTCTTGGTGTCCTTTTGCGCTTCGTCATAAAGTGCTTTCTCCTCCTTGCTCATGCGGAAACGCTCGTAGGCGTCGAGGTCGAAGAACATGATGTAGACGTCCTCTTCAGCGCCCCAACTGCCGTGACTGCGATAGCCCGCACGGTCGCTGGAATAGATGATAGCCTTGCCGTCGAGTGCCCATTTGGCATTGGTGTCACTATAGCCGCTGTTGGTTAGGTTGTGTACCTCGCCATTGCCCGAGGCATTGACCAGTGCCACGTCAGGACTGTGCCAGCCGCCATTGCCGATATAGCTGGCGATGAGCCAACGGCTGTCAGGACTCCACTCAAACCACAGGTCGCCGTCGCTATAGCTGTATTGGTATTTGCCATCAAGCACGGTGCGAACGGCCTTGGTGTCGAGGTTCATCACACGCAGGTCGCCACGATCCTCGAAGAAGGCAATCTCCTTGCCGTCGGGGCTGAACTGCGGTTGCTGTGAGGTCAGGTTGGTTGTCGTCAGGCGCTCCTCCTCAACGTCACTGGCGTAAGTAAACAACTTTTCGCCCTTGTTCTTGATGGTGGCGCGATAGATCTGCCATACACCGTCACGTTCAGCGGCGTACACCAGACTGCGTCCGTCGGGCGAGAAGCTGACATTGCGCTCCTGCTGGGGCGTATTGGTAATCTGGCGGGTGGTCTTATACTCGACGCTGGTCACATAGACGTCGCCATGCATGATGAAAGCCACCTCTTTGCCTTCGGGCGAGAGACTGATTTCGGTGGCACCAGATGTGTTGATGCTGCGTACGAGATCCTGGTCATTGCTGTCGGCAACGATATTGATCTTCACTTTCTGCTCCTGTCCGTTGCGGTTGGTATAGATTTCTCCGTCGTAAGCATAGCAGAGAGTACCATCGGTGGATGCTGTCAAGAAGCGCACGGGGTTCTTCTCGTGGCGCGTCACCTGCTGCTCGTTGCTTCCGTCCAGCTGGCGCTTCCATACGTTGAAGGTGCCGTCGCGCTCGGTCAGATAGTAGAACGACTGCCCGTCGGGTGCCCAGACGGGTGAACGGTCTTCACCACGGAACGATGTCAGACGTGTGAACTGCTCGCCGCTCTTCAGCCAGATGTCGCGAGTGATGGCACTCTGGTGGTGCTTGCGGAAGGGGTCTTCATAGCCCTTGCAGTCGTGGTAGAGCATATCGCCATTGGCGCGGATGCTGATGTCCTCCATCGTAATGATAGAGAACAGACGGGGCCGTCCGCCCTTCGTGCTAACCTCATAGACCTGTGGAAACGTGCTTTCAGGCAACAGACTGGTTTGTGCCGTGGCCATCAGCGACGTGCTGTACAACACGTGGTCGTTATCGAGGAAGGCGATAGGGCGTTCGTTGTTGCTATGGGTGGTCAGTCGTTTCGGATTACCTCCTTGACGTGCGATGAGCCATACGTCGAGACTACCTTCGCGGCTGGAGGCGAAAGCGATGTGCTGTCCGTCGGGACTCCATACGGGATAGGCATCATAGGCTGCATTGGTGGTCAACTGACGAGCCTGCCCGCCAGTGACGGGAATCGTAAACAGGTCTCCTTTATAGGAAAAAGCAATCGTTTTTCCGTCTGGCGATATGGCAGGGAAACGCAGCCACAGGGGATTTTCCTGTGCAGCGCCAAACATGGTAACCACCAACAGCATGGCGGTCAAGAATAGTTTTTTCATAAGTTATAATTATAAATCAGGATTCCAATTGTCGTTGATGCTGAATACGCGCTCCATCGTAATCTGCTGGGCTTCCTTCTTGGTGAGCTGTCGGCTCCACGCCACACGCTGGTCGGTGGCAGCACCCTCACCGCGGTTGTTGTACTCCATGTAGCGGGCCGTCTTCACAGCCTCAGGACGCCACTGGTGCCAGCCTTCAGGACGAATCTGACGGGGCAGGTCGCAGTTCATGAACAGCGTATATCCGTAGTCGCGCCAAGGACGTCCGAGATAGACCTTGCTGACGTTCTGGTCGCAGGTGATGGTGCAATTGTTGAAGATGTATCCGTAGGGCGATTCCTTGGGCGTCGATGCTGCCGTGATGTATGAGTCGGCCTTGCAGAATATCTGACAGCCCTCGAACCACGCCGTCGAAGGACCGAAGATGAAGTCGGTGGTTCCTTCGATATAGCAGTTCTGGAATAGCAGGCGCGTCTGGGCATTACCTGTATAGATGGTGTCTTGATGTCCCAGGAAACGGCAGTTGATGAACGTCAGTCTGTCACCCTCGGTATGCAGTGCCACGGCCTGTCCCAGTCGGGCGGAGTTGTTCTCGATGGTGATGTTCTTCAGCGTAATCTTGCTGCCCTGAATCTTCAGGGTAAAGGTGCGGAAGGTGCCAATTTTCTGGACAGGACCTTCAGCGGTCAGTGGAGTGATGTCGGCCTTGATGTTCGCGTGGTCGTCCCAGGTAATGACGGTCTGGTCGCGATCCTCTCCGCAAATCTCGATATTGGTGAGCCATTGGGGAATGACGAGCTTTTCTTTGTAGGTGCCTTTCTTGACGTAGATGACCTTATGGTATTCCATGAAGGCGCGGCACACCTCTATGGCCTCACCGATGTTGCGGAACTCTCCCGTGCCGTCGCGGCTTACCACAAGGGTGTCAGGATTGTCGTAATTCTTTTGGGCCTGTGCCGTCAGCAGGGCACTCATGGCCACAATGATTGTCAGTAGTCGTTTCATTTCGTTTGTTTTTGTTGATGTCGTTATACCGTTATTCCGTAATTCCGAAAAATTACATAATCTGTGTGATCTCCTGAATACCCTCTATCTTCTTCAGCTCGTCCATAATGGTCTTGACGTCGCTGCGGTCGTGGACGCGCAGTTCAATGCTACCGTCGAACACGCCGTCCTCTGCACTGATGGTGAGCTTATGGATGTTGACGTTCATCTGCGAGGTGATGACACGTGAGACATCCACCAGGATACCCATGCGGTCGATACCCTGAATACGGACGGTGGCATCGAAGAATATCTTTCTGTGCATGTCCCATTTGGCGTCGAGGATATGATTGCCGAAGCCGCTCTTCAGCTTGTCTGCCACAGGACAGGCACGCTTATGAATCTCTATCTGGTGCTTGTTGTCGATGTATCCAAGGATGTCGTCACCAGGAATAGGATGACAGCAGTGCTTGAACTTGTATTGTCCGATGGTCTCCTCGCTGATGTAGATGGGCTTCTTGCGATTGAACTTCTCAGGTACGACGAACAGTTCCTGTTGTTCAGCTCCTCCCTGTTTCTTGGACTTGGTACGTCCCAGGAAGGGCACCAGCTTGCGCCAGCCGGCCTTGCCCACCTTGCCTTGCAGCTCGTCAAGGTCTTTTTCGCCCAACAGGATGGTCTTCTCGCCCAATGCCTGGAAGAACTTTTCGCGATTGCTCACTTCGTGGAAACTGGCCAGTTGGTCGACGACTTCCATCGTATGCTCTATCTGGTTCTTCTGCAGGAATTCCTTCAGGATGTCGTCACCTTTCTTCTGTGTTTCACGGCTGTTACGGCGCAGTACGGCCTGTATCTTACCCTTGGCCTTGGCTGTCGACACGAAATTAATCCATGCTGGTTGCACGTGCTGCGACTTCGAGGTCAGGATTTCCACCTGGTCGCCGCTCTCCAGCTTATGGCTCAGCGGTACCAGTTTGTGGTTTACCTTGGCTCCGATACAATGTGAGCCGAGGAAAGTATGGATGGAGAAGGCAAAGTCGAGAGCCGTACTGCCTGTCGGCATGGTCCTGATTTCTCCTTTAGGGGTAAATACGAAGATTTCCGAAGCAAAGAGGTTCAGTTTGATGGCATCCAGGAAGTCCATGGCATCGGGCTGGGGGTCGTCCAGAATCTCCTTGATGGTGCGCAGCCAGTCGTTCAGCTCGTTCTCGTCCTCCGAGAATTCGGCCTGCTCGCCATCCTTGTATTTCCAGTGGGCGGCAAAACCCTGTTCTGCGATTTCGTCCATACGGTCGGAGCGGATCTGCACCTCTATCCATCGTCCCTGCTTCGACATCAGCGTGACGTGCAGCGCCTGATAGCCGTTGGCTTTGGGGTGTGACAGCCAGTCGCGCAGACGGTCGGGATGACTCTTGTAGATTTTCGAGATGGCGACATAGATTTTAAAGCACTCATTGATTTCCTCCTCGCGTTTGTCGGGGGTAAAGATGATGCGTACGGCCAGGATGTCGTAGATTTCCTCGAACGTCACGTGCTTGTTCTGCATCTTCGTCCAGATGGAGTAGGGCGTCTTGACGCGTTCCTTTATCTTGTATTTGATGCCCATCTCCTTGAGTGACTCCTCGATGGGCGCAGTAAACTGGTCGAACAGCTCGTGGCGCGAGAATTCAGTATTCTTCAGCTTGTCCTTGATATTGGCATACTCTTCCGGATGCTCGTATTGGAACGAGAGGTTCTCCAGTTCCGACTTAACCTTATTGAGTCCCAGACGGTTGGCCAACGGAGCGTAGATATAGAGCGTCTCTCCGGCAATCTTGTATTGCTTGTTGGCAGGCTGCGACTCCAGCGTGCGCATGTTGTGCAGGCGGTCGCAAATCTTGATGAGGATGACGCGGATGTCCTCGCTCATCGTCAACAGCAGCTTCTTGAAATTCTCGGCCTGTGCTGAGGCCTGCTCGCCAAAGATGCCGCCAGAGATTTTGGTCAGTCCGTCAACAATCTGGGCAATCTTAGGCCCGAAGATATTAGCGAGGTCTTCAGTGGTGTAGTCGGTATCCTCTACCACGTCGTGCAACAAGGCGGCACAGATACTGGTCGAACCCAGTCCGACCTCTTCGCAGGCTATCTGGGCTACGGCGATGGGGTGCATGATGTAGGGCTCGCCACTCAGTCGCCTGACACCTTTGTGTGCCTGCTTGGCGAAGTTGAATGCCTTGGTGATGATATCCACCTTCTGTCTGTGGCGAGAGGCCGAATAGCTGTCCAGCAGTCGCTGGAACGCGTCATTCACCAGTTTCTCGTCAGCCGCTTCCTGAATCATCATGTCCTCGTCCATAGCTTATCTCCTTTTCTTTTTACTCGTTGACTTACGCTTCTTGCTCGTTGTAGTGCGCTTCTTGGTTGTGGCGGCCTTCTTACGGGTTGTTGCCTTGGTGCGTTTGCCCTTAACCCTTACTGTACGCTTGCTGACGCGGCCCTTCTTGCCGCGTGCGTAACGCTTGCTCTTATGGTAATAGGTAGGCACGTCGTCCTTGACCTCTACCTCGGTACGCTTATTGAACAGCTCGTCGCTCTTGTAGTTGTAGACGGAGTCCTCCATGTCGATGAACTTGCCCACCTCGGTCTGTGGCAATCGCAGTGCATAGGGCTCAGTAGCTCCTGGTATCACGTCGCGGCGATACATGGGGTTCAGCGAGCGCAGCAGGTCGATATTGATGCCAATAACCTCGGCCACCTGCTCCAAATGCAGGTTGCGTTTCACCATGACGGTGTCTGTCTTGGCTGGCAGACGGGTCGACATGGGGCAGATATTGTGCTGCGAATAATAGGTCATGATATAGTTGGCAGCGATGAATGCCGGTACGTAGCCACGAGTCTCGCGAGGCAGGTAGGGATAGATGTGCCAGTAGTCCTTGATGACGGTCTCCACCCCCCCTCTGTCCCCCGAGGGGGAAGAAGCCTCCCCACGGGGAGGTTTGGTGGGGGTTGTGGGGTTGGCGCGACGAATGGCCTTGTTGATATTCTCCGGACCGCAGTTGTAGGCAGCAATCACGAGGTTCCAGTCACCGAATATCTTGTAGAGGTCCTTCAGATAGCGTGCTGCCGCATACGATGATTTCACGGGGTCGCGACGCTCGTCGACCAGCGAGTTCACCTGCAGACCGTATTGCTTGCCCGTGCCAATCATAAACTGCCACAGTCCTGATGCTCCCACACGACTGACGGCTGTGGGGTTCAGTGCCGACTCGATGATGGGCAGGTATTTCAGTTCCAGGGGCAACTGGTACATCTCCAGAGCCTCTTCGAAGATGGGCATATAGAAGTTCGATGCTCCCAGCATATAGCTGATGCTGCGGCGCAGGCGTCCGCTATAGCGGTCGATGAATTTCTGCACCACATCGTTGTAGGCCATCTCCATGACGGTGGGAATGCGGCTCAGTCGCTCGATATACTCCTCCTTGGTGTAGGTGGGGTTCTCGTCGCGCATGTTGCAGTCGTTATTGTCTAAATAGGTCTTGGACATATAGAGATTCAACAGCGAGTCCAGGTCGTAGGTCATGGCCTCCGGAAACTCGATGATTTCCTCATTGCCTGTCTGGTCGGTTACCACAAGTTCGTCCTCGTCGTCGCCGACATCCTCATCGTCAACCTCTATCTGTGCCATTGCTCCCGTGGCCGACAGCATCATGGCGAGTATCATCAATAGTACTTTCTTATTCATTCTTACTTCGTTAACTTCTTTAACTTCTCTAACTTCGTTAACTCCTCAAAAATTCAACGTACAACTCAATCCCAGCGATTGTGCATCCAGCCAATTGCCGCCCGAATGGTTGGGCAGCACGGTGGGCTCCACCTTCAGGCTCAGGTCGCGCGAGATGTCAAACTGCGACAGCTCTGCGTCCACATAGGCATCGATCACCGAGATGGCATAGACGCCCAGCATGACAAAGAAACTCAGGTCGCGCCAACGGCGGTACTTGTCCTTACGGTTCTTGAAAATCGTCTTGTATCGCTCTTCGTTTTGTGGCGTAATCTGCTTGCCCAGATGCAGGAATTTGTTATAGCTGGCCGTTCCGGGGTCGTCGTCCATAATGTCGAGATAGGCCTGCGAATAGTCCTTATACATCATGTTGTTCCACGTCAGCGCATAGATGCAGCCCATGAAACCACCGTAGATGATGGGCAGTTTCCAGTATTTGCGGTTGTATATCTGTCCTGCCCCTGGTATCACCATTGCCAGCCATAGTGCACGCTGCGGGTCTGGCTTCCAGGTGTTCCAGTCGCGCTTGACACGTTCTTTGCGTTGTTTCTTGACAACAATGGACGACAGCGTGTCTTTGACCAGTTTTTCCGCATCGGCCATTGCCAGCGAGTCGAGGGGTGCCAACAGTCGCCCGATGCTGTCACCCGTCTCAATGACGGTCAGCTTCTCCTGCTGGGCATAGCCGTTCAGGCCTGCCATCATCAGCACCACCGTCAATATCCACTTGCCTATGAAACGTTTACTTTTCACTAAATAGCGCGGTAGCAAATTAATCACTTTTCACTATTCACTTTTACCTTAACTTCTCCCATCCAGCGCATTCATGATTCGTTCCAGCTGCTCTTCGTTGTCGAACTGCAGGGTAATCTTTCCTTTGCCTTTTGGCGAGTAGGTCATCTGCACCTTGGTCTGGAAGAACTGCGACAGACGCTCCTTCAGGATATTGAATTCCTCAGGCAGTTTCGTGCTGGCGGCAATCTTTCCTTTGGCGGTCTTCACGTCGTTGCCACTCTTCAGACTCTGAATCAGCTCCTCCACCTTACGCACGGAGTACTGTTGCTGCTGCACCTCCTTGAAGAGCTTGATTTGCTGCGAGGGACTCTCGATGGCCAATAGCGCGCGGGCATGTCCCATTTCTATCTCGTGGTTCTTCAGCGCCATCTGCACCTGTGCGGGCAGTTTCAACAGACGCATATAGTTCGTCACGGCAGCACGGCTCTTGCCTACGCGCTCCGAGATTTTCGCCTGCGTCATGCCCGTGGTCTCGGCCAGATGCTGGTAGGCCAATGCAATCTCGATGGCGTTCAGGTCTTCGCGCTGGATGTTCTCCACAAGGGCCATCTCCATCGCGTTCTGGTCCTCTACCGTTACGATGTAGGCGGGAATGGTGGTCAGTCCGGCCAGCTGCGAGGCACGCCAGCGGCGCTCACCGGCAATAATCTGGTACTTGGCACCCTCCATCTTGCGCACGGTGATGGGCTGGATGATGCCCAACTCGCGAATACTGGTGGCCAACTCCTGCAGGGCTTCCTCGTCAAACTCGCGGCGAGGTTGGTTGGGGTTGGGCTCAATCATACTGATTTCCACCTCGTTCAGATTCGACGACCCCTCGGTGTGCACCTCGCTATGTGTATCAATCAGTGCGTCCAGTCCGCGTCCGGCATCGATGTCGTCCAGTCCGCGTCCCAACACGCTTCTGTCGTATTTCTTCTTTACAGCCATTCTTAAAAATTATGAATTATGAATGTTGAATGTTGAATGATTCTCGCTTCGCTGCGATGTTGAATGTGGAATTCTTAATTCTTCATTGATAATCGGCAACGCCGACCATTCCTCATTCCACATTCCTCATTCCACATTGTTTTTACTAATCAATTCCTTCGCCAGTGCCAGATGGTTCTTGGCACCTGCCGACTCTGCGTCGTACAGAATGACGGGCAGTCCGTGCGACGGACTCTCCGACAGCTTCACGTTACGCTGGATGACAGTCTTGAACACCAGTTCCTGGAAGTGGCGCTTCACCTCGTCGTATATCTGGTTGGCCAGACGCAGGCGCGAGTCGTACATCGTCAGCAGGAATCCTTCGATCTCCAGTTTCGGATTCAGACGCTTCTTCACAATCTTGATGGTGCTCAGTAGTTTTGTGATACCCTCCAGTGCAAAATATTCGCACTGCACGGGAATCATGATCGAGTTGGCTGCTGTCAGCGCATTCACCGTGATGAGGCCTAACGACGGTGAACAGTCAATCAGGATGTAGTCGTAGTCCTTCACGATAGGCTGCAACATGTTGCTGATCACCTTCTCGCGGTCCGGCATGCCGAGCATCTCAATCTCTGCACCCACCAGGTCGATGTGGCTGGGGATGACGTCCAGCCGTTCAATATCCGTTGTATAGATGGCGTCGCGAACGTCAGTCTTGTTGATAATGCACTCATAGAGCGAACACTCAACCTCCTGAATGTTAACGCCCAGACCACTCGAGGCATTGGCCTGCGGGTCGGCGTCAATCACGAGCACGTTCTTCTCCAAAGTGGCTAATGAAGCTGCCAGATTGATGGTTGTGGTCGTTTTGCCCACACCACCCTTTTGGTTTGCTAATGCAATAATCTTTCCCATAATCTATCTTGACTTATGTACATAATAGACTGCAAAGGTACAAATAAAAAACGGACTGACCAAACCTCAATCCGTTCTTTTAAACCTTTTTACCTTTTTCACGTCCCTCGGCTGCGCACGTGCCAGTCCCTGAGTGTCTTTTAATGTCTATTGTTCAGGTCAGAGAATCGTCCTCAGGATCATGGTTAACGGGAAGTCGATTACCATGCATTAACAGGGTCGTCGCCATTTTTATCATACTCTATCTCTATGTCATCAGCAAGGCTCAAGAATATGATGGCTTGAAGCGAACTGAAGAGGAGTTGGCTCCGGGATTGCAGCTTCGTCACGGTCATCGTGGGCTTTATATATTCTTTCTTCATCAAGTGTCCTCCCTTCTTTTATTTAATGATTACCTTGCGTCCGTTCTGAATATATATTCCCTTCGCGGTGGGCTGGCCCTCAATGCGGCGGCCATCCAGCGTGTAGATGCCATCGGTATCAAAACGTACATCGTGAGCCTGCGAATCGTCAATTTCCGTGATGCCCGTACTCCCGTTGTCGAAGCTCATCGCAAAGGCATTGGCACTGGCTGCCGCATCGCCCTTCAACTGGAAGTAGGCCCGGAAGCCGTTGATGTTGCTTGTCTTCGATGGATAGGTTAGCTTGTTGCCACCAGAGACGAAGAGCACTGTCTTGTCATTAGCGGTCAGTGGCGTCGGGTTCATCACGGGCACGAAGTCGGCATAGGTTGTCTCCGTAGTGGTCGTCACGTTGGCGATGGTCACGCCCTCGAAAGTGGGATTCACAACGTTGGCAGTTACTTTCACTAAATAGGCCCTGCCGGCCTCTATGCTGACGGCGTCTCCGAAGTCGAGCGTGAGTTGACCCGTGCTACTGTCGAACGATGAGCCTGTCAGCTTCTTCAACGTCCATCCGCTTGGCGTGGCAGTGCTGAATGGGGCGCAGAACGTGTTCCAGCCGCCCGTCTGAAGCGTACGTTTCAGGGTGACGTCGGCTGTAATATCGTTGAATGACGTCAGGGTCGAGCCGTTGTTTACGTTATCGGCCAGAGCGAGCGTGATGCTGCCGCATGTGCTTAAGTAACCGCGGCCGATGGCAGTTGCATTGCTTCCCCCTGTGGCGTTGACGGTACCGCCCGTGATGGAGATATTACCGCACGAGCCATAGTAGCCTGCACCAATACCGGCCCCACTTTCACCGCCTGTGGCAGTGATGATACCGCCATTGATGGAGATATCGCCGCATGAGGTGACATCGCCACCACCGATGCCAGCCGAATTGACCCCCCCCGTAGCGATGATGGTGCCACCCTCAATGGTGATGCCACCACAAGCTAGAGACCTGCCGCCACCGATGCCCGCACCGGCACCGTTGCTACCGGGTGTGAGCGAGCCGTTGCTACTGGCTGTGAGCGAACCATTGCCCTGAATGGTCAGCGTCTTGGCAGCAGCGACGTGGATGCCAGGAAAGCCCTCATCAAAACCCTTCACGAAGTTGTTACCCGTGAGGGTGATGGTGGCATCACCCAAGCAGGTGATGCCAGCATAGTAGCCACTCGTCCATGCACCATCGGCATTGATGCTCACGTTGTTGAGCGTTACCGTAGCACCGTGTTCAATCGAAATCTGAACGTTTTTAGCCAGAGTCCCCGTCAGCACGTCACCGTTATTCGCCGTCGTGGCCTCCGTAACGTTTGAGAGGTCGATGGTCTTCGCTGCTGCCCATGCACCCGTCACGGCCATGAGCAGCAGGACGAGCATCGAAAACAATCTTCTTTTCATAACGTTAGCGATTCGTCGTCATGCAGATTTACCAGCATTTGCCATTAGCATCGAACCAGTAGCAGTAGGCATTGTTGGCGTTATTATTCGGCAAGGCCACTTCCCACGAAGATACGTATTTATCACTGCCGTCACTGAGGCGAACCTTCCAATGACCCTTGTCAAAAAAATAGAACTTAGTGGTATTGCTCCAATAATACTTAGTCAGGTCGCTGTACATGCCTGCCTTTTTCAGCCTTTCGCTCACCGTTTCCACGCCTATTGACTTCACCTGCTTTCCAAACTGTTGCATGCTTGACTTACTAGTGTTGCTGCGCCAATCTTGATAGCCTGACTCATAGCTCGTCGGACAGATAATCATGCCGTTTTCACCTGATTTGTATTCGCGGATGCAAATGCCGCGCGGGTTGCCCTCACGGTCGCTGGGAACGGTCATCACCTGAAGGAGCTTGTAGCGTGACTCGGCGTTGGAGGCGGGCCACACATTGACATATTTCAGCATGCTGATACCCTGCAAGGTGAAGCCCTCGTAGGTCATAGTGGCAACCTCGTTGCCAGTACCCTCCTTGAAATACACCTTTCCTTGTTCATTTCCGTCAGCATCCCTCAGGGTGACGGTGATATTGTTGCCCGAAGTGCTGACATCTTTGAAGTCCTCAACCAGTTCCAAGAACTTAGCCTTGGCCTCTGCCAGGTCCTCTACCAGGACACTGAAGACGGTGGGTGATACCAAGTCGATAGCCTCACCCACATTGACACCCCTCAGATTTCCCAGTTCGTCAACGGTAATCACACGCATGGTGAACACTTCCAAGTCTGGGAGAGGAATGTCTGCACCGGTTTGTTGTTGTTGGTCGTTGTTGTCATCATCATCGCTACTGCAAGCCGTGAAGCACATACCGGTTGTAAGCATCATTACTAAAAATAAAAATTTTTTCATTGTATGTAAGTTTTAAAATATTAATTAATCGGGTTTAATGAAGTTTATTTACTTGACAGGTCTAACATCTTGAGTGCCCTTTTCTTCTGCCAGTCTATGTCTAGGAAAGTAGCCGGCATATTGAACGTGTTGGTCTGCACAGTGGTGGGATTGCACTGGTTGATGCTGTTTCTGAGTTTGCTGACCTCGCTGCTCTTGTAGGTACGTATCTCAGGCAGGAAATGCTTGGTGATGATCTGCATTGTGTTGCCCTTGGTCAGGCGTGCAAAAACCGATACAAACATGGGCCCCAGGTGGCTCTTGTTATAGAGGAACGAGCGGTCCTTGTTCGTTGGCACGTAGACGATAGGATCTACCACTATCTTCTTGGTACCGCTAAACATCTCGCCAGTCAGTCCGTAATAGCGGTATGTGAAACCTGACTCCTGCGTGTCGGTGCTGTTGTCGTTGCAGGTCAGTTCGCTCACGACGTACTGGGCATCGAGTTCGGGGTCTTTCGTGATGGTGGGGATGTCGCTGTTGCTGCATGCCACGAGCTTCATCGACTTCGTGTCCTCGTCACTGAACATGGTGATGAAGGCATCGTCCTGCGTCGTGAGCTGAATCTGGTTGTTCTTCAGCTGGTAAAAGCCGAAGTAAGGGTTAGGAGCCACATATTCGTCGTAAGGGCCGACATTGGCAACGAGGCTCACGCTCACGTCCACCTCGTCGAAATCGAAGCCCATCATTTCCTTGTTGATATAGACTCCTATCGACGACGGGTCGAGGAACGAGATATAACGCAGCTGCTCGTCGTCACCCGTGACGCAGTGTACCAGCTGACCGTCGTAGTCCAGCTCGTATTCGGCCGGATACTGAGCCGGGGTGTAGAGCAGGTGGTCTTCCGACATATAGACCACCGGGGTGTCGGTCAGGGTCAGCAGACCGTAAATGGGTAGCGTGTTTTCGTCGGCTCGCGTCTGCGGATTGCCCGACAGCAGCGTCTCCCACTTGTATTTGAAATGGGCAGGTCTGAACTTTATGGCCGGTACGTTGTTGATGGTGTTGAAGGTCAAAGTGCCTTCTATCTTGCCATTGGTCTTCAACTCCACCGACGCCGAGCCTTCGAAACCCTGCTTAGAGTCCTTGGAAGCCGCAGCGGTGTTCAAACAGGTGCCTACAAGCGTGCTGACACCTCCGGCTATCTGCAAAATACCGCCGGCCTTTTTACCACCACCATCAGCTACGTTGGCTACACCCCCTCCTATCTGGAAAAGGCTTGTGCCGAAACCGGTGAAGAAGGTGGCGGCAGCTGCCAGAGAGCTCCCCTTCTTGACCAGCGAAACGCCCGACATATCGATGTCGCCCGTTGTATTCAGGCTGGCCAGCAGATCGATATTGCCCTGCAGTGTGGTCACGAGCCTCAGCTGTAAACTGGTATTCGGGTCTTCCAGGGCTTCGTTGACCGCCTTGGTGTAGCCGTGGTCTGCGAGCAAGTCGAAGCATGCCCAGCCCGAAGTGATAGCGCGTTGGCTATCCGTGCCAAGGGGCACTATTTGTAAGCTCTGCATTCCCGACGGGTTGTAGTTGTTCTGCAGCGTCACTATTCCGCTGTTCTGCAACTTATCAGGCATCTCTATAGACTCGTTGCTGTTCAGGGCCATCGAGAATTTCCCGCTTTTGTTGGACATATCCAGAATGAAGCAGGCCGTTGATGCGTCGTTGACGGCATTCTCGGGAATGAAGTAGAAGAACCTGAACTTACCTTGCGTGCTGTTGTGGAGTATGAAGAAGTTGGCTCCTGGCGTGCTCGAAAGTCCCAGTGTGCTATACACCAGTCGCCAGTCGGCCTTGCTCTCTTTCATCTCTTCGCTGACGTATGCCGGCACGGAACCCAGCGCATTGTCAAACCAAGGCAGCCTGTACTTGTTCCACGTCTGCTTGTTTTGCGACACGGTGATATAGACTTCTTTGTTGTCACCATTGTACCAGTTTTCGTAGAACGCCTTGTTCAATGGCGACACCTGGGGCAGTTCATCGTCATCATCATTGCCGCCGGTGTCTCCCTTATGAACCACCGTGATGCACACCTGCTGGTTGTCGGACGATTTGAACGTGACGTAGGCCGTGCGATCTTGATTACTGTTGTCGGAAACCGACAGCTGCATCACAGGATGCTCTCCGCCGTCCATACCGTCCTGAATGGCCTTCAGCCACGACTCGCTGCAGGTAATGTCTGACACGTTGCCCGTAATGCTGTCGACGATGACCACCCATGAATGGTCGTTTTTGCTCATGCTCACGGAGTAGTTGTAGTTAGAGCCTGCTGTAGGACTGCCTCCGGAAGTGTTCTCGTCAGAACAGCTGCTGAAGGCGGTCACCATTAGTGCGACTCCCATTAAGATAAAAATCTTTTTCATCATAACAATTTTATTTTATCGTTATTTACTATAGTATCGAATAAACTCGGCGGGGCCGGTGATATAGAGGTTGCCAAAATGGGTGGCGTTGACGATGCGGGCGTGAGAGCCGAGGGTGTGCTGTGCACAGTAGAGGAAGAGGTCGCGGAAACTGGTGTCGGGATTGTCGGTCAGACAGTCCACGAGGTTCAGCGTGAAGCGGTCGCACATCCAGATGCGGGCTTCATCGCTCCAGTGGTCGGCCCACGACTGTTCGTCGGCACTGGCTCCCGACATGGCGAGCACGCCGGGCAAGCCCTCGATGGCGCGGACTACGCATTCACCGTAGCAGGGTTCGGCGACGATGAGCAGCTTGCGATATTGCATCTGCTGGGCGGTCTGCTGCAACAGGTTGGCCGTAAAGCCCTCGCCGGCATAGGTGTTGCGCCAGGTGAACTCGTCGCTGTCGCCGCGTTCCTTGCTGCGGCCGTGTCCGCTCCAGTAGAAAAGCACGTTGTGGCCGGCATCCTGCGGCAGGACGACGGGCAGGTGCGACGACGAGCGGCCTGCCAGGATGTCGGCAATGTCGCTGGCGCTGAGGTCGCGGTTGTCGTAATCGACTTCGGCTTTCGGCAGTCCGTCGGTACCGTTGAGCAAGTCAGGCCCGCCAGCGATGTTACGGACGGTGCCTGGCTGGGGATTCTTTTCGAACGAGGCCATGTTGCGGTCGATGATAAGGATGATATGATCGTCGGGGAATCCGCCCCGGCGCAGGGCCTGATACACGCTGAGAACGTCGGCCTGGTGGCGGTAGTTGGAGGAATCCTCGGAGCCTTGCACGAGCACGGCGTACTGGTCGGTCATCGTGGGATAGACGAAGTGCTGGCCGGTGCCTCCGCTGGCCTGCTCATTGAAGTCTTCGCTGGCCTGCTGCTCATTGTAGAGGTAGAGCCAGGCGGCATTGGCGTCGGTGGTGCGTCCGCCTGTGCTTCCAAAGTACTGGCGGTGCTGGATCTTGTCGTCCATAATCCTCCAATGTACGTAGGTGGTGGTAGTGGCAGCGGTGTAGGTGTCGCGATCGAAACTGATTTCGCCAGAGGCTCCTATGAAGTGGAGCAGATAGCCGCGCTCCATGGCCGAGAGATAGATTTCCATCGAGGTGGCGTTCCAGGCAGAACCGCCCATGACGGCCGTGTCGGTGCCGGAAGTGATGGCGATGATGGCCTGGTTGAAAGCCTCATTAGACTCTGGGGAATCATAGGCCCAATGGGCCAGATAATTGGCGGCAAAGGCGGCAAGCATGAGGGCATCATAGAACTTGCACTCGGCGAAGGTGGGCAGTAGGCCGAAGCGCGCCTTGTAACTCAGCTCGAAGCCCGTAGAGGGATCGGCGTAAGGAGAAAAACCTTCGCAGCCCTGCAGTATCTTCGTGCCGCGAGGGCCAAGGGCCTCCAGACCCTCCTCGCTCAGGCCGGAGAAGGCGAAATAGGTATTGTAAACCATTTTGAACAGTTTCCAATTCTTGTCGTTGGCGGGGTCATCAGGGTCCTTGCTTGGCAAAAAAGAACCCAGGTCGGGGTTTTCAAGGTAAGCCTTGCGGTTATCCCGCATGACATCGTACATCTGCTGGGCGGTCTCAACGGTACACAAGATGGCAGAGCGGAGAAACGACGAAGCCGCCATGACAGGACGGTAGTCGTTGAGTTGCGAGAGCAGTTCGGCGGTAGAGTCGTATTGGAGGTTGCGACTCAGATCGATGCCGTTCTGTTGGGCGTAGAAGGGGGCCCAGTAGTTAAAGGTCATGCCGTATACATCGTTGGGCGAGAAGACGGCACACGTCGGGTCGGGATAAGTGCCGGCATATTCTTTGTACTTAATATCAAAATGCTTGTTCTCGGTAGCGAAGCCGCTCATCAGCAGGCCGGTTAAGTTCACGTCGGTCTCGGTAAGCGACCAGAGGAACGGCGTCTTGTTGGTACTGAGTCCGCTGGTGGTGACGGCATAGCGGCGGATGATGTCCTCGCTGGTAGCCGTGGGCGCGATGAGGGGTTTTTGTGTCTTCATGCAGGCGGGTGCGAACAATGCCACGCCTTCGTTGGAGAAGGGCCCGATGACGGCGATGATGTCGTCGCGGCTGGCCAGGGTCTCGGCGAGCGTGGTGAGGTCGGCGGAGAGTTCGTCGTACCACTCTATCTTCAGGTCGATGGCCAGCGTGTCGTGCATCTGTGCTTCGCGGAAGTTCTCCAGAAACCAGTTGGCGGTGCGCTCCAGACGCGTCTTTGTGGCAGCGTCACTGATGGGGGCCACTACGGCCACGGTCTTCGCCACCCAGTGGCGGTTGGCGACGATCTCGATGCGGTCGTCCTCCTGCTTACAGCCCGTGAAGAGCACCATACATGCTGCACACAGCCACATCTTCCATCTGACATCAAACATCTTACTTCTCATACTCCGCCTCCTTTCTTATCGCATCATTATGAATCTTCGTCAGCAGCTCGTCGGAGAGCACGTCATCGGACTCATTATTTTGGAGAACAGTATAGAGTATGCTGTTGTCCTTCTCTATCTCTACTCCGGTATATCCGTCGGCCAGACCCAGCGCCTGGTGCTTGGGCATACCCTCGGGCGAGAGCCATTGTGAGATGCAGAGGGCTACGGCGCGGTCGATGTGCTTCACGGCGGCAAGGGGACTGTTAGTCGAGTTGGATGCGACGTCGATGCCCATATATTCATAGTCACCCAGCAGGTCGCAGAGATGCTGGAACGTGCGTGCAGCACCGCCGCAGACGGGTACAATCATCTTGAAGTAGCTATCCCCCTCGCGGTTGTACATGATGCGTAAGGCGGTGGTATCTGCCAAAGTGAATCCTTCACCAGCCTTGTCGGACAGATATTCGGTAATCAGCGATTTGGTGCAATTTAAACGCGCGGGGTATTGGACGTAGTCGGTGTTGAAACCCTCGGTGAAGCCGCTGACAGCTCTGGCCAACGTCTCCTCCTTGGAGTTGGCGGCTACCAGCAACACGTCTGAGGCCATGAACTGGGCAATGGCACCAGCCTCGTACATGGCGCCGTAGTAGGGTAGGTAGAGCGTGGAACCCTTGCCCGTGAGAGGTGTGGGCGTTTCGAGATAGAGCAGGTCGGCGTAGGGATTGGCTGCAAGACGGTCGTTGTTCTGGCGCAGGTAGTCATCGTAACTGGCAGCGGCCACGATGAAGAGGCGGCGCACGGTGTCCTGCGCGGTGCTCATCTGCTGGAAAAAGGTCTGCAGATAGGCCAATCCCTCCTGTCTTGACGATGGCGACAGCTGCATGGTGCGCAGTCCGTACTCCTTGGCGGCCTGTTCCACACCCTGGTAGATGAGGTCGTTGTAGTTACCGTCGCCCACGGCATTGGGGTCATAGATAACAATAACGAGCGGTGCTGTGCTGGCCGCATCATCAGGATCCTGGACATAGACGGTATCACCGTCCTTGCTACACGACAAGCATGTCAACAAGAAAAGCAAGACAAGATTTAAGCCATTGATATTGAAGGTGTTATATGTATTTTTTTGTAACTTCATATCTTAAGTGGTAGTATACATTTTGGATTCAGTTATGATAGGTGCCAGTCCCTTGTCATTTTATGATTGCAAAGGTACAAAAAAAAACGGACTGACCAAACTTTAGTCCGTTCTTTTAAGCCTTTTTACCTTTTTCCCCCCCTTACTCAATTTGCGAAAGTTGAGCTAATGACTTTTTTTCGCCCGTTGTAAATATAAATGCCCTTGGCATTGGGTTTGCCGCTGAGCTTGCGGCCGTCGAGGGTGAACCACGTAGCACCACTTTCAACTTTCCGCTTTAAACTTTCAACTATACTGATGCCAGTAGCGATGGGTTCGTCTTCTGTGGTGTCTTCTGTGAGCCAGTCAGTGCCTAACGGGAAGGTGATACGTTCCGCGGGCATGGGTTCTGTGTCGAAGTCGAACATGGTGCTGTCGTAGTTTGGATTGCCGTCATTGTAGGTGAAGGTGAAATAGCCACCCTGACTGGCTGTGATGGGCTTGGTGATGGTCTTGCCGTTGTTCGAGGTGGCAGAGATATAGTATTCCACGTTGTGAACCACCTGAGTGTCGTAGAAAGGCATGCTGCCGTAGAAGCGGTTGCCGTTGGCAGTGAGGTCGAGCGTCTGCCAGTCACCGCCATTGTCGCGCCAGAACACCTCGGCATGGGCAATGCCGCTGTTGTTGGTGATGACGGCACTAACGGGGATGCCTGTCAACTCGCCCAGATTGATGCTGCCGTGAATATTCTTATGCAGTATGCGTACGGGGTTGTCAGCGGGAATCTGCTTGGTGACGCAGTGGAGGGCGCCACCTGTGCCGTCGAAATCTCGCACATCGATGCAATAGACGCTGTAGCCCGGATAGGCCTTCTGGATGGCCTCGATGTTGGCACGATCCCACGCTGCCGTCGGCATGCCGTCAGCTCCTACCTCCGAAAAGCAGGGCTGCAGGATGACGTTGTTTACAAAGCAGTGGTTGGAGTAGGTGCGGGCGTAACGGGCGTTATACTCTTCCTCGTCGGCAAAAGGCGCTCCGTCGTTCTTCGAGGGGAACGGCAGTTGTGCCATCGTGTAGTAGTTGCGGTCGAAGATGCTCGTCTGCTGGCAGAGCAGGTCGATGTTGCTGTGTCCCGTCTGGTAGTCCACCCACGAGCTGTATGCATCGGGCATGACGGAGAACACGAAGCCGTTCTCGTTGTAGGCATCGGCATAGAGGTCCACATGCCCCGTGCTGCCGTCGAACTGGTAGCGCGGAATGATATGTGTTTCGCGCTGGCCCAGCATCTCGTGCAAAGCCTGTTTCACCTCGTCGGGCGTCAGTGCGGGCTTGTACTCGTGATGCAGCGAGTTGATATCCTGGCCATCCCAGACAAGCTGTCCGATCGTTTCATTGTTGATAGTATAGACAGCGTCGGACGAGACGACCGCCCCTGCACCGTCGACGAGACAGTTGCCACCCTCCCACAGCACTTTGTTCATGTAGTTGGGTATGCCCATCTGCCTGTGTAGCAGCGAGGGAATAGAGTCATCGAGCGGACGGCGGTGACGCGAGTAGATGAAGTCGAGCATGGCCAGACGGTCCTCATCGCCGTAGTAGAAACAGATGGGGCCGCAGTCGCGATACCAGAAGGAGTTGCCCCGTCCGTAGAAGAAACGCAGACGGTCGTGGCGCAGGTTCATACGCCGGAGCGTCTCGTGCACCATAACCGTGTCGCTCTGCTGTTCCACACGCACCCAGGCTTCGGCTCCACCCTTCTGGATGCCATCCATCAGTCGGAAAAACACCTTGCCAAAGTCCGATATGGTGTCCATTACCGTCACGTAGGGGCCTAAGCCGTCAATCTGCCAATCGTCAGATTCCTTATAGTGATAATAGTCGGCATAGCCGCCAACGACGGGCGCTGCATACCAATCAGCTTCGTCTTCATGACCAGGCACTCTATAGTCGTAGAAGGGGGTGACCATGATGGCCTTCACCTCTTCCCACTCGCCAGGAAACCATACGCGGTCGGTGAACGACGCAGCACGGTCCTGCGTCTTCCTGGTCTGATGAACACTTGGGCTGGTCTCCACGGGAATCTCGCGCAAGGGGTACTCATGATTGTAAACCCGCTTATGAAAGGTTTTCAGGATCTTGTGCCTCATGTCCTCTGCACGGCCCGACAGGCTCTGGGCGTTCACTGCGACAGTCCCCTGTGCAATCATGCACACCAGGGTCGCAGCCGTAATAATAGTTCTTATCTTCATTGCTCCTAATAGATATTCCTTGCAAAGGTACGAATAAAAAACGGACTGACCAAACCTCAGTCCGTTCTTTTAAGCCTTTTTGCCTTTACACTACTCACCACTCACCATTCGCCACTCACCACTCACCACTACATTCTTATCTTGATGGTTTTCTCTGCGACCTTGACGATATATACCTGGCCGGCAGTCAATGGAATCGTATGTTGAGCGTGCTTGATGGCTACTGAACGAATGAGTCTGCCGTCAAGGGTGTAAACGCTGACCGTCTGTCCTGCTGGTGCTTGGCTGACAACGATACCACCATCGTATCCAAGGACTCTCACCTTGCTGCCGTCCACCGCCTTCACTCCTGTCTCTATCTGTTCGTAAGCAATGCGTATGGTGCTCTTTTCGCGCAGTACGGGCGTATCAATATAGGTGCCTTGTTGTATCTGGTCGGTAATGTCTTCGCCGTTGAAAGTCAGGCTATTAACGCGCCATCCCTCGTCGGGCAGTATCTGATAGCGCAGGCTGTGGTTCTTGGCTACCGACAGCATGACGGTGCCCTGTTCTGTCTGCACGATGTCGACATCCACCAATGCATCGGCAAAACGCACATACAACTCGCCATTCTCGGGCATAGGGTCGATGGTGAAGCGATTGTCGACGACCTTACGGCTATAATTGTGGTAACCGTTATTGGGATAGCGCACCTCGACATAGTCGGGCGCATGGTCTTCGTCCGGCAGAAGGGTAAAGGTGGCTTTTTCGCCATAGGGGATGAGCATGCAGCCGCCTTCCTGCCCGATGATCCACTGGCCGTACGACACGGCTCCGCCCTCACCGACATTCGGCAGCATGTTGCGGTAACAGGTTCCCATATCCTGCTCAGTAATGTGCTTGAAGTTCTTCCAGAAGTCAGCCTTCTGATAGGCACCTTTACGATCTTCAGGAACCACGAGTTCGGCCTGTTCGAACATGTCAAGAATCTCTTGGGGGAAAGCCTTGTCGCTATAGGAAGGCGGTTGTTGGCAACGCACGACGATGTGTCGCAGCGAACTGCATCCGTTCAGCGCGTTGGTGCCGATACCCTTCAAACCTTCGCCGATGGTCAGACGCTCCAGACTGGTGCAGTTCTGGAAAAGCCAATGTTGCATATAAGGCATAGCGGCAGGCAGCACCACCTCCTTCAGACTGCTACAGCCGTCAAATACCGACTGTCCCATCTCGCGAACCGTCAAGGGGATGGTGATTTCCTTCAAATTAGTGCAATTCTTGAATACGCCGCTCTCAATGGTCTGTAGTCCTTCGGGCAGCACCACCTTCTCCAAGCTGGTACAGCTCGCAAAACCATTCAGATTCCTGATGGCCCCATTGAATTCGACTTCCTTCAACTTCGTACACCAAGCAAAGGCATCATACCATATCTTATCCAACGGCCCGTTGAAGACGATGCGTTCCAAGTTCTGACACCCGCTGAAGGCATTAGTTCCAACCTCGCGCAGGGTTGCGGGGAAATCAAAATCTGTCAGTCCGTTACATCTTTGAAATGCTTCATTCCCAATTTTTGAGATTCCGTCAGGCAGCTTTATCTTGCTCAGGCTGATGCAACCCGAAAAACATCCTTGGGGTATTTGCTCCAGCATGGCAGGCAGGTTCACGTAGGTCAGCTTGTTACAGTTCTGAAACGCCCAGCCACCGATGGTCGTCACAGACGGAGGCAGGATGATGCTGTCCACTAACAGACTTTCAAAAGCTGTCTGCCCGATGCCTGTCACGCTGAGTACGTGATTCTGCACCATGACAGAAGCGGGAATCTCCAGTTTCGTCGTGTCCTTGCCCCACTCCAAATCAACCTTAACCAGCGTAACACTGGTCGGCGAGGTGATGTTGTATTCGTAAATATCTTCTTTCACGTCTGCGCCATAGATACACAGCGTCGTCAGCAGCATGGCCAGTATGATGTTTGCTCTCATTGTATTACTTCTTTTTGTAGGTTATTGTGATGGTGTGATCGTCGCGCGTCCAGTCTTCATAGTGTATCACCCCCGTCTTGCCGTCATGCTCGTGTTGCTCTGACGTCTGCCAGGAACTGGAGTAGTCTTTGATGCTGCCTATCGTGTACCCGTCAGCCGCTGTCACCCTGACATCCATACGGGTCTGGGATGCAGGAATGACGTAGATGCTGCCACCGGAACTCTGGGATATCGTGACGGCATAGCTGCGCCAGGGAATATCGACCACGATGTCCAGATTCTCACTGACGGCATCGAGCAAAAGCTGATACAGGTTGCCCTCCACCTCCATCACTGGCAGCATTTCCTCGCCGTTCACCTTCACCGAGGCTACATAGCGCGTACCACCAGAGTAGGAACTGGCATCGTCCAGCAAGATCGTGAGTTTCAATGGCTGTCCCTTCTCTATTTCCATCCAATAGGGTTTCAGCAGGCTGCCCACACCCTCGTCGTTTACCTTGATGGTGCTGTAGCCCGTCGACTCGACTTGCACCTCGCAATATTCCTTGCCCGACGTGTTGTCTTCCACGACATTCAGGAATTCCTTCCAGACGTCCTGTCCACGATAGTAGGCCCTGCTGCCTTCGGGCACGTGAAGGTTGGCGAAATAGAGTACCGATTTGGAGAAAGCATCCGACTGCACGCGATAGGGCCATTCCGTCAGCATCTTCGGATTCTTCATAATGACCTCTCCTAAATGCTGGCAATTAAAGGCCGCCGACTCTATCTGCTGAATGCCCTCTGGCAAGGTAATACTTTCTATGCCGGCATCATTAAAAGCCCTGAATCGGACGCTGTTCACCGCTGCCGGCATCTGGAAAACCTTCAGACTGCTGCAACCTGAGAAACAATTGTCTGGTATGGTTTCCACGTTATCGCTGAGCGTCACCTCCCGTAGGGCTGTACAGTTCTCGAAAGCGCTCATGCCAATCTGCGTCATTGTGTTGGGAAAATTCAAACGCTCCAACGATGCGCACCCCAGGAAACACTGCAACCCGATTTGCTCCAATTGTTGCGGTATATGCAGTTCTTTCAATTTCACACATTGGGAGAAACAATAGAGGCCAAAGACCTTCACCTGATCGCCCATTGTCACACGCTCCAACGCGGGACAGCCATAGAATGCCGATCCTCCGAGGGCTGTCACCCCGGCTGGAATGTCAATCTCTTTCAATGACTTGCATTCGGCAAAAGCCGCCACGCTAATCGTGGTCAGACTGGACGGCAACTGGATGCTTGCCAATTTGCTACAGTTATTGAACGTATTGTCAGGCAGCTCCTTCATGCCTTCTGGCAATGTCACATGAGCCAGTTCACGGCAGTTCGAAAACACATATTTTCCAAAATCGATAAGCCTGTCGAGCGTGAACGACGTGATGTGTGTATACCCGAAAGCATTGTCGCCAATGCCTGTCACCTGCAGCTTGCGGCCTTCGTTCTCGGCATACTCAGGGATGACGACGTCACCCTCTGGCATTGGCTGATGGTAGTATTGAATAGTCACCTCTGCCGTCGTTTCGGTCAGTTGCCGGTACCAAAGCCCCTGATATTCAAATTCTTGCGCCCTGCCCGTCACTGCAAGCAGCACGAACAGTAGCGCACAAACCATTCTCTTACTCTTCGTATTCATTCGCATCGTATAAGTTTCTTTCTCAAAATCGGGTGCAAAGGTATAAATAATTTCCGAAAAACTCGCCTGCAAAGTGAAAAAACTGCAGCATAAGGTTATAGACATGAAACATAAATTGTCTCTGACGTGCGGCCTTTGGCGTCTCGCATGAAGGCATAGAGGTGGAGCGTGTGGCCCAGCCATTGTTCGGGAATCTGGGCGTCAACCAGACCTGCTGTGCGCTCAACGGGGTGCGCAAAATGGCCCTCACGCAGGTCAGGACAGAACACGAAAAGGTAGAACTCGTCTTTGTCGTGTCCAAGTGTTCTGCCACCGTCAAACGACACACGAACCATACCTTGCTCATCTATCTCGGCAGAGGTAATCTGCACGTCAGGGACCGTGCCGCTGCTGATGCGGATATGGGGATAGACAATACCGTCAGGACCATAGCAGTCTTTGTTGATGCTTTTGAACACGCAGTAGGTGTTTTTCTTTTGACGCACGGCATGCCAGTGCAAACCTTTTGCATGTCCTTCCTTCATGGCCGATGACAGCCGTGAAATCTCACCAAAGGCAGAGCGATGATTCTGCTGGTCTGCAGTCTGTGGATTGGCCACCTTCTCTGGACGGCGACGCACATAGGGTCGTCCGTGCCATGAACTATAAATCACGTCGCCCATCTTTCCACTTTTCTTCTCACCTCGATACTTTGCCATATTCATTTCCTTTTTAATTGTTCATTCACCTCAAGCATCCTCGGTCTTCCTTATGTTCTCTTCGTGCTTTGTTCTTGACTTCCTCTGGTTCCTATAACGGGAGAAGGCCTTGAGATAACCTAGCGGTAACCTAGTGGTAACCTAGAAGTAACCTAGCGGTAACCCAGCGGTGCCATAGGCTTGGTATAGAGTTGGTATAGACTTGGTATAGAGTTGGTTTGGATTTGCTTCGGGGAAAATCGTTGTAACTCAAGTCTATAGGCTCTACGCTTCATCAAACATGTATAGACCGCTTTACAATGATGCTGCAAAGATACGAAAAAACGAGAACAAAACAAAGGAATTCGTTCATTTTTTGCCGAGACGAAGTAATATTGCCCTAAGGTCTACACCTGTAAAAGTACTTGCAGACGTTTGAAGGCTGGTGCCAAGAGCGTTGTCTCTAGCTTGATACCTTCAGGCGAGCAGAATATGCAGCGTCGCTGTTTGGGTAGTAGGTTGCTGATGTGATGGATATTCACCAGCGTGCTTCGGTCGGCACGTACGAAGACATCAGGGTTCAGCATCTTCTCCAATGCGCCAAGACCTATTAAAACAGTATCCTTGTCGCGGAACGTCACGATTTGTGAATAATTGCCGTCACCCTTGAAGTAGGCAATGTCTGCCACGTTAACTGCGATGATACCGCTTGCTGTTCGGAAAGTGATGCGTTCATCTTGCGACTTGTCGGTCATCTTTACAATATCCCGTGCCAGTTCATTGTTGTCGGCAGCTATCGCTTTCTGGCGAATGGCCTCTATCTGTTGTTCCTTGAGCATTTTTTCACTCTGCAGACGAATCATCCTGCGGCGGTTGCGTAGCTTTTCATACCATCGTGTGGACAACCAGACCAAAGCGATAAGCAATACCAGTGCTGTAATCCACACCCACCAGTGTTGCCACCAGCGCAGAGGCGGTGCAATGAAGGTCTCTTCTTCGCTGTAAGCCAACAGGTCTGCAGGACGGAAAGACGTCATTTGTTCCACACCTGGTAGCCATACTGTGCCGCCACTTGTCTCGACCATCATGGTTTTTAGCGGTTCTGTCATGGTGAATCCGTTCTGATGATTGAAGAACAGAATGCGAACAGGCATACATTCGTTATTGACAGCGCATACGAATAGTCCATCGACCACCGCTACCACGAGATAGCCTTTAGGTGATATATGGAGTGAACGCACTTCGTGGCCGCTGAGTTGGGGCATCTGAGGGTTCAGCGACTCCACCTGTCCTTTCCTGATGACAAATACCGAGTCGGCTGAAGCGAAATATATGTTGCCCTGCTGGTCGCCTTCCATTGCTGAAATAATGAGCTTTTGGTTAGGATATTCCTTTTTGCACACCTTGCGTGTTTTGTCTATGTTGAATAGTCCGGAACTGCTGCCAATCCAAAGCAGTCCGTCTTTATCTTGTGCCGAGCACCACGGGTGAAGGATGTTTGTCGTCAGCGTGTCTACAGCCGATGTCTTTGGGTCGTATGTCATAATCATATTTCTGCTCCCGACAATGAGTTGTCCCCAAGCCTCGCCGACAAACTGATAGCGGTTGCGTGGCAACCCCAACCAATGGAGTGTCTCGTCTTCGGTATCTATACAGGCAACATCTCCATTCCCTGCCAGATACACCTTTTTGTCTATTCTGACCCCACTGGGAGCATAATATTGCTCTGAGTCGTCACTGACAATAACTACTGTTGAGTCTTGCACCAACACTTTTCCATTGAGTGTACCCATGACCAATCGTCCTCTTTGGTCTGTAACTACAGCTCTGACAATATCGTTCTCGTCGCTTAAATGGTGATTGGTAAAACAACGGTTAAAGAAGCAGTAGACCCCTTGATATGTGGCTACCCACAGCCGATCCCAGCGGTCGACAAGTACGTCGCGTATGAGATTGATACCTGAAACAATCTGGCTGACAGCTTTTCCGTCGAAGAGGTAGACGGTATGCTCGTCGGCTATGATCAAATGGCCTGAGCGTAGGGCTCTGACGGTAAGACCATAGCTCGAAGCCCCCCAGTCGGCCTTTACGATGCACTTCAGGCTATCAGTATCGAAGGAATAGATGCCATCAGGGGCAAATCCCAGTAGAGCCGTTTCCGTGCGAAACAGGGTGTAGATGTCGTTCCTGTCAGATAATTTGACGTTTTTTTTAGTCTTCTTGACAAACTGATAGATGCCTTTCTCCGTAGGAACAATCACCTCTTTGGTTTTCGAGTCAAGGTATAGTTTTCTGTCGGGAGTCATTTCGTCCAACAGTGTGTCGGTCAGTATGGGCTCAAAACCTTGTTTCGTCATTCTGCACAACCGGCGGTGTTGTTCCAGGCTGTCTTCCAAGAGTGCATAGCCGTTGGGAAGACTGCCTGCATTCAGATTGTTCAGCAACCAGTGATTGTTGGGATCGAGGGGATGAGATTCGATATCATCAAATCCCACGGTCCACTGGCGGAAGAATCCCAGTGCTCTCACCTCATTGTCAACTTCCGTAAACCCGACGATGTTTATCCGTCGTCCTTTCAGAAAGGGAGTGAACGTCCGCCCGTCATAACGGACAAAGCCCGACAGCGTACCTATATAAATATACCCGCGCGAGTCTTGCCAAAGCCTTTCGGTCTGCATCTGCGGCAAACCATCCTGTGTGATGTAGCGCCTGTAGGTCAGGTGACTCTCTATCTGAGCTTGAAGTGTCACGGCGAGTCCCAGCAGGATACTTAAAAGGAAGATTCTCTTTGTTTCCATAACGCAAAGTTACGAAATTTCTATGAATACCAAAAACTTTTCTCCAGAATTATTTCCAACCCCTCCGAGTTCGTCACTCACAAGGGGCAGTTCGTCAAAAACACGCCCTTGCGAGTCGTTCCCTTGGCTACTTTTTCATATATTTGCAGAAACAAAATAACCAATTAAACAGTAACGCTTATGAAAAAGAAATTACTCATGCTCCTCGGAGCTTTGTGGATGACCTTGACAGCAGCACAGGCTGCGGCACCCGTTTCTTATGTATCATTCAGTGTGAATGGAACCACACCGCGCGTTGGTTTCGACAAGTTCTCCGCTGCCGTGCCCGAGCCTTACAACTTAGGTGCGGTCTATAAGATGACCAACGAGGAAAAGCCCAACATCGGCGTCACCGGCTATCAGGTGGTCATCGGAACAGACCGCGAAGGGTTTGAATTTGAGGACAGCCACTATATGTTGGCCTATATCGGCGTCTATGACGAGAGCATTAGCATTAGTGGTGCCTATTACGACCAGAATGAGGATGGACTGTTCCTGCTTCCTCGGAACGCCAGTGTACCAGTGCGCTTCGGACACCAGTTCTATGGTGGCACAGGTTCACCAGAGCCTATGAACGAGACGCTGAGTGCCAGTCAGTTCGTCTGGAGCGACGGCATGGTTGACAACTTCGTACTGCCAAAACCGTTGGGCTATGACGAAGCAACCAAAACCTATAAGGAAGGTGAATATCAGAAGGGGCACTCCTACGTCATTGCCATCAAATTACGCGAGGTGACGCATATGACCATAGGAGATGAAGATGCAGGCTGGCAGCCCGGATGGTACTATCCCTGGCCCTGGGAACCCACCGAATACACTTCGTGGTATTGGAAAGACTATTCGAAGGAATGTCTGCGCGCCCGCTTCACCTACGCTGCCGACGAGGCCGTGCAGGCTGTCGGCGTCGTTATGACGGTAAACGGTGAAGAGAAGCGGTACAACCTGCTCGGTGAGAATCAAAACCCCATCGACCTGGGCACTATCTACAAGAAGGTTGTAACCGGCGTACACGACGAAGCACAATGGACGCTACCCGACCTGGGCTTCAATACCTTCATCGTTGAGTCTGCCGTGCCTTACACCCAATCTGGGGCCGCAGGCGTATACGGCGCTTCCATGACGTTCACTACCCTCCCGAAGGGTGAGTCCGACCAGATTGACGAAGGCTTCATAGTGGATAACAGAGACTACAAGACGGGAAACTTCGGCGGATTCCCCGCTATTCTTTGCGGTACTGAGGAAGGCTTGGCCAAACTCTCAGAGAACTGGGTATACGAAGCTTGGCCTATGGATGTTTGGACGAACTGGTTGTTCTCAGGCACCCATCCCGTTTGGGCTGGCTGGGCAAACGACGGACAATATACTTTTGAGGACGGCCAGACCTACACCGTTGCATTCTACTTCACAGAATACAACGACAACCTGCAGCCCGTCTTCATCCACCGCAACGGCGGCAAATACTATAAGTTCAACTTCAAGTACTCCAATACAACGACAGGCATTGAGGCCGTTTCTCCTCATCATGGTTCCAACACCTATTTTGACTTGCAGGGCCGAAAGATTACCAGCCAGCCCCAGAGTGGAGTCTATATCGTGAACGGAAAGAAGATGATTGTAAAATAATCGTCAGCAGGCTTAATCTATAAACAATATGATTATGAGAACATTTATTAAAAGAGCACTGGTTTCGCTTCTTGCATTCGCTGCCATAGCCACGACTGCCAGTGCACAAGACATGACCTCTACGCCGCTGACGTTAGAGGCAACATCTGAAGGTGACATCACCTTCTTGATTTCTTATTCATACTCCCATTCCGTAGTGCTGACACCTGTAGAGTACAAAATCAACGATGGCAGCTGGACCGCCTACGCATCATGGCCTGCAGATGCTGCCAGTATTACCAGCAGTACAGGCAACTGGCCTGTCTCCTTTGGCGATGCCATCCACGTCACAGCGGGCGATAAGGTGTCGTTCCGAGGCGACAATGCCTCCTATTACGGCAACGGAACTGGCTATGAGTGCCACATCACCAGTACGGCCGACGTCTATGTCTATGGCAATATGATGAGTCTGGTTGATGCCGATGACTTCTCGACGCTGGCTACGCTCACGGGCGACTGGAACTTTGCCAAACTGTTTAAATTGCCTACGGTAAACCTCTGGGATCCTCCTGTGACTGTTACTACCATCAAAAGCCATCCTACCTACGACATTGTGCTGCCAGCTACGACTCTGACTAACTACTGCTATAATGGATTATTTGCTGGCTGTAGCGGCATTACCCGTGCGCCCAAACTGCCTGCTACGACCATGAAAATCGGCTGCTATGCTGAGATGTTCCGCGCAACCAGTATTGTTGAGGCTCCAGCATTACCAACCACTGTTTTTCAGCCATATTCTTATGATGCTGAAGGTGAACATGGCAGCATCGACTGCTATATGCAGATGTTCCAGGATTGCACTAGCCTGACCGTAGCACCTGCCCTGTCGGCCACAACGCTCGTGCATGGTGTCTATCAGAACATGTTCGAGGGTTGTACCAGTCTAGTGAATGCTCCTGCGCTCCCTGCCACTGACCTTACCGGCGGCGACCAGTGCTACACTGCAATGTTCAAGGGATGCACCAGTTTGGTAACAGCCCCTGAGCTACCTGCCACCACTTTGGATAATTGGTGCTATATGGAGATGTTCTCTGGCTGCACCAGTCTGGTAAATGCTCCTGAGCTACCTGCCACCACACTGGCTGAAGACTGCTATCACCGTATGTTCGAAGGTTGTATCTCGCTTCAGAAGGCTCCTGTACTTCCAGCGCCAACGCTGTTAGGGCAAGTCTATGGCGGTATGTTCGACGGTTGCACCTCCCTGAACTACGTGAAGTGTCTGGCCGTTGACATTGTCGATACCAGTCACGGAGAAGATGCAACTACCGATTGCTGGTTGGCAAATGTTTCTGCCACAGGAACGTTTATCAAAGCTGATGAAGCCGATTGGAGCGTCAAGACTAAAACAGGTGAGGCAATCAATGGCATCCCTGCTGGCTGGACGGTAAAGAATGCCAGTGAGGAAGGTGGAGATTTCGTTGCAGTCGAGACTCCGCTGACCTTTGAGGCTATTGAGGAAGCTACTACTGTGACCATCGACAACCCGCTGGCGCTCACCATCCAATATAGTACCAACGGAGGTAGCACATGGACAACTGCCAGTGATGCTACTATCACCATCAGCGGCATCAGTGCCGGGCAGACCGTGCAGCTGCGTGGCGACAATGAAGCATACGGCACAGGCTCGGGCTATACGAACATAACCTTCAACAAAGACTGCTATGTCTATGGCAACATGATGAGCTTGATCAATTCCACAGGTTTTGCTACTGCAGAGGAACTGGCAAAGCCCTACACGTTCCGTACGTTCTTCTACAACAACAAACAAATGAAGAGCCACCCAACGAAAGACCTCGTGTTGCCTGCCACAACACTGTCCGCCCGTTGCTACTTCAGTATGTTCTATGGATGTAATGGACTGACCCGCGCACCACAACTGCCCGCCACCCAATTGGCCAACTATTGCTACAACCAGATGTTCTATGGCTGCAACGCCCTAACTACGGCTCCTGCGCTGCCTGCGACAACGTTAGCTGACCATTGCTATGACAACATGTTTGCACACTGCTACGGATTGACCCAGGCACCCAAACTACCCGCCACAACCATGGCAGAAGCTTGTTATAGGGCAATGTTCTTGCGTTGCGAAGCCTTGAAGACGGCTCCTGAACTGCCAGCTACTGAGATGGCAAAATCTTGTTATCTTGGCATGTTCTATCAGTCAGGTCTGACTGCTGCTCCAGTTTTGCCAGCCACAACGTTAGCCATGAGCTGCTATTACCAGATGTTCCAGAATTGTACGGGGCTGACCGTCGCACCTGCCCTTCCTGCTACAACGCTGGCAGATGGCTGCTATAAAATGATGTTTAAAGGCTGCGCAAACCTGACAGACGTACCCACGCTTACCGCAACAACACTGGGCGAGAGCTCCTACGAGGAAATGTTCAAGGGTTGTACCGCCCTTGTGAATGCGCCTGATCTTGCAGCAACTTCATTGGCAGCTACCTGTTGCAACTATATGTTTGCGGGCTGTAGCAAACTGGCTAAGGCACCTAAGTTGCCTGCTACTACGCTGGCCACCCAGTGTTACCAGCGAATGTTCGACGGCTGCACTTCATTGGTGACAGCTCCCGAACTGCCTGCCACCAATTTGGCAGAACTTTGTTACAACGACATGTTCTGGGAATGCACCAGTCTGAAGAATCCACCCCAGTTGCCGGCAACGACCTTGGCCGACTACTGCTACACGATGATGTTCCTGGGGTGTACAAGTCTTGAAACGGCTCCTGTGCTGCCCGCTGCCACACTGACTCCAGGCTGCTACGAACACATGTTCATGAACTGTAGCAAGCTGAACTACGTGAAGTGTCTGGCTACCGACCTTGGCGATGACAGCAGTACCGACGGTTGGATGACCAACGTGGCCGCTACGGGAACGTTCGTGCAAGCCGCAGGTGTCGACTGGAGTGCCAAGGGCACTACTGAAGGCACATGGGGAGACCCTGCAGTTGCTACAACATTTGTCAATGGCATCCCTGCTGGCTGGACGGTAAAGAACGTAGTGGCATTGGCTGACGATGCCGACAACAGTACGTTGCTGACCACATACCAGGGCGCAGCCAACGATGTGACACTGAGCGGACGCACCCTTTACAGGAACGGTGAGTGGAATACGCTGTGTCTGCCATTCGATGTTGCCAGCCTTGTTGGAACTCCGCTGGAGGGTGCCACTATTCGTCCGTTGACGAATGCTGCACTGACCAGTACAGCACTGACGCTGACATTCGGAGCTGCAGTAAATGCTATCACTGCCGGCATACCGTATATTGTGAAATGGACGACGACTGCAGACAACCTGACGAATCCCACCTTCGAGGACGTAACCATCAGCAGTACTACTCCTTCTGTGACGTCCTTCGGAACGGGTAATAGCCAAGTGCAGTTCATAGGCACCTACGGACCTGAAACATTGGTCAAGGACGACCCGACGAACCGCTATCTGGGCAGTGGCAACAAACTATACTATCCCACGGTGGAAGGCTTCAAGGTCAATGCCTTCCGAGCCTATTTCAAACTGGGTGCTTTGGCTGCTTCAGCACCTATGGTTAATCTTGTTATTGACGAAACGACAAGTATCAGTGACGCTACGCGCCAGAATCATCAGACAAATAGCGCGTGGTACACGCTGGACGGTCGCCAGCTGACCACAAAGCCAATGACAAAGGGCGTTTATATTCATAACGGTAAAAAGGAGGTTGTAAAATGAAGAAGAAAGATTATTTGACACCTCACATGGAGGTAGTCGACGTGAATACAGAGCATGTGCTGCTAGCTGGCAGCATGGGTATAAATGCAGGTGATACGGGCATCATTGATGGAGGAGGAGGCGACGAACCCGCACTCTCGCCGCTCTTCGGTTCAGAATTGGATAATGAATTGTTCCTATAACCAGAACATCGTAAAAACATAGCCCCCTGCGCCCCAATTGTGCTTATCTGATTGATAATGAGATGGTTCGCGGGGGCTATGTTTATATAAAACTATGCCCCAACTATGCCCCAACAGTGCCCCTATGAGTCGTTCGGATAGTTTCTTTGACTCGTTCAGATAGTGCCTTATAGGGTACGAGACCCGTCTGAGCAGGGTGCAAGAGCCGTTGTGGGAGGGACTGAGAAGCCTTCTCGCAACCGTTTGCGTTAGCCCAAACGACCGTGCGCGTTAGCCCAAACGACCGTTCGCGTATACGCAAAAGCTATAGTCGGATTTTCTTCAGGGGCACTGTTGGGGCGGGGTTGGGGCACCCTTTTTGGCAAACATAGCCCCTAAAAGAACCCTTTGTACAAAGGGATTCTCAGAAATTGGGGCACATGGGGCTATGTTTTTTCAAATTTCAGTATATATATATCCTGTTTTTGTCTTTTAGGCTTAAAAAAAAATGTTATCATTTGGTGTTTTGCATTATAATTATTAATTTTGTGGCAAAATTGTGATGAATAGATGAGACCACTGATACTGATATCGAACGATGACGGCTATGAGGCCAAGGGAATCAACGAACTGATAGACATGGTTCGCGACATGGGCGACGTGCTGGTGTGTGCACCCGACGGGGCACGCAGCGGTATGGCGTGTGCCTTTACGGCGACGGCTCCGCTGACGCTGACGCAGCGTAGGAAAGAGCCAGGTGTGGAGGTGTGGTCGTGCAGCGGCACGCCGACGGACTGTGTGAAGATGGCGCTGGCCGAGCTGTGTCCGCGAAAGCCCGATGTGGTGCTGGGCGGCATCAATCATGGCGACAACGCCTCGGTGAACATGCACTACTCGGGGACGATGGGCGTGGTGATGGAGGGATGTATGAAATATATCCCCTCGGTGGCCTACTCGCTGTGTGACCATCGTGCCAATGCCGACTTCGAACCCTTGCGGCCCTATGTGCGCCAGATAACGCAGTGGGTGCTGGCAGAGGGACTGCCCATGGGCGTCTGCCTGAACGTGAATTTCCCAGACCCCCACCAAACCTCCTTAAAGGGAGGCTTTGGTTCACTCCCCCTCGGGGGAGACGGAGAGGGGTCTTACAAGGGCGTAAAAGTCTGTCGGATGGGCCGTGGCACGTGGTATAACGAGGTGCAGAAGTGTCACCACCCGCGAGGCTACGACTACTGGTGGATGGTGGGCTCTTATCATAATGACGAGCCGGAGGCTGAGGACACCGACCGTTGGGCGCTGGATCACGGCTATGTGGCCATTACCCCTACGCAGATTGACGTCACGGCGTACGAGGCGATGGAGAAGTTAACGAAGTTAGAGAATTCAACTTTCTGAAGTTCATTTGATGAAGACAAAAACAATAAAAACCCCTTCTGTTGGCTTGATGCTCTTTCAGAGCCCTTGTGCCCAGTGTTATGTCTCTGTCTTTAAAAGCACGCTTTTACGCCAGAGTCACACCACTCGTCACACCCACTGGCGTGGTTCAAGCCCACAGAAGGAAAAACCCCAAAAAACAATTCATTCAGTACAATATGTATCATACAATCAAAATGGTTTTTTAGGTTTTTGTTAACATCCGAAACTTAGATTTTTGAAGGGATGAAGTACTATCTGATAGTCGGGGAGGCGAGTGGTGATTTGCATGCGTCGCACTTGATGCAGGCACTGAAACGTCGCGACGAGGAGGCGGAGTTCCGCTTCTTCGGCGGCGACCTGATGACTGCCGTGGGTGGGACGTGCGTGAAACACTACCGCGAACTGGCCTATATGGGTTTCATTCCCGTGTTGCTGCATCTGAGGACGATTCTGAAGAACATGCAGATGTGCAAGGAGGACATCTTCCAATGGCAACCTGACGTCGTCATCTTAGTGGACTATCCCGGCTTCAACCTGGATATTGCGAAATACGTGCACGGGATTAGAGGTAAGAGGTTAGAGGTAAGAGGTAAGAGAATTGCGTTGAACTCGAAGGTTTACTATTACATCTCGCCGAAGATTTGGGCGTGGAAGGAATACCGCATCAAGAACATCAAGCGCGACGTGGACGAACTGTTCTCCATTCTGCCCTTCGAGGTGCCTTTCTTCGAGGAGAAACACCATTATCCCATTCACTATGTGGGTAATCCCACGGCACAGGAGGTGAGAGAGTTCTTGCAGACCCCCTCCAAACCTCCCCGAGGGGAGTCTTTAGGTCACTCCCCCTCGGGGGAGACGGAGAGGGGTCGTGTCATCGCCCTGTTGGCGGGTAGTAGGAAGCAGGAAATCAAGGACAACCTGCCTGCGATGATTGAGGCCACGCGCCATCTGGCCGACCGCTATGACCTGGTGCTGGCCGGAGCGCCCTCGATAGAGCCCGACTACTACAAGCCTTTCTTGGCAGGCAGTCAGGTGCGGCTCGTGATGAACGAGACTTACCCCTTGCTGGCGAGGGCTACTGCCGCGCTGGTGACCAGTGGTACGGCAACGTTGGAGACCTGCATGTTCCGTGTGCCGCAAGTGGTGTGCTATAAGACGCCGCTCGGCAAGTTGGTCGGTTTTCTGAAACGTCACGTGCTGAAGGTGAAATACGTGTCGCTGGTGAATCTGATAGCCGACCGCGAGGTGGTGCGCGAGTTGGTGGCAGAGACCTTCAGCGTGGAGAATATCCGTCAGGAACTGGAAGCCATCCTGCCTGGAGGCGACAAGCGCCAGCAGATGCTCAGCGACTACGACGACGTCCACCAGCGACTGGGCGAGAGTCATGCCCCTGACGAGGCCGCAAGGATCATGATAGAACTATTAAAAAGGTAAAACAGTAAAATAATAAATAATGCGAATATGAAAAAACTTTTTTCTTTGGTGATGACGGCTCTGGCAGCCTGCACCATGCAAGCACAGAACATTCAGTTGCACTACGACTTCGGCCGTAACATCTACACAGGCGAGGAGGCAGGACGATCGAAGGTGACCATCACCCTGGAACAGTTCAAGGCCGACAAGTGGGGTTCATGGTTTTACTTCGTCGACGTCGACCTGTCGCGTCATTTCACGGAGAGTGCCTATACCGAGATTTCGCGTGAGTTCAACCTGGGCAAGCAGTCACCCTTTGCCGCCCACGTGGAGTTCGACGGTGGACTGAGCCGCACGATGAGTTTCCAGCAGGCAGCACTCGCTGGTTTCGCATACAACGGACATACTGCCGACTTCTCGAAGACATGGTCAGTGCAGCTGTTGTACAAGCAGTATTTCAAGAGCTATGACTACACGCACTCGTATGCCAGCGCTCAGCTGACGGGCGTCTGGGGACTGAACTTCCTGAACAATAAACTAAGGTTCTCGGGTTTCATCGATTTCTGGCGTGGCGAGAAGGCCAACAATCACGGCTGTCTGGTGATTCTCTCTGAGCCACAGCTGTGGTATAACATCACCGAACATTTCAGTGTAGGAACGGAGTGGGAGTTCTCGAACAACTTCGTCTATAACACAGACCCCGAGAGCACGAAGACCTTCTTCTGGAATCCTACGGTAGCCGTAAAGTGGAACTTCTAGGACTGGTTGGAAATACTTTTTAGAAGACTGCAAAGCGCCCACGTTCCTGCATAAAGACAGCCTCGTGGGCTTCTTCTTGGCATATCTGCGCCTCTACCTCCGAGATGCCCTCGGGGTAGTAAGGGTTGCCGTCGACAATCTTACCCGTCAGGAACTCACACCAGGTGCAGGCGGCGGTATATCGTCCCAGCGTGTAGCTGAGGTGCATGCCGTCGCGACAGAGGATGTCGCCCAGACGGTGGCGAACCAGTTGGATGGCTGTTCCTGAGGGAATGATGCGGGGTTGTCCGATGGCAGGCATCACGCCCAGCATGGTGCTGACAATGGCGCTGTACATCTGGCGTTGCTTGTAGTCGTAGGCTGCAAACTTCTTCGACTGGCAGTCCTGTGCATAGGCCCACGTCATGTGCCACACGAATTCCACGTGCAGATTGGTGGTATAGCTTTCTACAAGTCGTCTCAGTTTGGTCAGGTTCTGGAAACTGGCAGGGACGCCTGAGTGTTGGCTGGCTTGCTGTAGTGAGATGATGTCCCACTGTTCGTCGCGGATGATACGCTTCAGCGTCACCTTCTTCTGTTCAGAACGTACACCGCCCACGACCTTCCTGTAGGCATAGAGGGCGCTGTCCTTGACCAGATTGGTATAGTGTCGGTCAATGGAACAGCCACCGATATAGGCATTGCCAATGACCAGCGAGTCGCCCTGGGCACGGGCCAACTCGTAGAGGTACTGTTCGATGGCATCCTGCGAAAAGCTGTTGCCGATGGCCAGCACCTTGATAAGCTTCGCCTGTAGGGGCGAAAATGAAAAAATGAGAAAATGAAATAATGAGAGAATGAAAAACTTTTTCATCTAACTTCTTACCTCTAACTTCTTACATCTTACTTCTTGCCGCACGGCGCAACTTGCGTACGGCCTTGTCGCGCTCCTGGCGGACACGTTCGCGCTTCAACCCCATGTCCTCGGCAATCTCGGCCATCGTCTGTCGCCAGCCTTTCAGTCCATAGTAGCGGCTCACCACCTCGCGTTCACGGTCGTTCAGCACGTCGATGCACGCCAGCAGGTCGTCGTTCAGCGAGTTCTCTTCAACGATGGCATCGGCTTTCTCGGCATTGACGTCCTCCAGCACGTTGAGCAGGGTGTAGTTGTTGCGACTGCCTACGGGCAGCGACTCGTCCGTAGAACGTATGTCGGTGGCTGTCTCCAGACGACTGATGGCCGTCTCGATGCTGCGACGGATATAGGGGGCGGCGAAGGTGACGAAAGGTTTTCCGCGAGAAGCGTCGTACTTCGCGGCGGCTTTCATCATTCCGATACTGCCCTCGCTGATGAGGTCGTCCGTGCTCAGCACGTCACTCTTGTACTGTCGGGCCAGCGTGATGACATAGCCCATATTGTCTGTTACCAGCTTCTCTTGCTCCTTCGTCATAGCTTTTTTTCGTTATAACGTCATAACGTAATACCGTTATAACGCCTATTTATTATATTTTTCTAACAACCCCTTCACCAGTTTGCCGTACACCTTGATGACGTCGTCGGCCCAGGGGCCGGTCGCTGTGGCACGTGGCAGCAGCATGGAGCACGACTCGTTCTTGTCGCTGATGCTCCAGCATATCCAGCTGATGCCCAGACGCTCGCACATGGCAATCCACTGCTCTTCACTCTCGGCATCGATCTTGCCGTCGCCAGAGGCTTCTGTCGCTCCGCTCTCAGAGATGAATACGGGAGTGCCTCGCTTGACGGCATCCTCCGTGCGCTGACGAAGGTCGTCGCCATGTGTGGCAGCATAGAAGTGAACGGTATACATCACGTTCTGGAAACCCTCCAGCGGACTCTCGGCCACCAGGTGGATGTCCTGGTCCCAGTGGGGACAGCCCACAAGCACGATGTTGTCCTTGTCGTACTTTCGGATTTCGCCAATCACCTCGGCAGCATATTTCTTCAGGTCGGCCCACGTGTCTTCTACGGGTTCGTTAAAGATCTCGTAGATGATATGGGGATTCTTGCCGTATTTCTTGGCCATCTGACCAAAGAATGCCTTCGCCTCTTCCGTCTTGAGGATGTGCGAATGCCAGTCGATGATGACATAGACGTTCTGCTTGATGGCCGACTCAATGACGGGCGTCATACATTGCAGGGCATACTCGGGATTCTCCAGATAATTGTCCTCAATCATGATACCCATGGCGGCACGGATGACCGAACAGTGCCAGTCCTGCTTCAACGTCTGCACGACTTCCTTGTTGTAGAATCGTGGCCACAGGTTGTGCCAGCCCAGACTGACACCACGCAGAATGACGGGATTGCCCCGCTTGTCGCAGAGTTGCGCACCCTTTACTTGCAGCTGTCCGTACTGCTTGACAGGATCAATGGCGTGTGCGTGACATGCAAACACACAAGACAGAATTATGGTCAGTAGCTTCTTCATATCATAAAGTTCAAAGTTCAATGTTCAAAGTTAAAACAGCGACAGCGTATACAGGTACACCACAGCGGCTGGGATGGCCAGCAGCGACGAGTCGAAGCGGTCGAGCATGCCTCCGTGTCCAGGCAGGATGTTTCCGCTATCCTTGATGCCCAACGTACGCTTGAAAAGACTCTCCACCAAGTCGCCCCACGTGCCGAAGACAACCACGACGAGTCCCAGTCCGAGCCATTCGGGAATGGACAGCATGCCCGTAAACAGCGTCGAGGGGTGGTCCATGTCGGCTACCTGCATGTTGTCGAGCCAGCCGATGCCCCATGCGACCAGAAGCACAAAGACGGCTCCGCCGATGCTTCCTTCCCACGACTTTCCCGGCGAGATGCGTGGAAACAGTTTATGGCGTCCTAACAGCGAGCCTACGCAATAGGCTCCTGTGTCGTTTACCCATAGGAATATGAAGACGCTCAATGGCAACAGCGTGTTGAATGCTACCTGTCCGTCGGGTGTAGCGTTGAATGCCAGCACGTTCAGCAACGAGAAGGGTAGGGCAATATACATCTGTGCCAGCATGGTGTATGCCCAGTCCTGAATGGGGTCGTCCTGTCGCAGGTAGAGCTCTGCGATCAGCATGTAGATGATGGTCACCAGATAGGGTATGAACACTACGCTCTTGGCTGCTCCGCCATACAGGTCGCTACAAAAATAGGTCATCGCGTAGAAGAAATACACGGCAGCCACCGTCGAAATGAAACGGTTCACGGTGACGTGCTCGCGCTCGTTGACCAGTCCGGTAAACTCCCATACGGTCATACCCGTCACGATACTGAACAGCAGTACCATAGCCTCCGGGCGCAGAAACGATGCGACAATGGCAGCTACAAAGATGACGCCTGTAATCGTTCTGACAATAAAGTTCTTCATATCGTTTGGTTTTTAGTTCTCGGTATTATCCGGTGTCTCCGGTGTCTCCGGATTTTCCGGACTATCCGGATTCTCCGTCGCTTCCGGCAACAACCCCAGTTCCTTGGCACGCTCTTCGGCCATACGCTCGGCATCGGCACGCATCTGGGCTTCCAACAGCTCTTCCGAACGGCTGGTCCAAGGGCGCTTGCCGAAGATGCGCTCTACGTCGTCGGCAAAGATGACCTCACGCTCTACCAGCATCTGAGCCAGTTGGGCGTGTCCGTCCTTATGCTCCGTCAGTATCTGCTTGGCGCGCTCGTACTGCTCGTTCACCATCTTCAGCACCTCCTCGTCCATCAGCTTGGCTGTGGTCTCCGAGTAGGGCTTCTGGAACGAGTATTCCTGTTGGTTATAATAGCACAGGTTGGGCAGCTTGTCGCTCATACCGGCATAGGCCACCATACCGTAAGCCTGTTTGGTAGTACGCTCCAGGTCGTTCATGGCTCCTGTCGAGATATGGCCGATGAACAGTTCCTCGGCAGCTCGTCCGCCCAGCAGCGAGCACATCTCGTCGAGCATGGCCTCTTTGGTTTGCAGCACACGCTCCTCGGGCAGATACCATGCGGCACCCAAGGCACGCCCACGGGGTACGATGCTCACCTTCACCAGTGGATTGGCAAACTCCGTAAACCACGAAATGGTAGCGTGACCAGCCTCGTGGATGGCTATCGACCGCTTCTCGGCCTCGGTCATCACCTTGGTCTTCTTCTCCAGACCGCCGATGATACGGTCTACAGCATCCAGGAAGTCCTGCTTGCCTACTTTCTCGCGATTGAAGCGGGCGGCAATCAGGGCAGCTTCGTTACAAACATTGGCGATATCGGCGCCCGAGAAACCTGGTGTCTGACGGGCCAGGAAGTCCACATCCACGCTCTCGTCGAGCTTCAGGGGCTTCAGGTGCACCATAAACACTTCCTTGCGCTCGTTCAGGTCGGGCAGGTCGACGTGTATCTGACGGTCGAAACGTCCTGCACGCAATAGCGCCGAGTCCAACATGTCGGCACGGTTTGTGGCAGCCAGCGTGATGATACCACTGTTGGTGCCGAAACCGTCCATCTCCGTCAACAGGGCATTCAGCGTGTTCTCGCGCTCGTCGTTGCCACCCATTGCAGGGTTCTTCGAACGGGCACGGCCCACAGCGTCAATCTCGTCGATAAAGATGATGCACGGTGCCTTCTGCTTGGCTTTTTCAAATAGGTCGCGCACACGCGAGGCACCCACACCCACAAACATCTCGACGAAGTCTGATCCCGACATCGAGAAGAACGGTACACCAGCCTCGCCGGCTACAGCCTTGGCCAGCAGCGTCTTACCCGTTCCCGGAGGACCCACCAGCAGTGCGCCCTTGGGAATCTTACCGCCTAAGTCGGTATATTTCTGTGGATTCTTCAGGAAGTCCACAATCTCCTGCATCTCCTGTTTGGCACCAGCCTGTCCGGCCACGTCCTTGAACGTAATGCCCAGGTCGCCGCCCTTTTCATACATCTGTGCCTTCGACTTGCCGACGCTGAAGATGCCGCCACCCATGCCGCCACCGGCTCCACCGCCCATGCGGCGCATGATGAATATCCAGATGAAGATGATGCCGCCGAAGAACAGGATGTTCATCAGCAGCGAACTGAAGAATTCGCTGTCCTTCGAGTTGTCATACGAGAACTTTCCGCTGAATTTCTCCTGTTCGCGGGCTTCGTTCAAGAATTGCTCCACCTGGTCTACAGAGCCGATGGCTACAGTGACATAGGGGTTCTTGCCTGTCTGTTCCACACCCTGATGGAACACGTCGCGAATGTGTTCGGGCTTTACGTACATCTGTAGCACGTTCTCGTATTTGTTCACTACAATCTTCTCGGCATATCCCTTCATGACCATCGTCTTGAAGTCCGAGTAGGTCGTTTCAGTCCGTACACTCGATTTCTCGTTACCCTGCGTAAAGTAAAGGGTAATCAACGCAATGATAACCAGTCCGTAAATCCAATTCATGTTGAATTTCGGCATGTTCATCTGGGGCTTATTATTGGGTTTCTTGTTGTCCATGATTAGTCAATGTCTTCGATTTGTGTTAATTCTGCATCGTCCCACAGGTGCTCCAGGTCGTAAAATTCGCGCATGTCGGGAACGAAGATATGCACCAGCACATCGCCATAGTCCATAGCCACCCACTGTGCATTCTCCAGACCTACCACTGTCGACGGCTTCTCGCCCAACTGCTCGCGGGCCATGTCGCTGACAGACTCGGTGATAGCCTCCACTTGCGAAGGCGAATTGCCCTGACAAATGATGAAATAGTTACTAATAGCACCTTCGATGCCCTGCAGGTTGGCCACTACAATGCGCTGGCCTTTCTTCTCTTGTATTCCTTTTGTAATAGTATCTACTAACTGCAATGTTTGCTCCATTAAATATAAATATGTATGTTTCGAGCTACAAAGATACACCAAATATCCCCAAAACAAGACACTTTCCATAAAAATTTGCGTTTTTTTATAAAAAACCTGCTTTTTTTTTTGCAGATTCCAAAAAAAGCTGTACCTTTGCACCCGCATTTTGAGAAATGCACCACAAGTTTGGGGTATGGTGTAATGGTAACACTGCAGATTCTGGTCCTGCCTTTCCTGGTTCGAGTCCGGGTACCCCAACCAAAAGAAAGAGTCACTCAAACGAGCGACTCTTTTTCTTTAATTATATGTTTTACTCTTTATTTTAGCGTTACAGTGCTTTTGGTGGTCATTTTCTGACCCATGGTATCGGTGGTGTTCTCGGTGACGATGCTCTTGGGCCAGCCGTCGGCTTGGAACTCGTAGGTGTCCTTTTGCGTCATGTCGATCTTCAGCATGCCAGTAGCCATGACTTGGTCGATGTTGTCTTTAATCATCTGTGCCTGCTCGGGGGCACGTTCCTCGACCTGCTTGATGATGAGTTCCTTCATTTCGTCCTTGCTCATGTTGAGGGTGGAGTTGGCGATGACGTTCTGTCCGTTGACGAAATACATGCGCTTCATCTTCAGACCGTCCTTCGAGATGTACTCTTCCTGGGCACCGGTGACGATGGTCTTGCCATTGAGCGACAAGGCAGAGGTGCTCTCTTGTAAACCGGCCAGGATAGTCTCCTCAGTGAATGCCCCCAGGAGCTGGTTCTTCAGCACGTCCTTGGTGGCCATCTGGCTCAGTTGAGGAATCTCGGCGAACATTTTGTCGATAACGGCATCGGCGCCCTGTTCGATTTTCGTCTTCAGTTCGGTGGCATTCAACACTTTGGTAGGCTTGCCGTCTTTGTCGGTGGCAACGCGTACCACGACACCCTTCTGGATCTCCTCGCTGGCGCCAATCAGTTTGGCGGTAATATTCTCAGCATCAGCCTCGACCTGCACGTTGACGGTCTCGACATCGAGGACATAGCCGTCGGCAGTGGCGTCGACAACGGTATACTTACTCTCAGACGTGATTTTGGCATCACCCTGCATGGGGATGCTGTTGGTGGCGACGGTGGTGTAGTTCTTAACGTCGCCCTTCTGCATTTTTGGGGCGATTTTCAACTGTGCCTGTGCGGCGAGAACTGTAGTCAGCAACAAACTGACGAAAAACATTTTTTTCATTTTCTTTTTGGTTTGATATTTTTATTGATTAATATTCGGGATAAATTCCACGTCGTTGAGACGGATGTCGGCCGTATTGGTGTCGATGGCATTGCCCGTCTTGTTGTAGATGAACCGCGAGTCGCTGATGGTGATGTCGTGGACACACTGGGCACCGGGCAGTCCGGCGGCCTTGATGGCGGTCTGTGTGCCGCGACAGGTGATGCGGCTAATCTCCATGCCCTGGAAGTCAGGCGTCCATTGGAGCTGTTCGGGCGTGAACTGCTTCATGTAGTCCTTCTGCTGGTAGAGGTCGGTGGTCTCGCCAGGAGCCTTGTCGGCATAGTCGCATTGGAAGACGATGGCCTCGTGGGCAATGTCGGTCATGAGGATGTCGTGGATATAGATGTCCTCGGTCTTTCCGCCGCGTCCCACACCGCTCTTGAAGCGCAGGCCGGTGTCGGTCTCACAGAACGTGTTGTTGCGCACGACGATGCGACGCATGCCGCTGGCCGTGTTGCTACCCATGACGAAACCACCGTGGGCGTGGCGTACGAGGTTATCCTCGACGACGATATCTTCGTTGCCGCTGATGCGTCCAGGTTTGGGCGGGTCGCTCTTGAAGCACATGCCGTCGTCGCCCACATCAACGGTAGAGCGTACAAGGAGCACCTGATGGCAGTCAGTGATGTCGATGCCGTCGCCATTCTGGGCGTTCCATGGGCAGCGCACCTTAATGCCGTCGATGATCAGGTTACGGGTGTAGTACGGATGAACGTGGAAGCGTGGCGAGTTCTGGAAGGTGACATCCTTCAGCAACACGTTCTCGCAACTCTCTATGCGGAGGAGGTCGTTACGCATGCGTTCCTGTTTCATGGCCGACTCCGCAATATCGGGATAACCCGACTTCATTTCCCAGGGGAACCACATGGTGCCCTTCTCTTCGAGTTTTCCACCACGATTAAGACGGGCCTTCCACTCGTAGTCGCTCAACTTGTTACGTTTGACGTAGTACCATTCGGAACCATTACCGTCGATGATACCATTGCCCGTGATGGCGACATTCTTGCAGTTGAGGGCAGTGATGCCAGGCAGACACTTGCCTTTGGGATTCTTGGGGTTCAGGAAGAGTCGCTTGTCGGGCGACATATAGATGATGGCATTGCGCTCCAAATGCAGTTCGATGTTGCTCTCCAAACGGATGGGGCCCGTGAGCCACATGCCCTGTGGCACGACGAGTCGTCCGCCACCCTGTTCGGTGAGTTTGCTGATGGCACGCTGGAAGGCTTCGGTATTAAGCGTCACACCGTCGCCTACGCCACCCACTTCCTTCAAACTGACCTGATTGTCGGGAATCTGGAAGTCCTGTACGGGCTTGATGTCGACGTCCAGACGGTCATAGTAGCGGGCATAGTCCTTGGCAGGTTGTGGGTTGTTGGCCATATATTCTGCCTCGGCAGCATCGAAACGGTCGAGCTTGTCGAGGTAGTAGCGGCGCAGGTCGGACCACTTATAATAAGGATACTGCGTGGTCTTGATGGGCAGCGTGCATTCGCGTTCGTTCAACAGGGCCTTGACGAGAACATCTTCTGAATTGAGGACTGAGCTCGCAACGCCACACTCTCGAAGAGAGAACTGAGAACTGAGAGATTTCTTGGGGGCGTAGAAGATGAGCTGGATGTTGCAGGCCATGGGGTAGATGCGATAGTTGCGCCATACGGCGTCGAGCTGGTCGAGGTCATTGACCTGAGCTCCACAGGAGTCGAGTTCGAGCAGACAAGCCAATGGCATGACACATACCTCGTGTCCGAAGCGCAGGGTGGCTTGTGTCTGACTGACGGTATCGGCTGTCTCGATGATGTTGCGCAACAGATTACGCTGTGTGAACGGCATGACGCCACCAGTCTGAGGGGCAGCACCGTAGTCGACGTACCACCCGATGTTGCGCATGCGCCACTGTTCGTAGATCTCCTCCTCGGTATAAAGTGGGAAGAGGTCGATGTCGACGTCGTGACTCTGCATATTTGTGGTCACCTCAAAGAGGTTATACATCAGCGAGGTGGGGCGGATGTTGTCCTTGACCCACTGCGCGTCGTTGAAGAGCACGCCCATCAGGCGATCGGGTGTGAGACGCTTGGATGGTGTGCGTCGAATCTGACGTCCCATGCGGCCCTTCGACATGATAAACGGAGAGCGGGGTGCATTCAGATAATATTGCAAGGCCTCGCTGACGTCATTATGGATGCGGGCCGTGGGATTGGCAGCGGCAAATTCCTCACACTCGGCCATCATTGATAGGATGCAGCGGTTGACGACGGTGGAACGGGCGTCAATCTGCACACCAGGGCGCTTGAATATCTCGGGGAAGTTCTGCGCCATGCGACGTCCGATGCCGTGATGTTGGCGTTCGCCTACAGTGCTCAGGTCGCCTAAACGCAGTTGTGCGCCGGAATATTTGCCGTCCTGTGCAGGATAGTCGGGCTTAGGCAGAGCGGCAAACTGCTCTACCAGTCGCAGCACCTCTTCGCCCTTCTGCGTCAGTTTGCCTGCCTTGCGGGCTTTCTGCAGAGGGTTGGTGACACTGGTGTAACTGTTCTCACTGATGAGCCAGCGCGAGCCGTGACGTCCGTAGTGTGACATGTAGAACGGCACATAGCCCTTGGGGGCAGGGGTCAGTGGCTTGGTGGACAACTGGCGGTCGTAGTCCAGATAGTTACTACCGGCCAGAAACTTGTTGGCACGGATTTCTTCTTGTGCTGTCTGTGCCGACAACGTCGTCGTCAGCGCGAGGGCCAGGAAAATGTGAGTGAGTCGTTTCATAGAACAAAGCTTTTTACCGATTGATTCGACAAAGGTACAAAGAAAAAACGGACTGACCAAATAGTCAGCCCATTTTCTTTCTATTGTACGGCTTTTATACCAGATGTTCGATGAGGTCAGCACGCTCGCCCGGCAGCATGTCGATGACGGGAATCTCAATCATCGTGTAGCAGGCGGGCTGCAGGCGCATGGAGGCACGAGCCACGTTCACCAGTACCTGTCCCGTCAGTGCAGGGTTGTTGATTTGCATGTTGAACTCCAGACGCTGGTTCTGGGTCTGACCGCTGACGCCCTTGCGGACGAGGTTCACACCGTGACCCATGTCGCGAACGTCGTCGACGCTCTCCACCTGGAATACATGCGTCTCGTCAGAAGCGAAGTAGGGGTCAGCCTTGATATCCTTCGTCACCTGTTCCAGGGTGTAGCCGTCCTCGAGCTCGACATATACCATGCGGCGGTGGATGCCTTCACCCAAGGGGATGGTCATTGACAAGGCATTCTTGACGCCGGCCTTTGAACGGACACAGACAGAATGTCCCATCGACATACCTGGTCCGAAGTTGGTGTATGACAGACCTTTGGGGGCGAGGCTCTGCATCAGTGTGCGGACGATGGAGTCGGAGCCTGGATCCCAGCCTGCGGCAATGACGCTGACCGTGTTGGTTTCCTTATTGATAGCCATCAGGCGCTCGCGATAGCCGCGGATGTTGGTGTGGATATCGAACGAGTCGACAGTGTTAATACCCAGTGGAAGAATCTGCTTGGCATACTCCTCGCACGAACGGGTGGGGGTGGCCAGAATGGCTACATCCACATCTTTCAACTCCTTGATGTCCTTCACCACCTCGTACTGAGCAAGCTCTGCGGGCTTGTCAGCAGCTCCGTTTCTGCGTACTACACCGGCAATCTCGAAATCGGGAGCGGCCTCCAAGGCCTGAATGGTGTACTTTCCAATGTTGCCGTAACCTACTACGGCGGCTCTGATTTTCTTCATTTTCGTATCTTTTTTTGAGTGATTTCAATCTTTTCGGTTGCAAAATTACACTTTTTCTTTGAAATACCTAACAAAAAGACGGAAAAAATTACAAAACACCTACATTTTGTTATATCTCGTCAATCTGAAAGCCTGCGTGTACCCCCTCAATTATCATCTTTTTTCTCTTTTATACAATAAATTCTAAGTTTCGCGCGTTAATAGAATTGTATATACAAACATTATTGTAAGCGTATGATAGAATATATCAAGGGTGAGTTGACGGAGCTTACCCCCGCATTGGCTACGGTAGAAGCCGCTGGCGTAGGCTATGGTCTGAATATTTCGTTGACCACCTATAGCGCCATTCAGGGCAAAAGGGATGTCAAGTTGTACGTCTTTGAGTCGATTCGTGAAGATGCTCACGTGCTGTACGGCTTCGTGTCGAAGAAGGAACGTGAGATGTTCGAATTGCTGATTAGTGTCAGTGGCGTGGGTCCCAATACGGCCCGCATGATGCTCTCGTCGATGAGTGTCAGCGAACTGTGTAATGCCATCTCGCGTGGCGACGAGCGCCTTATCAAAGGCATCAAGGGCATCGGTAAGATGACTGCCCAGCGTATCATTGTCGACCTGCGCGACAAGATTGTCGCACTGGGAATTGCCGACGAGATTCCTGCCGGTGGCACGGTGTCGGCTCCCGTCAATAATGAGGTACGCGATGAGGCTGTATCGGCACTGACCATGCTGGGCTTTGCTCCGGCTCCGACGCAGAAGGTCGTCATGGCTATCCTTCAGGAACAGCCCGACCTGCCCGTAGAGCAAGTGGTGAAATTAGCATTAAAGCAAATTAAGTAGCTTTGAACTTCAAGCGAATCGCATATATAGGAACAATCCTTTTGAGCATCACCGCCCTGGCGATGCCTCCACAGGATGACAAGACGCAGAAGCAAAAAACTGCGGCCAAGGCGCAGCCTGTGCTCCAGGTGGAGGAGGATACCATTCCCGATTCGCTGTTACATGCCCGTTGGAAGATCCAGAAGACGGCTCCCGTCCTCGTGGCCGACCTCGACTCATCAGCCCTTGACCTCCGTCTGCCTGAGAATATCAAGCAACAGGTGGAGTACGACGACTCGCTGAACTACTACCGCATCGGTTCGAAGATGGGTGACTCGTACCTGAATGCTCCCGTTCTGATGACTCCCGAGGAGTATATGAAGTGGAGTGAGCGCCGAGAGCGCGAGGCGTTCTTCCGCAAGAAGGAAGCCGAAAATGTTGCTACTAAAGGCAAGGAGAAATTCTCGTTTGCCGATATGCATTTCGACCTGGGTCCTGCTGAGAAGATCTTCGGTCCCGGTGGCGTGCGCATCAAGACGCAAGGTACTGCTGAACTGAAGCTTGGTGCCACGCTGAAAAACATCGACAATCCCTCGTTGCCTGAGCGTAACCGTAAAACGACGGCTGTCGACTTCGACGAGAAAATCAATCTGAACGTGACAGGTAAAGTTGGCGACAAGGTGAACATGTCGTTGAACTATAACACCGATGCTACGTTCGATTTCGATACGAAAAACCTGAAGCTGCACTACGACGGCAAGGAAGACGAGATTATCAAACTCGTCGAGGCCGGTAACATCACCTTCCCCAGCAACAACTCGCTGGTCAAGGGTGCCTCCAGTCTCTTTGGCGTCCGTACCGACATGCAGTTCGGTAAATTGAAATTACAGACCGTCCTGTCGCGTAAGAACTCGACGACAAAGAGTGTCTCGTCCCAGGGTGGCACGCAGTTGACTCCCTTTGAGATTGACGTTGCCAACTACGAGGAAAACCGTCACTTCTTCCTGGCGAAATACTTCCGTGAGCACTATGATGCCGCGATGTCACAACTGCCTAACATCTTGTCGGGCATCAATATCACACGCATCGAGGTGTGGGTCACCAACAAGTCGGCAACAACGTCGAACACCCGCAACCTGGTATCCTTCACTGAATTGGGTGAAAGTGAGCCCTACAAGAGCACGTCGCCTTCGGCACTGCCCGACAACAATGCATCGTCGCTCTATGCCAGCATTCCCGAAGCCGCACGCGACATCGATCAGGCGTCGACAGTGCTCGAGGGTACATGGGCAGGAGGCAAGGACTATGAGAAGCTGGCCGCTGCACGCCTGCTGAATTCCTCGGAATACACGCTGAACAGTTCGTTAGGCTACATCTCGCTGAAGACTGCCTTGCAGACCGATCAGGTGCTGGCTGTGGCCTTCCGCTATACCTATGGTGGACAAGAATACCAGGTCGGTGAGTTTGCTTCCGACCATAATACCGCCACGGATGCACTCTTCGTCAGAACGCTGAAGAACACGTCGAACAATCCCCAGCAGGCCAACTGGCCACTGATGATGAAGAACGTCTACTATCTGGCGTCGAACGTTGAAAAGACCAAGTTCCGCCTCGATATCAAGTTCCAGAGCGATACCGCGGGCGTGTACCTTACTTATATACCTGAGGTGAAGGATGTCACCCTGTTGCGCGGATTGGGCTGCGACCGACTCGACAACAACAATAAGACGCATCCCAACGGCTATTTCGACTTTGTCGAAGGCTACACCGTCTCCAACGGCCGTGTGTTCTTCCCATCGGCAGAACCCTTCGGCACTACGCTGAAGAACTTCCTGAAACGCTATGGCGTATCGGAAGCCGTGGCCGAGAAGTATGCCTTCCAGGAACTCTACGATACCACGCGTACTGCCGCCCGTCAGATGACCAACAAGGACAAATACCTGCTGGTGGGTCAGTTCAAGGGCACTTCGGCCAATGTCATCTCCCTGGGTGCCTATAATGTACCGCAGGGCTCTGTCGTCGTGACGGCTGGCGGTGTCGTCCTGACAGAGGGCTCCGACTATAGCGTCGACTACTCTGCCGGTGAGGTGACCATCCTGAACCAGAGTATCATCGATGCCGGAACCAGTGTCAACGTGTCGTTGGAGTCGGATACGGAATACGGTATGCAGCGCAAGACGATGATAGGTTTCAACTGGGAGTACGACTTCTCGAAGAACTTTCAGATTGGCGGTACGCTGCAACACCTGTCCGAGCAGGCTCTCACGTCGAAGGTCACCATGGGCTCCGAACCGCTGAAGAATACCCTGTGGGGTGCCAACATCAACTGGAAGACCGAGAGCCAGTGGCTTACCCGCATGCTCGACAAGATTCCCTTGCTCCATTGTACGCAACCTTCGCAGATTACCTTCACAGGCGAATTTGCCCAACTCATAGCCGGTACGGCCAGCGGTACTCAGGATAACGCCTCGTATATCGACGACTTCGAGAATGCCAAGAATGCCATCGATGTCAGCGAGCCCAAGTCGTGGACCATTTCCAGTGTGCCGTCGCACTTCCCTGAACATGCCGACAAGGATTCCGTCTCCAGCGGTTACCGTCGTGCCCTGCTGTCGTGGTACAACATCGACCCGCTGTTCACCTACCGCTCATCATCGCTGACGCCCAGCCACATCAAGAGCGACCTTGACCAGCTGTCGAACCACTATGTGCGTGCCGTCTACGTCAGCGAGCTCTATCCCAACCGCGACCAGTCCACCTACAGCGGAGCGACATCTACGCTGCCCATCCTCAATCTGGCATATTACCCCTCAGAGCGTGGTCCCTATAACCTCAGCACCCGTGTCAATATGGACGGTACGCTGACGTTGCCCAGTGATAACTGGGGCGGTATGATGTGTAAGCTCAATACCACTGACTTCGAGACGGCCAACATCGAGTACATCGAGTTCTGGCTGCTCGACCCCTTCATCTATTCGTCTCAGGAACCGGATGCTGCCGACTATGGCGGTGATCTCTATTTCAACCTCGGTGAAGTCAGCGAGGACATCCTGCACGACGGCAAGAAGTTCTACGAGAGCGGCATGCCCGTCGACGGCACCAGCTCGTTTTCCACCACCCAGTGGGGACGCATCCCCGTGCAGGCCACCCAGACCTATGCCTTCGCCACGACCTCCGGCTCGCGAGCCCTGCAGGACGTCGGTCTGAATGGTCTGAACGACGAGCAGGAACGTGCGCATCCCGCCTATGCCGACTTTCTGAACCACGTCACCGTCAACGACAGTGTGCGGGCGGCATGGAACCAGGACCCTGCCAACGACAACTACCACTACTTCCGAGGCAGTGACCTGGACGCACGACATGCCAGCATCCTCGACCGTTACAAGCGCGTCACCATGCCCCAGGGCAACTCGCCCGACAGCGACCAGCAGACGGAGAGCTACGACACGTCCTACAAGACCTATCCCGATGTCGAGGACATCAATCAGGACTATACGCTCAACGAATACGAGCGCTATTATGAGTACAAGGTTAGCCTCCGTCCCGAGGACATGCGCCTGGGCCATAACTTCATCACTGACGTCCGCGAATACACCGCTTCGTTGCGCAACGGCAACAAGGAGCGTGTCAAGTGGTACCAGTTCCGTGTGCCCCTGCGTCAGTACGACCGTCGCGAGGGCGGCATCAGCGACTTCACCAGCATCCGCTTCATGCGCATGTTCCTTACCAACTTCAAAAAGCCTATCGTGCTGCGTTTCGGCTCACTCGACCTCGTACGAGGCGACTGGCGCATCTACGACCAGCCACTGACGGGAACAAGCAATGGCGGTACCCTTGAGGTCAGCGCTGTCAATATCGAGGAGAACAACGACCGCCGTCCTGTCAACTACGTGCTGCCTCCCGGCATCTCGCGTGTCACCGACCCCTCGCAGCCACAGCTCACCGAGGCCAACGAGCAGGCATTGTGCATGGTGGTCAGAAACGTCTCGCAGGGTGAGTCGAAGGCCGTTTATCATAACACCACCCTCGACCTGCGTCGCTACAAGCATCTGCAGATGTTCGTTCATGCCAACCACGTCATCGACGACGTAACGGCCTTGCAGGACGACCAGCTGGCAGTGTTCATCCGTCTGGGTAACGACTATCGTAACAACTACTACGAATACCTCATCCCGCTGAAACTGACGCCCGACCGCAACGACTATAATAAATATAATCTCGACGACTGTCGTGCCGTGTGGCCTGAGGAGAACATGCTCGACATCGACCTCTCCAAGTTCACCCAGCTGAAGAAGGCCCGTAACAAGGCTCGTACACTGGGCACTGCCAGCTATACCACCGAGTTCAGCGAGTACGACGAGAACAACCGCAACCTCATGACTATTCTCGGCAACCCGTCGCTCGGTGAGGTGAAGACGATGATGATTGGTGTGCGCAACCTGTCGGGTAGTGTCAAGTCCGGCGAGGTGTGGGTCAACGAGTTGCGCCTGCAGGAGGTCAATACCAATGGCGGTTGGGCGGCATCGGGCAACCTGAACGTACAACTGTCGGATGTCGGCAATGTCAACCTCACGGGACGCATCGCCACCGAGGGCTTCGGAGGACTGGAGGAGGGCGTCAACCAGCGCCGTAAGGACGACTACAAGACCTATTCCGTGACCACCAATTTCGAGCTGGGCAAGTTCTTCCCCGACAAGATGAACGTCTCGGCACCTATCTATTATAGCGTCACGCAGGAGGAGAGCCGCCCGAAGTATAATCCGCTCGATACCGATATGGAACTCGACGATGCACTCGACGCCATGGACCAGCACGAGCGCGACTCCATCGAGTCGATTGCCGTCAAGAAGTCGAAGACCATCAATTTCTCGCTGTCGAACGTCCGTGTCGGCGTGAAGACCAAGCGGCACCCCATGCCCTACGACCCTGCCAACTTCTCGTTCTCCTACAGCCATCGCTACACCGACAATTCGGGCGAGACGACGGTCTACGAGCACGACACCGAGTGGCACGGCTCGTTCAACTACACCTATACCCCTGTTTACAAGACCTGGGAGCCCTTCAAGAACTCGAAGTCGAAATCGAAATGGATGGCATTCCCCAAGGCTTTCGGCATCAACTACCTGCCACAGAATATTACATTCAACACCGAGATACGACGCAGCTACTACGAACTCCAGGAACGCGACATGGACAATCTCGGCGGCTCCCAGCTGCCTGTCTCGTGGGCCGAGTCGTTCCTGTGGAACCGCGACTTCTCCCTGCGCTGGGACTTCACCAAGAACCTGCACATGAATTTCCAGTCGGGCACACAGGCTGAAATCGAGGAGCCCGACAGCGAGCTGCCCATCAACAAGGATCTCTACCCCGACCGCTATTCCGCCTGGAAGGATTCCGTCATGCATAGCATCATGCACTTCGGCACGCCGCTGAACTATCGTCAGACCTTCACGGCATCCTATCAGTTGCCGCTGAACAAGCTCCCCATCTTCGACTGGATTAATTCCGATGCCAGCTACAATGCCACCTACAACTGGCAACGCGGTACGGTCACCGAGTCCGGTCTCGACCTGGGTAACACCATCTCCAACAGCCGCCAGCTCAACATCAATGGTACGCTGAACATGGAGACGCTCTATAATCATTTCCCCTTCCTGAAGAAAACCAACGACCGTTTCAAGAAGGCTATCGCCAAAGACACCAAGAAGACCACCAAAGACAAAAAGTCCAGTAAGTCTAGTAAAACTAGTGATACTAGTAAAACTAGCGATACTAGTAAGCCTAACGACCCTAAGAACCCAACCAAACCTACCAAGGACGAAAAATCCCTGCCCAAGAACAAGAACACCTTCCAGAAGGAGCTGACCCTGCGTCCTGACACCACGTTCAAGGTCACGCACAACAAAAAGTCGAAGCGGCTCATCGTTACTGCCAAGACCAAGGAGGGCCGTTCCTATCCTATTAAATATAAGGTGGTCGACCAAAACACCATTCTGGTCAAGAACCTCGACTCCGTCACCATCAGCGTCAACGTGACGCCCAAGCCGTCCGCTGAGAGTCAGTGGTGGTACAAACCGGCACAGTCCGCTGCCCGTCTGCTCATGATGGTACGCACCATAGGCATCTCCTACCGCAACCAGTATTCCATGTCGCTCTCGGGCTTCATGCCTAAGGTTGGCGACGCCTTCGGACAGCGCACCGGTGGCGTCATGGCCCCGGGACTCGGCTTCGCCTTCGGACTGACTGACGACTCGTTCCTCGACAAGGCCCGCGACAACGGATGGCTCAACGACAGCATCACCACGCCTGCTGCCACCAATCTCACCACCGACCTGCAACTGCGTGCCACGCTGGAACCCCTGCGCGACCTGAAGATCGACCTCAACGCGTCGCGTACCGAGTCGCGCGCCCGCAGCATTCAGTATCAGTACCAGAGCATGCCCACCACCCAGAGCGGCACGTTCACCATGACCACCTTGTCGCTTGGCTCTGCCTTCGAGGGCATTGGCGATGCCAATAACGGCTATCCCTCCAAGGTCTTCGAACGCTTCTGCGATGCCCTGCCCGAATTCCAGGCACGTGCAGCTGCCGAGTATGGCCAGTCGGTCGAACAGTATAGTGCTGCCGTCATGATTCCTGCCTTCCTCGATGCCTATACCTCGAGTGGTGGCGGCAAACTCGACTTTTTCCCAGCACTCACCCGCCTGCTGCCCAACTGGACGCTGCGCTACAGCGGACTCGCCAAGCTGCATTGGTTCAGCGACCATTTCAAGTCGTTCAACCTCAACCACTCCTATAAGTCCGTCTACTCCGTAGGCTCCTACACCAGTGACACCAACGGCTCCTCGCTGCTCGGCTGGAGCGTACCCACCGTCAGCATCAATGAGTCCTTCGCACCGCTCTTCGGCATTGATGCCACGCTCAATTCCGGCATCACTCTCAAGGCCGAATACCGCAAGACGCGTACTTTGTCGTTGTCAACCACCAGCGTACAGATCAACGAAGGCCGCTCCAACGACTGGGTCATCGGAGCTGGCTATAAGATTAGCGATTTCCGTCTTTTCGGCAGCGGCACCTCGCGTAAGATCAAAAAGGCCCAAGGCGGCAAAAAGTCCAGTAAGACTAGTCAGACTAGTCAGTCTAGTTCTACTAGTAAAAAGGGCGGCGTCAACCACGACCTGAACCTGCGCCTCGACATCACGCTGCGCGACCAGGCCGCCATCACCCGCGACATTGCCTCGCGCACCTCGGCAGCATCCAGCGGTAACTCCGCCTTGAAGATTTCCTTCATGGCCGACTACACCCTGTCGCGCCTCCTCACCATGTCGTTCTACTACGACCGTCAGACCAACACCCCGTTGCTCTCGTCCAGCTCGTATCCCACCACCACCCGCGACTTCGGACTCTCCATGAAGTTCTCCTTAACACGATAAAAAAAGATTGCCACTCAAAGCGGCAATCTCCCTTAACTCCTTTAACTTTGTTAACTCCTTTAACTTCGTTAACTCCTTTAACTTCGTTAACTTCTATAACTTCGTTAACTTCTTTAACTCCTCATTTATCATACGCATGCAGCGGATAGTCGGTAGTGAAGTGCAGGCCGCGGCACTCTTTGCGTTCGAGGGCCCAGCGGGTGATAAGGTAACCGACATTGATCATGTTGCGTAGCTCGCAGATATCGCGTGAGGCTTTGACACGCTTGAAAAGGCGCTCGGTCTCTTCGTAGAGCATGTCGAGTCGGTCCCAGGCACGATGCAGGCGCAGGTCGCTGCGGACAATGCCTACATAGTTGGACATGATCTGGTTGACCTCGCGGACGGACTGCGTGATAAGCACCTTCTCCTCGTTGGTCATGGTGCCCTCGTCGTTCCACTCGGGAACTTTGTCGTTCCAGTCGTAGAGGTCGACATGCTGCAACGAGTCCTTGGCAGCAGTGTCGGCATAGACGACAGCCTCGATGAGTGAGTTCGAGGCCAGACGGTTGCCGCCATGCAGACCGGTACACGAGCATTCGCCGAGGGCGTAGAGACGCTCGATGCTGGACTGTCCGTTGAGGTCGACCTTGATGCCACCGCACATGTAGTGGGCTGCAGGACGTACGGGGATGTAGTCGGTGGTGATGTCAATGCCGATGGAGAGACACTTCTGGTAAATGTTTGGGAAATGCTTGCGGGTCTCGGCAGGGTCTTTATGGGTAACGTCCAGACAGACATGGTCCAGACCGTGAATCTTCATTTCCTTGTCGATGGCACGGGCCACAATGTCGCGTGGTGCCAGCGACAGGCGCTCGTCGTATTTCTGCATGAATTCCTCGCCATTGGGCAGCTTCAAGATACCGCCATAGCCGCGCATGGCCTCGGTGATGAGGTAGGCGGGGTGCGTCTCCTGAGGATTATGCAGTACGGTGGGGTGGAACTGTACGAACTCCATGTCGGCCACCGTACCCTTGGCGCGATAGACCATAGCGATGCCGTCGCCAGTGGCAATGACGGGGTTCGAGGTGGTCATATAGACGGCTCCGCAACCGCCCGTACACATGACGGTAATCTTGGCCAGATAGGTGTCTACCTTCTCGGTGATGGGGTTCAGCACGTAGGCTCCGTAGCATTGGATGTTCGGCGAACGGCGCGTCACACGGACGCCCAGATGGTGCTGGGTGATGATCTCGACGGCAAAGTGGTTCTCCTTGACTTCGATATCGGGACAGGCCCGCACGGCTTCCATCAGTCCGCGCTGGATCTCGGCACCTGTATCGTCGGCATGGTGCAGAATGCGGAACTCGGAATGTCCGCCCTCGCGATGCAGGTCGAACTTGCCGTCGTCTTTGCGGTCGAAGTTGACACCCCACTCGACGAGTTCCTGAATCTGTTCAGGAGCCTTGCGCACCACCTGCTCGACGGCCTGGCGGTCGCTGATGTAGTCGCCGGCAATCATCGTGTCTTCAATGTGCTTGTCGAAATTGTCAAGCTCCAGATTGGTCACACTGGCCACACCGCCTTGGGCAAACGATGTGTTGGCCTCGTCGAGTTCGGCCTTACAGATGATGCACACCGAGCCTTTCTTGGCTCGGGCAACCTTCAGGGCGTAACTCATGCCGGCCACGCCTGCTCCGATAATCAGGAAATCGTACTTGTAAACCATAGTTTTTAGTATTTTACGCTGCAAAAATACGATTTTTTTTGTAACTTTGCACGCGATTATGAAGAAAATTTGTTTTTTTACCCTGATATTTTGGCTATCTGTAGCCTCATGGGCCCAGAAAGTGAGCTATACCGAGACATTCGAGTCTGAGAATGACAGCCTTTGCATGAGGCTCGACTCGCTGTTGGATGCCCCGTTGTTTGAGATGTCGCAGGTGGGCTTGATGGTGTATGACCTGACGGCCGACTCGGCACTCTATTGCTATAACCACCGCCAGATGCTGCGTCCAGCATCGTGCATGAAACTCGTCACCAGCATTACGGCGCTCGACCAGCTGGGACCGAAGTACGAATACCAGACCCGCCTGTTCTATACTGGTGAACTCGTTGGCCGCACGCTGGTGGGTAATATCTATTGTGTGGGTGGTTTCGACCCCATGCTGACACAGGACGATGTGGTGTCGCTGGCTGCCAGCATCCGTAACCTGGGTGTCGACAGCATTCGCGGACAAATCATTGCCGACCGTTCGTTTAAGGAGTCGTTGGACCATGGCGAGGGCTGGTGCTGGGACGACGACAACCCTTACCTGATACCCCTGACCATTGGTCGTAAGGATAATTTCACTTCGACACTGGCTGAGGAGATTTCGCGTCTGGGCATCAATCTGGAAGGCGTGCAGCTGATGCAGGGTCGCAAGCCCGACAACGCCAAGTTGCTGGACGCCTGTTGTCACAGCATCACGCAGGTGCTGCAGAAGATGATGAAGGACAGCGATAATTTCTATGCTGAGTCGATGTTCTACCAGACGGCAGCATCCCTTGGCCATCGTCCTGCCAAAGCCATCGATGCACGAAACGTCACCAAGAAACTCATCAACCGTCTGGGGCTCGATGCCAATGCTTATCGCATAGCCGACGGCTCAGGACTGTCGCTGTATAACTATGTCACGGCAGAACTCCTGGTACGACTGTTGCGCCACGCCTGGCGTACACCGTCGATCAGCAAGGCACTGATAGCCTCGTTGCCTGTGGCTGGTGTGGACGGCACGCTGAAGAGCCGCATGCTGAAAACTCCTGCCCAAGGTAATGTGCGTGCCAAGACGGGAACACTGACGGGCATCTCATCGCTGGCGGGCTACTGTACGACACCGAACGGTCACGAACTGGCCTTTGCCATCATCAATCAGGGCATTCTGGACAAGACAACCGGAAAAGCTTTCCAGGACCGCGTGTGCAGGGTGCTGTGCGGAGAGAATTTAGGAGTTAAGGAAGTTAGGGTCGTTAAAGGAGCTAAGAAAACTTCAACGAAGGCCAAGCCCACGACTCGCTCCCGCGCCAAAGCCAAGAAACGTAGGCGATAGACAGAGAAAGAGCCAAATATTAAGAAAGTGACTTTTACGACGACGATATTGCAGTGGTTCAGCGAGAATGGACGGGCGCTTCCTTGGCGGGAAACGCGTGATTCGTATGCCATCTGGCTCTCGGAAATCATCCTCCAGCAGACACGCATCGAACAAGGACGACCTTATTGGGAGCGTTTCATGCAGCGCTGGCCTACCGTCGAGGCGCTGGCTGAGGCTTCCGAGGACGAGGTGCTGCGCGAGTGGCAGGGGTTGGGCTACTACAGCCGCGCCCGTAACCTGCACCAGGCCGCCAAACAGATCCTTGCCCGTGGTGGTTTTCCCACCACGCTGGAAGGTCTCCGCTCCTTAAAAGGGGTGGGGGACTACACGGCAGCCGCCATCGGCTCGTTTGCCTTCGGACTACCCGCCGCTGTGGTCGACGGCAACGTCTATCGCGTCCTGGCGCGCCACTACGGCATCGCCACACCCATCAACACCACCGAGGGAAAGAAAGAGTTTGCCGCCCTCGCGCAAAGTCTGTTGCCAGGTCTTTCCGGATTTTCCGGAAGATCCGGGTTATCCGTTTACGGGGAATACAACCAGGCCCTCATGGACTTCGGTGCCACGCAATGCACTCCACAATCCCCACAATGCCCATCCTGCCCACTACAGGAAACCTGCGTGGCCTTCCGCGAGGGGCGCATCAGCGAGCTGCCCGTCAAACAGCGCACGCTGAAAGTCAAGGAGCGCCACCTTACCTATATATATATTAGGTATAACGGCGAGACGGCCCTCCGTCGTCGTCCTGCCGGCGACATCTGGCAAGGACTCTATGAACCCCTGCTTACCGACCGTGTTCCGTGTGGCGCAGTTTTGCTGCGCCAAAACGTCAAACACGTCCTCACCCATCGCGTGCTCTATGCTGACTTCTGGCTTTGGGAGCCTGCCGAGCGCCCACTACTCCCCGAGGGCTACTTCTGGGTCTCCGAGTCGGACCTCGACCGCTACGCCGTCCCCCGCCTCATCGAATTACTCTTCGATTCCCTCCCACAAATTGAGAATTCTTCATTGGAAATCTCGCAAGGCGAGACCATTCCTCATTCATAAATCATCATTCAACATTCAATATGATCAACATCGCCATCTTCGTTTCAGGCAGTGGTACCAACTGCGAGAACCTCATCCGTTATTTCGCCGACTCCGAGCGCGTCAACTGTGCCCTTGTCGTTAGCAACAAGCCCGATGCCTTCGCCTTAGTGCGGGCTCAGAATCATGGTGTCGAAACCGCTGTGGCTCCCAAGGCCCAGCTCAACGATCCCGACTTCATGATGCCCCTGCTCACTGAGCATCACATCGACTTCATCGTCCTGGCTGGATTCCTGCCCTTGGTGCCCGACTTCCTCATCGAGGCCTTCCCGCGTCGCATCATCAATATCCATCCGGCATTGCTGCCCAAATATGGCGGCAAGGGCATGTGGGGCCATCACGTCCACGAGGCTGTGAAGGCTGCTGGTGAAACGGAAACAGGCATGACCGTTCATTACGTCACGCCCGTCTGCGACAGCGGTGAGATCATCGCTCAGTTCCGCACACCGCTGTCACCCGACGATACCGTCGACGACATCGCCGCCAAGGAGCACGTCCTCGAAATGGAGCACTTCCCAAAGGTAGTAGAGAAAGTTCTCTTTGAGACTTTCTCGAATGTTGAATGAGGAGTGTTGAATGAGGAATGGTCGGCTATGCCGATGTTTAATGAAGAATTATGAATTCTACATTCGGTAATCGCAGCAAAGCGAGAATCATTCAACATTCAACACTCAACATTCCTCATTTGAAGAAATAATTCGCGAATTATTTCTTCTTCAGGTCATTCTGCATCTTGATGACGAAGATGATGACGCTGCAGGTGAAGGTGATGAGGTTGGTGAGCAGCAGATAGTAGTTCTCGATCAACAATCCCTGGACCACGAAGGCAAAGCAGCCGATGGCCATCATGATAAAGCCGGGCAGCGAGATGCCGTCGGTGTTACGTGTACGAATCGTTTGAATAGCCTGGGGCAGATAACCCAGAATCAGACCGATGCTGGCTACCCAGCCGCAAAGGTGAATCAAAAAATCGTTGTCCATAGTCTTTAGTATTTTAGTTAGTTATTGGCTGCGAATTTACGGCTTTTTATACAAAAAAACAAACTTTTTGGCAAAAAACCGCTACAATTTGCGCTATTTCAATCATTTATCGACATTTTTTTTGGTGTTTTCTCACTTAATTCGTATTTTTGCACGGATAAAGTGATACGAAATTGAGCACCATCAGACTACATCGAGCCGTATGTGCCCTGCTATTGTTGTTAGCATCGGCAACGGGTAAGGCCCAGAACCTTGCCTTGAAGACGAATTTGCTCTATGATGCCGTGCTCATTCCCAACGTCGGTGTCGAGGTGTCGCTCGGCAAACAGTGGACAGCCAGTGCCGACTGGTTCTACACCTGGTTCTCGTCCGACAGCCGTCACCGCTACTGGCAAGGCTATGGCGGCTACCTCACCGTGAGGCGTTACTTCGCCAATCATTCCACACTCAACACTCCACATTCCACATTCCCAACCGGCCACCACCTCGGTGCCTATGTGCTGGGAATGACTTACGACGTAGAGTGGGGTGGACGCGGCTATCAGGCCGACCATTTCGGCTTTGGTGCGGGTGTGGAGTACGGCTATGCTATGCCCATCGGCAGCCGGCTGTTGCTCGATTTCTCGATAGGCATCGGTTTCCAGGATGGTGAATATAAGGAATACGAACCCGTGGGCGACCGATACGTCTGGCAGGCAACACGCCAGCGCCATTGGTTTGGTCCCACCAAGGCGGAGGTTACACTGAAGTGGGTCCTCGGCAAGAAAGGAGGTGGCAAATGAAGTTCACCAAGCTCTTCCTTCTCGCCTCTTCCCTCTTACTTCTTACATCTTGCGACTACAAGGAGCTGAGCTACGACAACACCCAGAGTGCGAGCGTCCATGTCCGTTTCGACTGGCAGAAAGCGCCGGATATGGATGCCAAAGGCATGACGGTGCTGTTCTACGACACCCAAAAGGCTGGCGATCCTGAGCGCTACGACTTTGTGGGCCGCGAGGGAGGCACTGCCCGTCTGGTGACAGGCAGCTATCGTGCTGTGGCGTATAACTACGATACGGAGACCATCCTCTATCGGGGCATGGAGAACAGTTCGACACTGGAGGCTTACACCCGCCGTTCGAGCATCGAGGAGGGCACGCAGATGGCTGCCATCTCGCGTGGCTACACCATGCCTCGTGCCGCAGGCACTGAGGACGAACCGGTCATTCTCGAACCCGATCCGCTGTGTGGAGCACAGAGTGACGCCTTCCTGTTGGATGCCAACGTGGCGGGCGATGTCACCATCACACCACACATGCGCACCCAAGAAGTGGTTATCACCATCAACCACGTGCCCAACCTGCAGTACACCTCGCAGATTGGTGGGGCTCTCACGGGTTTGGCACCCTCGGTCAATATGACGACGGGCGAGCTGGGCGAGGGGACTGCCACACAGGCCTTTACTGCTTCTGCCATAGGTGATAGCACCATCGTGATGACGTTCCGCATTTTCGGCCACTGCCCGTATGCCACGGGCACTCAGCACAACGCCCACCAGCTTACCGTCTATGCCGTGTTGGCCGACGGTTCCAAGTGGTATTACACACAGGATGTGGGCAACCAGATGCACGCTCCGTCACAAGGTGGCGGCGGTGGTGGTTCTGGCGAGGATGTCGAGATTGATATTGTTGTCGACGAACTGCCCATCCCCAAACCCATTGTCAACGGCTCTGGCTTCCAGCCCACCATCGATGGTTGGCAAGGTATCGAGATTCCGGTGGATATGTAGTGCGTCTCTCGCTGTCCTTTTGTCCGTTTTAGAGGGGAAAATGTGTCCTAATGTGTTAATTTTGAGTTCAAAAGCACCTTTTTTAATACTTTTTTGCCCTTTTTCTTTGGCGGTTCGGTTTTTTTTCCTATCTTTGCAGCGCAACATAACATAATATAAACACTTGTGTAAAATAAAGCGAAATCAATAATTACTAAACAAATAAAGACATTATGAAAAAAAGAATAACTTTCTTTGCTTTTGCAGCAGCCTTAGCATTCTGCTATTCCTGCTCTAACGACGAGACCGTAGCTAGCCAGGCTACCAGTGAGTCGAATGAAATCAGCTTCCGACCGCTGATGAATAATATGACGCGTGCGACAGATGCTGCTTTGGGAACAACAGGTTCTTTCAAGGTTACTGCATTTGCAGCAGGAAACACTACTGGTATTCCTTATATTGATGAAGTAACTTTCACTGGAGCTGCCGGTACATATACATCAGGAGATAAATATTATTGGCCGGCAAACGATGGACTTCTTGATTTTTATGCATGGTCGCCTGCTAGCGTGTCTGCAGGTGCTAGCAATTACGATGGTTTTACTATTACACCAAGTGCAACTATTTCTGATCAAATTGATTTGGTTTATGGTGTAACAAAAGGTTGGGGTAAAACAACAAGAAGTGGCTCAAATGGAGTTACTATCAATTTCCGACATGCAGAATCAAAAATAAAGTTCAAGGTTTCCAATTCTAATCCAAATTTGAAAATAACAGTAGGTACGGTAACAATTAAGAATCTTCGTGGTACTGAAACATTTACTTGGAATGGCGTAACTGATGGAAATACCTCGACAGCTGCTGGTTCTGCTAATACAGATGGCCATTATACAACTGGAACATTAACTCGCCTTAATGGTAGTTGGACAGAAACGTCCGCTCAGACTTCTTACTACACAACGCCAGCAATGTCTAATGGAGCTAATTATAATTTGTTAGATGGGAATACTAGTGCAAGAGATTTGTATGATGGTAGCAACGAGACTGCCCCAAGCTATGATATGATATTGATACCACAGACCTTGAAAACCGCGACTGCTTATCCTTCTGTAGGTGGAACTTTTGATAGTGCTTGTCTTTTAGTACAATTGAAGATCCAGAACACAGATGGTACATATATTTTAGGTGGTGCAAGTGATTATATTACGGCTATGTGGCCGTTGACTGCTCTTACGTGGTTACCTGGTCATATGTATACTTACACAATCGATTTGGCTAGTGGTGGTTATTATGAAACTGATCAAGACTCTAATGTTGATCTTGATCCTATCTTCGAAGGTGCTGAGATTAAGTTTGTTACTGTAACTGTTGATGAATGGGCTGATGGTGGTGCTGGAGGCGTTTATGTAGGTTCCTAAACCTTTTATCATTGGTCATATATCACGGGGACAGTCCGGACAGTCTCCCTGATAGACTAGAATAGGTTTTTGATTGATTATATCTGCGACGCGATGGAGAAATTTTTCCGTCGCGTCGCAGTTTTTTCTCCATCGCATCGTAGGAAAAAATCTTTTACACCCTTACCCTTCAGGCCACGAAGGGTTAGGGTTCAAGCCTTGAAGCCCTAGGGTGCAAGGGTCGTATATCACGGGGACAGACCTGAAGTGAACCCAGAAAGTTGGACACAACTTAAAGGTTCAAATGAAACGTAGTTACAGTCTAGAAGAAAAGTTATGCGCAATTGGATTTGTATTCCAAGGAGAATCTGCTCGTTCTGTTTCTCGTA
>JAEEVW010000036.1 GCA_016291085.1 Prevotella sp.
GCCTTTGATTTTCGAAAATCGCTATCTATCTCATTTTCAGAGAAATGCAGTCATTCTCGTCAAAACTGATAAAATCGGGTATAAGCAGGAGTTAGCGCCTCATCCCGACAGGTACAAAGTTGGATTACAAAGAAAGTGGTTGATTTTCAGCCACTTTCTTGTTTTTAGATAGATCCGTAATTGTATTTTTGGCGGTTTTTTGGCGGTTTAAATATTTTTATGATATGAGAGCGAAAATTTATCCTCTTCGCGGCTGATTATTTTCTAATCGCTAAATGTTGTCTGCTATTACTTCGCTAATATGTCACTCGGATAATAAATCTTGGCAACTTCTGGATGTTTTGGGATCTCTCGTAAGAACAGTCCATAATGTATTTCGTGATCTTTTGCAAACGGCAAACCTTTTGCGATAGTCTGGAGCCTTTCAAGTTCTTCCTTGGCATCAATAGGCTGGCTTCCATTCTGCCACTTGCATTCACCCAAAAAAAGGTGTTTGCCATCAAATGACTCTGCAACGACATCCAACTCTACAGGGAGGTATTGATTTTTTTCCTCATTGTAGTAACTACCCCACCAGCGAGAAGCCATCTGATAAATAATGTCATCGAAGCCGTGTGTACTGATGTAATTCCTACACAGTTCTTCCCAGGCTTGACTGGTATAATCGTTCTCTGTCTTTGTCAACACATTCAGGACGGCTGCACTGTTGCCCAATTCTATGAGCGAACGATAGGGAAGAACATAACGATAATGGAAACGTAGCAATGGGTCGGAAATATGATACAGTCCTTTTTTGCTCTTCTTCTCACTTTCACCAAAAGGAATCTTTTTATTGATAAATCCCAGTTCTTTCAGCCTCGATAACTGTAACGTAATATCTGTGGCCTGCTTTTCTGCACGCGAAGCTATCTCTGACAGTTTATTAGCACCATTACCGATAAACGACAGAATGGATGACGCCTGTACCGTATCGCGCATTTCATCGTATAGCAACTTCGACGGCTCATCATATAGTGTCCCTTCTGGTACCAACAATAGGTTCTCGATAGCATCATGAAGGTTGTCATAATTCTCGCGCAATACCCAATATCTTGGAACGCCTCCCCAAACAGCATACTCTCGCACAGCCTGTTCAGCATCACAGCGAAGTGCCTGGCTGATATAGCTTGGGGCTATGGGTTGCATTTTTATGATTTCGTCGGCACGACCATAAAGAGGTTCTTTACTATCAAGGACAAAGCCTTGCATCATCTGCTGTGATGAACCGCAGATAATCAAATCGAACTTTAGCTTCTTGTCATCAAGCAGTTTCTGAAGGATAGAAGGCAGAGCTGGACAACTCTTAACAAGATATGGAAATTCATCAAGACACACAGTGATACGATGGTCTACCGATCTGTTAAGACTGACGAAAAGCGACTCCCAAGTAGGATAGCTGGCCATGCTGAAGCCTTCGATGCTCATATCCACCGTGGTAGAGAACAACTGCCGCTGACTTGGCTCTGAGGTTCTATCTGCCAGGAAATAGATGTCACCACGGCTAAAGTCCATCACTTTTTTTATCAGTGTAGACTTTCCGATACGCCTACGGCCATATACTGCGATAAACTGAGGCTTCTCTCTCTGCAATGCCGTCTGCAATCTTGCAAACTCTTTCTTTCTATCAACAAACTCCATATTTCGTGACATTTATGGCGCAAAGCTGCGATTAAGTAAGGGCAAAAGAGCGTGCTCATTTTGCCGAACGTGAGCAGCTTCGCATCATTATGATGCAAAGATAGGTTATTTTGGCTATCTAACCAAATCTTTTAGATATAATTAAGAATATATTTCTACTTTATAATATTTCTACTTTATAATTCTGATAACATCTATTAGCCAATCAAGTCAATAACGCTCTTCAGCGTTTCGTCCTCGATGTTTCTGTATCACTTGAATGCCCGTCTTCCATCGACATGACCACTCATTCGACCTATAAGGTTTGGGGCATTTACCTTGAAATACGCATTGCCGATGAATGTAAGTTGCGCGTGATTTTGTAAAGAATAGTCGCCTCTTTCCGACAGGTTTAAGAGGGCTAACTGATTGATTTTCAGTAGCCCTCTTTATTTTTAGCTTAGAAATTTCTCCGTCTTACTCTAATGGAATCTCAGGATGCTGCACGGCCAGGGGCATGTCCTTCTGCGCGAGGTAGAACATGTACAGAATGACGGGCTTTGTGCCGCGGTTCTCGCCGTGGTGGATGGTGTTCACCATCTCTACGACCGCTTCGCCCTCATGCACCACTTTCTCCTTGCCGTCCTGTCCGATAATGGTCAGCTCACCCTGCATCAGCACGCCGTAGTTCATCACGGGGTGGTGGTGCCAGCCCAGCTTCTGGCCCACGGGGAACACATACTTCACTGCAACCAGCTCGGGACGTCCCTGCAGATAGTCGGGCAGCTCCACGCCGTCCCAGCTTTGGCTGGTACGAATCAACTCGGTCGATACGACCTTCTGTGCAGCATTGTCGTTTTGAGTATTAGCTTTTTGACAGCAACAGCATTGTCCGAAACAGTCTGTCGTTACGCCACAAAAGAAAGCGGCTAGCACCAATGGTCGGATGGCGACCATCATCCATTCATACTTTTTCTTCATAGTCTCATTATTGTTTTGATATTCATATTCGACTGCAAAGGTACTCATTTTTGTCTAAAAAGATTTATTTTCCCCCAATTTTCTCGTTATTCGTCCAAAATCCACCTTTTTAGGAGAGAATGGGGACTCAGAAAATGGGGATGGTTCTGTGATCACTTTTGTGGATCATTCAGAACCGTCCCCGTGATTGCTGACCCCTTGATTCTCAGGTTAGGTTATTGTTCGGCCAGGAGCAGGGGCTGGTTGGTGATGACCGTCGCGCTGACTAGTTGGTAAGGTGCGGAAGGCAGGTCGCGCTGGTAGTAGCTGACGTAGTCGGTGCCACCGTAGGGAGTCAGCGTGTAAACCATCTTTTCCACGGGTTGGTCGAAACTGTTGGTGGCATGGTTGTAACGGCTGTATTCTGCATAGTAGATGTCGTCCGTCAGGGTGTAGTCGTGGCGGCCCATGCACGTCCAGTTGTTCCTGCTGTCGGTCCAGCGGTAAGCCACCCGCGTAGTCAGCGTGCCGTCGGCTGCATAGGCGTATTCATACTTCATATGGGGCTTCAGAGCCAGCATGCCGTTACGGTCGGAGTCTTTCTTGTAGACAAACATCGTAGTGATGTCGTTGCCTTTCCATTCGGCATTGAAGGCAAAATGGCTCTTAGGCTGGTGGGACACTTCCTCATAGACATTGTTGATGGTCTTGGAGGTGAGAACTTGTGCGTTGGCGCTCAGGGCAGATGCGATGGCGATGATGATTGCAAATAATAACTCTTTCATTGTCGTGAAGTTTTAAAAATGAATGTTTTTTATTCCTTAGACGCAATGTAGTGTCGACTTGCTACAGATTGACGCCAGTTTTTATTTTCTTTTGTCCGTTAGACGTAGAAAGACTGCCCAAAAGTTGCAACCGAAACAAAAAAATCACGGGGACGATAGGATAGAGTGGTGACAGGAACCTCATCAAAAACAGTCCTACCCTCCTACCTGAATCTTTGGGAGGGCCTTTGCAGAAAGGCTATTCCACAAATACAGGTAGGAGGTGAGGTGTTGCACGCGACACGGCTTCTCGCTCAGAGCAACACGGCCTCTCGCTGTCAGAGAAACGGCTTCTCGCTCAGAGCAACACGGCCTCTCACTCGGAGCAATCGATGGGTTTGCTCGGAGCAATCGCTATGCATGCTCGGAGCTTGCACCCAGTCCGATTACTTCGGACTCCCAGTCCGACACCTTCGGACTGACAGTCCGAAGCCTGCGAACTCCCAGTCCGCAAGGACGGACTCAAGCTTCTTCTGTACTTCTTAGCGATTTATGGACGGAGCGGAGACAATCTCCGGACGGCGCAGAGACAATCTTAGGACGGCGCAGAGAAATTCTCCGCCCGGCGCATAAAACGGGTCAGCCCTGCTTTATTACTTTTCTCTGGCAGGGATTTCATCACATGGCGATGATTTTCCTGCCCGATTTCTTGTATAATTCATTTTTATTCCCTACCTTTGCCTACAAGTATCGCCGATACGTCGTTAAAACGGCGCTGGCCCCACGGGGCCTGATTCTCTGACCTTGGTCAGAGTGTGGCGTTGCAATCCCCGATTGCAGGGTGGCGGTGCGATTCTAGAGGGTAAAACTAAAAGATTGCTAGAACCGACCCTCTGATTCCGTTTTTGTTGGGCATGGAGATATGGCAAAACGCAGAGAAATAAGAAATAGTACAGCAGAGTTCCTGATTTTCCAGATTGAGGGAAAAGAACAGGGTGTGGAGGTTTATTATAAAGACAAGACCGTATGGTGCACCCAGAAAGCCATGGGAGTCTTGTTTGACTGCTCGACAGATAATGTCAGCCTCCACCTAAAGAACATTTATAGGACTAAAGAGTTAAAGAAAAATGCAACTGCCGAGAAAATCTCGGTAGTTCGACGCGAGGGGAACAGAGATGTTAATCGTACTCTACAATTCTATAATCTCGATGCTATCATTAGCGTAGGTTATCGTGTGAATAGCATTCGCGCCACTCAGTTTCGTCAATGGGCAACCAATGTCTTACGGGAGTATGCCATTCGTGGTTATGTGATTGATAGAAAACGAATGGAGAATGGCACCTTCTTGGATGAGGATTACTTCGAGCACCTATTGGCTGAAATCAGAGAGATTAGACTCTCTGAAAGACGTTTCTATCAGAAACTTACAGATATTTATGCAACTGCCATTGATTATAATCGAGATGCTCCCACTACCAGGACATTTTTCAAGATGATGCAAAACAAGATGCATTATGCCGTTCATAAGCATACTGCTGCGGAACTTGTCATGGAGCGTGCGGATGCAGAGCAAGAGCACATGGGGCTGACCACATGGGAGAATGCGCCTGATGGAAAGATAGTAAAGACAGATGTCGTGATAGCCAAGAATTATCTGAAGGAAGTTGAACTGGAGGACATGGGTCAGCTAGTGAATGGTGTACTCGAACTGGCAGAACGAATGGCCAAGCGCCATATGCCGATGACGATGGAAGATTGGGCAAAACAGATCGACGTCATTTTAGCTGCTGGTAGAAATGAAATTCTTCAGAACCAAGGTTCGGTGACGGCTGAGGAAGCCAAAGAACATGCAGAAACAGAATTTGAGAAATATCGCATTGTTCAAGATCGCCTTTTCCAAAGTGACTTTGATAAATATTTAGGAGAATTGCCTTTTATTGAAGAGATAGACGAATCATAATCTTAGTTGAGTCGAAACTGACGAAGTGTTAAACTCCGAATTTTCCACCTCAGGCAGGGATTTCATCACATGGCGATGATTTTCCTGCCCGATTTCTTGTATAATTCATTTTTATTCCCTACCTTTGCCAACAAGTATCGCCGATACGTCGTTAAAACGGCGCTGGCCCCACGGGGCCTGATTCCCCTGAGAGCAGGGTGGCGGTATGGGCGCATTATTTTTAATAGTGATGGTAAAACGTACTTCAGAAGATTATTATTTGGAAAGCAAACGTCTTAGGAAGGAGGTTTTGGCAGAAGCCGAACTCCTGAAAGGGAACCCATTGCGTTTTACAATCACTAATGAAATTACAATGCGCGTTGAGATTACCAAGACGGACTTGAAGACCATTGTCAGCAAGGCATCAAGGGACAATAAGTTTAATGCCATCAAGAACGCATTGGCAAAAGACATACCTTCGTTCTTGCGGAAAGGAGAATATCTGGCTGGCGTTATGTAAAGGATGGCAAACATGAGGAAAGTGCCTATTTTGCCTATTTTGATCGCGAGATTGGGGTAAGAACTATACTGGCTATGCGTAAAATGAAGAATGGTGGACCATATAAGCCCTATGCCATTATTGACCAATTTGCTTTCGAGGCTTCCGTTGGGGAATTACAAAAAGGAACTCCGCTTTAACGGCCTTGCTTGCCGGACCAACCGGGGCTATCCATCTGAAGCGGAGTTTAAAAGTGCTTCTATTTTAATGAGTCGCTTGCCGTACCAAACGGGGCTCCCATTCTAAATAGGTTCCTTTCGTGTTGCAAAAGTACGAACTTTTTCTGTAACTTCCATTTTTTTTTGAGTTTTTTTTCAAAAAAACAGGAAAAACCCATCAAAAGTGGAAAACTTTTACTATCTTTGCCCTCAAGTATCGCCGATACGTCGTTAAAACGGCGCTGGCCCCACGGGGCCTGATTCCCCTGAGCGCAGGGTGGCGGTGCGACTTTTGAGGGTAAAACAAATGAAGCGTACGCTTTTTATTCAAAACGTCTCTTAAGCTTGGCCGCGAAATAGACGATTGCTAATATGATAAAAGGTGGATGCTCACGCAGATAGCGTGGGCGTTTATCTTATCTATTAGCAAGGGCACCGGCCAAGCGCCTGAGACGTTGGATAAGTATAAACTGTCCACGTTTTTCTTATGCGCTTGGCCGATGTCGCGTTATTGAAGAAATTCCGTTCGCTTTCTTCAATAACTATGAAACTATGGCAAAGAAACTGCAACTTGGCTATAGGGAAATAGAGCAACGGTTAGTGGATTCGTTCAGTAAGAACGTAAACCCAGCAGAAGTGGGCTACAAATTGCTCTATTCCTTTGGCAAAAGCGAACGCGACATTGAGCGTTACAAGGAGGGTAAAGGCGTGCTTAAAAACTTTGATGACTTGCTCATCAAGGGCCTGTTCTGTTATCAGCCTGTCAGCATGTTTGGCTTGACGGCGCAACTGGAACAGCTAAAGACGAATCCGCAGATTATCAAGGCTGCCCCCAAGATTATCGCTGTGAGTGATGGTAAATCGATATTGGCCTACGACCTGCGTGAGAAGGATACCTACGAGAATCAATTAGAACGTCTGCCCTCTGACTTCGCTTTCTTCTATCCGTTGATGGATGTGGAGCGCGTGCATTATGTGGAAGAAAGTCCTGCCGACATCAAAGCAGCTGAAAAACTGGCTAAGCTGCACGATGAATTGCGAAGCTACAATGAGTTCCGTAGTGATGATGACTTGCACGACCTGAATATCTTTATCAGCCGTCTGCTGTTCTGTTTCTTTGCCGAGGACACAGGTATCTTCGAGGAAAACCTCTTTACCAGTTCCATTCAGAGATACACCAAAGAGGATGGAAGTGACCTGACGGATTATCTGGCGCATACCTTTAATATCATGGATGTGTCGCTGCGCAGTCGTGAGACGCTGAGCATCATCAAGCAGTTCCCCTACGTGAATGGTGGTCTTTTCTCCAAGCATATCCAGATACCAAAGATGGGACAGAAGGCTCGTCGCATCATTATCGAGTGTGGCGAATTAGACTGGAAGGACATCAATCCTGACATCTTCGGAAGCATGATTCAGGCGGTGGTGAATCCTGAGGAACGTGCTAATCAGGGTATGCACTATACCAGCGTGCCTAACATCATGAAGGTGATTAATCCACTCTTCTTGGATGAACTACGTGGGGAGTATAACAAACTCAACGAATTCTACGAGCAGAAACTCCAGATGAAGAACATTGGCGCACTCAGTACCAAGCAGTTCTACGATGAACTGAAGCCTGTCATCAAGAAGTGTGATGCGCTGTTGAAGCGTATGAGCAAGATGAAGTTCTTCGATCCTGCCTGTGGTAGCGGCAACTTCCTGATTATCACTTACAAGTGTTTGCGATTCCTCGAAATGGATATTCTTGCCTTGCAGCGCAAGTGTACGCCAGAGGGTGAAATCCTGTTTGTCGATAACAGCGTTATTTCGCTGAGCCAGTTCTATGGTATAGAGTTGCTTGACTTCCCTCACGAGGTGGCGATGTTGTCACTTTGGCTGGCAGAGCACCAGATGAACACCAAACTGAATGAGAACTTTGGAGTCAACACCAAGGCTCTGCCACTGAAAAACATCACCCAAATCGTCTGTGGCAATGCATGTCGCATCGATTGGAATGAGGTTTGCCCGCATACCCCAGACGAAGAGGTCTACATCTTTGGTAATCCTCCGTATTTAGGGAGTTCTTTGCAGAATGACGAGCAAAAAAAAGATATGTCAAAGGTCTTCTCTGATACTGACGGATGGAAGAAATTGGATTATATATGTAGTTGGTTTTATATCGGAGCAAAATACTGTTTAGGAACCAATGCTAAATGCGCATTTGTAAGTACTAATTCAATTTGTCAAGGAGAGCAAGTTACTTTATTGTGGCAACCTATCTTTGGTTTAGGAATTGAAATTGAATACGCTGTAACCTCTTTCAAATGGTCAAATAATGCAAAGTATAATGCTGGAGTTACATGTATTATAGTAGGATTGTCAGATTCTACTAAGATTCATCATAAGTACATCTTTACGGATTCAGTAAAAAAAGAAGCATCTTATATAAATCCATATCTCGGTACCACAAGAGTACTTTCAATAGTGCCACTACTGTCTCCTATTTCAGACTTTCCTCCTATGATAAGTGGTAGTAAAACGAATGATTTTGGTTTTTATATGTTTGACCAGCGAGAAAAAGAAGAACTCATATCAGAATATCCACAAGCTTATAGCTTATTGCATAAATATGTAGGAGCATCAGAATTCATTAAAGGAGATATAAGATATTGCTTGTATATCTCAGAGAAAGACAAAGAACTTGCTTATTCAATACCAATAATCGCAAGAAGATTAGATAAGGTAAAACATGAAAGAAGTATGAGTAAGAAAAAACCTACTCAATTAATGGCAGAGTTCCCATATAAATATACTGAAGATAGGTTCAATATGGATGAAGCATTATTTGTTCCTTTGACATCATCAGAGACAAGAGAATATATCCCTATTGGATATTTGCCAGAAAATACTATCATTTCAAATGCGGGTTTTGCTATTTACAATTGTCCTACATATGTATTTGGTATAATTACTTCCAAAATACATCTTTTATGGAATAACACGTTGGCTGGAAAGATGGAAACCCGACTAAGATATTCTAGTTCATTGAGTTACAACACTTTCCCCTTCCCCAAAATCTCTGCTGAGAAGAAGCAGGAGATAGAATCGGCGGCAGAGGAAGTGCTGATTACTCGCGAATATTATCCAGGCCAGACCTTGGCAGAACTCTACGACCCAGACAAGATGCCACAGGATTTGCGCGAGGCTCATGCCAAACTGGACGACATCGTGGAAAGCTGCTATCCTGGCTACCCCTTTGCCTCAGACGAAGCCCGTTTGGAATGTCTGTTTAAGCTATACGAAAAGATGACTTCAAAATAAAAGATTAAAACCAATAATTAAATATGGAACAAAATAGTAACAACATCGTAGATATTCACTACCTACAAACAGGAGAGGCTACGGCCACTAACGATTTAGGTATGCGTGAGATGCAGGCATTGGCCTACCAAGCTCGTGACAAACGTTTTTTACTCATTAAGGCACCTCCAGCTTCCGGCAAGAGTCGCGCACTGATGTATATCGCACTTGATAAATTGGTGAATCAGGGCATTAAAAAGGTGGTGGTAGCAGTACCGGAAAAAAGCATAGGTCGTTCATTTAAGAATACCAACTTGATGAATGGTGGTTTCTTTGCCAACTGGGAAGTTCCGCCTTACTTCAACCTGACAGATGTGAAGAACGAGCAGGATAAGAAAGGAAGATTCAAGGAGTTCTTTTTGAGCAGCAAAGCCAAGGTACTGGTTTGTGCTCATGCTACGCTACGTAATGCAACCAAGGAATTGAACGACGATGCCTTTAATGACGTGTTGTTGGCTATCGACGAGTTCCACCATACCAGTGCAGACGCTAACTCGAATTTGGGAGATGTAGTGCGTAGGGTAATGAATAACTCCACTGGACATATCGTAGCCATGACGGGTTCCTATTTCCGTGGTGATGGCATACCTGTATTGAGGGCTGAGGATGAAGCCAAGTTCTATCCTATTACCTACAACTACTATCAGCAATTGAATGGTTATAAGTATCTGAAGAATCTCATTTTGGGTTACCACTTCTATCATGGATCTTATTTAGACCATATTAGCGAGGTACTTGACACACATAAGAAGACCATCATCCATATTCCCAGCGTCAACCAAAGAGCTTCTACTGGCTTGGGCAAATATCAGGAAACTGCTGATATCATGAAAGTGATAGGCACTTTTGACCATAAAGATTACAATACAGGTATCTACTACGTTAAGACTGAAGATGGCCGAATGCTAAAAGTTGCCGACCTTGTTGAGGATGAGCAGAAAGAGCGCAACATGGTTCAGGGCTATCTGCAAAACATCAAGGATAGGGACGATGTGGATATCATCATTGCATTGGGAACTGCAAAAGAAGGTTTCGACTGGCAATGGTGTGAGATGTGCTTGACAGTTGGTGTTCGTGGGTCGCTGACAGAGGTGATACAAATTATAGGAAGATGTACGCGCGACTGTGAAGGCAAGGAAACGGCCCGCTTCGTGAATATGATAGCCATGCCTGAAGCAGAACAGGCTGAAGTCAAAGTGGCAGTAAACGACTTTTTAAAAGCAATTACTGCTTCATTGCTGATGGAACAAGTAATGGCTCCAAGTTGGAAGTTCAAGTCGATAAAAGATGAAGATGATGACAATAGTGACTTGACACGCACAATTGTGGTGGAAGGATTGAAGCCTCTATCGAGTGAAAAAACTAAGACCATTGTAGAAAGTCAACTCGACGACTTAAAAGCTGCAATCTTGCAAGACGATATGATGGTAAAGGCTTTAAGCGGATCAACAACTGCAGAGACTATTACACAGCAAATCATACCAAAGATTATCCGTGAGCGTTATGATTTGACAGATGAAGAGGTTGAAGAGGTACGCCAGCGTTTGCTTCTTGATACGATAATAAAAGGCAATGATATTGTGGACGAAAAGGGGAACCCCATATCAACCATCACAGACGATGATGACAAACCCAGTGAGGGTAACAGACTCATCAAGATTGCCAATAGGTTTATCAATATCGACAAGTTGAGCATAAATCTGATTGACACCATCAATCCCTTCCAGCGTGCCTATGAAGTCATCTCGAAATCGGTAGATGCAAAGACCCTGAAACTTATTCAGGACACTATAGCTGAGCAGAAATACGAAATGACGCTGGAACAGGCTATTATCTTATTCAAAGGGCCATTAAAGACCTATGTGGCTGAGCATAATGGAAAGATTCCTTCCGTTGATGATCCAGACCCTAAAGTACGAGAGTTGGGTGTTGCCTATGCAAAGATATGGAATCAGAAACGTCGTCAGTTGAGTGGACTTGAAATAGGAGAATAGAGTTATGGATGTTAAGAAAGAATTGTTAGAGCTCCTGAATGACCCTTTGTTAGAAGGTGCGCGCCCTTTTGCTAAAGCCCCTACTGCTGATGATAGGATTTCGCAGAAGATTGCTGAGGTTAAAGAATGGATTGTCAGGAATGGACGTGAACCACAAAAGGATGGTAATCTAAAAGAAAAGCTTATGTATGCATCATTGACAACATTAAAAGAAAAAGGATTATGGACATAGATAAAGAGTTAAAAGCCATTTTTGATGACCCTCTGTTGAATATAGATGGAGAAGAACAAGACCTCTTTGACATTCCACAGGACATGAGAAGAGTTATTGCTAAGAAAAAGGCTGACTATGTCGCTCAACACAAGTTGTGCGAGAAATTCGAAGATTATAAACCTCTATTCGCAAAGGTGCATCGTGAATTGAAACAAGGACGACGCTCATTGGTAAAAATCAATAAGACAGCGACACTAGTTGAAGGACGTTTTTATATTGTGAGTGGGCAGATACTCTTATTGGAGAAGATTGGCGAGCTTAAAAAGAGCAGTAACTTCCTTCCAGATGCAAGAACACGATGCATATACGAAAATGGAACAGAGTCTGATATTTTATTGCAGACCCTACGTAAGAACGTAGTGGGTGATGGATATGCTGTTACAGAATTGCAGGATGATGCTAACGGCCGGTTCTTTGATAATTCGGATGTTATAGCCAATGACAAAATAACTGGATACATCTATGTCCTAAGTTCATTATCGCAAGATTCCGCTATCAAAGATGTCAAACATCTCTATAAGATTGGATTCTCAACCAATAGCGTTGAACAGCGTATAGCAAATGCGGAAAACGAACCTACTTACTTGATGGCACCGGTAAAGATACAAGCCAGCTATAAGGTCGTGAATATGAACTCACAGAAATTTGAGGACCTGATTCACCAATTGCTAAAGCCAGTTCAATTCCAAGTGTCAGTATTTGACGAGAAGGGTGTTGAACATCAGCCACAAGAGTGGTTTGTGGTACCATTGCCTGTGGTAGATGTAATTATTCAGAAAATAATGGATGGCAGTATTGTTGGATACACCTATAATCCGCAATTAGAATGTCTGGAGAAACGTATTGTTAAGGAGAAATCAACGTTTGACACTACAGGCATGAAAGTGCTGACGCTCAACATCAAGAAGATTTATTTCGATGAGATTATGAGCGGAACGAAAAAAATAGAGTATAGAGAGTTGAAACAAACTACACTCAATAGATATACCTATCTAGACGAGACAGACGGCAAACGTTATCTGCGTCGTTACGATGCCCTGCGACTATTTGTTGGCTATCATAAAGACAGAGAAAGTGCTTTGGTACAGGTGAAGGATATCACATATAATAATGGTGTCGTAGAATATCATTTAGGATTGATATTGGAGGTCATAAATAATAAATCGTAACGATTCACTAATATATATTAAATAGAACAAATCACAAAATATTTTTTAATTATGCTTACAAGAGTAACAGGCGTATTCTATGCAAATGAAGATGGTATTTGCAGAGCAAATTACGTTCAAGATATGAACGAAAATGATATCGTTTTTTTAGAAAGAGACCCCAGTAATAAGAATGATAGCAATGCTGTAAAAGTCATTGTTACATTGAATAATGCTAAGCATCAAATAGGATTCATAGAAAAGGAATTAGCTGCACAAATATCACCATTAATGACTAAGGGAGAAATATTTCCTGTCTGGGTAGTTCGATGCGGTTTTTATAGGTTCCCATATTGTGAAATAGACATACAAAGGGTCAAGCCAGATAAAGCAGATAAGAAATGGGATAACTACCAGTTGAATAAGCTGTTGGCCACCAAAATAGAAAATATCAATCTCTCAACAAGGACTCTTAATGTTTTGCAGAATAATTATATACAAACAATAGCAGACCTTGTTAAAAATTCCAAGGAAGATATAAGTCAACTTTCTGGAATGGGAGAAGTATGCATGTCTGAAATAGAAAACTACTTACTAAGCGTAGGCTTATGCTTTGAATTTTTGGATGATAGGATAGAAGACGTCATATCATATACTTACAAATCGAAATACCCATAGTATTTTTGAGGGGTTAAAACGAAAAACTCTATTCGTTCGCTTTGGCTGAACGAATAACTATTATCTTTGTATCAAGTAAATTATTATAAACTAAAAAAAAGCAAGCAATATGACAAAACACCCAGAGATGACTTACTCTTCCTCCTTTTTGGGTCGTATAAAGCCTATAGGCTTCCATGTTTTCAAGGACGCATTTTGCGACCTTGAAACCTGTAGTTCTGCAAGGGCTGGAAGAGGGAATAAAATGAGAACATTAGCCGTTAACCCAGTCAACACAATGTATGCCAGGAATCTTACCGAAATGCTTGGTGTTATGGGTAACTACGATCAACCCAAAATGACGAGCAGTAACAGCTATAAGAATATCGAACTAGCCAATTCTCAAACCTTGGGTTGCAAGAGCGTGACGTATTTCAACGTAATCGTCAATCCAATCTTTTACAATGGGAAGAACCTGAAAGTTCTCCTTAATGATTTGCGGTTCTCTAAGATGCTTCTCGACATTTTGACTATGTACGGCCCCATAAGTAAGTTCCGCAATAGAGACTTCAGAAGCAAAGATTTCATTCTTGGGGGTTTGCGAAATATGTGCCCCCACACCACTGCGTTGGTGGAAAAATTCAATCCACGTGTCCGTGTCAACAATAAAACCTTTCATAGTGGACTAATCATCAAGGTTTATTTCACGGTTAAGTGGACGACCATCATTGCGATGCTTCATCATCTGGTAGTATTCTTCGCCCTCAGCATCATCAGACCAAATGCCTTCCATCTCCAAAAACTTTTCCAAAGACTCGTCCTTAGATGTGACTTCTTTATTCTGAGCAGGCATAATCAGCTTATTTGCCAGCCACTCACGATCACTCTGCGAGAGTGAAAGCCCCTGCAGATAAGTCCAAAGATTGTTTAATGCAAATGTAGTCATAAGCCAATTATTTATTTATTCGTTGGCAAAGATACGATAAAATCACGAAACAAACAAATAAAACAATAAAAAACTGATATTTATGACGAAACTTGAAAAGCTATACAGCATCATTGAGAACTCTCGCGATGTGGGAGTGAAACTGCCTAAAGGAGCGCTTCAACAGGTAGAAGAGTACACAAAAGGATCCTTTTGTGTACTTCTAGGGCTTTAAAAAAATTTATTTGTTCGCTTTGACTGAACGAATAACTACTACCTTTGCAAAAAAATTCGAGAAAAATGAAATAATAACAATAAAAAAAGGTGTAAAACTAAAAAAACATAAAGCTATGGGTAAATATAAGAATATTGAAGAGTTCGCTGCTGCACGCGCGAAGTTTTTTGAGAGTCATCCTGACGCTCCTGTGGCAGAGGACATTGAGTGTCTGAACCTAGTAATGAAGCGTGAGTATGCTGAGCAGATTCTGGCTGGCACGAAGAAGCTGGAATTCAGGGACTACAAGCCATTCTATATAAAGAAGTTGATAGACCCTGACGTGGCTGACTATGTCCAGGAGCATATTGATGATGACGAGGTGCTGACATTCTGTAACGACATCCGCCAGGTGGGGAAAATCCATTTCTATAACTACAACCGCTCGTGGTATCTGGACGTTGAGGTGACGTTCAACGATGCTTTCTGCATCAACAAGATGGATGTCGAGAGATTGCAGAAACAGTATGGTTGTCATGACTTCGATGATGATTTAAAGCAGATGGAGGCTACGAAAGTCCCTGATGAAGAGCGTCCCTGGTTATTCTTTTTTGTCTGTGGCAAGGTGCTGGGTACGGATTTGAATAATGACGCTATGGCAAGATGTCTAAAAACAGCAACGAAACATATGGAAAAGATTAAGTTAGAGTTTTCTGCCACCCCCAGTCTGTTTCCTCTCAACGGAGTGAAGGTTGTCTTGACTTTAGATGAGAAAGGAAAGAGCTATAAGGCAAAGTTGGGAAATGAGATCTTTAATAGCCTCTTAGGAGAGCATAAAGAACTTCCTCCTCTCCCTAAACGTGTGTTGAATGCTTTTACTGAGAATGCCATCAATAAGATTCTGTCTAAGGATGAAATTCCTAATGAGTCTGGTATGATGGTTCTTGATGGTAATCACTATGAGATAAAAATAACTAAAGGTCGCTTACGCAAGGAATATGATGCGGATGAAGCCAGCATCGAAACATATCCTCTGCTGAGATACCTTGCAAGTTGGAACAGAAGGCGATGAAAATAAATTCTTTCGTTCGCTTAGGATGAACAAATAGCTACTACCTTTGCAGCAGCATCAGAAATGGTGTGCGCTTGTGAGCAGCAGTTGCAGCATATTCAGCATCGGCGGTAAGCAAATCAAGGCGGAGGTATCCAGTATGCTGGCACTACCTTCAAAACACTCTTCTGAGCGCAAATGACCGCGAACGAGGTCGCGCCATGAGGGTTAAAAGCAGGACATCGCAACGGCAATGACAGAGGCCGCGAGTCCTGACAGAGATCCTTCTGAGTACAATGCCCAATGAGAGGGCGTACCGTTAGGATTGCGCTTGCAGAGGACTGTCTCAGCACATATCGAGCGGTATGTAGGAACTGCAAGGCGAGAGCATCCAATGTGCTGGCACTGTTCTCAAAGCCCTGAACGCGCTTCGGTAGGCGAACATATCTCAGACCCCGAAGCTTATAGTGTAATCAGGGTGGCAAGGGGATATGTCTCTTGCTTTTTTTTACGAAATTAATGAAGAAATTTTTTATTTGTTCGCTTTGAGTGAACAAATATTTCGTATCTTTGCAAAAAATTGCGAGAACACAAAGCTTATGGTCATTTGGAAAAAGAATTATAAGTATGTCAAGAAGCCTAAGAAGGCTGAGATTATTGACACCCTGAAACTACAGGCTGAGAATCCGCAACGAATGGAGAAGGCAATGAGTACGGCAAAGGAATACGAGTACGAATTTGACTCAATCCGTTTGGCGAAGGTCTGGGACGACTGGTTCGTGTATGGCCTGGATATGGACGAAGGCGAGAAGCATCGGGGCATTATGGTGAACAGGACGCTGGACGTGAGGTTGGTGTGGATTTATACATCCAGGAATTTGTATTATACTGATGCCGAAATAGCCATATGGCGTGGAGAGGTGTTAACGGAATTGCTGAGAATTGAGAAAGAATCTCCTAACGTGGATATCAAGCAGGTCGCATTGGAAATGGTGGGGCTTACTGATGAACGATGCGCTAAATTGATGTCTGATGCCCACGTCTATGTGGATATCATCGAAAATGCCAGGGAATATGCGAATATTGTGACGATGTAAATACTACGAATTATGCCAAGATCAAAGGACTATTCTTATCGTGAGATGATCTATGATCAGTGTTTCAGCACTGGCAAGGAGTTCACCTGCAAGCAGCTGATGGACATTGTGAACAAACGACTGGAAGAGCGAAGTATGAAGCTCATTCAGTCGAGGACGACGTTTATGCAGGACATAGCGGAGATGAACGAGAAGTTTTACCACCTGTATAATCAATATGGTATTGTATGGGAGGACAGGCATAAGAAGCGCTATTACCGTTACCGCTATGGAGTGAAGAGCATCTATAACCGCGAACTGACACAGGAGGAGGTCGAGAAGCTGCAGCAGGTGAGGAGCCTGTTGCAGGGATTCAAGGGCATGCCTCAGTTCGACTGGATAGACCAGATGATGGCCCGTCTGGACCAGAACATCATTGGCAAAGGGAAAGAGGTGGCCAGCTTCGAGGGTGGTACGAGGAAGAGTCAGGAACTGCTGATGCCGCTGTTTAATGCCATCGTGAATCGTCAGGTGCTGGACGTGGCATACTGGAAGCCGTTCCACGATTCGGAAACCATCGTCGCGCATCCTTACTACCTGAAGCAGTATTGGCGTCACTGGTATTTGTTTGCGAAGCGAGAGGGCGGCAAGGATGTGGAGGCTTTTGCGCTGGACTGCATGGAGTCTGTCAAGGAGAACAAAATGGTGAAATATAAGGGCACGAAGACGTCGTTCAAAAAGTATTTCCAGCATCTGGTGGGTGTGCACATGCCCCCAGAGACGGAGGTGGAGCACATTGAGCTGTGGGCTGATGCGTCGCTGATGCCGTATCTGCTGACGATGCCCATCCACGAGACGCAGCAAATCACGGAATACGATGAGAACGGCTGCACGCTGACGCTCGACGTGATGATTAACTACGAACTGATACAAGAGCTGCTGTTCTATGCAGATCGCCTGGTGGTGAAGTCGCCAGTCCATTTCCGCGACAGCATGATGGAACGGTTTGACTGGTGTAAGGAGTCTTACCGTAACATCAAGGAGAATCGACATGTGCACGAAGGAGTGGAGCCCGTGCTGTTCTCGTTTAACTACATCCACGAGGATAAGGACGACTGGAAGGACATTCATTACAGATTGTGTCTGGGCTTGGAAATATTGGACACCTTCATTTCTGACTATAGCAACGACTGGGGGTATATACGTACTTGTTTGGAACGAATCGTCAATCACAGCTATACGGTGATAGAGTTGAATTACGAAGAGGACCCCACAAAGATTCAGCTGAAGAGGGTGGGCGACATGGTGGATGTCCTGGTGACACCGAACCGATTTGCCAGCAAGGACCAGATGCCGTTCAGCGGTTATTGTCGATGCAAGGATGTGGTCCGCGAACTCTATGAAGGCTTGCTGGAGTGCGCCAAGGCATTCCCCAAGGAATACGTCGACGGGTGTCCTTATACTTATGACGTGGTCTACCGCGCCATCAACTCGGAAATTATTGAAAATTATCTGAAGGAAGAATGATGCCGTGGTAACACCGTACCTGGCACCCTGTGAGGTCAGGACAAACAACATATCAAGGACTCACGCAACAAAAAGCTGCGTGAGTCTTCTTTTCTAAATATTTTGGTTTTTGTTTTGTGCTTTGCAAAATATTTACTACTTTTGCAACCATAAGACTGCTAAATAGTACTACTAAAGGTGTGGAATTACGAAACGTAACATATAAGAATGAAAAATGAAAAAGACTATGCTATGGATGATAGCCGCCATCCTGACTTGCGGCTCTATGCTGACATCGTGCAGCAAGGACGATGACAACAGCCAGAAAGTCCAGCCCGTGAAGGAGTACTTCACGCTGTGGAACCAATGCGAGGCGCTGGCAACGCTGCAGGACTATGTGAAGGACGTGACGAACCCGAGCAGTCCCAACTACATCAAGGAGGAGGACCGCATCGCCACGTTCGACATGGACGGCACGTTCGTCGGCGAGCTCTATCCAACGTATTTCGAGTATAACCTGCTGGAATACCGTGCACTGGACGATCCTTCGTACCAGGCTCCGGATGACGTGAGGGAGACGGCGCAGGAGATTCGCGACTTCGTGCAGCTCGGCAAGAAACTGCCCGACCACTTCGACATGAAGCATGCCTACGCAGCAGCCAAGGCTTATAGCGGCATGACGCTGGCCCAGTTTGATGCCTACGTCAAGGCCTATGCCCAGCAGCCTGCCAACGGCTTTAGCGGCATGACCTACGACCAGAGCTTCTATAAGCCCATGCTGGAGGTGTTCGACTATCTGAAGGACAACGGCTTTACATACTATGTCGTCAGCGGCTCCGACCGTTTCATCTGCCGCTCGCTGGTGGAAAGTATCGGTATCGAACCTAACCGCGTCATCGGTATGGACGTGAAACTCATGTCCAGCAGTCAGGGCACGGAGGCTGGCGTCGATTATACCATGAGCCAGAAGGAAGACCTTGTGCGCACTGATGAACTCATCATCAAGAACCTGAAGACGAACAAGGTGCTGCAGATTTCGCAGGAGATAGGCAAGGTGCCTGTGCTGTCGTTTGGCAACAGTAGCGGCGACTGCGCCATGCACAACTACTGCATGGGTAATAAGACATACAAGACCGCCACATTTATGCTGGTAGCCGACGATGATGCCCGCGACCATGCCGACCTGGCAGAGGGTGCCCGTCGTGAGGCGAAATGGCGCGAGGCAGGATACCACGTCATCTCGATGAAGAATGACTTCAAGACCATCTACGGCTACGGTGTGGTGAAGACGGATTTCACTTTCCCCGACTACACACGCCCGCTCACCGAGTGACAGAACCTTGTCACGTCCTACGGATTTAGCGGGGTCAATGGATAAATGATATTGACGATAAGGATGTTGGCAGCCAGGATGATGAAGTTCATCAATAGTCCGATGCGCATGAAGTCGCTGAAGCGATAGCCGCCAGGACCATAGACCAGCATGTGGGTCGGCGAACCGATAGGTGTCGCGAAACTGCTGCTCACACTAATCATCAGGGCAATGAGGAACGGATAGGGCTCGTAGCCCAGTTTCTCGGCAGCCTCGTACATGATGGGGAAGAACATGGCACCTGCCGCCGTGTTGGAGATGAACTCGGTGATAAACGTTCCCACGAGACAGATGGCCGTCATGACGACGATGGGGTTCGTGCCGCAGACATCGAGGATGCCGAAGGCCAGTCGCTCGGCAATGCCCGTCTTCTGGATGGCGACACCCAGCACCACAGAACCGGCAAACACCATCAGGATTTCCCAGTTGATGGCCTTCATGGCCTGGTCGACGTTACAGCAACGGAACAGCAGCATAGCCATAGCGGCGAGGAAGGCACACTGCAACAGCGGGATGACGTTGAGCGCTGAGAGCACCACCATAGCCATCATGACGATTGTAGAGATAAGGGTCTTCTTGCCGATATTCGGCACCTGTGCAGAGTCGAAGAAATGGAGTTGTGAGGACAATCGGTCGGTATGGATGTTTATACGGGGCGGACACTCGAAGAGCAGCGTATCACCAGCCTGCAAGACAACATCGTGTGGCGACTCCTCGATGCGCTTGCCGCGACGAGCCACAGCAACGAGAATCATGTTGTTGTCCTTTTCGAAGTTGGTGCCACCCAACTTTTTATTGATCAGGCTACTGCCAAAGGTGACGTAGGCCGTACGCAGCTGGCGGTCGCGGTCGACCTCGCTCATCGTGAACACATGATGGTCGGCATTGACCAAACCGTGGCTCTGTTTCAGGTCCAGAATCTCGTCAATCTGGCCTGCAAATATCAGACGGTCGCCCCCCATAATCGGCTCGTCAGGGATAGCAGGCGACACCATTTCGTCAAAATGGATAATCTCTATCAGCGAGCCTCCACGAACCTTTTGCAGGCCAGCCTTCTCGATGGTCTCGCCTATATGCGGATTGTCGGAGGGTACAAGCAACTCTACCGTGTAGTCGCTGGTCGATTCGAAGGCAGCCTCCGGGGCCTTGCGGTCGGGCAACAGTTTACGCATGGCAATGATGCTAAGCACGCCAACGAACAGGCAGAAGAGACCAGGAATGGTAGTTGCCAGCACATTCATGACAGTACCTGTATTCTCTGCATAGAGACCTGAGATAATCAGGTTGGGCGGCGTACCAATCAGCGTACACACGCCACCCATGCCTGAAGCATAACTCAGCGGAATCAACAGCTTCGAGGGCGAGACATTCAACTTCTTCGACCACATCTTGACGATGCCCACAAACAGGGCCACGACAGTAGTGTTGCTAAGGAACGAGCTGAGTGCCGCTACGGGCAGCATCAGTCGGACGACGGCTTTAGAATAGCTGTCAGGCTGGCCCAACAGGTGTTTCACAATCCATTGCAACACACCGGTATGCGTCAGCCCTGCAACGACCACGAAGAGTACACCGATGATGACTACCGACGTGGAGCTGAAGCCTGAAAAGGCCTCTTTGGCATTAAGCACTCCCGTCACGAAGAGGATGGCGATGGCCCCAAGGAATACCAAATCGGCACGGAGCTTGGTGAACAACAGGACAGTGAACATCGTGAGCACCGTAGCAATGGTTATCCACGCATAAAGGTTAAAACCCAAGAAAACAATTGATTCCATAGACGTTTTTCTTTATTCTATTTTATCTGATTCATCATTTAATAGCATGAAAGTGTCTGCAAAGGTACAACAAAAAAATATCCCAGCAAAAATTTCTGGGATATTTTTGTACATAAAAGTTGAACGGAATTATTCAGCCAGCGGGTCGAAGGTACCCATCTGACCAGTATTGGTGTCTTCCCAGCCGATGGTCTGAGGCAATGCTGTGTTATTGTTCATCGAACCCTGTGTGAAGCCAAACAGATAATAGTAGGGCAAGTATTTCATAGTGAGAGGCACCTTATTAGTGTCGTAGCTGTCACCCTTTCTTAACTTATACTTCAGGTGAGCTGGATTAGTAGCAGTGCCATCGCCATAGTACCATACCTTCAACTGATCTACCTGTTCGCCAATCTGCTCTTTTGTAGTAGCCAGATTCACTGCAGCAGGACGCTGAACACCAGCCTTTACCAACGGATCAGTATCAGCCTTCGTGTCGCCAACGCCATACTTGTCTGCTGTGCGGAACTCAACATACTCGCGACGTTGGTCATTTAGCGGTGTGATTCCCAACCATGCGCAGGTGTTGCCGCCCCAGCCTGTTAACGTCCAGGAAGATGGTGCGCCCTCGATAGAGCTGAATGCTGTGCCACCATCGAACAGCAACCAACGACGCAGGTCATGGAAGCGCTTGCCTTCGTAAGCCAATTCTATCATACGCTCATAAAGGACTGCCGACATACATGCTGCCTGATCGCCTTCCAAGTCGGCAGACAGACCGCATGTCTCGGTATAACCGACACGCTGACGGATCTGACGCAAATAGCCTACGGCTTCTGCCATCTGACCTGCGCCACAAGCAGCCTCAGCCAAATTGAGCAACACTTCAGCATAACGTAACTCAATGTAAGGAGCACTATTGAACACGAAGCCACCACCGCTTACCGTTGCATCATACACATAGCTAGCAGTGTTCTTAACATCGGCATCTATTGTACGCTTACGTACATACCATGAATAACCATTTCCAAGCAAGCTGTCGGCGGCATACTGGTTTCCACTCTCGATATCACCCTGATCGGACTCCTTGGTATACCAAACATAGCTCCAAAGTTCATAATCCTTACCATTGTTGTAAGAAGGATAGCCTGGCTCCCATTTGTTCAGGGTGTTATTGCCGTCGTAGGCCCAACGTACGCCGGGGAAGGCAAATGTGCGATAGAAACGCGGATCACGGTTGGCCATGGGGAATTCTTCATCGTAGAGGATACTACTCTTGGCCAGTTTGTTATAGTTCCCTTTGTAACTCAGGTCAAAAGCCGAGAGGTTTGGCACCTTACCGTCTTTCATTGGGAAGAGATCTATCAGCATCTTTGAAGGATGCAGTGTTCCATTACCCGAAGTGTTCTTCGGACGGATATAACGCTCCCACTGATTATTCTTCTGGCCCGTACCACTTTGCGTTGTATTGTACTGAACAGTGAACACAGCTTCAGGGGAGTTGGTCTGTGAGAACATACCGGCAAAATCCTCTCCATTATCACTCATCGTAGGTTGGTAGAGACCATAACCGCATGCATTGATGGTAGACAATTCTGCCTTCATCGTTTCATAAGCTGCCTTCCAGCGGCTTTCATCGTTGGCACGGTTGAAGATGGGGCTGGCCCATAACAGAAGTACACGGCCTTTCAGAGCACATGCTGTTCCTGCTGTAACGCGACCGAAGTCATTACCCGTCCATACTGTAGAACCTAGCAGTTCTTTCGACTTGTCGAGATCACTGATGATAAAATCGATACAGTCCTTTGTCGATGAGCGAGGAACTGTATAGCCCTCAACAGGTTCTGGCATATCCTTCACAATGGGTACACCACCAAACCACTGTACCAGACGATAATAACACCAGGCACGCAGGAAATAGGCTTGACCCAGAAGCTGATTGATCTGCTCCTGTGTGATATTCTCGCCAGGCTTTACATCCTCAAGTCCGAGTATTACGTCGTTGATGTTACGGATGCGACCATATGCACTCTCTTGGATATTATTCAGCTGTCCATAGAAATAGTCGGGCACATTTCCATTACTAACGGAGATTGGCTTCTGGGGGTCAACGAAAAGGCCGAAGCCGGCATACTCTTCCGTACTCTTGCCTTCCTTGTCGGCAGCACCATAGCTACTGAACTTCCAGCCAATCACATTGTCTTCTGCATTCGTGTTGGGCAACGACCATGCATAGAGGTCGCTGACACGCGCATTGGCACCCTCAAAATAGTTATAAATATCAGGGGTCACATTGTCATAGTTCTTTTTGTCTTCCAAGAACTTGTCACTACAGGCGGTAAAGGCCATCATCGAGATGACGCCCAAACCGAATATGCTTAAAATCTTGCTTTTCATTGCTTACTTCTTTTTAAGTTGTTGATTACCCTATTCATATTTAGAACGACACGTTAACACCCAATGTAAATTTGCGCAGGGCAGGGTAACGGCCATAACTGGACATGGGGTCGATGTATTTGTCAGGATAGGGATTATAAAGACTCAACAGGTTCTGCCCCGTGATGTTCAGACGAACGGACTTGATGCCGATACCTGTTGCTTTCAGCCACTTAGAGGGTATTGAATAGGCAAGCGTGAGTCGACTCCACTTAATTGTGGTACCGCTGACACGCCAGAAATTAGACTCTGCAGCGTTAACACTAGCATATTTCAAGTTGGGGTATTCAGCATCGCGGTTGGCTTTCATAATGAGGTTGCCACTGCCATCGTAGATGTCCTCATAGACATACATATTATCAGGATTCCAGAACGAAGGCATGTTGGTGATGGCAAGTCCGTCACCAGTCTTCAGAGCTGCACTCTCTATCATGCTATAGCCACCCCAACTAGCCTGGAACTGTGTAGTCAGCGAGATACCTTTCCATTCAGCCGACAAGTTCAAAGAGAATCCATAAGGATTGCTACGGTTACTCAAACATACCTGGTCGTCTTTCTGATCAACGATACCGTCAGGTCCACCGACACCATTTGTACCACGAACGTCCTTATAAATCAGCATACCTGGACGAATATTCTCAGGCGACATACCCATATAAGAAGTGATGTGGTTGGCATTCACATACTCTTGAATATCCTGGAACGAACGGAACATGCCAATGCACTGCATACCCCACTTACCAATGTCTGTGCGGCCTCCATAAGTAATCTGACGATAAAGATAATTGGTCACCCAGTCCATGTTGAGTACTGAATTGTCAGAATAGCCAGTATTCAGTCCTATTTTGTATTTGAAATCCTTGCCTATCTTGTCCTTCCAGTTGAGTGACAATTCATAACCCCACGAATTCATCTCACCCAAGTTGACAGCTGCACTCTGAGTACCGATGACAGCCTGAATGTTCTGCGACATATTCATCAGCATCTCGCGGTTCCAAACCTTATAAGCTTCGAAAGTAATGCCCAAGCGGCTCTTCAGTACGTTCAAATCGAGACCAATATTAGCCTTGTACGACTTGTCCCAGTGCACATCACGATTCACAGCAGAATTGAACTTGTTGTAAGTAATACGGTTTAATGACTCGTTGTTATCACCGAAGACGGGACCGCTGTCGGCATCCTGTGCATAGATACGCATCCACTGCCAAGCAGCCGTGTTGTCACGACCCGTAAGACCCCAAGAGGCACGAATCTTCAAGTAATCAATCCACTTGAGCCATTTCACCTCACCGAACCAAGGCTCTTCAGAAGCCACCCAACCGGCACTGATGGAAGGGAAGTAGCCCCACATGTTCTCAGGAGCGAACTTGGTGGAAGCATCAGCACGGAGCATGAATTCGAGCAAGTAACGACTCTCGTAGTTGTAGTTGACACGTCCGATATACGACAACGAACCGCTTTCCTGATGGGTAAACACTACATCTTTGGTGTTAGCCTCTGCTGAATTCGACTGACCTGTGGTAAAGGTGTAAGGATCGGACACCTTGCCCATCAGATATTCACTCTCAGCCTCTGAACGCTCTATCGAGAATACGCCACCCACATGGTGTTTGCCGAAGTCGCGGGCATAATTCAGAGTAAAGTTCAACTGATAGTTATCCGTACGTGTGGTGTTACGCGAGAGGTACGATGGGTCACCATTAGAAATTGTGGTCGAGGTGTGTCCTGTAGGACTGACACCATTGACCGGAGTATAGAGGTGAGATCCACTACCTGAACGATCTTTGAACGAATAAAGCGTGAAACTAGAACCATACTCATTATTCTTAGTGGTAGAGATACTCTTTGAGTAACTCAGAGAAGCCGTCAGGCCTTTTAATGGTTTCCAGAACCCGAGGTCCAAGGTCAGTCCGCCATTGACGGTGATGTTGGAGTTGACAGATTTACTATAGTCACCATTATTCTGCATCATGGTAAAATGATAGAGCTGATAGTCCTTCACTTTGGAATTGGTAATACCATAGGATGCGATGGGATAATCTACTCCATCCTCATTAACATACTCAGGAATATAGCGAGGACGCATCAACAGGTAATTATAGTCATTCTCTTGATTCGAACCACCTATCTTAATATTGGGCTTATTTTTCTCACCATGATCACCACTAACTGTAATATTAGCTTTCAGCCAATCGTTAATCTTGACATCGGTACCTGCACGATAGTTGTAACGGTCATAATCGAGTTTACCCAGGTTACCATCCTGCTTAAAGTAGCTGACGCCGCCAAAATAGCTAGCACGCTCGCTGGCTCCGCTAATATTAATGGCGTGACGCTGTGTGAAACCTGTCTTCCAGTTATCTTCCAGCAAATCGTAGTTCAAACTCTTCATCGCCTCCAACTCGTCTAACTGATACAGAGACGTAGTGCGGTTCAGACTAGTATTGGAAATGGGGTCAGCAGCTGTTGTTGCATTGTACAGACGAGCCCAATCGTAGGCACTCAGCATCTTGGCATGTGACACGGCACCAGTCCAACCGAATTGTCCGCTATAGCTGATGCTGGGAGCACCTACCTTACCTTTCTTGGTGGTAACGAGGATGACACCGTTAGCAGCACGGGCACCATAAACGGCAGCTGAAGCGTCCTTCAATACAGAAATATTCTCGATGACTGAGGCATCAAGGTTATTGAAAGCTTCCTCACCTAGGTTCTGGCTGGTATTACCAACCTTTACGTCGTTCGGATAAATATAGCCATCGATAACATACAGTGGTCCGTTGTTCGAGGAACCGATTTCCGTCAGCGAGTTGGCATCACGGATATTGATTTTTGCATTTTCGCCAGGACGGCTGTCACCGCCACTGACTGACAGACCATTGACCAAACCATTCAGACTTGAAGCCAAGCCACCATTGGCAAGGTCTTGAATCTCATCAACAGGAACTGTGGCTACTGAACCTGTCAGATGAGCTTTCTTCTGGGAACCGTAACCTACGACAACCACCTCTTCGAGGGTTTGCTTATCCTCCTGAAGTTTTACAGTGCCTCCAGGGACAACAGTCATAGGCATATAGCCGATATAAGAAATAGTTACTTTCTTACCTTTGGGAACAGTAATCTTATAATTACCATCCAAATCAGTAATTGTAGCTGTCTTTGAACCTGCCACAGTCACCGTTGCACCAATGACGGGTTCACCAAGCTCGTCGAGCACGGTTCCTGTCACTGTATGGTCCTGAGCAAATGCTGGCGTAGCAAATAGCGCCATCAGGGCCAAGCACAAACTGAAAATAAATCGTTTTTTCATATATAATGCTTTTTTGATTACGTTATTAATTATTCGTACCAGCGGGAGTCACCGGTCTTATACTGCACCTGTTCGGCACCTGTTGGAGTGAAGTTGCCGTTAGCAGGATCCACGAATGCAGGATCAGTAGTCAATATAGTACCACTGACATCATGCTCACCCTGATCGGCTGGCTCGCCATCAGCCCAATAAGTGTTATATAAGAAACGTGCCTGTGAGTTGGTTCCCAACTGGCTATTACCCTTGATACGGCGTGCAATCTGCTTGCTACAGTCTACCCAAATATTGTTTAGAACAGTATAGGTACTATAGTCCTTGGGGGCATTACTGTTGAACCATTGACCACTACTATTATCCAGTAAATTGTAGAACGTGTTGTTTGTCCAAACAAAAGTTGTAAAGTCTGTCTTTAAGCCGGTAATACGGTCGACACGAACACTATTATTATAACGAAGGAAGTACTTGTTAATTTTTTCACCAATCTCATAAACAGTGCAATTGTTCATCGTAAAGTTCTGGACACCACCACCCTCGAAAGATATAAATGCCTGGTTTTTGATCTTAGCGGCTGTCGTATTAGCCTGAATGAGCGTATTTTTGATTGTCAGTCCAGAAATAGCATAAGCCTTATTGTTGTCATATATTAAACTTCCAATGACATTAGTGAACTTACAACCGATGACATTCACAGCTGGAATAATAAAATAGTTTTTGGGTTTCTCCAGAATTCCATCAAGATCTGTTTCATTTTCATATTTATATAACTCGATAATGGGGCGACAAGTCTCAGCAGTAGCCTTAACATCGATGTTCAAATACTTCAGCGAGAAGTTGTTGGAAGCTACGAAACAGGCAGTATCACCAATCTCAATGGTTGCAGGATTTCCCTTGTCGCTAGAACGCAGGCATACCTTATGGTAGTTAAAGCCAAGCTGTCCCGTCAATTTATAATGGCCGCCGGCAATAAGGTCGTAATTGATGTCACCTTCTTGATCGTCAGGTAGAGCATTTGCTTTGAAATACTCCATCAAATCCGATCCGTCAGGAATTTGGGCATAAGTCGCTGTGAAAGTGCTGAAGGGCTTGTCTACCACTTCGCCATCAGTATTGCCAAGTTTACTATTTCCTAACACCTGAAGAGTCAGTTTGTAGTTCGTATCTTCATCACGCGACGTAGCAAACGACAGATTGTCGATGATGCTGTCCACCAACACCTCACCACTGGTTACATTGGTCAAAACGGCCTTATAACCACTGGCGCCATAGACGACAGGCCAAGAGATGGTTTGCTTGAAGCCGTCCGTGCTCGCCTCGATCTTGATATCGTCACCGGATGGAGTAGTCAACTTGGTATTGGTCACCCCATTACCAGACTTAAAAGATTCATCCGAGAATCCGTCTCCAGCGCACGAAGCAAGGAACAGGGCGCTTGCTCCTGTGAGGGCAAGCACGCACATCTTACTGTACGTAAAGAATTGATTTTTCTTCATAAAATCCTTCATTTAGTTTAACTTATTGTTTATTATTTCATTATTTCATTTTTACATTATTCCGACTGGAAGATTTCCTTCAGATAGGCCACGTTCGTTCCGAAGTTGCCCTTCACGTTGCGAACGTTCTGGGCATTGCGGCTTCGCTCAACGACGAGCCATCCGCGCCATTTCATCTTGTCGAGCGTGCGCTTTACCTTTCGCAGGTCGATGCGGGGGTCTTTGTCGAGTGTCACGCTGTCGGTCAGTGAAGCGTGAATCTGGGCGATATTTTCTCTGCCCAGCCGTTTCAGTTCTTTGCAGACGCAGCGTCCTTGGTCGACGGCATCCTGCAAATTAAAGTAGATTTTTACACCCTCGCTGTCCACCGCCTTTAATAAAACAAGGTCCGCGCGTGCGTCTTGTTGGGTACGAATGGCTATCGTCTTACCACGACTGAGGGCCATCTCACCCACCTCGTGCAGGCGGCGCACCATCTCCTGGCGGGCTTCGCCAGCCTGTTTCCATTCGTCGCCACTGCCTCCCAACGGCAGGAAAGCCACCTGGGCTCCCATCACATCCATCGCATTCAGACAGTCATCAATCAAGTCCTTGTAATTCTCGCGCTTCAGAAAACTCTGGGCGAAGAATCCGGACATCGCCATCGAGGGCACCGCAATGCCCAGCGAGTCGGCCGTACGACGGAACAATTGTTGGAAATGGGTTTCACGCAGCTTGTTGTCGAACAATACCCGCTGTCCCAGCGGACCCATGTCAACCTCCACACCGTCAGCACCAATATCCTTAGCCAACTGGAATTCGCCCAACTTCTGACGCTTCAGCATCATCCAGTCGCAGGCAGCAACGCGATATTGCTGATTGTCAGTCTTTTGGGCATGCACGCCAAGCGGCAGTATGACCATGACGAGCCATACGACTATCACGCCTGCCAAAAGGCACCTTTTTGACGGTAATTCACTCATTTTAGTAGTTCGAACTATATAGTTTACATCATTTAAGACGTTTTAGCATAATTAATGTCATCATTTTAAGTATTTCTTTGTAATTTTCTCCACGGAGAAAGTAGGCTGCGTCTCGAAAATGAAAATAAATCGCAATTTATTTTGCATTTTACTCGATTTGCACTACCTTTGCACCATAAAAATCATGATCCTTATGAAAAAGATAGCATTATTTGTAGTGGCCTTGATGGCCTTCGTAGCTTGTCAGGAGAGCAAATCTCCGTTTAATTATCGTGGGTTGGCGTTTTCACTGTCTGCCAGCGACCTGGTAGACTCTCTGCTGGCACGCGGCTTTGTGGTTGACTCCGCAGCATCGGATAGCGGACGTTTGGTAGCTCTAGCCAAAGATGGCGAACACTACCGCGTACTGGTGGGCTTTGAAGGCGAGAAGATTCAAGCCATCCAGGAGAACTACAAACTGTCGACAAACGACAGCACCCGCCACATGTGGCAGCAGCTGCGCGACGGACTGGAAAAGGAACTGGGCAGCTGGCCCAACTGTCCCATCTTGAAGGACGATCACAAGAAGGCCGACTTCGAGACTGACGGAGGCTTCATTTCCGTCACTTTGGAGAATACTTATAAACCAACATTGATGGTGCTTTACAAGCCCAAAGAGCAAAAATAAGCCCTTTGAATAGTTAAATAATCATAAATGTTGCACGCGAGAAGTTTTTTCTCGCGCGTAATTATTTAAAAAAGCGTACCTTTGCAGTCCGATTTGGGGAAAAGCTTAGAATCCCCGTGAGCTAGAGTGTGAATAGCGGCGTCTTTGGCCGGACGTGGTGGTTCGTGAATCGCTGGTTCAAAATTCCGCAAGTATCCTGTAAAAAGGGACTTCGGAGCGCACGTTAGACTAACAACCGGGAGTTAGACCTCGGGGGTTTATTTATGTGCGTACATTATTTATATTAAGTAAACTGTTTTTTAGTAGTAAAATTTAAGAAGAAATGAACACTTTAAGTTACAAGACCGTTTCCGTATCTAAGGAAGCTGCTCGTGAGCAGAAGGAATGGGTCGTAATCGACGCTACCGACCAGGTAGTAGGCCGCCTCGCTTCAAAAGTAGCCAAGATTATCCGCGGAAAGTACAAGCCCACCTTCACTCCTAACCAGGACTGTGGCGACAACGTTATCATCATCAACGCCGACAAGGTGGTATTCACTGGTAAGAAAGAGACTGACAAGGTTTACACCCGCTACACGGGTTATCCTGGTGGACAGCGCTTCAACACTCCCGCCGAGCTCCGCAAGAAGCCCTTCGGTGTAGAGCGCATCATCAAGCATGCCGTGAAGGGTATGCTGCCCAAAGGCCCCCTCGGTCGTTCTTTGCTGAACAACCTGTATGTTTACAATGGAACAGAGCACAAGCACGAGGCACAGAAGCCCAAGGCTATCGATATTAACCAGTACAAGTAAGTTTTTAGTTTAAAGTTTAAAGATAAAAGTTAAGATGGAATACATCAACGCAATAGGTCGTCGCAAGAGCTCAGTAGCTCGCGTTTATCTGTCAGAAGGTACTGGCAAAATCACGATCAACAAGAAAGACTTGGAAGTATACTTCCCCTCTGCTATCCTGCAGTACGTGGTGAAGCAGCCCCTGAACCTGCTGGAGGTAGCTGAAAAATATGACATCAAGGTCAACCTCGACGGTGGTGGTTTCACTGGCCAGAGCCAGGCCCTGCGTCTCGCCATTGCCCGCGCACTGGTGAAGATCAACGAGGAAGACAAGAAGAAGCTGAAGGATGCTGGTTTCCTGACTCGCGATGCTCGTGAGGTAGAGCGTAAGAAGCCCGGTCAGCCCAAGGCACGTCGTCGCTTCCAGTTCAGTAAGCGTTAATCCGACTGAACAGTTTAGCATCTAAACTGAGGCGACTTGAGTGAATGGGATTCAATTCTATTGGGTAATCATAATTCTCAATTCTGAATTCTCAATTCTCAATTACCCCTCGGTTGATTCTAACAAGAATTAAAAAGAAAGTAAACAACAAAAAAAAGAAAACAACAAAATGGCAAGAACAAATTTTGACCAATTGCTGCAGGCTGGTTGCCACTTCGGCCACCTGAAGCGTAAGTGGAACCCCGCAATGGCTCCCTACATCTATACCGAGCGTAACGGTATCCACATTATTGACCTCCACAAGACCGTCGTCAAGATTGACGAGGCTGCTGACGCACTCAAGCAGATTGCCAAGAGCGGCAAGAAAGTGCTGTTCGTCGCTACTAAAAAACAGACTAAGGAAATCATCGCCGAGAAGGCTCAGAGCGTTGGTATGCCTTACGTTACAGAGCGCTGGCCGGGCGGTATGTTGACCAACTTCCCGACTATCCGCAAGGCCGTTAAGAAAATGGCGAACATCGACAAACTGATGGTGGATGGTACTTTTGCAAACCTGTCAAAGCGCGAGTTGCTGCAGGTGACCCGTCAGCGTGCCAAGCTGGAGAAGAACCTCGGTTCTATCGCTGACCTGACCCGTCTGCCCAGCGCACTCTTCGTAGTTGACGTGCTGAAGGAGAACATCGCCGTTCACGAGGCTAACCGTCTGGGTATCCCCGTATTCGGTATCGTTGATACCAACTCTGATCCCAAGAACATCGACTTCGTCATCCCCGCTAACGACGATGCCAAGGACAGTGTAGAGATCATCCTCGCTGCTTGCTGCGCCGCCATCAACGAGGGTATCGAGGAGCGTAAGGTCGAGAAGGCTGACGAGAAGGCTGAAGAGGCTCAGGCTGATGCTGACGCTGAGGATAAGCCCAAGCGCCAGGCTCGCAAGCCCCGCAAGGCTGCTGCTCCCGCCGCTGAAGAGGCTGCCGTAGCTGAGGCTCCCGCTGAGGAGGTTGCTCCCGCTGCAGAGGAGGCAAAGGCTGAAGAGCCCGCTGAGTAATGTCGAGTGACGAATGTTGAATGTGGAATGGTCGCCCTTGGCGATTGTCAATGAAAAATTGAGAATTCAACATTCAGACATCGCAGCAAAGCGAGAATAATTCAAAATTCAAAATTAAAAATTAAAAGTTTTTAGAACAATGGCAATTTCAATTGACGATATCAAGAAGCTTCGCGCAATGACCGGTGCTGGTCTGGCTGACGTAAAGAAGGCTCTGACCGAGGCTGAGGGCGACTTCGACAAGGCTAAGGAACTGCTCCGTGAGCGTGGCCTGGCTATCGCTGCTAAGCGTAGCGACCGTGAGACATCTAATGGTTGTGTACTCGTAAAGAAGGTGGATGGCTTTGCTGCCATGCTCGCCCTGAAGTGCGAGACCGACTTCGTGGCTAACGGTGCCGACTTCATCGCTTTGACACAGAGCATCCTCGACGCTGCTATCGCTGCTAAGGCTGCCGACATTGAGGCTGTTAAGGCTCTGACTGTTAACGGTCAGACCGCTCAGGAGGCTGTTACACAGCGTTCTGGTATCACCGGTGAGAAGATGGAGCTCGACGGCTACCTGACGCTCGAGGGTGACAACGTAGAAGTTTACGACCACATGGGCAAGCACACTTTGTGCACCATGGTTCAGACCAACAAGCCCGCTGCTGAGCAGGGTCACCTCGTAGCTATGCAGGTGGCTGCTATGAAGCCCGTAGCTCTCGACGCACAGAGCGTTGACCAGAAGATTCTCGACGAGGAGTACAAGACCTCTTTCGAGAAGACCAAGCTGGAGCAGGTCGAGAAGTTCGTTGAGATGAAGATTAAGAAGGCTGGCATCAACCCCAACCTCGTTGACTCTGAGGATCACATCGAGAGCAACATGGCTAAGGGTTGGCTCACACAGGCTCAGGCTGACGAGGCCCGTAAGATCATTGCTGAGGCAAAGGTCGAGGGTGAGGCTCAGCTGAAGATGCCTATGATCGAGAACATCGCCAAGGGTCGTGTTCAGAAGTTCCTGAAGGAGAGCTGCCTGGTCGACCAGGAGTTCCAGTTCGGTGACGGCGACAAGGCTACTGTTGCACAGTGGCTCGCCAAGCAGGACAAGGATCTGAAGATCACCGCTTTCAAGCGCTTTACACTCGTAGCTGACTAATTCGTTAGTCCACTATACGAAAAAAATATCGGCATTGCTCTCCGCAGTGCCGATATTTTTTTGCAAATAAATTTGCATTTTTGCTCTCTTATTCGTATCTTTGCAACATTAAAGACTATAGATACTATGCTAGTAAAGACATATTGTGCAGCAGTCAACGGACTGGAGGTGACGACGGTTACTGTCGAGGTGAGCATGTCGCGTGGCGTGCAGTTCCACCTGACGGGACTGGCCGACACCGCCGTCAAGGAAAGCCACGACCGCATCAAGGCTGCACTCATCAACAACGGGTTCAAGATGCCGACGATGGACATCACGGTCAATCTGTCGCCTGCCGACATCAAGAAGGAAGGTTCCAGCTACGACCTGCCGCTGGCCATTGCCATCCTGGCCGCTAATGGCAAGGTACAAAGCGAACAGCTCGACAAATACATGCTGGTCGGTGAGTTGGGACTCGACGGACACCTGCAACCCATCCGTGGTGCGCTGCCTATTGCCATCCGCGCCCGTCAGGAGAAGTTCAAGGGCCTCATCGTCCCCCGACAGAACATTCGCGAGGCGGCCATCGTCAACCAACTCGAAGTCTTTGGCATGGACACGCTGACGGACGTCATCCGCTTCTTCAACGGCGATACCAGCTACGAGCCAACCGTTATCGACACCCGTCGTGAGTTCTATGAACAGCAGAACCACTACGAGCTCGACTTCAGCGACGTGAAGGGGCAAGAGAGTGTCAAGCGCGCCTTGGAGGTGGCCGCAGCAGGTGGTCACAACCTCATTATGATTGGTCCGCCGGGCTCGGGCAAGTCGATGCTCGCCAAACGCCTGCCCAGCATTCTTCCTCCACTCTCATTAGCCGAAAGTCTCGAGACCACCCAGATTCACAGCGTGGCCGGCAAACTGAACCGCGACACGAGCCTCATCAGTCAGCGACCCTTCCGCGCCCCGCACCATACGATATCCCAAGTCGCTTTGGTAGGCGGAGGCAATAATCCCCAACCCGGTGAAATCAGCCTTGCGCATAATGGCGTGCTCTTCCTCGATGAGATGCCCGAGCTGTCGCGCTCCGTCCTCGAGGTGCTGCGCCAGCCGTTGGAAGACCGCAAGATCAGCATCGCCCGGGCCAAATACAGTGTGGAATACCCCTGTTCGTTCATGCTCGTGGCATCGATGAATCCCTGTCCTTGCGGGTATTACGGAGACCCCACCCACAACTGCGCCTGCACGCCGGGCCAGATACAGCGTTACATGAACAAGATCAGCGGTCCTTTGCTTGATAGAATTGACATTCACTGCGAAATTCAGGCCGTGCCGTTCGCTCAACTCAGTCAGATGGAGCCAGGTGAGCCCTCTGAAAAGATTCGTGAACGCGTCATTGCTGCCCGCAAGATCCAGGAAGAGCGTTTCAAGCCCTTCAAAGGCATCCACTGCAACGCAATGATGACGGAGAAGATGCTTCACCAGTTTGCCGAACCCGACGAACAGTCACTCAATATGTTACGCATGGCCATGGAACGTCTGAAGCTGTCTGCCCGTGCCTATAGCCGCATCCTCAAAGTTGCCAGAACGATTGCCGACTTAGAGAGTTCAGAAAAGGTGCAAAGCCACCATATTGCCGAAGCCATCGGTTATCGTAATCTTGACCGCGGCGACTGGGCAGAGCGAGGAATATAGGTTAGTCACTCCGATCCATATTCTTTGATGATACCTACTTCATTCGTCAC
>JAEEVW010000009.1 GCA_016291085.1 Prevotella sp.
TCATTGTCAGTCCACGTTCGTCCATCAAGCGGAGGGCCAACTCTTTCACCAGCTCCTCTGTCATAAAGGTCTTTTCTGCCTGCCTCATAATTTTCTGGGATCAGCGGGACGGTTCTACTGACCCACTTTCATTTTACTATTTATTCGTTGAATAACACCATAACTGATACCTGTAAGGCGACTGAGTTGTCTTAGGGGTACGCCATACAGAATGGCTTCGACTAAAATCTCGTTACGATCAGTCTTTTCATTCTTTTGCAGGTCTGTAGGATGCTCCAAATGCCAGGCACTTTGCTTGTATAGCGTCAGAAATCTCACTCATACTTCGTTTGATTGATGGAAGATGGCTGATGGAAGAAGGAAGAGGGATGAGGGAAGAAGGGATGATTACGGCTTCCTGCTAAGCAAAGAAATAGTCGTGGTGAACTCTGCTACAATTGCACTGAGGTCAGGGTTATCGTTGCGGACAATAATAGCCGCATAGTTCTCTATACCTTCATCGTCTGTTAGGGAGGAGGCAACAAAGGTATATTGTGCCTTACGCTCATAGGTGGAAAACCAACGTTCGAATAGTCGGTTGCGAAGAGCTTGCTTCTTGTCTCCTGTCTCACATATATACAGCAAGGTGGTATTGTTCTCAACGAAGAACTCGTCAATGATAGCGATAATAGTATCTCGCACTTTCACATCGCTTGGTGACTTCTGATGATTGACATTGACTATTACCAAATGGTATGTCTCTCGACTCATCAGGGAGTCATCGGGTACAAACTCTACAGTACAATGAACACCATGGTCTGTAAAGAACTGATAGCAGCCATCACTCACCTCACTCACCTCATAAGAGGATGATTCATTGATTGCCTGAATAGAGAGCTGGTTCATAACGTTACCACATAATTTGCCTTTAAACCTGTACGCTCCTCGTAGGCTTGTTTCATTTTCTGTTCAAGAGCTGCAACTGCATCTTTCTTTGTCTGCTTAGCTGCCTTGAAACGGCGTAGTGCTTCTTCTTTCGTCATTATATTATGTATATTGAAAATTCTGTATTGCTTTGTTTTACTGTGCAAAGATACGAAAAGTTTTGGAAACTTGTTCGGTTTTGCAAAAGATCAGAGGGACGGTTCTGAAGTGAACCCCAAAGTTTGTGATGGCTGATGGAAGATGGCTGAGAGAGGTCGGAAGGCTGAAACGAGGGCTGAAGTATGAAGGCTTAAGGCTGAGTTTTTACTTGCCCGCATTGAGTTCAGCATCTAGTTTTTTACATCGAGCCACCAGTATCTTTACTAGTTCCTCACAGTCTGCATAAATGGAGCAGAACTGCTTGTCATCAATATAGCTGTTGCGATGAAGTAATTCAATCCAGTAGAGGCTTTCGCGAGCTTCCTTAAGTGCTATGTAGCTCTTTGAACGGAAGTCTTGACGGCTTACAGCATTGGTAGCTTCAGCATTATTAGCTCCGATTGAGGTGCCAGCTCTTAATAACTGATTACACAGATTTGAGACTGACTGGAGGTAAACAGGAATGCGACATGTCTGATGTCTGACGTAGGATGTCTGAGTTTTACCGCGTTTGTCAGCCTTCTGGCTTCCGCCATCATACTTCTGGCTGGCCTGCTCTAATAAGTAGTCATTGAGCTTTATTATGCGGTCGCTGAAGGCGAGGCATTTTGCTTGTATCGCATCTGAGATTATTGACATAACCAATGTAAGAGGTAAGATGTAAGAAGTAAGAATTTAATATTCTGCTTGCGTATTTCAAAAATTCTTTGTACCTTAGCGGCAGAGATGTCTGATGTATGATATACGAGGACTGAAAAGTCTTAACAGTGTCTATGATGCCATCTTGGGGGCTTTATTCCCTTTTCCCTCCCAACAAATGAAATTGTTGTGGAAATGTTGTGGGAAAATCGGCTCTCTTTTCATAACTTGCTGAGTATCAGTGGCGGTAAAAAAGTGGAGTATCTATGGGAAATCTATTTGGTATAAGTCCAGACATTTCACTATTGCATGTAGCAATGATGCGTGACTCATAATCATGATGGAACTTATATACCTTCTGAACTGAAAACTTGTATTCCTCAATTGGATCGACATGACAAGGGACAGGTACGTGTCATAGGAGCAAGCTACTTCCTTACGAACTGAATCACTCCCCGACTGATGCCTGTCAGTCGCTCCAGCTGGCGCACTGAGGCGCCAAGTTCTCGCAACTGCCCTAAAGTCTCGCGTTGTAATTGTCTTTCTAATTTTTGAAAATCACTGCTGCAGGTTACTCCTGCAAGTTTTATTATCTCTTGCCACACCTGATCGTCTGAGAGTCTCAGCTTTGGCTTCTCGTCATCATTATCCAGGAAGTGGGCATCGTCAGGCAGCAGGTCATTTACCTGGCATATCGCCACTCCAGCCGTGGCCGAGGTCCCAGTGGTGGTCATAGACGAACTCGAAGTACGGCAGGGAGAACTCCTGCTCGAGCAGTTCGGTGAGCTCGTTCTGGATAGGCTCGGCCCACTTGCCAACGAGCACGATGAACTTATTGACGTTCCACGCCACACGACCTCGAGGCACTTGGGTGTAATCGCCCGTAAAACGGGTCACCTCGCCCTTGGCCTGAGCCTTGAAATACTCCTTAGCCCAGATTTGGCGATGCAGCTTGGGATAGTTGATGAAGGGCACGCCCTTCAGAGCAGCCTCCTCAACCATCACGGGAGTGAGCTCCTTCTTGTGTACCCCAAAGAACTGATGCTCCTGAGGGTCGTACCAGAAGATGCCCACACACGGCATCTGTTCGTCGAAGGACTTCATGTCCTCCATCTGGGCCTTATGTTCTTTATCTGACAGTTGCGTCATAGTTCTTTATTAATGAGTAATTATATGGTCAAATTATACGATAATTATATGTTTACACTTACTTTCAACGTTAATTGCCATTAATTGACACGTTAATTTATCGTTAATATTATACGCCATACCCAAGCTATACCCAAGTAGTTCCCAAGGGGTAGCCAAGCTCAAAGGGGGTGTTTGGGCTTGGGTAGGACTTGGGTATAGGGCAAGAAGCCGCCAAGAACGCATGCTGTTCCACTTGCTAAAAGGCAACGTTTTTCAGCGACTTGTTGTCTTGGGTGTAGAAATCTCCAACGGTGTACTCCGGCTTGTTCAAATCGTCCACCACGAAACTGGTGGCGAAAATGAGCTGATAGCCCGGTTCAAGGTTCGAGGATCCCGGTTCAAGGTTCTTACTCGTAAACTCTTTCAGCACGTTCACTACCGTCCGCTGGAAATTCATGCCACGTTCCGGTTCCAACCCCTTGTCCTCCATATTATCGCTCAACAACAGACGCGGGTACTTCATCGTGTCTACCTGCAAAGAGGTTAGGAACAGTGCAAAACGCGCCACCATCTTCAGATAGAAAGAGGAAGAGGCTGAGAGTTTGCTATACCGGTCGGTGATGTAAGCCATGTTCTGATTGTAGGCAATGACGAACTTCCGGGCCTTCATGAACTCAGCCTGGCGGTCCTGGTCGTGATGGAGCAGATAAACACCATTGCTGGATATGCAGTCGTCGATGGTCTGACGGTCAGCGCGTATCTTTTCGTCGGCAGCGTCGATGTAGGCCTTGAGCTCCTTCTCGTGTGTCTGCAACGCTTCCAGCTGGTGCTGATAGCGTTCATAGCGCTCGGCATACTCCAGCAGGGTCTGGAACTGGGCAATCATGCCCTCGTTGAAGCCCTTGCGCTGAAGCATCGCGTCGATACGCTCCTCGAACGAGCTGCGCACAAAATCCACCGTTTTGTCATAGTGTTTCTGCGCGGTAGTCAGCTGGCGCTTCATACGGCGCAGCTGGGCTTTTTTCTCTTCCAGCTTTTCCACGTTAGACTGCAGCAGGGCCTCGGACTCCTTCACCTGGTGTTCCAGTTCCAACTGGATGCGCACGGCCTGGCTCCTGCCCCGGGTGCTATCGATGGGTGACTTGCACAGCGGGCAATGTCCTTCGTCCACATGGGTGTCAAGACGCGTCAGGCACTCGGGACACAGCTCCAGATGCTGGGTGTCGAAGAATTCACGGGCTGCTATGGAGTGCTTGATGTCGTCAATATTCTTCTTCAGCGAGTCAATGAAGAAACGGGAGTCCTTCACCTCTTCTTCGAATTGCTGAATGACCGTCTCCAACTTGCCGCATTCGCGACGCTGGGAGGCGATGTCTTCCTTCATACGCTGGTATTCCAACTTCTGTCTGGTAGTGAGTTCAGCCAACTGGGTATCAGTATCCAATTCGCGCATAAGCCTGACCATCTCGGTCGTCCGCTCAATCGACTGGTTGAGCTCGGCAATTTCTTCGCGGATGAACTGGCTGGACTTGACGTGTTTGTCCTTCAGGAAGTCGCCCGTTATCCTGACGGCCTGCTTCAGTTCCTCTATCTTCCGCAGTGTCTCCCTGTAATCCAGTTTTGACTGGCTGTAGTCCTGGTTATAGACTCCCAGCAGCAGGTTGGCAACGGTCTCGCGGGTTATCTCCTTGTCAAAGGGCTCGTACAGGAAGAGTGAATTGACCGGCGATTCCTGATCCAGGTAGATGAGACGCAGGATCTGATGCATGGTGATATTGCTCTCTGCCTTCACCTCGGGCAGGCCCATCAGCTGGAACAAGACATTGGAGAAGCTGCGCGTCCTGCTGGTGGTTTCGTAAGGGAAACGCTTCCAAAGCTGATAGTTCAGCGTGGAAATGGTGGAATCAGTACCCAGCACATCGTCCATGGGACCGAAGTAAATATACATGGGCACCAGTCCGTTCACCTTGCCTTCCGCATTGTCCTCAATGAACCGTTGCAGCGTGACCACCATGCCGTTGATGCAGACCTCGGCCATGACATACAGGCACTTACGCGCTTCGGGTACGAAGTCGGTATAGCTGCCGCCAAGAGCAAAGAATATGAAGCGGACAATGGTGGACTTGCCACTGCTGTTCTGTCCGCGAATGATGTTCACGCCGCGATGAAACTCTTCATCGTATGCCACCTTGTTTTCGCGGGTCACAATGCGGAGCCGCTGTAGGAACAGGTTATTCTGCATCATACTTACTTTCTAACAAATGGGTACGGTATTTGAGGCCGTATTCGCCCGTGAGTGGCATGTAGCGTGAAAAGCCACTCAGGAAAAGGAGCACCTGTCGCTCACGGTCGCTAATATCTCCTGCCCGCGAGCAGAAATCGTCAAGAGCCTGCCGATTGCTTACACGCACATGCCCCTTGAGATACTCATCTTTGCTCAATATGCCACAAGACACCAAACAGCTGAGGGCAGAGGTCTGGTAGGGTTTGATCCATTCGAAGAACTTGCGGACATCGCCACAGTTCTCGTAAGGATTGTTGGTCTTCCCGATATGGCTGCGCTGCTCGCGAACATCGGTTTCGTCGATGCGTAGAGAAATGCTGTGCAGCTTATCGGGGAACAGCAGGAAGAAATCCCAGATGCGTACGCGCTCCACTTCCATCGTCTCACCGTCATCCATGTCCAGAATAATGTGCGCCATGCGGAAGATGGTATGGTAGAGATCGAATGCCGGATTGTAGGTAATCATTTCTTCTTATATACCGTCCAATTGAGGTGACACATACCCGTGAGATAGTATATCATGCCATAGATATGGTCCTCGTTATAGCGAAGCTTGTCGTCGTGCATACCGTTTTTGTTGAGCAGTTCCTTCGTGGGGAGCACTATCTTCTCGCGCAACTGCTCCATCACAGTGCGCAGTGGTGCGCCTTCTTCGATGAGCGGGAAGATGTAGGTATAGAACGAATTCTTGATGCTTGACAGCAGATCGAGATTAATCTGCTGGGCAGAAGGATAGTTACGGTACATCTGGGCCCGCTTGCGATAGAGTTCCTTCAGACGAGTGGCTTCCTCAATCTTCTCCTCACTGAATCCGCCATCGGTCAGTTTCTCCTCAAAGGGTTTTGTACCGGGCAGCTCGGTGATATAGTATTTCAGTTCCTCGATAGTCTCCTGCGTAACCTCCTTGAGAATCTCCCTGCGAAGGTTCTCGAAGTCGGCAGCCATACGAGTGGTCACCGCCGACTCGTAATAATACTGGTTTGCCTCCTTGGCGTTAGGCAGAATCTGGTTGCTACCGCCTGTTATATCCATTGCCTTATACCTTATTATATTATTCAACTTCCTGAAGGTAACGAAGTTAGCGAAGACAGTTCTTGAGGGCGCGCTTACGCTCTTGCCAGGCGTTGGCAATCTGAATGCGGAGGTTATCGACGCCACGTCCTTTCCCAACACCCGGGATGAGTGGAAGCAGGGTCTCGATGAAAGCCTTGGTAGCAATACGTTCGTTGTCGAGTCGTGACTCGTTCTCGCACATCAAGGCGACGACCTGTCCCACATCGGCAGCCGTCCGGCATGCGGCGAGGCTGGCAACATAGTTGCGCAACGACTCCTCTTGCTCGACGTACACAAGCAGCCGACGCTCATCGGGTGTGAGCGGTGCTTCGTCTGGTGCCCCTTGGCGCAGGGCCTCCTTGGCAAACTGGTCGCCATAGAAATGCTGCTCCGCCTTGGTGGCGTTAGGCAGTATCTGATTGCTACCGCCATAGATATTGAAAGTTATTCCGTTTTTATCTTCTTCCATATAGTGTTGTATTATTGCTATTATTCAACGATTTTTCGGTAGATTCTCAACCATTATTCAATGCCTTTCAACAGGAGTTTGAAGTAGCATTTTTTGCTTTACCTTTGCACTCGGAATCGGACGAAAGCCGCAACCATAGGGAGCGATTCGGGACGGTTTCAAGAGATTACAAACATTATTTATTCACTTAAAAATTTAGCAATCATGGCTAGAATTACTCAAGTCGGCCCAGGCCGCAAGACAGTAGGTACCATCGATGGTATCACGTATGTAACCCGAAACGGCGTCACCTACGCCCGTAGTACTCCAACCATGCCGGCAAGTGTGTATAACACACCCGAGGCGAAAAAGCGTCAGGCCATCTTTAAGTTGGTACAGAAACATCTGAAGTATCACCTGAGAACCATCCGCCAGACGTTCACTCCCAAGGGCAACGGCACCCCCACGAACCGTTACTACTCGGTGAACGGCAAAGCGCTCACTGCAGCGTTAGGCACGCTGGCCGAGCAGTACTGTGCCGGTGAAGATGTGACCATCACTGAGGTGGAGGCAGCTATCAGCGCGTACGCTACCGCGCATCCCCAATCTATCACGATTGCCTCGAAGAGTGGCTATGGGGAAGTTTACCTCACCGGCAACTGGCCTGACACCATCACGCTCAACGCCCTTACCGGCGACAGCACGGTGATTATCATCGTTGCGGAGAACGGTGTTGTGACGACCATCAATGCGGATGGTACCATCACGACCAGTACGGACACGTCGTCCAGTTCGAACACGAATGGCACGAATAACAGTGGTGGTTCCTCGACAGGTTCAGAGACCGGCGGTGGCACCAATACTGGTGGAGGTAACAATGGTGGAGGCGACAACGGCGGTGGCGATGACGACCCCAGTGGCTTCGAGGAGTAAAATCCCCTCTCTCATTCCCGGGTCGGGGACGGCTGTCCCCGACCCAGTTATGATGTCAAATATCACTGACCTTCGACAAGAACCGACGAATGATATCCGGGCAATCGGAATGGGTTTTGCGATAGGCCTTGGCGGCATCGCGATATTTAGGCTTGCGGGTTACTACAAACAGTGCTACCATCAGATAGGCTTCCGTGGCGGTACGAGCCTCGGTGACACCCTCGAGCCACTGCTGCAGCTGCGCCTTATAGCGGTCGCGGGCCTCAGCCTCGAAAAGCAAATAGCTGCACAAGAGCATCAGTGCCGTGAAGCGCTGATGGTCGTCAGTATCGGGCATCTGCATGTTGGCATAGCTCAGCAGGCGCAACAGGCGCGAACGGTCATTGATGACCTTCTGCGGAGCCTTCTCGCGGTACTTGTGACCGAGGATGTTGACCATCTCATTCTCGAAGTTCTCGATGAGGTTACCACTGAGCAGGCGGCCGCGTTCCTCGTCGGCAAACAGCACATCGCCATCGTGAAGATCCTCGAACTTAACACTTTTCGTCCGGTTCATGATATTTACACCTACCGTCATAACCAAACGACCTTTTTTGTAAGCAATCTTCTCGACTTTGCCAATCTTGCCGCGCCACGGGTCGAACTGCAGAATGACCGTGTCGCCCACCGCCATATCGCCAATGGGCTGACCGAAGAAGAACTTCAGCTGACGGCTCTGCAGTGTCGTGCGCAACTGTTGCATCTCGCTATCGGATATGGTGACCACATGGCCATTGGTATCGCGATAGTGATGCAGATGGGAACGGGCACCGGCATTCCACTCGGAATTGACGATGTCGTGGATGCGCTGTTCAGAGACATGCACAAAGACAAAGCTGCGCAGGTCTTCACGCAACTCATCATCGGTGGAGGGTCGCAGGAACTGATACGGTACGAAGAAATCGTAGGACGGCAGCGGTTGTGCTCCATCCTTCAGTAATTCACCACGACTGTCTTTCAACAGCATGGTCTCGATCCACCGGGGATTCTGGTGAACCATGACATACCAGCGCTGGCCGGCAGTCATCTGCGTATCGTTATTCGTATCGTTCTGTTCTGTCATATGCACTTCTTGTCCTTGTCCGGAAAGGCTATGCCTCCCAGAGATAATTAACTGATAGTAAACACGTTACATATCATCCATTGGTTTGCCTGCACTTGCGAAGTCCTGAGTAATTCCACAAGGGGAATCCCCTTTCGACAGCAGGGTCACCTGTCTTCTGCACACACCAAAAACTTCCTGTTAAGGAATGGTAGGTGCAGAAATCGTGTGCAAAGGTACAAATATTATTTCATATATTACGTTTTGTCGGGAGAAAAAATGCATTTTTTATAAAAAAAATGCAAAAATCCCGAGATTGCTCTCGGGATTTGCGCTTCAGGATGGGCTTGAACCAACGACCCCCTGATTAACAGTCAGGTGCTCTAACCAACTGAGCTACTGAAGCAGGAAAATGCGCCTCATGTTTGATTTGCGGGTGCAAAGGTAATATGTTTTTTCGAATCTCGCAAACTTTTTGGCGAAAAATTTCACATCAAGCGCAAAAATTCTTATTTTCAGGGCAAAAACAGGGATAATTTTATGGTTTTTGAACACGGATTACACGGATGAAACGGATTTTTTAGGTCACGCAGATTGCAACTCCACACTTATACCTTCAGGTGTGAGAAATCGCAGAAAGCGCAGAAATATTAACCGCACACAGATCGCACATATCACACAGATTATGACTCAATTATTTGCGTGAGCTGGTTGGGTAGCCCGAATGAAATAGAGGATGAGCAGGATATACGCCACGAGGGAACAGAGTTCGGAGAGGGGATTGGTCCACCAGGTGGTGTAATCGAACTGGATGCCACCAAAGCGCAACAGGGCACTGATGACCCCCATGAGGGCTCCACCGGCAATGAAACCAGAGGCGATGAGGTTGCCTTTCTCGCCACGGGCTTTGTTGGTGGTCTCGTCCTTGGAACGCGAGGTAACATACCAGCTGATGGCACCGCCGATGACCAGGGGGACATTGAGTTCCATGGGGATGAACATACCCAAGGCAAAGGCCAGGGCGGGAACCTTGCACAGCGTGAGCACCACGGCAATGACGGCACCAATGGCGTATAACGGCCAGGGGGCCCCTACCCCATTCATCAGCGGATCGATGACAGCCGCCATGGCATTGGCCTGTGGGGCAGCCAGTGTACCAGAGGCGAAGCCGTAGGTTTCGTTGAGCAGCATCATGACACCACCCACGGTAGCTGCACTGACCAGTGTGCCCAGGAACTTCCACGTCTGTTGTTTGCGGGGCTCCGTACCACACCAGTAACCGATTTTCAGGTCGGTGATGAATGAGCCCGCCATCGAGAGGGCCGTACATACCACACCACCCATGATGAGTGCTGCCACCATACCGCCCGTACCTTTCAGACCCACAGCGACCATGACCACCGAGGCCAGAATGAGCGTCATGAGCGTCATGCCCGACACTGGGTTCGAGCCCACAATGGCAATGGCATTCGCTGCCACGGTGGTAAACAGGAAGGCAATGACGGCCGTCAGGATGATGGCCACAGCCGCAAAGAGCAGGTTGCCATCCATCACCCCAAACCAGAAGAACAGGAAGGTGAGGACCAGGGTAACGATAGAGGCGATGGCAATGAAGCGGAAGGGGAGGTCGGGAGAGGAGCCCGACGGAAAACCGTCGGGAGTAGTGGCTGAGGAAGCGGGGGAACCGCCAGGCATAGTGGCGGGGGAAGCGGCAGCCCCAGCGACAGAATCGCTGGGCACAGAACCCTTTGTGGCGAGACCCACGGCACTCTTAATGACGCCCCACGATTTGATGATGCCAATGATGCCTGCCATGGCGATGGCACCAATGCCTATCGATTTACCATAAGAGGTAAAAATATGTTCGGGGGACATGTCGCCCACAGCAGTCGTGATGGCGGGGTTCCACTGGTTGAGCACCTCACCGCCAAAGAGCAGGGCCATGCCGGGCACCACGAGCCACCAGACAAACAGCGAGCCCAGCGTGATGATGAGGGCATAGCGGAAACCGATGATATAACCCAAACCCAACACGGCAGCACCAGTATTGTTTTTAAACACCAGTTTGGCCTTTTCAGCCAGGTCGTCGCCAAAGGGAATCATGCGCGAGGTGACATTTTCGTTCCACCAGCCAAAGGTGGCCACGATGAAATCGTAGAGGCCGCCCACGAGACCGGCAATGAGCAGGGGGCGCGCCTGGGAGGGCTGATGGCTGAGGGCTGAAGGCTGGGAGGAAGCAGAGGTCCCAGCGACAGAAGCCCCCGATGCTGATGCATCGAGCACGGTGGCAGAAACGGCGGGGGAACCGCCGTCAGCGGGAACAGCGGGGGCTTCAGAAGCACCGCTTTTCAGGACCTGGGTGGTGGCAGTGGCTTCCGGGAAGGGGAACTGTTCCTGCGGGGCCTCGACGAAATAGCGACGGAAGGGAATGAGGAACAGAATGCCCAACACGCCACCCAACAGGGAGGCGATGAAGATCTTCAGGAAGTCGGCACTCATCTCGGGGTACTTCGCCTGCAGGATGTAGATGGCAGGGAGCGTAAAGATGGCGCCAGCGACCACAGCACCCGAACAGGCACCAATGGACTGAATGATGACGTTTTCGCGAAGGGCATTGCTGCGCTTGGCAGCAGCAGAGACACCTACAGCGATGATGGCAATGGGAATGGCAGCTTCGAACACCTGGCCGACCTTCAGGCCCAGGTAGGCAGCGGCTGCAGAAAACAGGACAGCCATGAGGACACCCCATGTCACTGACCAGAAATTAACTTCGTTTTTTTTCATATGATGTTTTTTGTTAGGTCACACAGAAAGAGCAGAAATTCTCTCCAGGGCTTCCATGAGGAGAGAGCGGGGGCAGGCGATGTTGATACGGAGGTAGCCCTCGCCAGAGACGGGGCCATACATCGTGCCGGGGTTCAGCCAGACGCCGGTTTGCTGGAGGAGGCGGTCGCAATAGGTTGCGACAGAGTCGCAACAAACAGTGGCGGGAGAGCCCGACGGAGAACCGTCGGGAACAGTGGCTGCAGAAGGCCCAGCGGCAAAACCGCTGGGAGCAATTGCTGCGGAGACATCGACCCAGACGAGGTAGGTGCCTTCGAGGGGCATAACGCGCCATTGGGGGAGGTGCTGGGCAACGAAATCGCAGAGGGCACGGTAGTTGTCCCAGAGGTAGCGGTTGAGGGCATCAAGCCAGTCCTCGCTGTCGTTATAGGCGGCCTTGACGGCCTCTGGAGCGAAGGGGTTGACATCGCACACCTCGTTGATATTGATGGCGCGGTCTAAGCGTCGACGCGTTTCAGCATCCTGGCAGATGACGTTCGCCATCTGTAGGCCTGCGATGTTAAACGACTTCGAGGGGGAATTGAGGATGATAGCCTCGGGATCGACCGTGCCCATAGGGACGAAGGTGTTGCCGGGCATGATGAGTTCGCAGTGGATCTCATCACTGACAATACGCACATGGTGCCGGTGACAGATGTCGGCCATGCGCTGCAGTTCCTCGCGGGTCCAGACGCGGCCTGTGGGGTTGTGAGGATTGCAAAGGAGGAAGACGGTGGTCTTTTCGTCAGCGCAGAGGGATTCGAAATCATCCCAGGGGATTGAGAATTGAGAATTGACAATTGAGAATTGAGAATTATGATTACATTTTTCAATACTGGACGAGTGAGAATCCGCTTGGGAGTCATTGCTGCGGGGGAACCGCAACAGGCGGGATTCGTCGGTTTCGGAGACATTGCTGCGGGAGAACCGTAGCACACACTCAGCGACTTCGCAGCCGTTGTTGCGGATGCTGGAGAAGAAACAGTTGTAGTCGGGAGAGAGGATGAGGACCTTTTCGCCGGGCATGGTCAGGGCCTTGATGGCTACTGACATGGCGGGGACCACACCTGTGGTATAGAGGATCCATTCACGCTGGATGTGCCACTGGTGGCGACGCTTGAACCACGAAATGACGGCTTCGTAGTAGTCGTCCTGGACATGGGTATAACCAAAGATGGGATGTTCAGCACGACGTTTGATGGCCTCCTGAATGGCAGGGGCTACGGCAAAGTCCATATCAGCCACCCAGAGGGGAATGAGCGGGCGGGATGCCGCCTGACAGGCGGCCTCAGCGGCAGAACCGCCGAGAACAGAAGACGATGGGGAAGAACCGCTGAGCACAGAACAGGGAGAGTCCCATTTGACACAGCCTGTGCCACGACGAGGAATTATTACATCGAAATTGTACTTCATTTTCTTACTTCAATGACGCAGTCGTTGGGTTGGCGGACGTGGGCATCGATGGTGACGGAACCGATGGAGTCGGCCACGATGTGACCAGAGGTGGGGTTTTTGATGTTCTCGATATGGCCACGGATGTCCGCCTGGACGGTAGAGTACTCGAAGACACGGTCGCAAGACTTGTCGAAGGTGCAGTTTTCGAGCACGAGGTTGTCGGTATAGCACAGCAGCTGTTCGCCCGTCAGGTGACAGTTCACCAAGCGTACATTCCTAGAGTGCCAGCCGAGGTATTCGCCATCGAGGTCGGAATCATAAACTGTGACATTCTCGCACTCCCAGAAGGAGTCCTTGGTGAGAATCTTAGCATGGTGCACCTCGACATTCTTGCAGTACTGGAAGACATACTTAGAATCGCTGTTCAGTCCGTCGACAAAGATGTTCTCGCTGAACATAAACGGATAGGTACCCCCATGCAGGGTAACATTCTTCAGACGCAAGTCCTTGATTTTCCAGAAGGTCTCATCGGCATCCGTAATATTGACATCTTCGAGTTCCACATTACGCATCTCGCGGAAGAACTTCGGGCCGTCAATGCGACAGCGACGCATCACCAGGTCGTTGGTATACCAGATAGCCGAGCGCGAGCCCACCGCAAAGTAGCAGTCCTCGATGAGAGCTCCATCGACATGCCACCAGGGGTACTTGCCATAGAAGCGGCAATTAGCGGCCTGCATGTTCTGGCACTGTTTGATGCCACTCTCGCCATCGGTGATGATGACATTCTCCAAGCGGAGGTCATGGGTGGCAAAAAGCGGGCGTTCTCCCCCGAATTCTTTGTTTTTGATGAGTTCCATAGGTTATTTCAAGAGTCGTTTGGAAAAATAGCGTACAGGATACCATACACTGAGGAATCCCACTGCCAGGACAGTGAGGAAAATGAGAATAATGTCCGTAGGATGGACACTGACAGGATAGGCATCGACCACGAAGGAGCCCTCGGAAGACCCCAGGCGAACTATGCCATACTGTTGTTGCAGCCAGCAGAGCAAGAGTCCGATGGCGATACCAATCACAGCTCCGATGGCACTGATCATTCGTCCTTCGAACAAGAAGATACGCGTTATCTGACTGTCGGAAGCCCCTAAGTTACGCAGTGTCACCACATCGTCGCGCTTGTCGATGATGAGCATCGATAGTGAACCGATGATGTTGAAACACGCTATCATGAGGATAAAGGTCAGGAAAACATAGGCAATGAGTTTCTCTATTTTCATGATGCGGAACGTGTCCTCCTGCTGTTCATAGCGGTCGCGCACCAGATACTGGTCACCAGCCAGCTGTTGCATCTCTTTTTTCACCTGATCGAAATCACTGCCCGGCTTCAGGCGCAGCTCCAACGAAGAGAGCATGCCATCTTGCGCAAACAGTTTTCGCGTGAAATAGATACTGGTCAGAATGTAGTTCTTGTCGTATTTGCCCTGTTTCATGGCAAAGACAACTCCCGGTGAGTATAGTTCATCCTCGACAAAGCCCTCCATGGGATTGGCCATATCGAGCTGTCCCTCACGCTGAGGGGCATAAATCTTCAGCGGTTTCTCATACGTATAGCCCATGCCCAGCAGATAGGCCACGCCCAATCCAGGAATGCCGTAGTTCATATCGGCAGCATGGAGTTCGAAGCTGCCATCACCCTCGAGAATCTCACGGATATGCGTCAGCTGATCAAAATTATCCTCTACCCCTTTGACCTTCACCATTACCTGATGGTCACCATAGACCGCCAGCGCCTGGTCCTCGAGACATTCCGTAGCCACCTCGACAGCATCCATCTGACGTATCTTGGTCAGGATAGGATCATCGGCAGGAGCCACCTTGCCCTTTACCGGTGTCACCTTGAGCTGAGGGTCCATCTGGGTAAAAAACGATGCCACCATGTCGTGGAACCCGTTGAACACGCTCAACGTCACCACCAGGGCCATTGTAGCCACTGCCACCCCTATGACTGAGATGGCACTGATGACATTGATGGCGTGAGTAGATTTCTTCGAAAAGAGATACCGCCGGGCGATGTAGAAGGGAAAATTCAAAGTTGAAAGTTGAAAGTTGAAAGGTGAAAGTTGAGAGGTGAGAGGTGAGAGATATGATTACTTCTTCAGCAGTTCGTCGATGCGGTCGATGTAGTCGAGGGAGTCATCGATAAAGAAGCGCAGTTCCGGAATGATGCGCAACTGATAACGTACACGCGTTCCCAGTTCATAACGGATCTGTTTCTCATTCTTCGTAATGTTCTGAATAAGTTCCTCCGCCTTTTCCGAGGGGAAGATGCTGAGATAGGCCGTGCAGATGCTGAGGTCAGGGCTCACCTTGACCCTCGTCACGCTGACCATCACCCCATGTAAGGAGCGCGTCTGCTCCTGAAAGATAACACTCAGTTCCTTCTGAAGCAGACGCGCAATTTTGTTTTGTCTGGTCTCTTGCATTACTTACTTAATCATTGATTAAAATCAAAGATTGAGTAATGTCGCGACTCGGCCATGCTCAAACATCGTTTGGCATGGTCCTCGCTGCTCCATTACTTTTTACCGTCTACTTCGAGCAGTTCAATCTTGAAGATCAGCATAGAGAAAGGCTTGATGTCAGCACCCTGCTGACGCTCGCCATAAGCCAGTTCCTGAGGAATATAAACCTCCCAGATAGACCCTGCGGGCATGTGAACCAGAGCTTCCGTCCAACCCTTGATGACCTGGTTAGCACGGAAGTCAGCAGGCTGATTGCGGCTGTAAGAGCTATCGAACACCTTGCCGTCCATGGTCTTACCCTCGTAGTGAACCTTCACCATAGAAGTATCCTTAGGCAGGGCACCAGTACCTTCCTTGAGCACCTTGTACTGTACACCGCTCTCGAGCACCTTCACACCCTCTTTTTTGGCGTTGTCTGCCAGATATTTCTCACCAGCCACCTTATTGGGGCCAAACTCCTTCTCCAGATTCTTAGCCTTGATGGCACGCATCATATCCTGAGCCACCTGAGCAGCAGAGTCGACAGTCATCAGACCACCCTTGCCAATAGTACCGGCTACGAAACCAGCCATGAAGTTCTTCAGAGAGATAGTCTTGGTAGAGTCCTCACCAAACAGTTCGTGGTTGATACCCTTTACCATCTGGTTAGAGATCTGCTGACCGATCTGGATACCAGCGAAGTAAGCAGCACGTTTCTTGTCATCACCAGCATTAGCGCCTTCGTTCAGGCCCTTGATGAATTCGTCCATGTAGGCGGTGTCTACGCCCAGACGACCAACGAGGTAATCCTTCAGGCCCTGAGTCTGAGCCATACCGATAGCATAGCTAACAGTGTCGATGTCACTCTTCAGGCTTGCCTTGGGAGTGCCGTTGCCGCATGCAAACATCATGACGGCAGAAATAGCTGCAACAGCAGCAAAAGTAAACTTTTTCATTGTTGTTTTTTAAATAATTAATTATTTTGTTATTTCGTTATATCGGGATTACGACATCCAGGTTACATCACCTGAATCAGTTCCACGTCGAAGATAAGTGCTGCGAAAGGAGGAATTGAAGCACCTGCACCACCCTCGCCATATGCCAGGCGATAAGGGATGAAGAAACGGTACTTAGCACCTTCCTGCATGAGTTGCAGACCCTCGGTCCAACCTGCGATAACCTGTTGCAGGCCAAATACAGCGGGTTCACCACGCTGTACGCTGCTGTCGAACACTGTACCATCGATGAGGAAACCCTCGTAGTGGCACTTCACGGAGTCCTTGGCACTGGGTTTCTTGCCATTGCCCTCCTTCAGCACCTGATACTGCAAGCCGCTGGGCAGGGTGATGACACCCTCCTTTTTTCCATTCTCGGCCAGATATTTCTCGCCAGCCTCCTTGTGGGCCTTGCCAGCCTCCTGACGCTGCTTGCTGAGCACCTCTTCCTTCTTGGCGAAGTACTCCTGCACTATCTGCTGTGCCTCCTGGTGCTTGACCTGCAGAGGGTTACCTGCAATCACGTCCTTGATAGCCTGTGCAAAGTCGTCGATATTCAAGTCTGAGGCTCCCATCTGTGCCAGCTGCTGACCAATGCCAAGCCCCAAAGCATAACTTACTTTATCCATGTCTTTTCTCTATATAATAATGTGTAATTTCGAAAAATCGGCTGCAAAGGTACAACAAAAAAGTGAAAAGTGAAGAGTGAAAAGTGAAAAATTTGCTGCCGCAATGCAAAATTTCTTAATTCTTAACGCAAAGTTCCAAACTTTTCACTATCTTTGCAATAGTTTAAAAGCATATTTTATGAAAAAGATCGTTGTTTTGACAGGTGCCGGCATGTCGGTAGAGAGTGGTCTGAAGACTTTTCGCGATGCCGATGGATTGTGGGAAAACTATCCCGTTCAGAAGGTAGCCACCCATGAAGGTTGGTTGGCAGATCCTACGTTGGTAACCAATTTCTATAACATGCTTCGCAAGAAGTGCTGGGGTGTGAAACCCAACGAGGGTCATCAGCTGGTGGCTGAGTTAGAGAAAAACTTTGAAGTTACGGTCGTGACCCAGAATGTGGACAACCTGCACGAGATGGCTGGTTCTACGAATGTCATCCATCTACATGGAGAACTGATGAAGGTCTGTTCCAGCAACGCCCCCGATGATCCCCGCTATCAGCAGACGCTGCCCCCCGAGAATTGTGAGGTAGAACCCGGTACCAAGGCTGGCGACGGTTCATTGCTGCGTCCGTTCATTGTGTTCTTCGGTGAGGCAGTGCCCATGATAGAAACTGCCGCACAGGCTGTCAGTCAGGCAGATATCTTTATCATCATCGGTACTTCGTTGGTGGTTTATCCCGCTGCAGGGCTCATTCATTATGCCCGTCCCGATGTGCCCATTTATCTCATCGACCCCAATCCTATATCAGCAGGAGGTCGTGTGCAACAGATTCAGAAGGGTGCCTCAGAAGGTATGAAGGAACTGATTCAGATTTTGGTTCCGTGATTTCGGGATGACGGAATGACGGATTTCGGAATAACGGGATATCGATATTTCGATATGTCGTTATTCTGAATTTCCTTTTAGAATGCGATGGTATTCCCCTGGGGTATTCAGGATGCGTTGTGCTTCCTGGAGCGTTTTATCGTTGCGCAGGCCTACCTGCAGTTCACCGCCTTGATAATAATAGGCTGACACGATGTCCTGTTCAAGCATCTGCACTATCTCATCACGGTGGCGGTCTAAGTCACTGGCCAAATCGTGATGGTCAATCTTCGCCTTCAAGGCCTCCAACTCCGCTTTGGCATCGTCGTAGTATCCCTCAAACTTCATGGCCTTCTCCATCTCCTCGAACTGTTTCTTGCTGAGCTGGTCGTAAGTGAATCCCGCCTTGATGACCCGTTGTTTGAAGTCTGCATAATCAGCATCCGTCAAATGGAATTCAGCTGCAGGGGCTATGGTCGGGTGTTTCCCAATGTATTCCGTGACATAGTCGAGCATTACCTCGGTAGAATCCAGGCGGTCCAGGTAGAGCGTGATATTCGCCAAGGTATCCGGTTTCACTTCGACATCCGGCTTGAGGCCGTCCTTCATCTCGATGCCTCGTCCCGAAGGCAGGTAATAGCGCGAAGTGGTCAGTTTCAGGTTGGCATTATAGGGCAGGTCGATATTGGGTATCTGTACCAGTCCCTTGCCATAGGTCCGTGTACCGATGATGACACCACGCTTCAGGTCCTGCAAGGCTCCGCTTGTAATCTCCGAGGCCGAAGCCGTCTCTTTGTTGACCAGCACGACCAAGGGCATCACCGTATCGATGGGTTCCAGACGAGTTTTGTATTCGTTGTTAGCCCGCTTCAACTTGCCTTTTGTCTCAACGATTTTCTGACCCTTCGGCAACCACATATTCAGAATGTCGACACACTCCGACAGGGAGCCTCCTCCGTTGCCGCGCAAGTCGAGAATCAGTTTCTCGGCACCCTGTTTCTTCAGGTCCACAAAGGCCAGTCGCATCTGTTTGGCAGGCTCACCCGTAAAAGTATTCAGGGCGATATACCCCGTCTGGTTGGACAACAAGCCGTACCATGTTATCTCTGGCATTTTGATGGTCTGGCGGGTAATCTTAAATGTCATCTTCTTACCCGTCGTGGGGCGCAGAATCTTCAGCAGGAAGGTGGTACCTGGTTCTCCACGCAGATGACTACTCACAAACGAGGTCATCTTGTCGGTCATCAGCGAGTCGTCAATCTGCAGGATGATATCGCCCTTTTTCAGACCCACCTCAGCAGCAGGCATGCCCTCGTAGGGTTCCTCAATGACACAACGCTTCAGTTTCTGGTGATAGCGAATGAGTGCACCGATGCCCGCATACTTACCTGTCAACATCTGTTTCAGGTCCTTCTGGCGCTCCTCGGGATAGTACTCCGTATAGGGATCCAGTGAGTTGAGCATGGCATCGATACCTGCTGTCACTACCTTATTGGCGTCCAGTGTATCGACATACATCATATCGAGATTCCTGTACAGCGCATTGAAAATCTCCAGATTCTTAGCGACCTCCAGGTTATGATTCATCACCTCTTGAGCCCATCCGCCCACAGCCAGCATGCCTGCTGTAACCAGTAATATACAACGTTTTTTCATTGTTCTTTTTGCAATTTTGCCTGCAAAATTACAAAAAAAAGTGAAGAGTGAAGAGTGAAGAGTGAAAAATTTGCTGCCGCCACAAAAAAAGTTCAAAGTTTTTTTGTAATTTTGCAGGCAAAGTAAAGCGAAATGGATACAATAAATGATTTTTTCTCATTGTTAGGAGGCTTTCTGTGGGGGTGGCCGATGATTGTATTGCTGTTAGGAACACACGTGTTTCTGACGGTCCGTCTGCGCATTCCCCAGCGAAAGTTGTTGACAGGCATCAGGCTCTCCGTGAAGAAAGACCCCGGGGCCAAGGGAGATGTCAGTCAGTTTGGTGCCTTGGCTACTGCACTTGCAGCTACCATTGGAACGGGAAACATCGTGGGAGTAGCCACTGCCGTGGCTCTGGGTGGTCCAGGAGCCGTGCTATGGTGTTGGTTGACAGGTATCTTCGGTATGGCCACGAAATATGCAGAGGGACTATTGGCTGTTAAATACCGTGTGAGAGCCAAAGACGGCCACACCTATGGTGGTCCAATGTATGCCTTGGAACGTGGATTAGGTATGAAATGGCTCGCCATTCTGTTTGCTGTGTTTACGGCTCTGGCCTCGTTTGGTATCGGATGTACCGTTCAGGCCAACTCGATTGCTTTGTTGGCCAGTGAGACATTTGGTATACCGACATGGGTTGTAGGACTCTTCGTGTGTATCCTTGCAGCCTCGGTCATCATTGGTGGTGTGAAGGCTATCGCCCGCGTGTGTACCATATTTGTACCGTTTATGGCATTGCTCTATGTGTTAGGATGTGTGGTTATTCTTGTGATGAACAGCGGATACGTATGGCCTGCCGTACAACTCATCGTCCAGTCCGCCTTCCGTCCCGAGGCTGCAGGAGGTGGATTTGTAGGAGCCACCGTGATGATGGCCGCCCGCTATGGTATTGCCCGCGGACTGTTCTCGAACGAGAGTGGTATGGGTTCAGCACCTATCGTCGCTGCTGCTGCACAGACCCGTAATCCCGTGCGCCAAGCCTTGGTATCGAGTACTGGAACATTCTGGGACACGGTGATTATCTGTGCTCTGACAGGACTGGTATTGGTATCGAGCATCCTCGCCTATCCCGACATCACCTATGCCGATGGGGCAGCACTGACGAAGGTGGCTTTCTCGAAGATACCCTATATCGGGGCACCCCTGCTGAGTTTCGGCATTCTGACCTTTGCCTTCAGTACCATATTAGGCTGGAGCTACTATGGTGAGAGTGCCGTCAACTATATCGAGAAGCACAAGTCAAGCCAGTTCTATCGTATTCTGTATATCGTTGCATTGTTCTTCGGCAGCATCATCAACCTCGACATTATCTGGAATATTGCCGACTGTATGAATGCCCTGATGGCCATTCCCAATCTGGTAGCATTATTATTGTTGAGCAAGGTCGCTGCCCAAGAGACGAACAAATACCTTTGGGGTGGAAGACTGGATGAGGATTGGGAAGAGGGATGAGGGATGATGTAAGATGTAAGATGTAAGAGGTAAGAGGTAAGAGGTAAGAAGTAAGAGGTAAGAAGTAAGAAGTAAGAATATGTGGTGGATGATTTTTACGTTGTTGCCGGTGGCGGGCATGAGTTATATCGCCTGGCACATATGGTGCCTGCTACCCTTGGGCGCTATATGGAAAACACTGCTCATCGTGCTGATGGTGGGTTCATTCCTGCTCATGTTCGGAGGCATGAGGGGCATGATGAACAACCTGTCGCTCCCGACAGCTACTGCCGTATACGAAATCGGCACATCGAGTGTGTTTATCATGCTCTATCTGGTCATCATTTTTCTGGTTCTCGACTTAGGACGATTGGTGCGTCTTATTTCGCGTACCTTATTATATCAGAACTGGTGGACAGCTGGCGCCATCTGTCTGGTGATGTTTGGTCTGTTTCTCTATGGTAACCTGCACTATCGGAACAAATACCGGGAAACGATAACGTTAACCACTGACAAGCCCATGGCAAAGCCCTTGAAACTGGTCATGATGAGTGATCTGCATATCGGATACCACAATCCACGCAAGGAGCTGCACCGCTGGGTAGACATCATCAATAGCGAACGGCCCGACCTGGTACTTATTGCAGGGGATATCATTGACATGAGTATGCGCCCCCTGTTGGAAGAAAAGATGCACGAGGAGTTCCTGCGTATCCAGGCACCCGTTTATGCCTGTCTGGGTAATCACGAATACTACAGCAGTGAACCCGCTGCACGACAATTCTACCACGATGCCGGTATCCATCTGCTGCAAGACAGTGCCGTGGTTGTTGGCGACCTCTGCATCATCGGCCGTGACGACCGTACCAACATGCACCGCGACTCACTGGGAGTCATCATGAAACAGGCCAACAAGGAGAAGTTCACCATTCTGCTCGACCATCAGCCCTACCATCTGGAACAGGCAGAACGACAGGGCATCGACTTCCAGTTCAGCGGACATACCCACCACGGACAGGTATGGCCCATCTCATGGATTACCGAGCATGTCTATGAATGTGCCTTCGGGTCGCACCAGCGAGGCCATACCCGCTACTATGTCAGCAGCGGCATGGGCATCTGGGGAGGCAAGTTCCGCATTGGAACCCGTTCAGAATATGTGGTGGCTACCGTTTCTTCCCAAACCAATTAAGATACACGTAGTCATAATTGCTAAAGGTCTTCACAATGCTCTTGTCTACCACAATGTTTTCAAGGAACGCATTTACTGCGCATCGACCGTCTGACACCATCACCTGGCCATAGCTCTGATTTGCCGTTTCAAAATTCATGAAATTGACAACTGCCGTCTTAGGCTGTCCGTCAACAGTAATGTTCAACGTCACAGGTTCCGGATAAACATAAAAGAATAATGGTGACCTATAGTACACACTATAGATGATCTTCACCCGCACATCCACTGTGTTCACTGCACTAATAGCCTCTTTCAGACTAGACTGACTTTCGGGCAGTTTTTGTACAAACAGGCGAGTGGGCACATTACGAAGCACCATCAGACTATCGTTGACAATATCCCATACGGCTTCTATAGAATCTGCTTTCTCGGATGTTGCATCCGCCTGATAGTACATATAACCAACATAACTTCCTGGTGAAGCAGCGACCTCTGCCTTAAAGGCCTCCATCCATTCCTTCCACTTCTTTTCTGTATCAGAATTATCGTCGTTATCACTCAGACACGACGACAGAGACACGACAGCCAACAGTAAACAGCCAGCTGCCAATAACTTATAAATCTTTTTCATTGGTATAACAATTGTTTGAATCTTCTTCTATATAATATTTTGAATATGCCACGTAATGTTCCGCATTGTCCGTCTGTCCCGGACGTGTGGGTTTGATAAACTTTGCCGGTACACCACCCCAAATCTCATGAGGACCAATCTTCGTGTTCTGCAGTACCAAGGCACCAGCAGCGACAATGGCTCCCTCGCCCACCTCACAACCGTCCAGCAAGGTAGCCCCCATGCCGATCAGTGCATGGTCGTGAATGGTACAGGCATGAACGGTCACGTTATGGCCAATGGTGACAAAGCTGCCAATATGCGTCGGTCCCGTCTCATGAGTCACATGGACGCACGAGCCGTCCTGCACATTGGTGCAGTTGCCAATGGTGATGGGAGCCACATCGCCACGCACTACGGCATTGAACCATACCGAGCACTCATCGCCCATGGTCACATCGCCCACTATCGTGGCGTTCTCACTGAAATAGCAGTCCTTGCCCCATTTGGGTGTCAGACCGCGATAACTTTTGATTAATGCCATATCAATTTACGATTTGACAATTTATGATTTACAATTGAACGTCAGCCAGAATTTTCTCCGTAGCCCCCGTCATCTGCTTCACAAAAGCACCAGCCTGACGCCCTGCTTCCGCCATGGTCTGCGGATTACTGATAAAGCGCTGCATGATGCGATTGAAATCCTCAGCGCCGGAAATTTCCAGACCACCGCCACAGGCCTTCAGTCCCTGCGCCTCCTGGAACTTCTTGTTTTCAGGACCAAAGATAACAGGTTTGTCCCACACAGCCGCCTCCAACGTGTTATGGATGCTCACGCCAAAACCGCCACCCACATAGGTCACGTCGCCATAACGATAGATGCTGGACAGCAGGCCGAAACAGTCGATGATTAGAGCAGACCCTCCCCCGACCCCTCCCTGTTTATGGAGGGGAGTAATTTGTTCTTTTGCAGTGAACTCGGTGTAACGAGTATGGCTAAAACCAATGGCATCAAGTTGTGCCTCTATCTGTTGCAAATGCTCCTCGCCGATAACATGTGGAGCGATAATGAGGGCCCAGTCCCGATAGTTCTTGAAAAAAGGTATGAAGATTTCCTCGTCTGGCTGCCAAGAAGAACCTGCCACAAAGACCTTGCAAGAGTGTTCACTCCCCTCCATAAACAGGGAGGGGCCGGGGGTGGGTCTCTCCTTGATTTGCAGCACCCGGTCGAAACGGGTATCGCCCACTACCGTCACATTCGTGATATGCAGTTTGGCTAGTAATTCACGGCTCACCTCATTCTGCACATAGAAACGCGTGAAGCACTTCAGCACGTGGCTGTACTGGCGTCCATACCAGCGGAAGAAGATCTGGTCAGGGCGGAAAATACTGCTGACACTATACACGGGCACATTCCGATGCTTGAGGATATGCAGATAGTTGTACCAGAACTCATATTTGATGAAGAATGCCATCACGGGTCGGATGGTTCGCAGGAATCGGCGTGCGTTGGTAATGGTGTCCAGCGGCAAGTAGCAGATGATGTCGGCACCTTCGTAGTTCTTGCGCACCTCATAGCCCGAAGGTGAGAAGAACGTCAGCAGGATCTTGTATTCCGGATGCTCCTGGCGCAACTGTTCCATCAGCGGACGTCCCTGTTCGAACTCACCCAGCGAGGCGGCATGGAACCACACATACCGGGCGTTGGGGTCGACCTTCTCCTTCAGGATGCGGACCGCCTCACGCTCACCACGCCACATCTTGCGCACCTTTTCATTGAAAAGGCTTGCAATGATGACGCCGAACTGGTAAATGTAAATGATCAGATTATACATTCGTTATACCGTTATTCCAATATCGTTATTACGACAACACCTCGATGGCGCGACGCATGCGACGGATCGTCTCTTCCTTGCCCAAGAAGGCTGAAAGTTCGTACATATCAGGCCCCTGTCCTGTGCCGACAAGTGCGATGCGCCATGCGTTCCAAGGTTTGATGCCTGTCTGCTCCACCCACGGGTCGACCACAGCCTTCTGGCCTTCCACGCTCCAGTCGCTGATCGTTTCCAGCACTGCCTGCATCTGGCGCATCTGGTCTGCCGTACCCTCGTTCCAGTTCTTGCGGATAAACTTGTCACCCTCCCTGTCAAAGTCAGTGGGAGCCACGAAAAAGAACTTGGTCAGAGGCCAGAGGTCGCTGGCGAACGATATGTTGCGCTTTCTGGTGTTGCCCTGCTTGTCCGTCACTTCAACGACCTTTGTCTTCATCATACGCACCACTTCCGTTTCCTGTTCGACAGTGGCCGTAATACCATTCTCCCTGAGCACCTTGTCGAAGGCCGGGCACCAGTCGACGTCGGGACGCTGCAGCAGGTACTGGCGGTTGAACCATTCTGCTTTCATGAAGTCAAACTTGGCACCATTCTTCGAGCACTTCGAGATGTCGAACAGCCTGACCATTTCGTCCAGTGTCATCAGTTCCTGGTCGTTGCCAGGACTCCATCCCAGCAGCGCCAGGAAATTGATGACGGCTTCGGGCAAGTATCCTTGTTCGCGATAACCCGAACTGACTTCGCCCGTCTTGGGGTCGTGCCATTCCAGGGGGAATACGGGAAATCCCAACTTGTCGCCGTCACGCTTCGAGAGCTTGCCGTTGCCGACGGGCTTCAGCAACAGCGGCAGATGGGCAAACTGCGGCATGGTATCCTCCCAACCGAAGGCACGATACAGCATGACATGCAGTGGAGCACTCGGCAACCACTCCTCACCACGAATGACGTGCGAGATCTCCATCAGATGGTCATCGACGATATTCGCCAGATGATAGGTGGGCAACTCGTCGGCACTCTTGTAGAGCACCTTATCGTCGCAGATATCACTCTTCACGCGTACCTCACCACGAATCAAGTCGTTGACCACGATCTCCTGTCCTGCCTCCACCTTGAAGCGCACGACATACTGATGGCCCTCGGCAATCAGCGCGTCGACCTCGTCCTTCGACAGCGTCAGCGAGTTGCGCATCTGCTGGCGCGTATGACAGTCGTACTGGAAGTTCTGAATCTCCTGACGCTTCGCCTCCAGCTCCTCGGGGGTGTCGAAGGCAATATACGCCCTATCGGCATCCAACAGCTGCTGGACATACCGCTTATAGATGTCGCGACGCTCGCTCTGGCGGTAGGGACCCTTGTCGCCACCGAACGACACGCCCTCGTCGAACCGGATGCCCAGCCACTTGAACGACTCGATGATATACTCCTCGGCTCCCGGTACGAAACGTGTGGAGTCGGTGTCTTCAATACGGAACACCAGGTCGCCGCCATGCTGACGGGCAAACAGGTAATTATAGAGTGCGGTACGTACGCCGCCAATATGTAAAGCCCCTGTGGGACTGGGTGCAAAGCGCACCCTGACTCTTCTTTCTGCCATCATTCTTGCAATTTTGCCTGCAAAGGTACGAAATAATTAAGAATTAAGAATTAAGAATTAAGAATTATTTTGTATCTTTGCCCCAAAATTAGAGAAAGATGAACAATTTTACCTTCAAAGACAACCTGCTGTGGCGCAGTCTGCTGATACGTTCCGCCCTGGTCATCGTCACCGTAGCCATCGTCGTCTGGGCCATGCCGCACGACACCGCGAACACGTTTCCCGTTGAAGAGGGCAAGCCCTGGCGCTATGCCGAACTGACGGCACCCTTCGACTTCCCCGTGCTGAAGTCCGACGCCGCCATCCGTCACGAACGCGACAGTGTGCTGCGCAACTACGAGCCCTACTACAACTACGATGGGACTACCGAGACCCGCATGGTGCGTAAGTTCACCACCGACTATGCCGACAGCATTCCCGGTCTGCCCCTCGGCTACACCAGTGTCATTGCCAACCGTCTGCACAGCCTCTACCAACAGGGCATCATGCCCTCGGAAGAGTACGAGGCACTGCGCCGCGACACGTCGAGCATGATACGCGTGGTCAATCAGAAACAAGCCAGCAGCGTCTCCATCATGGAGGTGTATTCCGCCAAGCGCGCCTACGAACAGCTCTTTGCCGACGACAAGCTGGCACCCCATCGCCCCGTACTGCAGCGTCTCAGTCTGAACAACTATATCGTGCCCAACCTGTCGTACGACCGCACACGTAGTGAGACCAGTCGCAACGAGCTCATCGCCAGCATACCCCTGGCCAGTGGACTGGTACAGAAAGGCGAGCGCATCGTCGACCGTGGCGAAATCGTCACCGAGCATACCTACTACGTCATCCAGTCGTATCTGAAGGAGAACGACCGTCGCAACCAGGACCGCACACAGAGCCGCATCTCGCTGCTGGGACAGATCCTCTATGTCTCCATACTCATGATCTGCTTCACACTCTACCTGACGCTCTATCGTCACGACTATTTCGACAAGCCGCGCAGTCTCACCATGCTCTACGCTTTCATCGTGCTCTTTGCCCTGCTCACCGCCCTGCTGGTGCGCAACATGTTTGTACACGTCTACATCCTGCCCTACGCCATGGCGCCCATCTTCATCCGCGTCTTCATGGATTCGCGCACGGCCTTCATGACCCACGTCACCATGGTACTCGTCTGCGCCATCATGCTGCAGCACCCGTTCGAATTCATCGTCGTACAGACCGTTGCCGGACTGGTGGCCATCAACAGTCTGCGCGAGCTCTCGCAACGCTCACAGCTGTTCCGCTCGGCCATGATCATCACCCTCGCCGCCATGGCCGTCAATCTGGCCTTCGACTGGACGCGCACTACCGAACTGACCATGATCGACTACTCCACGTACAACTACCTGCTCGTCTGCGGTGTGGCACTGCTCTTTGCCTATCCCCTGCTTTACGTCATCGAGAAAGCCTTCGGATTCACCAGCGACATCACGCTCATCGAACTCTCGAACACCAACAACCCCCTGCTGCGCCGCATGAGCGAGGTGGCCCCCGGCACCTTCAACCACTCCATACAGGTGGCCAACCTGGCCGGCGAGATAGCCAACAAGATCGGTGCCGATGCCCAACTGGTGCGTACCGGAGCGCTCTACCACGACATCGGCAAACTCTCGAATCCCATCTACTTCACCGAAAACCAGTCGGGCATCGACCCGCACGAGATGCTCACCGACATCGAGTCGGCACAGTATATCATCAGTCACGTCACCGAGGGACTGCGCATGGCCGACAAGCAGAACCTGCCCAAGGTCATTCGCGACTTCATCGCCACCCACCACGGACAAGGCAAGGCCAAGTTTTTCTTCATCCGATACAAGAACGAACACCCCGACCAGCCCGTCGACGAACTGTTGTTCACCTACCCCGGGCCCAATCCCTTTACCCGCGAACAAGCCTGTCTGATGATGGCCGACAGCGTAGAGGCCGCCTCACGGTCGCTCGCCGACTATACCGAAGCCAGCATCCGCAGCCTCGTAGAGCGCATCGTCGACACACAGGTCGCCGAAGGCTACTTCCGCGAGTGCCCCATCACCTTCCGCGACATACAGTATGCCAAGACCGTGCTGATCGAAAAACTCAAAACCATCTACCACACCCGCATCAGCTACCCCGAGGAAAAATAGCTGTGTTCGTACACACGGAGCGTCCCCGTCAATCGGGGAAGCGGCTTCCGCCCAAGGGGAAAAATAGCCTACTTTTGGCACATTTGTGCATAAAATGCGCACTTTTTAGTTAATAAGCGTTAATAATTATTGCACTTTAACCGCAGTTTTGTGCAATAACTGTACCTTTGCAGCCGTTTTAAGCAAAAATTAATTAAAAAGTAATGAAAAAGATTGTATTTTCGCTGATTGCTTTCACGATGACAACGGTGAGCGCCCTGGCTGGCGGTATCCTTACCAACACAAACCAAAGTATTTCGTTTTTGAAGAATCCCGCACGCGATGCCGCTATCGGTCTCGATGGCGTCTATTCGAACCCTGCCGGCGTGGCATTCATGCCCGAAGGGTTCCATGTAGCTTTCAACTGGCAGTATGCCCACCAGACGCGTACCATTACTTCTACCAATCCCGTTTTTGCATTGGGTAAGAAGAATGGTGGACTGGCTACGAAAGAGTTCGAGGGTGTTGCCGATGCCCCCATCATTCCCTCGCTGCAGGGTGCCTATAATAAAGGTAACTGGAGTCTGCAGTTCAACCTCTCAGTTCCTGGTGGCGGTGGTTCCTGCGAGTTTGCCGATGGTCTGGGCTCGTTCGAGAGTGTAGTCGGAAGCATTGCTCATATGCTTGAGCCGCTGGGTGCCCAGGGTTACGACATGGACAGCTACATGAAGGGACGTCAGTATTATTACGGTGTACAGGTTGGTGCAGCCTACAAGATTTACCCTAACCTGTCGGTCTATGGTGGTCTGCGCCTGCTCTACGGCGATGCCACCTACAAGGCAAAGATCAGTAACATTCAGGTAAAGACCGAGGCTGGCTACTACGATTTTGCCGACTTCCTGCAGTACTCTGCTACCACCATCAACAATGGTCTAGACCTGGTAAACGCCGCCATTGCACAGTATGAGGCTGCTGGTGTTCCCGCTCCTGCCGAGTTGGTGGCCAAGCAGGCCCAGTTGGAAGGTACCCGTGAGAGTCTGCTACAGTTGCAGAAGTACGCTCAAGGCGTGAACCTATTGTGTAACCAAGACGGTTTGGGCATTGCCCCCGTCATTGGTGTCGACTGGAAGTATAAGAATTTCAACTTCGCTGCCAAATACGAGTTCAAGACCCAGATTCGCATGAAGAACGAGTCAACGGTCAACGAGGCCAGCGAGATTGCTGCTGTCAACCGATTCCGTGACGGCGAGAAAGTCAACGAGGACGCCCCTGCCCTGCTCACCGTCGGTGCTCAGTGGAAACCCATTAATGAGGTGGCCCTCAACCTCGGCTGGCACCACTATTTCGACAAGGATGCCAACTGGTATAACAACACACAGGACCTGCTGGACCACAACACCAATGAGTTCCTGGCCGGTGTGGAATGGGACGTTACCGACCGTCTGAATGTGTCGTGCGGTGGACAGCTCACCCGCTACGGACTCTCCGACCGCTACATGAACGACATGTCGTTTGTGGTAAACAGCTACAGCCTCGGTTTGGGCTTTAGCTACAAGGTAAAGGACAACATCACCCTCTCTGCAGCCTATTTCCAGACCAACTACGACAACTACAACCGCAACGATTATCCCACTGCAGGTGTCAGTGACAGCTTCACCCGTACCAACCGCGTGCTCGGCGTAGGCTGCCAGCTGGACTTCTAAACAAACTGTTTTCCTGCATACTTCATAATCCCCAGCGCTTCGTCATAAGTTGCTGGGGATTTCCTTTATAGCACCTCCGATGCAGCCCTGGCATTTGTCCGGTACATGTTCGGTATTTGTTCGGTATTTGTTCGGTAATTTACTGGACAAGTACCGAACAAATACTGCTCATATACTGAACAAAACCTAGCGGAACCCTTGAGCAAGACACAAGGAAAGGCGACAGAAACATTAAAAGAGGCCCGAGCGAATTCATCGCTTAGACCTCTTTTTGTTATTTCAGCAATAATGCCGACAGCTATTACTTCACCATGACCTTACGAACCGAGCCATCGTTCATCTTGACGATATTGATGCCGTGCTGCGGAGCACTGATCTGACGACCGTCGAGGGTGTAGCGAGCAGCCTCAGCAGTATTAGTGTTGCCGACAGACTGGATGGCAGTAGGAGTATAATCAGCCACCTTCTTCTTAGCAGCATTCACCACATTGCCCTTACTATCCAAAAGGATTGCAACTACATATATCTGATCCTTTTGCAAAGCATTCTTCAGGGTTGTCTTCGTGGGCAAGGTCAATGTGTAATCAAAATAAGCACTCTCACCCGAAGCCAGCGTTTGCTTAGCCACCTGATTGACACCACTAGTGTAACTGCTTGCAATAGCGACATCGTTGAATACCCAGCCCGTAATGGATGATTTACCATACGTGCCACCAGTACCAAAGATACTTAAATCAGCAGGAAGATCAGAAGCAGAATACTGAGTATAGTAGTTTGCCTGGTTCCATGCCGAGCCAGTACCTGTCAAGCCGTCGGCCACCAAAGCGAATTCCAGTGAATAGGTATCATCAAGCAATGCCTTTGCGTTGGCTGTAGCATTGACCTTTGTAAATGCCTCATCAAATGTGCCACTGACCTCCAAAGCACCCATAGCAGGAATTTCCATCTCTGCACTGAAATCATCACAAATACCGTTATTTGAACCATAGTAGGGATCAATTTGCTCACCACGATCTATGCGACAAGAGGGTGCGCCGCTGAAACTAACAGGAGCATAGTTGGCAATATACATCGCATCAGAAGTATTATATTTATGAATGCCGATGCCAACAAAGCGGTCACCAAAGTTCTGGCGCAGTTTCTCCATACCTACTAAACCACGTGGACACCAGCCGCAGCCTGTTCCAGTAAATTCTTCTACTACCACATTACGATCTATCAATTCTGGGAGAGAATAAAGCGTAAACTGTGCCTTGTTATCATTGCTTGCGTTTGTCTCGCCGTTAGCCTTGGTAATCGTGAGCGTCTTGGCCTTGATAGACTGGCTTCCTTCTGCTGGAACTTCAAGAGTAATAGTTGCGCTTTCTCTGAATCCAATGGGCGACGGCAGGTCAAAACGGAACGCATCACTAACAACGCCATCAGTAGTAATTGTGTAATCGATGCTTTTCAGAGGGTTACTGCCATTATTGAGAATTGGGAGATTTATTTTAGCTACACCATCAACTTGTCCATAAACATTGCCCAGATATTCCTTAGCAACATCAACACTATTCTCATTGACAGTGGCTCCTTCCGTTAGTATCTGAAAAGCCAGTTTACCAAAGCCATTTCCATTCAAGTCACTCCAAGCCATTTGACCAGGCACACTGATGAGGAAAGCGTTTGGCGCATCTTGTGTACCGCAACACATAATCGGATAACCATTTGAGCTCTTCACAGTATAACCAATATAAAAGCCCTCATTGTTTACCACATAAGGCGTAGTGAGTTCTATATCGTTGGCACCATTGGATAGAGATGCCACTGACTGGCTATAGTCTGCTGCTGCAAGATTGGCGGGCTTCGTCTTTGAAATCCATACGCCGGCATTGCTCATAGTAGATCCAAGACCCGCAGAAACATAGATACGAACAGCCTTAATGGTAGAACTACCAATCATCGGGTGATTGGCAGGTACATAAATACCAGTAATATAAGTCGTATTGGCCGCGCCAACACCAATAGTAGTGCTAGAATTTAAGTCAGAATCGGTCATATAACCCCACCACATCTGGCCCTCCGTTGGAGTAATAGATGCCCTGTTTGATTTAATCACTGCAGACTTTTTGAAAGGAGCGAACTCACTAACATTCTTCTGCCAAACCTGTGCAAAACTGCACATTGCCATCATCATGGCACAAATGAGTAAAAATTGTTTCTTCATAACATCATTATTTAATTAATAATTTAAATGCTTCCGCGTGACGACGTTGCCGTCGTTGTACGTCGTCCTAACGATGTACACACCATTTACGGGCTTTTGTATTTGGCGACCGACCAAGCTGTAGTATTCCACTTGACGCACCTGCTTGCCAGCAGTCGTCGTAGCCAGACCACTGGTGCCGTAGGTGAAGTTGATGGTTACGACAGGGCCACTTGCATCCTTCGTCCATTTCTTGGTAATGGGGTTCTGCTTAAAGGTAATGAGCTGATAGATCACGACGCATTTGCCTTCAGCTGTGGGAAACCATTCGGTCTGCATATCCTTCAGCACACCGGTAGCGAATTCGCCATCGCTGGTGGTAAATTCCCCTGTCTTCGTCTGGCGGACACAGTTAGTGGGGTAGCATGTCTGAAATGCACCGTTTTCCAGAGTCTTAATGGTGTACGTGCCACCGCCTTGTACGGCTTCTCCGGAAGTATTCTTCACGAAAAGTCCGGAGGGCATTACGACCTCACCGAAGTCGTCAGTTTCGTAGGTGGTGACGTTCAGCGTAGTACCGTCGGCAATGATATTACCGTCCTTATCGGCAAACTGCAATGGGAAGTCGCTTTGTGCCTTGACGGCAAGGGCAGCGATGAGCCCGAAACATAGCGTAAAAAATTTCTTCATAAGCATTATAATTTCCATTTTCAAAGTTCAACCTTTGCCTTGGTGGCCTGTAGCACGCCTTGGTCATTATAGACGAAAGCAACAATGCTGAGCTGCGCTGCATTCCACGAAGGGTCGAGGGCCTGGGTATGATTGACTGTCTTTGTTTCGCCCTCCTTGATGGAGAAGTCTTCGCCCCAAGTGCCGTTAACAGGGGTGCGGAGCACGTGGTTGTGCACATAGTCACGGTTGGTAGTACCGTCAGGCATCATCTGCAGGGCCGTGATGCCGTCTTCCAACAGCCACACCTGCAACTTACCGTTCGTATTGCCATCAGTGCCGGTCAGCGTAACGGTGATATGAATATCATCGCCGGAGAGATCAGCCCGTGCCATGATATTCAAAGGAGCCACCTTAGCGAGTTCGTCCTTGACAGCCTTGGTCCAATCGGTATAGTTCACTGCGCCATGACGGTCCACGAGTCCTACAGGCTGATATTCCAGCTGCCAGTGGTTATAGTATTCATCGCCGACATCGGTAGCCAAACCAACCATCTTGGCATTGCCCTTGAAACCCAGCGGACCACCGTGAATACCAACGGCAATGACGGCATCACCATATTCCTCCACCAACTGCTCAATGACTGCCGTACCCTTCGGACAGTTCACACAGCGCTGACCGGTGAAATCCTCCAACAGCACACGACGGCTGACATTGGCAGGTTTCACATAGATGAGCCTGTCGCCCTCGTCGATGTGGCTGCACGCCGTAAGGAAAGGTAAAAGGGTAAAAAGGTAAAAAGGTAAAGTTCTTTTTACCGACCATTTTACCGCATTTATGATTTTTGTCTTCATCTCTCTCGTCCTCGCTTTAAAAATTGTAGTTATACGACAGTGTGACGCCCTTGCTGGCCGGAACATAGCGGCAGACACCACCCGAACAGTTGTAGCCGGCACGGGTACGGCCGTAGCCCAGCTGCAGGCGATGGGCTCCCGTGCTGAAGGCCACGCCGCCCTGATAGTAGTGCAGATGGGTTTCACCGACATTATACATATCGCTGGCTGTCAACATCCAGTGAGGTGCCAACGACAGTTCTGCGAGCCCGTATGCCCAGTCGCCCTGGTCGTCGGCAGTAGCCAGATATTGCAACTCGGTACGTAGGGTGACCTTAGGCGAGAACTGGTATTTGCCGTCGGCAATGAAGATGTTGCTGCGCACCATGCCGCCCTCGCCCTCGACGACGGTCTTGTTGTAGCGCTGGTTCATGTACATCAGCGTCAGCCGGAAGTCCTTGGTCAGCTTACGTGACAGCTGGACGTCCAGGTCCTGATAGAACGTTGTCCCTTCCCAACGCACATGCGAGAAATTCACCTTCACATTCATGCCATACTTGCCACCCAACGCAGTCTTGCGCTTGAAGTTATAGCCGGCCTCGGCCTGCCAGGCCCACTCGCCGCCAGCCAACTGGGTGGCATAGGGATAGAGGGCTGCCAGGGCGTAGGTATGGTCCTGGGTGAAGGCCGGCAGGTGGTTGATGAACGACGAGGTGCCAATCATCGACCGGCGACTGCGGAACGACATGTTCTCGCTCCTCTTGGCCTGCAGCAGCAGGCTCAGTCCGCGCTTCGAGTAGGAACCGGAAAACAGGGCGGCGGTGCCCCGGTCGTAGCTGTACTGGTTGTCGAACGACGGGTCCTGCGTCTTCTGGGCATATTCTGCCAACAGGCTCCACGGTCCGTTGTTCAGCGTGGCGCGCACGTCCCAGGCATTGACGAACTCAGGCAGGTTCAACCGGTGGGTGGCATCGACGAAGATGTCCTCCTGGGCTTCGTATTTGTTGACCCACGAGGCTCCCAGCGTCAGTTCCGTGCCCGACTTCGCGAGGGCGGGCAGCCATTCGTTCAGTGCCACCTCGGCATCGGCTCCGCTCACCAGTCCCTTGTTCCACGACCAATAGCGGCGCTGGCGACCCGACAGGGCCTTGACGGTGACGCCCTTGGTGGGTTTCAGCACCAGGCGTCCGCCCAACAGCGAATTGTCGATACCCAGCGAACGCTCCTCATAAGTACGCAAGATGAATCCCGAACCAAACTGTTCGTAAAACGTTCCTGCCGTCAGTTCGGCACAGCCCAGACGACCCTTCACCCAGAAGTGGGGCACGCCCCAGCCCGCGAAGTCGCGTTCGAAACCTGGCAGCGGATGCTCCAGATACTCCATACGGACTCCGGCGTCGACATACTGACTTTGCAACTGCAGGTCGACATAGGTGTTGGTGAGCACGTCGCCGGTCTTCTCGGCACCGATAGCGGAGTCGGTCTGGGGCAACAGCACGTCACTCTGTACGGTACCGTGCAGCGTGACGCCCTGATCCTGCTGACCAAAAACGGCCAGACATCCGCCAACGACAAAAAGGAATGTAGTCAGTACCCTCATCACTTATCACTCATCACTTCCCACTCATCACTTCCTTCACCTTCTCAATGAGTTCGGTCTCCTCACCGTCGGTATATCCTGCATGGCGATAGACTATATTGCCCTGACCATCGACGATGAGCACATAAGGTATCATCTGGATACCAAAAGCACGCTTCAGGTCGCCGTTGGGGTCGAGCAGCACGTCGTATTCCCAGCCGTGGTTGTCGACAAGAGGCTTGACCTTATTGATATTCTGACCCTGATCAATCGACACGGCAAAAATCTTCACACCCGTTTCTTCCTGCCAGTCGGCATATACCTCGCTGATGGCGTCGAGCTCGCGGTTGCAGGGCTTGCACCAGGTGGCAAAGAAATCGATGATAAACGGTTTACCGCCATTCGACAGCGTATCGACACGCACGGCCTTACCATCCATTGTCTTCAGCGTCACCTGAGGCAACTGGGCAAAGACACTCTGCACCGTAATGAGCAATAATACAAAGACTGAAAAGCGTAATTTTCTATTCATAAGCATACGTTTTGTTTGTAAATATGCGGCAAAGGTACGAAAAATTCTTTAACTTCTTTAACTTCTTTAACTTCTTTAACTTCTTACTGCGGATCGACGTCGTAATATACCTGAAGTGAGGTATATCGTTTGTCGGTCAACAGTTGTTGGCGCAGATGCAGCAGGGTTTCCCGGACACGCGGCATATCGATGCCGGGCTCCAGCTTCAGCATCAGCTTACGGATGTGCTGGCCGCTGACCTTTGCCACCGAGGGCTTGTCGGGACCCAGCACACGACCGGGAAACAGCTGGCGCAGACGGGCCCCAAGATCGATGGCAGCAGCATGGACTGTCGGTTCGGTGCGATGGCGCAGGAACACATAAACCAATCGGACGAAAGGGGGATAACGAAACACCTGACGCTCGGCTACGAGATCTTTATATAACGCAGTATAATCGCCACGAATCACCTGACCGATGACGGGTAGCTGTGGCTGTTTAGTTTGCAGAATGACCAGTCCGCGACGATGCTTGCGACCGGCACGGCCACTGACCTGCGACATCATCGTAAAGGCATGTTCGTAGGCACGGAAGTCGGGCTGGTTCAACATGGAGTCGGCATTGACAATCCCCACCACACTGACACGGTCGAAGTCGAGGCCCTTGGAAATCATCTGCGTACCGATGAGGATATTCGTCCGACCGGCGGCAAAGTCGGTGATGATACGCTCGTAGGCATTACGGGTGCGCGTAGTGTCGAGGTCCATACGGGCGATGCGGGCCTCAGGAAACAGGTCGCGCACCTGCTGCTCGATCTTCTCGGTTCCGTAGCCGCGGGTACGAAGGTCGGTTCCGCCACAGCAGGGGCACTCTGTAGGAATGCTGTAGGTGGCACCACAATAGTGGCACGTCAACTGTCCGAGCTGGCGGTGCAGGGTCAGCGACACGTCACAATGCTGACAGGTGGGTACCCAGCCACACTGGTGGCACTCGACGACAGGCGAAAAACCGCGACGGTTCTGAAACAGGATGACTTGTTCGTCGTGCTCCAGGGCTTCGCGCATACGGGCTAACAGCAACGGGGAAAAAGCACCGTTCATCATTTTGCGGTGCTGCAGGTCGGCGACATCGACCACCTGTATCTCGGGCAGTTCCAAACCCTGATAGCGTTCTTTCAGTTCCACCAGACCATACTTGCCCGTCTGGGTGTTATGGTAGCTCTCCATCGACGGCGTGGCGGTGCCCAGGAGGACAGAAACCCCCACCAAACCTCCCCGAGGGGAGGCTTCAGTCACTCCCCCTCGGGGGAGACGGAGGGGGGTCTGCAACATGATCGCGGCACTGCGGGCATGATACCGCGGGGCAGGATCTTGTTGCTTGTACGATGTTTCGTGCTCCTCGTCGACAATGACCAGTCCCAACCGCTGGAAGGGCAGGAACACCGCACTGCGGGCTCCGAGAATGACATCATAAGGATTCTTCGACAACTGTTTCTGCCAGATTTCCACACGTTCGGCATCGCTGTATTTCGAGTGATAGATGCCCAGCCGATTGCCAAATACCCGCTGCAGGCGTTGCATCATCTGCACGGTCAGCGCTATCTCGGGCAACAGGTAGAGCACCTGCTCCTTACGGTCCAGGGCACGACGGATCAGGTGGATGTATATCTCCGTCTTACCGGAACCCGTCACGCCGTGCAACAGCGTCACCTGTTTCTTCATCATCGACATCAGAATGCCGTTATACGCCTCCTCCTGGGCGGTGCTGAGGGGTTTGATGAGCTCAGGGCGATATTCTCCGCCATGATTCAGTCGACCCACCTCCACCTCGTAGGTTTCCAGCATCCCGCGCTTCACCAACTCGCTGATGGTCACCGCCGCCACCCCACTGGCATTCATCAGTTCTTCCTTCGTGACCTCCTGTTCCGTATGCTGCGACAGTGTCGCAGCTTGGTCCCAGCCCGACAACTCCAGGTACTTCGTAAACGCCTCCAACTGCTTACGGGCTCGCGACAGCACGTTGAGCGCCACATGCAGGGCCGTCTCATTGCGATATTGCTCCGTCAGCCGGATAAACGTCTCCGTGCGGGGCTTATAGCCCTCCGTATCCTTCAGTCCGGCAGGCAAGGCTGCCTTATATACGTCACCGATGGGAGACAGGTAGTAGTCGCTAATCCACTGCCACAGTTTCAACTGCTGTTCGGTAACAATAGGAGCTGCATCCATCACCTGCAGAATGGCTTTCACAGAATAGCCCTCAGGGGGCGTCTGGTGGACACGTCCCACCAGTCCGACATACGTCTTCGAACGTCCGAAAGGCACCACGACGCGCTGCCCCACCTGCACCATAGTCCCTTCCGGCACGGCATAGGTAAACATTCCTTCCAAGGGCACGGGCAATATCACGTCAACATACGTCATCGAGTTCAATGTTCAAAGTACAACGGTCTCGTCGCACAGCTCCGTCACCGTAGGCCTATGGGTAATGAAAAGCATCGTCTTATCGGGACAGGCGGCAAAGAGCCGGCTATAGAGTTCACGTTCAGTGGGTTCGTCCAGCGAGCTGCTGATCTCGTCGAGCAACAGGATGCCACCCGGTCGCAACAATCCTCGGGCAATGGCAATGCGCTGGGCCTGCCCCTCGCTGAGTCCACTGCCACGTTCGCCAAGTTCTGTATCCAGTCCCGCAGGCAGGTCGAACACAAAATCGGCACAGGCGGTATGTAGCACCGCCTTCAATTCGTCATCGGTGGCTTCAGGTTTCGCCAATTGCAGGTTATAGCGGATAGTACCGCTCATCAGCGTATTGCCCTGGGGTACGAAACACAGTTCACCACCAACCGTCACCCTACCCTCAGTAGGTTCTATGAAACCAAGAATCAGTCGGAACAGCGTGGTCTTACCGATGCCCGTCTCACCCATAATGGCCGTCTTCGTGCCAGCTTTGAAGTCGTGGGTAAAATGCGACAGGATCTCCCTATCGCCCGTGGCATAACGGAACGACACGTCCTCGAATTGCACCCCCGCCTCTTGGCTCGACGGCGTCACAGTCTGTCCTGTATGCTGCGACATTGTCGCAGCTGAACCCTCCAATTCCTCCAATCTGTCAATGCTTGCCGACGCATGAATCACGCTCGGCACCATGTTCAATAACTGCAGAATGGGATTCTGAATCATACCCACCAATTGCAGGAACGATGTCATCACACCGAAGGTAATGGTACCGTTACGCAGTCCGATGCCGCCCCAAACGAAAGCCATCAGGTAGCCTAATCCGAAGGCACAGCCCAGGATGACACGAGCAACGATGGTGAACCGTGTGCGCCGCATCACATTTCCGTGCAATCGTTGCTGCATGGTGTCGAGCCGTCCTGTCACCCATTGCTCTGAGCCCAGCGAGCGCAATACGGCATTATACTCCATACCTTCCTGCACCTGCATCTGGATACGACTCTCGTTCTGTCGGATGTCCAGCGTCATCTGTCGCAACCGCCGGGCAATGAGTTTGCCGAAGACGATGGCCATCGGAGTCAGCAACAACAGGGCCCATGCCAATCGGGCATCAAACCACCGCATCAACAGGAAGGCGCCACACAGTTGTATCATGGTAACCACCATCTGCGGCAACGTATCGGTCGTCACATTGCTCACCGTTTCGATATCCTTCGCCAATCGCGAAGTGACATCGCCGGAGTGCATCTCCTTGTCGCTGTAGAGTTGTCTGCGGAACAGACTGCTGAAGATGCGTAACCGCAAGGCATTGACTTGGCGGATATTGGCAGTGGTAGTCATCCAAAAAGCCACCTGTCGCAAGGCCACACCGCCCACCACCGTCAACACAAGCCAAAGCACCATCCAAAGGACGTCGTCTTCCGTCCCCGTGCGGATGGTCTCATCGATAAACCGCTTGCTGAGCCACACCATTGTCAGACCGAGCAATACCTGCCCGATACCCGACACAATGCGCACCGCCCAATGCCAACGGATACCCCGTGAGTTACGCCACAGCCACGCGATATACTTCATGCTTTACGAACACGAATTTCACTAATTAAACGAATTGTCAAGGCTCCACGACGCCGACTTCCTGCCACTGTTGCAGAATGGCAGCGACGTCGTTCTGGGCTTGCTCAGCCGTTACGTCATACTCCTCGCAGAGTCGCTCACTTAACTTCTCCACGTCAAAGTCGCCCAACTCCAGCGCCTGTTTCCACAGCCACGCTGCCGTCTCGTTCAGGGCAAGCAGCTTACCGAAATTCACGGCACCAAGGCCCTCGCCAACAATCACATTCTCACCGCAAACCTGTCGCAGCACAAATCCATTCTTGATCTTCATATCTCTAATTACTTTATCTTCTTTAACTTCCTATAAATAAACAACAAATATCTCCTGATGGGCCGCAGCCTCCACCATACTTTGGCACCCAGCGTGCGCCACCTATTATATATATAGTGGGCTTTTCCGTCAGCGCTGACCACATGAGTCACACGGGCCTTGACATCAGCTACGGTACAATGCTCCGTACCGACAATATTCCCGTCGCCCATCAAGGTCACGTGGTCACCATCGATACGGATAATGCGGTGAACGACCCACCGGCAGCCCTCGACCCATGCCAGCACCACATCGCCAACCTCCACAGTCTCAGGCTTTTGCAGGATGACACTCTCTTGGCCACCAATGATAAACGGCAACATGCTCCGCCCATTCACCGGCAGCGTCACACTCACGCCGTCGCTTACCAGCCGCACCGCCTCGTCCAATATCACACCATCAGTAATCATAATTCAACTTTCTGAAGTTATCGCTTCGCTCGAAGTTATCGAAGTTAACGAAGTTAACGACGATAGTTCTTGCGATTGATTTTTTACCTCTTCTTCAGTGCTCATTTCTATTGTCGTTAACTTCGAGCGTAGCGATAACTTCGCTAACTTCGTTAACTTCAAAGAAATACGACTTACGAAACTTGAGTAATCATAATTCTCAATTCTCAACTCTCAATTCTCAATTGGCACAGTTTCGCTGCTTCCTCGTCCGGCAGACACTCCAAATGCCACACGGGCACCGTCGAGGCCAGTGCATTCTCCGTCTGGTGTAATCCATCGGCCACACGGCTATCCCACCGTTTGCCGCTGATGCTTGCCACCAGCGAGGCATAAGCCCGGATGCCGCCCAGTCGCTGTATCTTGTTATACGGCGCCTGACTCAACAACACGATACCACCCAACGGATAGCTCACATTGCGGTAGCACGGTGTCTTACCACTCCACGGAGAGCCATAGACGACGGGTAAACCGTCGTCAGCAAGGCGCACCACGGGATTGTCGTCGTTCACCAGTGCCGTATCGGCGATGTACTTCAACCACAATCTGGCATGCGTACTCTTGCCCGTTCCGCTCGGTCCCAGGAACATATAGCCCTTGCCTTCGTGACTCACCACCGCTGCATGGAACAGCACCGTACCGTCCGCCGCCGTTGCCAACGCATAGAGCACCATCAGCGCATTGTCGATGGCCATCTTCGTATAGCGACCTGCCGTCAAGAGCCTGCCCTCGCGGTAATTATCCAAACACACCAGCCAACCGGCGGTCTCATTCCACCAACGGAACTCAAACACCGCCTTGCCGTCAGCAGTCTTGCCGCAAATAATCTCCTGACCTTCTTCCTCCTGTCGCAGCTCTTCGCTGTAAAGGGGGACTTCGCTGCCACCAATAGTCAGCGTAAAGGCCACTGCATCGGTCGCGTCACATCGGAACGGCTCATAATTCCCCATTAAAGCAAAGGAATCCTCCCCGCCACTGACGCTGAACACGTGTCCGCCAACCTGATAATATGCTGTTTTCATACTTTTCATACCTTGAATTAAGTTGCAAAGATACGAATTAGTGAGTAAAGAACAAAAAAAATTCGCATTTATTATAAAAAAAAAGGAGACTTGTCTCGCGACAAATCTCCCAGCTAAACTTATATAATAATACACGTAAATATTAAGATTTCATATCTTACAGCTCCGGATACATGGAGTGGTAAGCGTCCTCCAGGAACTCAGCATTCTTGGTGTGGTTAATCCAAACCTGCAGAATACCTGGGAGTTCCAGCAGGCCAAGAGGGTGCTTGTTGGTGACAGGAGTTGTCAGGCATATCAACGGTACCTACGAAATAGTTGGGGCTGAACTTCTGCAGATCCTGCTCCAGCTGGGTATAGCGGATGTTGGCCTTAAAGGTGTCGTAGCTGTCGGGGTTACCGTGACCCATGAAGGCCACCACCACCTCCTGCAACGAGTCCGAGCGCCAAATGTCGCCCTGCGCCTCGACAGACAACACCATGCATACCATCAGCATGGCACCTGTCAGCAATCTTTTCATTAACAATGTCTTTTTCTTCTGCCCAGCCCTATTCCCGGGGCTTTCGCTTCTGTTTTTCCGATAGGTAGGTCTCCTGGCTCTCTCCGAAAAGTCCGCCTTCCCAACATCTGTCAGTGGCTTCCTTTGGACTTTCCATAATGAAGATTACAGTAGCGGGTACTGCTCAGGTTTTGCACCTGATTCCCTTTTATGCGCCGGTGAAACACCAGACACATCACCATATCGGCTGCAAATATAGACATAATAAAGCAAACCACCAAAGAAAAAGCAAAAAAAATAGGGTTACCCCTACTCATTTACCGGACTTGGAACTCCTGCGGCGTGACGCCAGTGAGTTTCTTAAAGGTAGTTTGGAAGTAGTTTCGGGTATTGAAGCCACAGTGTTCGGCAATGGTATCGTTGCTCCATTCGGGGTGTGCCTTCAGTTGACGCTTGGCTTCCTCAATGCGCTGATAGGTCAGCCAAGGGTTGAACAGTCCTTGACGGGTGGTCTTAAGCCATGCCGAGAACAAATATCGCGGCAGGTGCATCTCGTCGGCTGCCGTCTGGATGGTGATGCCACCATGCAGATGACCACCCTTGCCCAACCACCTGTCGACAGCGGCATTGACACGTTGAAGGTCGTAATCAGACAGTTCGTGGCTGTCGCCATGGACGCTACCGGCAGCCAGTTTCTCCCGCTCGTCCTCCTGCATACTACGCTCCACCTGCTGCAACGCTTGCAGATGATGCCGATCCAGACCGTAACTGTAAAAACTGACGACGGTATAGCTGATGCTGAAAAAGATGATGAGCGTATAGACAATCAGCAGGGGTCCCGACCAGAAGATGACCATGGGGGCGAAGAGTCCTGCCATCGAGAGCAGGGCGGTACTGTTACGCATCCACCGGATAATGCCATGCCGCTCGCGGTCGAAATAGTTGTTGATAGCATGGCGCACACGGCGGAATTCCCGCCATAACATGGCTGTATAGTGAAACTGCATGACAGCATAGACAACGGCGCTGGCCACCTCAGCATAGTAAAGTCGATTCGTGACGGCAAGCACGTCGTATCCACCAGTGGGGTTCGCACCCAAAAGCAGGACTACCACGACCACATAACAGCCCAGACCTACCAGCCAGTCTTGTCGCCGCAGCGCATTCTGGCGCAACAGGTTAAGAATGGCGAGACCAAGGAGCCATGCCGTGGGAATAAAGAAAAGCAGATTGACCAATACGGCTGGTTCGACACCCATCTGGCGGAAGTGCAGCGTGTACTGCAACAGAAACTGTACGGGCAACAACGCCGTACCAGCCACCATAATCCACCGCGAACGGTTATACACCTGTCCACCTTCCCCTCTCATGGGAAGCATAAACACCAGCATCAGAGTAAGGAAACCCGTCAACGTGATGGCCGCAAACTGGATATGCTCAATGGGTATCATCCAACCATTTTCGTTTTCCGGGGGCAAAATTACGAATTATCAAGCGTAAAAACAAAGAAAAATCCGTCTTTTTTAAATCATTCGCATCTTTTTTGACCTTTCCAATCAAAAATCATCCATTTCATCGGGAAAAGAATATCGGAAGGAGGGTGTACAAATTCTCACAATTTGTACACCTGATTCTTCATTTTTGTACACCATTGCGTGTTTTTGTACACCTCATTTAAAACTTTATTCATACCTTTGCATTCGAAAATACAAGAAACGATTGGTCGGCCATAGACCACACCATTAAAAAAACAACAAAAAAAATGATTGAGCAAGGATTATACCACATCACCTTATTGATAGCAGCTGCTGCCAATGTGGTGATGGGGTGCTCATTGCTGGATGGCAACAGCAGCTACCACGACTACATCGTCTATCGTCGCTCAAGGTTATTTACTGCACTCTGCTACCTGATCTTCGCAGCAGGATTCGTGGCACACAGCCAGCTGGGGTGGCGCACAGAGTGGCCCGTAGGGGCTTCAGCGCTGTCGGTCAGCTACTTCCACGTGGCCGCCGTACTGTTCGGATGGAGCCACATCTCGCTGCTCAACCCATCCTATCTGACCCGCCGCGTCGTCGTCCGCGACATCAGCATCCTGACCGTTGGCCTCATCGCCTACTGGACCACCGTCAGTTCTCAGTTCTCAGTTTTCAGTTCTCAGTTCTCATTCCTCATTTTCTTCGCGCACGCGCTATACATTTCTTATATATTCTATAGTACCCTCATTCGCGTGCGCCCGTTGACGAAGCGTCTGCCCCAAAGCGACGGCAACGCCCGTTGGTGGACCGACGAGAACCGTTCGGGAGTCATCGTTTTCCAGCGTTCCATCCGCATCAGCTGCCATCTCATCGTCATCTTCGGCTTGGGCAGCATCGTGGTCACCGCTGCCTTCCCCACCGGGCAGTGGCCTTACATCATCCTCATGACCCTCGGCATCGCCGTGTTCTGCTACATCTACTACGCCCTGACGAACTACGGCTCTGTCATCGAGGCCGGCACCAACGCCACCGAGGACATCAATTCTACGGATAATACATTAAAAGACAATAATTCTACGGAGCCCAGGAGCTAAAGGAGAAAACAGCTCCTAAAACTCCATTTCTCCGTAGAGCAATCACCATCAATGGCGGCACCATCACGGCACAAGGTGGCACTTGGCATCAGTATTACGATCCCGCTGGAGGCGCTGCAGGTATCGGTAGCAGTGAATACAGTGGAACCTTCACTACCGATACAGGTTGGGGTGGCATGGCCTATATCAACAATGTTACGGGTAGCATCACCATCAATAACGCCACTATTAACGCCACAGGCGGTGCAGGTGCTGCGGGTATCGGCGGTGGCAAATGTGGAACGGTGCAGACCATCAGCATCAAAGGCGGTCAAGTGACTGCTACGCGTGGGTCTGACAACGCTGCCGCCATCGGCACAGGCTATAATGACGGTGCCACTTCTGAAAGTGGAACACTCACCTGTCCGCTTATCTGCATCGAGCAAGGCACCGTACAGGCAAACGGCAATATCGGCTTTGGCAAAGCATTTGTCGCAAGCAATAACGTGGGCGACTCTTACGCATTCATCGGCGAAGCCAACGTGACGTGTACCGGCACGATGAATGAGCCGAAGATGCCAGAGGTAAAGAATAGCAAGACCATCACCATTCCCGATGGTGTCAGCGCATTCAAAATTTATGACCCCGTGGGCAAGGATGCAGAATACAGCACACAAGAAAAAGGCACATCAACCCTTACGCTCACTGCGCCGACTGGCTATAGGCTCCAAGTGACGGGTATTGTAAAGGCGGTAGGCACATTCAAGGTCTATGACGGAACCTCGGGGAGCACTCAACTTGCAATTGTTGAAAACGATATGAGCGGTACGCCAGTCTCTACGGCGAGCAGCGGACAGAGCCTCAAATTGAAATACACAACACCTAGTAATAGTTTTGGTAACGCGACTTATAGGAGTGACTATGAACTGTTGGTAACGGTGTTCAAGGCCGGCGAGAAGAAGTCCGTCAGCATCCAGCAGACAGATGGCGGTACGGTGACCAGCGATACGCAGACTGCCGAATATGGCGAGACCGTCACCCTGACCGTCACACCCAACGAGGGCAAATTCGTCGAAAGGGTCGTCTACAACGATGGCAGCGACCACACCGTGGCGCGCTCCGACGACGGCAAATACCGCTTTGCGATGCCTGTCAAAGACGTGACCGCCCGCGCTCAGTTCGAAGACGTCAGCAACCTCGACTTCGGAACAATCACCGGGCTTAAAGGTGTTTATCTTTATGATGGAGGAAACGCTATCGACATCAGTTATGGCGTGGAGGCAGTCAATGGCACGGTGCTCTCCAATGGAACTGACTACGATGCCGTCATTACGAACAGCAGCAGCGAAGCAGTCGCCAGCGTCACGGCTCTCGGCACCTATACGCTGACGGTTACGGGCAAGGGCAACTATACGGGATCGCTGACGCAGACCTTTGTGGTTCAGGAAGGACTCCGGGGCAGCGGCACCAGCGAAGCCCCCTACCTCATCGGCAGCACCGACGAGTGGGACATCTTCGTCAGGAAGGTCAACGGCGGAGTCACTTTCGTTGACCAATATATTGACCTGGAGCGTGACATCACCGTTACACAGGGAACTCCGTTTGTACAATACTTCCAAGGTACGTTCAACGGCAACTACCATACCATCACCATGAATAACGTCAGCGGAAAGGGGTTATTCGGTAAAACTGGGAATAATCAAACTACTGCCTGGAATCATAATACTATAACCATTAAAAACCTGACCGTTGCCGGTAGCATCATTGATAGTGGAAACGATAATATTAATAATTATTGTGCTGCTGTGGTGGGATGTTTTGGTGGCGGCCGAGCCCCATGTGCACTGGAGAATATTATTGTTACGGCAGACATCACCGCCGCCAGTACGTCCGTCGGTGGTTTGGTGGGAATAACAACTGGAAACTGTACTAATTCAATCAGTAATTGTGTTTTCGCCGGCAGTATCAATGGAGGCACCCATGCGGCAGGTATGGTGGGCAGTTATAGAGCCCAAAGCGGTAATGAGATAACTATTGCCAATTGCTTAGAGATAGGCACCTATACCAATGTCACCAACTTCCACCCAATGGCAACAATCGACAACAGCAAAGTGACCGTCACGAATGGCTACTATGTCCATCCTCAATTCGGCTCACCTGATGGCAACTGCACCCAAGGCACGCAGGTCTTTACCATCACCACCGATGGCTATTGTGATGTTTCGGCAACGGCTGCCACCAGTTACCATGGCACTGACTATTTCACTGCTGGCACCGAAGTCACGCTCAGCCACACCGACCGCACGGGCTACACTTTTGACAACTATAGCGTGAAGGATGCCAACAATAACGACGTCGACGTCACCGAGACCAGCGGCGTCTATACCTTCACGATGCCCACCAACGACGTGACCATCAGCGCCCAGTGGACGGCCACCGTTGTCACCGTAGTCATGAACGCCAGCGGCATCATGACCTACGCCAGCACGGAGGCACTCGACTTCAGCCAGAAGAGTTCTACCACCGACAATGCAGAGCTGACGGCCTACATCGTGAGTGACTTCAGTGGCAGCACGCTGACGCTGAGTTCCGTTGAGAAAGTACCTGCCAGTACCGGTCTGCTGCTGAAGGGTACGGCCAGCACGACATTCACCATCCCCGTCGCCACCAATGCCAGCGCACCCGCGACGAACTATCTGCACGGCGTGACAGACGCTGCGACCGTGGTGAACCAGACCGACGGTGACTACACGAACTTCATCCTCGCCAACGGCAAGTACGGCATCGACTGGTACACGCTGTCTGCAGCTGGAGCCATCGGCGCCAACAAGGCGTACCTTTCACTGCCCACGGCCAGTCTGACCAGCAATGCGGCAGGATTCACGTGGGTGTATGATGACGAGACGACAAGCATCAGACCCACCCCCGGCCCCTCCCTATATGGAAGGGAATGGTATGACCTGAGCGGACGCAAGCTGGACGGCAAGCCAACTAAGGCCGGACTTTACATCGTAAATGGCAAAAAGGTAATGATTAAGTAATGGTAGAAGTTAACGGAGTTAACGAAGTTATCGCTACGCTCGAAGTTAACGACAACACTTTCGGGCGCGGTAAATTCAAAGGCAAAACTAATGTCTTTAACTTCGTTAACTTCGCTAACTTCGAGCGAAGCGATAACTTCAAAAATATTAATAGCATTATGAAAAAAGAATATATGAAGCCCTCGATGGAGGCGATAGAGATAGCAGTACGGCAGATACTGTGCGGTAGCGGTGACGGCTACCATATGGATGACCCGCAGCCCCCCGGCAGTTCCATGAGCCCCGAATTCCAGGAGATGCAGGAACTGCTCTTCGACGAGTAACGCCACACATAACGGCCTCTATACACCTAAGAATCCGAGCAAATCATCATTGTTCGGATTCTTAGAAAATCCTCCGCCATATGGTTTAACCTGTTGATTTACAGGAAAATGATGGCTTACCGTGATCTTGTAATTGTGGGAATTAATAGTAGTAATTGCGGGAATTAATAGTAACAATTGCAGGAATTAATAGTAGCAATTATGACAATTAATAGCATCTTTGTTCATCTATAGGGATATTTTGAAAAACTCTCGCGCGTACGTACAGGAACTATTCTGGAAATTTTAGTTCACGTACGTACGCGCGAGAAAGTTTTTCTTTTTTTTAATGCAGCCTTGTCTGTAAGCGGATTTCCGCGCTATATTAAGCCTGACAGTTGATATAGTCCATGATGATATTGACGGCATCGTCCTCGGTCAATCGGTCCATCGTGATGACGAGCTCGTAGTTGCGGGTGTCGTAACGTGAGGTGTTGGTGTACTTCTTCACGTAGTTCTCGCGCATCTGGTCGATCTTCTCAATGATTTTACGGGCTTCATCCTCGGTGACGTTCTGCTTGCGGACGACACGTTCAATGCGTGCGGGCATAGAAGCCTGGATGAGGATGCTCAGGTGGTTGGGATGGTCGCGGAACACATGGAAGCCGCTGCGACCGGCCACCACGCACGATTCGCCGGCAGCGATGTCCTGCAGAATCATCGTCTCTGTCTGGAACATCTCATCGGTTGTCATACGGTCTGATTCGTTGCCCTGCTGCAGGACATAGTATCCTGTGGTCATGTTGGGAGCGATTTGCATGAGGCGTTGAACGTCACCCCACCAATTGTGCTTGCGACCCTTGATTTTCTCAATCTCTTCGGTAGTGAGATGATAGTGCTCCTGCAGGCCCTTGATGAGTGCCTTGTCGTAGAAGTTAACACCTAATTTCTCTGCCAGCTTACTGCCTACGGTACGTCCGCCAGAGCCCAGCTCGCGGTTGATTGTGATGACAAATTTTTCGTTCTTGTTCATTTCAGAATATTTTTAGGTTATTAATTATGCTGCAAAGTTACGAAATCTTTTTTAAACTAAAATATATTTACGCAATTTAACACATTTTTATAGCTTGTTCTTTTGCATTTTGCTCGATTTTTCGTACCTTCGCAGCCGATTTGGTGATGTGCTTGGTGTTTCACCGGCGCATGAAAAGGGAATCAGGTGTGAATCCTGAGCAGTACCCGCTACTGTAATCTCCATTATGGAAAGTCCAAAGGAAGCCACTGACGGACGAGTTGAGAATTGAAAATTGAGAATTGAGAATTATGATTACCAAAGCGGTAGCAAATTCTTCACTCTTCATTCTTCATTTAGTTGTTGGGAAGGTGGACTTTTCGGAGAGAGCCAGGAAACCTGCCAAGGGAGTTGACAGTTGATAGTTGACAATTGACAGTTGACAGATGAAACGGACGCGGAGGCCCCGGGAATAGGGCTGAGCAGAAGAAACGAGATGAACAGAAGAATGACAAGAAGACTGTTAGGACTGCTGGTGATGGCATTCGTGCCATGTGCCCTTAGCCTGCCGCTGTCGGCACAATCGCAGAAGCAGCGTAAGAGTCAGATGCAGGACTCCGTGGCGCTGGACAATGTGACGGTCGTCGGCAAGTCGAAGACGCAGAAGCTGCGCGAGGGCGCCTACTCGGTGAATGCCATCGACGTGCACTCGATGATCGGTTCACTGTCGAACCTGAACAACATCGTAGACCGTACGGCCGGTGTGAAGATCCGCGAGGAGGGCGGCGTAGGTTCGGATTTCGACCTGTCGATTAACGGCATGTCGGGCAATGCGGTGCGCTACTTTCTGGACGGTGTACCCCTGGACACAAAGGGTTCGGAGGTGACGCTGGCCAATCTGCCCGTGAACCTGATAGACCACATCGAGATATACAAGGGCGTGGTGCCCACGTGGCTCAGCTCGGACGCCCTGGGCGGTGCCATCAACATCGTGACCAGCAGGAAGCGGACGAACTATCTGGACGCGTCGTACGGCATGGGGTCGTACCACACCCACCGCGGTGACCTGAATGCTCAGTACGTGCTGAAGAACGGGCTGACCATCCGTCCGACGTTCGGCATCAACTACTCGAAGAACGACTACATGATGAAAGACGTCGAGGTGTGGGACGAGGCTGCCGGCAGATACCTGCCCAAGGAGCGCCGCCGATTCCACGACGACTACCTGTCGCTGCTGGGACAGTTGGAAGTCGGTGTCAGCGACAAGTGGTGGGCTGACGACTGCTACGTCACCCTGTCGTATCACAAGGTGGACAAAGACCTGCAAACCAGTCAGGTTCAGAGCCACGTCATCGGTATGGCCGACCGGCGGAGCGATGCCTGGAGCGTGGGCGTGAACTACAGAAAGAAAGACTTCCTGCTGAAGGACCTGACAGCCAACATGTCGCTGTCGCACACCTGGGACCATGTGCTGGTCACCGACACCGCCCACCGGAAGTACGACTGGAACGGTGACTGGATTCGCAGCGACCGCAACGAAATCAACGGCCGTGCCTTCAGCCGTCGACACACCAAGCGCCCGCTGACGCTGCTCAAAGCCGACCTGAACTACCAGCTGTCGGAGCAGCACCTGCTGAACCTCAGCTATTCGCTGAACCGTACGGGTAATGAGCGCTGGGACGAGGTAGACAACGCATTTGTACCATCGAACGATGTGTTTGTCAAACACGTCATCGGACTGGCCTATAACCAGTCGCTTCTGAACAACCGCATGCAGAACACCTTCTTCCTGAAAGACTACGTGAACCACCTGAAGATAGAACAGACCGACCTGTACTTCATCACTGGATCGAAGGCCATGGCGGGATCGAACACGCAGAACAGTCTGGGCGGCGGACTGGGAACAAGGTTTGAGGTAGCACCCTCGCTGGCCGTCAAAGCCAGCTACGAGCATAGCGTGCGACTGCCGCTGGCCCGTGAACTGCTGGGCAACGGAACGACCATCTATGCCAATACGGCCTTGAAACCCGAGGAGAGCAACAACCTGAACGTCGGTGTGTTCGGAACGTTCCGCAACGGTTTGCACAGCCTGTATTACGAGGCCAACGGATTCCTGCGCTATGTTGACAACTACATCCAGCCGACCATCTCAGACGACGAGGGCTACCTGCAATATACCAACCAACCCGCCGTGAGAATCAAAGGCCTGGAGGGTGAGGTACGTTACGACTGGAACAAACGGCTGCAGGTCGTGGCAAACATGTCGTGGCAGGACGCCCGCGACCGTCAGGAGTTCAAGGACGACGGCAAGCCCTCGGTGACGTTCAACAACCACGTGCCCAACCGTCCGTGGCTCTTTGCATCGGCCGAGGCGCGCTACCAGTTCACCGACCTGCTGAGCAAGGACGACCGTCTGCAGTTGGGTGTGGACTATCAATGGGTACATTGGTTCTACCTGTCGTGGGAAGCCTACGGACTGCCTGAGACCAAAGCCCGCATACCAGAGAAGAATCTGGTGGGTGCCAACGCCACCTATTCGTGGCACAACAACCGCTACAGCGTGTCGCTGGACTGTCAGAACCTGCTGGATGAGACGGTATATGACAACTATAAGCTGCAGAAACCCGGCCGATCGCTGTTTGTGAAGTTCAGGCTGCTGTTGCAATAACTCGAAATAACGTAATAACGAAATAACGACTTAAATTTTTAAATTAAGATGAAAAAGATTACATTTTTCCATTCGCTGATGGCAGCCTTGGTGCTGGCCACAGCATTCACTGCGTGTTCAAAGGACGATGACGAGAAAAAGACTCCCGAGCCGGAGCCCATTCCAGAGGTGACTTACCACTACGACCTGACGGTGACCGTCGGCAAGCATGGCGGCATGGCCTCGCAAGAGACTCACCTGACGATGAGCGTCGACTCGCTGACAAACCCCAACATGACCGTCAACTTCAAAGGTAAAGGTATCGAAATCACCGACTACACCATCGAGAACATCTACGATGCGAAGTACATGTATCAGGTTCCCGTTTCTGCCGACCGCTTTGCCAAGCTGCAGATTAAGAACAACAAGCTGGAAGTCGTCCGTGAGCGTCCCTTCCAGAAGAACACCTATGCGTCGCGTAAGTACACCCACGCATGGCTCAATGACACCACGCTGATTGTCATGGCTGCCAACGGTGAGGCCAACAAGATTGTCTGGACCAAGCTGAACAGCAACAGCATGGCCATTCTGGACGAGGGCGAGCTGGGCATTAGTCTGGCTGACGGTTACGACTCGTTTACCACCAGTGGTCTGCTGACCTATCGCAAGAGCGACAAAAAGCTGTTCTACTTCTTCTACAGCAAGAAGGGTTCAGGCCGTACCGCCACCAAGGAGTCTAACTTCCACATTGCCGTCATCAATCCCGAGACGATGGCTGTCGAGAAAGACAATGTCTTCCCCGTGGCTGCCGAGATGCAGGGCTCTGCCTATGGTGAGCTGATGCAGAACTTCATGTTCTTCGACGATAACGACAACCTCTACCTGTCGGTCTTCAGCAGTGTCAACAAGAAGAACATCGGCAGTCTGGTGCGCATCAAGAAGGGTGAGTTTAACTTCGAGGACGGCTACAATGCCTTCCCCGATGCAAAGGGTAAGATTGTCAGCGTGCTCTACATCGGCTCGGGCAAGGCACTGGCCTATTCCGGCGATAATGAGGCAGGAACCGGCATTCAGGACCAGGCTTACTACTACTCTATCGTCGACCTGACAGCAAAGACCGCTACTCCCATCCAGTATGAAGGTGCCGATCTGCCCTATAGTGCCGGTAGCTTCTCGCAGCGTGCCGTTTACAACGCCAAGGAGAACCGTGCTTACTTCGGTGTCAGCAATGCCGACGGTGAGACCGTCTATTTCTACGATGTCGCCACAGGCAAAGTTACCAAGGGCCTGAGCATTGCCCCAGGCTACTACTTCGACCAGATTCGATTGTTTGAAAACTAAAAGTAATCTCGTGGTGAGATGAAATACGTGTATTATTATATAAGTTTGTTAGTGCTCCTGTGTTCGGCAACCTGCCGGGCACAGGACACTTCTTTGCTGATGGTGCACTTCGGTACGACGTACGATGCGACGCGCCAGAAGACCATCGATGCCATCAACCAGAAGGTGCGCGAGGCATTCCCGCAATACGACTTTGCCGAGGCCTACACGTCGCGTATCGTGATGAAGCGGCTGGCTGAGCGTGGCATCAAGAAGCAGAGCGCACAGGAGATGATGCTGAAGCTGAGAGGCGAGGGCTACCGCAAGCTGATTGTCCAGCCCTCATTTATCATCGACGGCAAGGAGATGGACATGCTGCGCCGTGACGTGGAGCGGGTGCGCCCGTTCTTCGACGAGATCCGCATCGGTACGCCGCTGCTCTACACCGTAGAGGATGCGGAACACGTCTGCGACATCCTGGTGAAGCGCCATGCAGCCGATGCCAAGAAGCGCGAGCATGTGGTGTTCGTGGGACATGGCACAGAGGGTCCGGCGACGGCACTCTACAGTCAGCTGGACTATATGCTGGAGGCTCAGGGACACGGCAACTACCATGTAGCCACCATCGAGGGCTATCCCACCTACGAGACAATGCTGGCCAAGCTGAAGGCGCAGAAAGCCAAGAAGGTGACGCTGGTGCCGCTGCTCTTCGTGGCTGGCGACCATGCGTCGAACGACATCGCCGTGGAATGGAAGGAAGCTCTGGAGAAAGAGGGACTGACCGTCGGCACGGCCATCGAGGGACTGGGCGAGGTGCCCGAGATACAGGACCTGTATATTGAAAAGGTAAAAAAGTGAGAAAGTACTTTTTTCTACTGATCCTCATACTCTTACTGGCAGTAGGCGGCTATGCGGCCTACTGCCATTGGATGCAACCCACACGCATCCTGATTGTTAATGCTCTGAAAGCACAACAGGCAGACTTCACGCTGAACAACGACTCGCGCCACATCGAGGTGGAATGCATTGAGACGGAAGAGATGCAGCAGTTGGACGACTACGACGCCATCATCATCTTTGCCCGCCGCATCTTCCTTACCGACGAACAGGTGGCCGAAGTGAAGCGTGTGGCCGAGAAAGGCGTGCCGGTATTCACCAAGGCGCTGCGCACCAGCGACTTCGTGGAGAACCACAACCTCAGCGACGAACAGATAGAAACCCTGCAACGATACTTCGACAATGAAAACCGTCAGAACTACCGCAACGGACTGCGCTACCTGCGCCATATCGCCACCCCGCAGCGCTGGGGTGACCAGGAGGTAGAGCCGCCCGTGGAGGTACCGAAGGACATGTTCTACCATCGGCAATACGGCAAGTATTTCAAGACACACGAGGAACTGACGCAGTATCTGAAAGAACAGAAGCTCTATCATCCTGATGGTCCGACGCTGGCGCTGATATCGGGCATTTCCTTCCCCATGGAGGGCAACCGCCAGCACGTCGACACGCTGATTACGATGCTCACCCAGCGGGGCATGAACGTGTACCCGATGGCGGGCATGGGCAAGAAGCGTGAAAAGATGCTGAAACAGCTGAAACCCGACGCGGTGGTGTTTCTGGCCATGGGACGTCTGGGCAACGACACGCTCATCCAGTGGATGCAGGAGAAGAACGTCGCGCTGTTCTGTCCCTTCCCGCTGTCGGCCACCCACGACGAATGGATGAATGCCGACATCCCGATGAGCAGCGGGTCGAAGAATGCCCGTATCGTCATTCCCGAGATTGACGGCGGTACGGCACCATGGTGTATTGCCACCCAGAACTCCGACGAGCGGGGCTATCACATCTACACCGCCGAGGTGGAACGCTGCGAGATGTTCTGCGAGCATGTGCAGCGGACCATGTCGCTCCGCACGAAGAAGAACAGCGAGAAACGCATCGCCATCGGCTATTTCAAACGTCCTGGAAAGGATGCGCTGCTGGCCAGCGGCATGGAGGTGATACCGTCGTTGTATAACCTATTGAAGCGGCTGCAGTCGGAGGGCTATCGTGTAGACGGACTGCCGGCAACACTCGACGCCTTTGCCCGTCAGGTGAAGACGGAGGGCATCGTGCTCGGTTCATACGCCAAGGGGGCACAGGAGGAGTATATGCAGAAAGGTCATCCGTTGTGGCTGGGCCGTCAGCAGTATGAGCAATGGGCCAAGGAGGTGCTGCCTGCAGAGAAATATCAGGAGGTGGTCAGCCGTTATGGCGAGGCCCCGGGAGAACTGTTGTCGAGGGGCGACAGCATCGCCATGGCCTGTGTTCGGTATGGCAATGTGTTGCTGTTTCCCCAGCCCCGTCCCGCACTCGGCGACGACGACTTCAAGTTGGTGCATGGAGCAGAGGTGGCTCCACCACACAGTTATCTGGCACCTTATCTGTATGTGCAGAAGGGTTTCCAGGCCGATGCCTTGATACATTTCGGCACACACGGCAATCTGGAGTATACGCCAGGGCGCGATGCCGGTATGCGCCGCGAAGACTGGAGTCTGCAACTGATTGGCTCGACGCCGCATTTCTATTACTATACGACGGGCAATATCGGTGAGGCAATTATTGCCAAGCGCCGTTCGAATGCCGTCTTGCTGACCTACCTCACCCCGCCCTATGCGGAGAGCGGCATGCGACAGAAGTATGCCGCGCTGCACAATGATCTGCACAAGGCGCTGAGCGGACAAAAGCTGTCGACGCTGAAGGAACGCATCGTGAAGGAGGGCATCCACCGCGTGCTATCGTTGGACAGCATCATTAGCAAGCCCTATAGCCATGAGGAACTGGAACTGATTGACGCGCACTTGGAGGAGCTGATGAACGAGAAGATGCAGGGAGCCTACTACACGCTGGGACAGCCCTACACCGAGGAACAGCTCAGCCAGACGGCTCGCGCCATGAACAACAATCCGTCGGAGTGGCCTCGCATCAAGCAGCTGCTGGCGGCATCGACACAAGCAGAGCTCGACAACATGGTGCGTGCGCTGAATGGCGGCAGCATAGCCCCGGCTCCCGGTGGCGACCCCATTCTGAACGACAACGTGTTGCCGACGGGAAGAAACATGTTCAGCATCAACCCCGACAACACCCCCGACCCACAGGCGTGGGAGGATGGTAAGCGGTTGGCTGAACAAACTCTCGAAACATACAAGAAGAAACACGGAGGCGAGTATCCCCGGAAGGTGAGCTACACATTCTGGGCAGGCGAATTCATTGCCACAGGCGGTGCCACCATAGCCCAGGCGCTGTGGATGCTGGGCGTAGAGCCGGAGCGCGACAGTCAGGGACGCATCGGTAGTCTGCGCGTGGTGCCAGCCAGTGAACTGGGCCGTCCGCGCATCGACGTGATGGTGCAGATCAGCGGACAGTTGCGCGACATTGCCGACTCGCGTCTGAAACTTATCACCGAGGCCATCCAACTTGTCTCGGCAGAAGAGGAAGGAGAGAATTTCGTCCGCGAGGGGACGCTGTCGCAGGAACGAGAACTCATCGACAAGGGCATTAGTCCACAGCGGGCCCGCGAGCTGTCCACGCTGCGTGTGTTCGGACCCGTAAACAACGGCTACAGCACAGGCATGATGAACTACATCGAGCGCAGTGGCACATGGAGCGAGAAGAGCGAGCTGGTGGACGGATACCTGAATAACATGTGTGCTGCTTACGGCGACGAGGCCCATTGGGGTGTGATGCAGCGCGAGTTGTTTGTGGCCGCACTTAATAGGACGGACATCACCGTCCAGCCCAGACAGAGCAACACGTGGGGACCCATCTCGCTGGATCATGTCTATGAGTTTACAGGCGGACTGTCGATGACTGTCAAGGCGCTGACGGGTAAAGAGCCCGACGCCATGATGGCCGACTACCGTAACCGCCAGAACCGCAGGGTGCAGGGGCTGAAGGAGGCCATCGACATCGAGGTACGCACGACGCTGCTGAATCCTAACTTCGTCCGCGAGAGGATGAAGGGCGACGAGGGTACGGCACAGATGTTTGGCGAGACGTTCCGCAACATCTTCGGGTGGAGCGTGACCAGAGAGACGGCACTCGACAAAAACCTCTACGACGAGTTGTATCGGATGTACGTCAAGGATGACCAGCAGCTGGGCATTCGTGCATACTTTGAGCAGAAGAACCCGGCAGCCTATCAGGCCATGACGGCAACGATGCTGGAGAGTGCCCGCAAGGGCTATTGGAAGCCGACGGAAGCACAACTGCGCCAGACGGCCGAACTCCATGCGGAAGTAACGAAGGAAAGCGGTGCGGCATGTACGGACTTCGTGTGCAACAACACACAGCTGCAAGCATTCATCGAGGGAAAATTACCTGCCGATGCCCGCCAGGGGTATAGCCGTCAGATGGCTTTGGTCAAGAACGGACAAGCGGGCGGCAAGGCGACGGTATTGGAGAAACAAGGCGTCAACGATAGCGACGAGCCGTCGACTAACCACACGCCCATCTGGCTGGCAGTCATCATCCTGTCGTTGATCCTGGCGATTATCATCTATCTGCGTCTGAGAAATGGAAATCGTCGCTGACACCCTCATCCTGTTAGTCGTGCTACAAACGGCACTGCGACTCAGCCAATGGCGTAACAACTGGCTGAAGATGGCGTTTTGCATCGTTGTCGGCATCGTCGTATGGCTGATGACCGACTATGCGGTAAACCTGTCGAAACCACAGGTGGAAGGGTGGCTGCACGACACGACGATTCTTCAGAACGTAGCCGTCGTATGCATCCTCGACGCGCTGCTCAGCCGTCTGCGCTGGTATCCGGGCCTGCTCATCATGCCAGTAGCCTTTTACGTGCTTTGTCAGATGCTGTTTACCCTGACGGGTGTCGGATTCCAAACCACCGGACTGTTGTTAGCCGTCGGCGTGGCGGTGACGCTGTGGTTGCTGTCGAAAGCAATGGCGTGGCTGCTGCCACAACACGCTGACCGCAGTTTCCTCCATATCATCATTACCGCCGTGCTGTGTCTGACGTGTCTTATGGCCGCCCAGCAAACGGTGACGGTATATCCCATGACTCAACAAAACATCATTATGGAATACATTTCAAAAGCCCTGTTCGGGATAGCCAATCTGTTGCTCATCCCTGACGTCATCCTGTTGATCTTCTTCTTCATCAGGTCGCTGGTGCTATTGGTTACCACCTACATGCAGTACATGACCCGACGGAGGGATGGTCACACACCGCTCTATGACAAGTATCGCAAGTTGCTGGCCGACCACGAGTCCGACGAAGCTTATGCCGACTATCTGACGGCACAGATGGAAGCCGAGGCGGCGAAGGACGTGAACCTCTCGCGACTCCTGACAAAGCTGGGGCCCGTTCTGGGCCTCATCGGTACGTTGATCTCGATGTCGCCAGCGTTGGTAGGATTGTCGACAGGCGACATCTCGGGTATGGCCTACAACATGCAGGTGGTATTCTCGGCCACCGTCGTGGGTCTGGTCATCTCCGTCGTGGGACTGTTTACGCAGCAGCTGAAGTCGCGCTGGTATGCCATCGACGTCAGCCGGCTGGAATACGAAGCACAAACCAATTTGCAGCACCATGAGAAGGAAACGTAGAAGCACGCTGTTGCAAGTAGACGATGACGACCCGCTGAGCGTGGTGGTCAACCTGTTCGACGTGGCGATGGTCTTTGCCGTATCGCTGATGGTGGCGATGGTGATGCACATGAACATGTCGGAGATCTTCGGCAAGGAGGACTTTACCATCGTGAAGAATCCGGGCCAGGACAACATGGAGATTATCCAGAAGAAAGGTCGCGAGATTGAGACCTACAAGGCCAGTGGCGAGACTACTGACGGCATGGGTCAGAAGGGCAAACGTCTGGGCACGGCCTATCAGTTGGAGAACGGACAGATTATTTATGTGCCAGAATAACTTTTCTATCGCACAGCCATACTAATTTGAGATTTATTTCGTAACTTTGCAGACGATGAAACCAGCTTTGACCTGCGGTCGAGCCTGCTCACGCTCGGGAGTCGAAACAAGTTCCGACTCTTCTCGCTCAATCGCAGCCTTTATCATAGCAGCACCCACGAGTGGCTCAGGCAAGACAACGATTGCCCGGGGACTGATGGCGTTGCTGACGGAGAAGGACTATCGTGTACAACCGTTCAAATGCGGACCCGACTATATCGACACGAAGTTCCATGAGGCGGTGTGCCACAGGCCCAGCATCAATCTCGACACGTTTATGGCAACGCCCGAGCACGTCCGCGAGTTGTTTGCCCATTACGGCCAAGATGCTGATGTGTGCATCGTGGAAGGCATGATGGGATTGTTTGACGGCTATGATCGCGAAAAAGGCTCATCAGCTGAGATTGCCAGTGTACTGGACATTCCCATCGTGCTGGTGGTAGACGCCAAGAGTGCAGCCTATTCTATGGCCCCATTGTTGCAGGGATTTATCAACTTCCGTAAAGGCGTACACATCGCTGGTGTTATCTTTAATAAGGTGGGAAGCGAACGGCACTTCAAGATGTTGCAAGAAGTATGCGAGGACGTGGGTGTCGAATGTTTTGGCTATCTGCCCAAGCAGGCCTCATTGGAACAGGGCTCGCGCTATCTGGGACTTGATTTCTCGGAAAAGGCAGAAAGCAAGGAGCTCATTCATCTATTAGAAGAGCACGTCGATTGGCAAGCGCTGAGCACGCTGGCAGTACGAAGCCGTCGGACTGTGAGTACGAAGCCGTCGGACTGTGAGTACGAAGCCGTCGGACTAAGGGCGATAATAGCTCGGAATAACGAATCGTTCTCTTTTCTTTATCAAGAAACTGTAGACGACTTCAAAGAAGTCCGTTTCTTCGACCCAGAAAAAGATGTGCCTTGTTTCGATGGCATAGACTTACTATATCTGCCTGGCGGCTATCCGGAAAAGCATCTGGAGGCTCTTGTGGCGAATGAGGCCTGTCGGAAAGCCATCAAGGAATACGCAGAAAAAGGCGGAAGGATTCAAGCCGAATGTGGCGGCATGATGTATCTGTGCGAGCGAATCGTGACCGACGAGGGGAGTTATCCCATGTGTGGCGTACTGCCCTACTCTATCACCGCCCGACAGGCAGACAGGAAATTATCATTGGGCTATCGTCGCTTTGAACTCGACGGCAAAGAATATCGCGGCCATGAGTTCCACTATACGCAGTTCTTGAGCGAGGTGCCAGAAAGTATTACTCAGGTGTATAATGCCAAAGGCGAACCCGTTCCCACGCCCGTATTCCGATATAAGAACGTACTGGCAAGCTATACCCACCTGTATAGACCCACCCCCAGCCCCCTCCCTGCAAAGGAGGGGAGTAGTTACTCACAAGAACAGGATCTATCTACTCCCCTCACTCATAGGGAGGGGCCGGGGGAGGGTCTTCACCCCATCATGTTCGTAGGAACAGGCAGCGATGTTGGCAAGAGCATTATCGCCACCGCCCTGTGTCGTATCTTTAAGCAGGACGGCTATAGTCCAGCGCCCTTCAAGGCTCAGAATATGGCACTCAATTCCTATGCCACTCCTGAGGGGCTGGAGATTGGTCGCGCCCAAGCCGTACAGGCCGAAGCAGCAGGCATCCCCTGTCATACGGACATGAATCCGCTGCTCCTGAAACCCAACTCCGACCATACCTCGCAAGTGGTGCTGAATGGTAAGCCCATCGGTAACAAAGATGCCTATGACTACTGGAAGAAAGGTAATCATAATTCTCAATTCTCAAATCTCAATTCTCAATTTAGAAAAGAGGTCTGCGACGCCTTCGACCGCTTGGCGGCTCGCTATAATCCTATCGTGATGGAGGGTGCAGGGAGCATTTCGGAGATTAACCTAAAGGCTACCGACTTGGTGAATCTGCCTATGGCCCGCCACGCGAGAGCAGATGTGATTCTGGTGGGTGACATCGACCGCGGGGGCGTGTTTGCCAGCGTCTATGGCAGCATCATGTTACAGACACCTGAGGACAGGAAACTCATCAAAGGCATCATCATCAACAAGTTCCGAGGCGATATGCGGCTCTTCGACGAGGGCCGTCGGATGATGGAAGAGATCTGCGGCATTCCCGTGCTGGGCGTCGTACCGTATTATAAAGACATCCATATTGAGGAGGAAGACTCGGTGAGTCTGGAAAAGAAACAGCGCGAGCTAGCTGAAGGCAAGGTGAATGTGGCGGTGGTGCTGTTGCGTCATATCTCGAACTTCACCGACTTCGACACATTGGAGCGCGACCCACGCGTGAACCTGTTCTATACGAACAACGTTTCGGACATCGAGCGGGCTGACATCATCATTCTGCCTGGTACCAAGTCGACACTCGACGACCTGCTGGAACTGCGCCGCAACGGTTGCGCTCAGGCCATTCAGCGTGCCCATCGCGAGGGCAAGATGGTAGTGGGCATCTGTGGCGGTTACCAGATGTTGGGACAGACCGTCGACGACCCCGAAGGCATCGAGGGCAGCATCACCAGTCTGCCAGGATTAGGTCTGTTGCCTATCCACACGACGATGACTCCCGAAAAGACCACGCAACAGGTCACGTTTATGTTCGAAGGCCAGGAGTGTCAGGGCTACGAAATTCACCAAGGCGTCAGCGATACCGATCAGGCCATCCTACAAACCGACCACTGTATCGGCACCTATATTCATGGTTTCCTCGACAATGCCCCTGTCATTGACTTCCTGCTTGATCACGGGGACGGTTCTCCTGATCCACATTGCTGCGCAACATATCAGGAGAACCGTCCCCATGATCCACGCGCCTTCAAGGACGAGCAATACGACAAGCTGGCCGAACACGTCCGACAGCATGTGGATATCGATAGGATATACCGCATGCTGTCTGGAGAAGATTAATAAGAACAGGGAACCTGCGTCTTAGAAGTATTTGGTAATCTTCGCGTTATCGAAGTTGTTCATTTCGTTCATCATTCTCGCCGCTGAGTCAACGATGGGGAATGCACAAAGGGCACCCGTTCCCTCGCCCAATCGCAAGCCCAGATGTAACAAGGGCTTGGCATTGACGATATCCAACATCCGCTGGTGTCCGCTCTCGTCGCCACAATGGGTGAAAATCATGTAATCCTGAGAGGCTGGGAAAAGTCGGATGGCAGCAATGGCACACGCCGTCATGATGAACCCATCAATCAATACTACCAAGTGTTGCTCTGCTGCACGCATCATGGCGCCAATGGCAGTAATCATTTCGAAACCTCCGAAATAACGAAGTGAAGAATTTGCTTCCGCCACACTTTTCCAATTATTAACCGCCTGCGACAGCACTTCGTACTTATGTCGGATGCCGGGGGTGTCGAGACCGGCTCCGGCACCAATGCAATCAGCCAAAGGGATATTGCCAAACAGGTGCATCCAAATGCTGGAGGGCGACGTATTGGCAATGCCCATCTCACCAATGCTCAACACACGACAACCTTCGGCTATGCAGTCGTCCACCAGCGAGGCGCCGACCTCTATCGCCTGGTCGAACTCCTCGTCCGTCATTGCTGGCTCATAAAGGAAGTTCCGAGTGCCGCGGGCTATCTTGCGGTCGATGATGCCTTCGACAGCCGACAGGTCGTAGTCGACGCCTACATCAACGATGCGCAACGTAAAGCCATGCTGGCGACAGAACATGTTTACACCTCCACCCCCGCGGGTGAAGTTGATCATCTGTTGCCAAGTGACTTCACGGGGCGACACACTGACGCCTTCGCGCTCGATGCCATGATCGCCACCCAATAACAGGTGACAGGGATGCGCCAACGAGGGCGACAGCGTCTGCTGGATGAGACACACCTGCAGAGCTAATTCCTCCAAACGACCTAACGAGCCTTTGGGCTTGTTCAGGTTGTCGATTTTCTGTTGGATAGCCGACTGAAGCGACGTATTAAGGGGTTCTATTTGAAAAGTACGCATGATTTTTGTTATTTCGATGGCGAAATTACGAAATATTTCGTATATTTGCAAACTGAAACCAGTAAAAAAACGACAGAGATGAAAAAAACAATCTGGATGATAGCCATTTCGGCCCTTTTGTGCGCTTGTTCTGGCAAGAATGCCAAGCAGCAGGGAGCTGATGAAACAACCTCAGGAGATACCATCGCAGCAGTGACGGTGAAATACGCCACAGGGTTCAGCGTGCGCGACTCAGCAGGCATCCATTTGGTGGATGTCGGCAAGAACGACCACTTCGCTTTGGTGAGTGCTGACGATATCGATGTGCCCGACGGATACACCAAGATTCGTGTACCTATCAAGAATACCATTTGTATGACGGCCCTACAACTGTCGAACTTCACCATTCTCGACGCACACGACGTGGTGAAGGGACTGACAGGAACAAAAAACCTATTTAATAAGGATATCCTGCAACGGGTGAAGGACGGCCGTATCGTGAAGATTGGCATGGAGGGAAACTTCGACACAGAGATGGTGCTGGCTGCCAATCCTGACATCATCTTCATCTCACCCTCCAAGCGCGGCGGTTACGATGCCATCAAGGAGACAGGCATCACGCTGGTGCCCCATCTGGGTTACAAGGAACTCGACCCGTTGGGACAGGCTGAGTGGATTAAGTTCGTGGGCATGTTCATCGGCAAAGAGAAAGAAGCCAACGAGGTATTCGCAGGTATCGAACAACGCTACAACGACCTGAAAACCAAATGCCAAGAGCTAACAGCCAAAAGCCAGAAGCCCACCGTATTTAGTGGCGAGATGCACTACGGCAACTGGCACGCGGTAGGTGGCAAGAACTATCTGGCACAGATCTTCCGCGATGCAGGTGCCGAGTACGTCATCAACGACGACGAGACCAGTGGCGAGGACATGGAGTTCGAGAAGATGTATGCCCTTGCTGCCAATGCCGACTACTGGCGCATTCTGAACAGCTATCCTGGTGAGTTCTCGTACGAAGCGCTGAAAGCTTCAGAGCCTCGCAACGAACTGTTTAAGGCCTATAAGGAGAAGAAGGTCATCTACTGCAACATGAAGCAGCAGGCCTACTACGAGATATCGCCCGTACAGCCCGACGTACTGCTGAAGGACTTCGTGGCCATCTTCCATCCGGAACTGGTGGAAAAGGATTATCAGCCCACGTACTACAAATTATTAACAACAACAGATTTAACTGATTAAACGAATTTTGTAACGATTATTATAATCCGTAAAATCCGTGTAATCCGTTGTTAAAGAAAAAACATGAAGAGCGTATCATTATTTCTCGTACTGTTCACAATCATCATTGTCTTGGCTATTGTCAACCTGTTTCTTGGCTCTGTCAGGATTCCAATAGCTGAGGTCTGTGGGATATTGTTGGGCGACGACTCGAACGTCATTTGGACAAACATCATCTTCAGCAGTCGACTGCCGCAGGCCCTGACGGCTATTGTCGCAGGAGCAGGCTTGGCGGTCAGCGGTTTGCAGATGCAAACAGTATTCCGTAATCCGTTGGCAGGACCCTCGGTATTGGGTATATCCAACGGATCGGCTTTGGGTGTGGCTTTCGTGGTGCTGCTCTCAGGCAAAATAGGAGGAGTAGCATTAAGCCGATTAGGCTATCTGGGCGATGCAGCGATGAGTGTGGCTGCCATCGTCGGAGCACTGGCTGTCATGCTGCTCATCGTGTGGATTTCCCAAAAGGTGAAGGGCAACGTCACCCTACTCATCATTGGTGTAATGATTGGTTACTTGGCCAACGCCATCATTGGTGTACTGAAATTCCTGTCACCCGAGGAGGACGTGAAGGCCTTCGTGGTATGGGGCTTGGGCTCGTTCTCGCGTGTCTCTGGCGACGAGATGGTGCTCTTTGTGGTACTGATGTGCATCCTGTTGCCATTGGCCTTTCTGCTGGTCAAACCCATGAACCTGTTGCTGTTGGGGGAACGCTATGCCGCCAATCTGGGACTGAACATCCGTCGGGCCCGCATGCTGGTCATTGTCAGCTCGGGAATTCTTGTTGCCATCGTGACAGCCTATTGCGGACCCATTATGTTTATCGGACTGGCGGTGCCCCATTTGGCTCGAGCTATCTTCCGCACCAGCGACCACCGCATTCTGATGCCTGCAACGGCTCTTTGCGGTGCAGCGTTGGCACTCGTCTGCAACCTCATTGCCCGCATGCCAGGCTTTGAGGGTGCCCTGCCCGTGAACAGTGTGACGGCTCTTGTAGGTGCTCCCGTCATTGCTGCCGTTATCTTTGGCCGCCGTAAGGACGAGATTGGAGAATAAACTATAAAAACTAAACTTATGAAACATTATCAACTATTTCTCGTTGCTATTGCCATGCTGTTCAGTAAGACTACAGCAAGTGCCCAACCTTATGACTTTCAAAACACAAAACTGAAAGACGACAAACGTGTAGAACTCTTTCTGAAGCACCTGACGCTCGACGAAAAGATGACGTGGATGTCGCCCATGTTGGGGACGCCTCGTTTGGGAGTGCCTATCACTGGTTGCTACGAGGGCTTGCACGGATTGGCGCTTGGCGGTCCATCGCGCAACAATGGTGTGAAGACCGTCGATGGTAAGGAAGTGCCTAACGACCTGCCCACCACCATCTTCCCACAGGCCTATGGCATGGGGTGTACGTGGGACCGCTCGCTCATACAGCGTATCGGACAGATTGAGGCAGAGGAGGTCCGTTGGTATGCGCAAGGAAATATCGCCCGCAGGAAAGGTCTCGTGGTGTTTGCGCCCAATGCCGACTTGGCCCGCGATCCACGATGGGGTCGTACGGAAGAGAGCTATGGCGAAGACCCTTATCTTGTAGGGCAGCTTGCTGTGGCGTTGGTGAAGGGTTTGCAAGGTGATGATGCACGCTACTGGAAAACCTGCGCACTGATGAAGCATTTCCTCGCCAATAGTAATGAGGACGGGCGCGATTCCACATCGAGCAACTTCGACGAACGTTTGTTCCGTGAATACTACTCCTATCCTTTCTATAAAGGCATCACTGAAGGTGGGAGCCGTGCCTTCATGGCTTCGTATAACAGCTGGAATGGTATTCCGATGGCCGTTCATCCTTGTCTGAACGAGATTACCCGCAACGAGTGGGGCAACAACGGCATTATCTGTACCGATGGCGGAGCCTACACACTGCTGGTCAATGCTCATCATTACTACCCTGATTTCCCAACGGCTGCTGCTGGTGTGGTGAAGGCGGGTACAAGCCAGTTCCTGGACCGCTATCAGCCATATCTGAAGGAAGCGATAGAAAAGGGCCTGGTCACAGAAGCCGATATAGATAACGTCATCAAAGGCAATATCTATGTGGCGCTGAAGTTGGGCCTGCTCGACGACAAGTGTCCCTATGCCGAGATTGGCAAGGATTCTACCGCTATGCCACCTTATGAACGCGAGGAAGTGAAACAATTCGTTCGCGAAGTGACAGCCAAAAGTATCGTACTGCTGAAGAATGACAACCAGACGTTGCCGATTAATAATAAGGTGAAGAAGATTGCTGTGGTTGGCCCTTATGCAGACAAAATTGTATACGACTGGTATAGTGGTACGGCGCCTTACGAGAATACCATCCTGAAGGCTATGCAGGAGTCTGGTCGCGAACAGGGCATCGAGATTCTCTATGCCCCTGACAATCAGTTCGGACGCGCAGAAGACCTTGCCAAGCAGGCCGATATGGTATTGGTCTGTACGGGTAATCATCCTTATGGCACTGATCGCACGTGGAAAGTTTGTCCCGTGCCTTCAGATGGTCGTGAGGCCAACGACCGTCATTCGCTGCAGTTGCCCGATGAGGATGAGATTCGCCGTCTCTACGCTATCAATCCGAATACCGTGTTGGTGCTCGTCAGCAGTTTCCCATATGCTATCAACTGGAGTCAGGAGCATCTACCTGCCATCCTTCACGTTACCCATTGTTCGCAGGAACAGGGACATGGTGTGGCCGATGTGCTGTTTGGCAAAGTGAATCCTGCTGGTCGCACTACACAGACGTGGGTTCGCGATATTCTTGATCTGCCCCACATGATGGACTACGACATCCGCAATGGCCGTACCTATATGTACTTCGAAGGACAGCCGCTCTATCCTTTCGGCTACGGACTTAGCTATACCCGTTTCGAGTATGGCGAGGCGAAGGTGCAGAAACAGGACAAGCAGAAGGTGTATGTCTCTGTGTCTGTAAAGAATGCAGGCAGTCGTGATGGCGACGAGGTGGTACAGCTATACGTCAGCTATCCTGAGTCGAAGGTCGAACATCCAAAGCGTCAGCTGAAAGCCTTTGAGCGCGTGACGATTCCTGCTGGCGAGAGCCGCGATGTCGTGCTGGCCATTGATAAGGCGGACTTGACCTACTGGAGTCCAGAAGCTCACGCCTTCATTCCCGAAACAGGTCGCATCCATTTCGAAATCGGTACTTCCTCAGCGGATATCCGGACAGAAGCAGATTATAAACTGTAGATGGTTCCCTCATCATCAATCAACAGGATGGTGAGGGTGCCGTTGGGCAGCAACGGACTGCAATGCTTTGCGCAATGGCGGATAATGGTATTAGCAAAGGTCTGAAGTTTTTCTGAGGGCAGCTTTTCCCAGATTTCACGAGCCAGCGTGATGTCGCTGATGTCGATGTCGCAGCCGGCTTCAGCAAGCATCAGTCGGATAAAGTCCTTATCCATCGTGGCCTTGCGGCTGTGGGTATCCAGATGGCCCGCAGCCAACTTAACGGCTTTACCTAACATCACGCCCAGTGTCACCGCCTTGATGTCCAATTCGTGAGCTATCTTCAACGTCTCGCCAATGTAGTTACCATATTCCACAAAGGCCTGTTGGGGCAGGTCTGGATAGAGTGCCTTGACGAAACGTTCGCTCTTGCCACCGCTATTGATGACAACACGCTCAGCGCCAGAGGCTTGTGCTACCGTCATACATTTACGGATGCTATCAATAAAGGCTTCCTCGGAGAAGGGTTTGACGATACCTGAAACACCAATGATGCTGATTCCGCCCTCGATACCCAAACGAGGATTGAAGGTGCGACGGGCAATTTCTGCACCTTGAGGCACGGATATGGTGACACAAAGTGAATCATGGGGACTGACCCCTGTGATAGCAGCGCAGCGAAGATCATGGGGTCTGTCCCCGTGATTCACCACCGCTAGAACATTCTTCCTAATCATCTCGCGAGGGGCTTTATTGATGGCGGGTTCGCCAGGAGGATAGTCGAAACCTGGAAGAGTAAACGTGCCCACGCCCTCGCCGCCTTGGATCATGGGGACGGTTCTGATGATACCATTTTCATCGAAAATTGGATCACGCAGAACCGTCCCCGTGATCTCATTCACTTCCACGCTCGCACGTATTTCAATCCCATTCGTCACATCAGGGTCGTCGCCAGCCTCTTTGATGCAATAGGCATAGCCGTTGGCAAAACCAACGGGAACACTGATGGTTTCGCCATTAGGAAGGATAACAGGCACCTCATCGGGCGTCTCGCCCTTCAGCAGTCGCAGCGTTTCACCCACAGCCGCAGCCGTCGCACACGTTCCCGTCGTCAATCCGCTATGCAGGGTATAAAACTCCGGCAACAACTTCTCCACTGCCCGCCGCAATCCGTAAGGCCCGTTGACTGACCCCCTCCAAACCTCCCCGAGGGGAGGCTTTAGGTCACTCCCCCTCGGGGGAGACGGAGAGGGGTTTGGTCGCTTTAGGGCGATGATCTGCATGCCTCGGGCTTTGGCGGCTTCCACCTTTTCAGGGAAACCGCCCGAGAGACCACTCTCCTTTAGCAGGATGGCCTCAGCATCGACGGGAATGTCGTTGGGATCATCATAGAAGCAAAGCTGTTCCTCGCTGGCTCCTTGTTTGAGAGCAAGGGCTATTGACGATTCACGATTCAGAATACGATAATACACCTTGATGCCTTCAGCCTCCAATGGTTTTAACTTAGAAATGCTCTGCACGCCTGTTGTAGCTAACAAAGTGGTAAGAGGTGAAAGGTGAGAGGTGAGTTCTTTGTAGTCGTCTATCCACGTGATGCTGGGATCGCGAGGTGGATAGATGCGTTCGTAGCGGATGGCTGGGATACTGAGCGATTCAGAAACCCGAACTATGGTTTGGTGGAGTTGCGACGCAAAAGGATGAGCAGCATCCACGATAAGTCGGATGTCGTGCTGTAGACAGAAAGCTCGCATAGCCTCACCGTCCAGTGCACCATCAATGCGCTGTCCGTTATGCAAGGTGATGTCCTGCTCGCCCGTCTTGGTGCTGTAGTAAAAGGCCTTGCCGCCTTCCTCCAGCACCTCCACAGCCTTGCGGCCCTCCGTCGTACCTCCGAATACCAGTATCATTGAATACTTCTTAGTTTTGTGCAAAAATAAACATTTTCTGGCATAACAACAAAGATATTTCAAAAAAAATTGTATCTTTGCTTAGGAAAACGGAAGGTTCGATTGTATTAATAGAAAAAGACTGTAAAAACAGATGATTGACAAGCGAGAATTCGAAACGGTTTTCAGGCATCATTACGACGGGATGTTCCGATTGGCCCTACGTATGCTGGGCGACGATGCAGAAAGCAAAGATGTGGTGAGCGATGTGTTTGCCCACCTGCTTCATAGTGCCAACGACCTCAGATCGGATACACTCCATGCCTTCCTGCTAACAAGTGTACGTAACCGTTGTATCAACTTGCTGGTGCATAGGCAGAAAGAGCAACAGATGCAGAAAGCTGTCGTGGTAGAGATGATTACCCCAGAGGGAACTGCTGAACAGGAACGATTGCAGATGCTTCATCACTACATCAACTCGCAGATGCCTAAGCTCTCGCAGCAGATTCTCCGTCTGCGCTATCAGCAGGGACTAAAGTACCGAGAGATAGCCAAAGTGCTGCAGGTCAGCGAGGTCACCGTTCACAACCATCTGTCACAGTCGCTGAAACAATTAAAGGACCACTTTAAATCATTAGGTTATGGAATCAAATGACAAACTGGAAGAGCTGCTCCATCAGATGTATGCCCAAGAATCCCTCCACGATGATGATATAAACACATCGGACATCATCGATGAAGAGTGGACGAAGTTTGAGGCTGAACACTTTAGAAGTGAGAGGTCAGATGTCAGAGGTAAGAGAATACCTTTCCTCAAGATTGCGGCAATGATTATGGGAGTATTGATGCTCTCTGGTATCGCCTATGCCACCATATACATCATCAGTAGCAATTCGCAAAAGGCACAGGAGGAGCAGACCATGGCGACAGCAAACTCTCAACTCTCAACTCTCAACTCCCAACTTGCAGAGCAGGATAGCACGCAGCACAAGCCCATCGTCTACGAAAATGCTAAGTTGGAAGTAATTTTGGACGATATTGCAACTTTCCACCAGGTGGAACCCGTCTATAAGAAAGAGGAAACGAAGCATATCCGCCTCTACTTCACATGGGACAAAAAGCAAGATTTGGACAACATCATCGACACGTTCAACAAGTTCGAACGCATCCACATCACTCGATACGACAAGATACTGATAGTAGAATAACCATAGCCAACGCAAAAATGAAAAAGTATATATTCACAGCATTGCTCTGTGTGCTGACGTTGTGTGCCCAGGCACAGAAAATCAGTCGCCACTACCAGAACGAATCACTCTCGAAAGTGCTTGAAGACTTGAATGCAGCTACCAGTACCAAGACCATTTACTTCATCTACGACGAATTGGAGGACTTTACCGTTACCAGTCACTTCAATGATTTGAGCATCAAGGAAGCAGTCCATGAGGTTATCGGCTTCTATCCCATGAAGGTAACCTACGATGGTGACAGAATTTTTATCGAGTGTACCCAAAAGGAGGACACCAAAGTGATTGGTCATATCGTGGACGAGAGCGGACAACCCGTCGAATTCGCCAATATCTCATTACACAGCGAGAGACTTGCTAGTTTTGTCAATGGTGGAGTGAGCAACGAGAATGGCGACTTCGTCATCCCCTGCAAGGCCCAGCGCATTACGCTGAAGGTGTCGTATGTAGGTTATAAGACCATTACCCGAAATGTCAGCGTAGGCAACATAGGCACTATCACTCTTCAACCTGAGACCTATACGGTAAAAGGCATAGAGATCAAGGGCGAGATTCCTCAATACAAGCCGACATCCGGCGGTATGACGGTTGACGTGCAACATTCTCTGCTCCATGATATCGGAACTGCCGACGACCTATTGTCGATGATCCCCTTGGTTCAGGGCAAAGACGGTAAGTTCAAAGTGCTGAGCAAAGGAGAGCCGGAAATCTACATCAACAACAAGAAGGTGCGCAACCCTAATGAATTGAAGCAACTGAAGTCAGTAGACATCAAGAGTGTCGACGTGATTACTGCTCCTGGTGCACAATACAATGCTGAGGTCAATGCCGTCATCCGTATCAAGACACTCAAGCCCCAAGGCAACGGACTGAGCCTAATGGCTACAAGCCGGTTGCAGCGAAACAACCACTGGAGCAACTACGACGACTTGACGCTGAAGTATCGTAAAAGCGGACTGGAGGCTTTTGCCAATGTGGCGTTCGATTGGGGCCACTACAGCAACGATCAGAACTTAGATCAAGAGCTGCACATCAGCAAGGACCAGTATAACATTCATGCCTTTGCACCTGTAAGAACCCGCTGGTCACAACTTCAGTACCAAGCAGGTCTGAGCTACGATTTCAACACCGACCATTCTGTCGGACTGAGCTTCTCATCGCAGAAACTACTATTTCAGCATTTCAATAATGACATGACACAGAAGTATCAGAAGAACGGAACGTATTATGGTGATATCCTCCTAAAAACGGAGGGCGAAGAGCCTGACAAACCGATATGGGAATTGAACACCTATTACATAGGAAAGGTTGGAAAACTTGCCATCGACCTGAATGCGACCTTGCTGCGACGCGAATCGGGAGACCAGTTCAAGCAACAGGAGTTTAGCCAAGAGCTGGGCAATCGCACCCTTACCACTATCAACGAAGAAAAACGGACGATGGCTGCCGGTAAACTGATTCTGACATACCCTATTTGGAAAGGCATGCTACATTTTGGCTCGGAAGCCACTTCTACTGAGAGTCATGGTCATAACCTCAATCAGGAAAACATCATACCCGAGGCCGACAACGAGATGAAGGAAAAGAATATTGCCGGCTTCGCAGAGTATCAATTAACGTTCAATGTTCAAAGTTCAACGTTCAACGTAAATGCTGGTTTACGTTATGAGCATGTGGCTGCTGATTACACCTCGTTTGGTGTTTGGCAGTCGGAGCCCAGCCGCACCTATAACGACTGGTTTCCCAACCTCTCGGCAGGCTGGCAGAAAAACAAATGGGGTGCACAGTTGAGTTATAGCAAACGTATTACCCGTCCACCCTATAGAATGCTTTCTTCTATGGTTGTATACGACAGCCGTATGCTCTATGAGGCCGGCAATCCGCTGCTACGTCCGTCGGTACGTCAGAGCATCGACCTCAACCTCACCTATTCCTGGCTCAACTTCACTGCAGGCTTTACCCGCGAAAATGATTTAATCAGCAGCATTGCCGAAGTCTATGACGAGGCGAACGAGATAGCTGTCTTCCGACCCATCAACATCGACCATCAAGACCGCGTCTATGCCACTCTTGTGATATCACCGAAATTGGGTTTCTGGCAGCCCACCACTACGCTGCATTATTATCAGCAGATATTCGATGCCGAAGCTTACGGCGTACCGATGAAGCTGAACAAGCCTGAATTCAGTTTCAACCTAAAGAACTGGTTCCTCATCAATCCCACGACAAAGGCACTGATATACATCGATTATACCGGAAGCAATCACTGGGCATTTATATATCGCGGTAGCGTCTTTACCATGGGGGCTCGCTTACAAAAGACTTTTTGGGACGGACGACTGAATGCTACGCTCTATGCCAACGACATCTTCCGCACCATAAAGATAAAAGAGACCACTTACTACGCCATAGGCTCCACAGCCCAAAATGACTACAACTATACGCAGGCTGTTGGACTCACACTGAGCTACAACTTCAACGTTACAAGTTCGAAGTATAAGGGCACTGGTGCAGGAAACGACGAGAAGAACCGACTTTAATAAATTTAGTTCGTCATTTACCCATACACTACCCCGTGTGCCATTTATTTTCCTTCTCCTCTTCCGATGACTTTCGAGATATCCATCATCATGCCACCATTGCCAGTCATAATCTGAGGCATCTTGCCGTCCCATTTCTCAATCATGTCCTCCTGGACAATCATGGGCGACAGCGAAGCTGCAATAGTTCTATTATAATAAGCCTCAGCATCGGCCTTGATCTTCATCGCCTTCGCATTACCCTCGGCTTTGGCAACAGCAATCTTGGCATTGGCCTCAGCCTCCTTCACCTCATTCTCAGCCTTCAGGGCACTCTGAATGGCGGTATTCTTGGCATCAATCATCGAGAGTAGCGACGAGGGAGGGGTTATCTTCGAGGTAAACTCCTCAACGAGGAAGCCCTCGGCCATCAACGACTTCTCCAGACGGGCACGGACGTCACGCTCAAAGTTGGCACGATTCGACATCAGCGAGTCTGAGGTATACTGGTTGGCACAAGTGCGGTAGGCCTCATAGATACACGTCCGGATGTAGCCTTCTTCCAATTCCTTCACACCCACACGATACTTCGTAAAGATGTCGCAGGCCTTATCGGGATTGATGCGATAGGCAATAGTGGGGTCCATCTCAAAGAGCGACGCATCCTTGGCATTCACTGAGAATGTCTCGTACTGCTTACGCTGGGTGAACGTCGGGTAAGTAAACACGTTCGTGGTGATGGGGTTATAAAACACCCAACCCTTACACGTTCCTTCCACGCCACCGTAGTCCTGCTCGTTGAGCGACCACTTGTGGAAACGGATGCCCACCTCGCCAGAGTCAACGACCGTGCAACAGGTGGCAAACAGAATCAATACTAACACGATGCTTCCTCCAGCTATAGCCAAAGGACGGAAATACTGTTTCATCATACTATTATCCATCTTATGAGTCAATTAATTACTGCTGCAAAGATAGTGATTATTTCAGAAAGCGCAAAACATTCTGTCCAAAAACAGCTTCACGCCGCCCATTATCCAACATCCTGGCTGTGGTACATTACCATAATCCACATACTGATGTCCAGTCAGGTTATTGCCTTCCACGTATATAGAATAGGTATCCTTGGTCCAAGCCAGACGGGCGTCAACAACCGAGTATGGGTGATAGTTCCTGACTTCGCCATCAACGGAGGTGTACGATCCCATGCGGTCTTGCCAGCGGTAGCCTAACGTCAGGTCGAGATGCTCCAACAGACGCATCCTCAACTGTGCAGTCAACTTGTGGCGCAGATACTCCAGCGAGTATTGCGACTGCAAGTAGTCTGCTTCTTGCTTCTGCTGATGCAGATGACAGTAAGCAAGATGCAAGGTGGATGATGGAAGATGGATGATGTTTGCCAGATCCATCGAGACGCTGACTTCTTGGCCCAGCGTGTTCACCTTTGTGTGGTTCACACTCTGCCAGACGGGGTCAGCCTCTCGCGTATCCATCACCCAGTCTATCATGTTGCGAGCATGATGATAGAAGATGCTGGCCTGCGCTGTCAACCAGCGTGAGCTGTATTTTACGCCACCTTCTACGGCTTGCATCTCCTCGGGCTTCAGGTATTTGTCAGCCTTATGTCCCCCTACACTATAGTATAGCTCTGTGAACGACGGCATGCGCAACGACGTGTTATACGAGGCATACACCTTCCAATGGTCGCCCATTCGATAGCTGGCGTCGATGCCTGGATAGAGCGTGAAGGGCATCTCGTTCCACGTGTTCTTGACTGCCACGAAGCCTGCAGACAGCGTGAAGCGTTTCAAGAGGATGTTATGTTCTAAATGGAACGAGAGATTCGAACGGTTCAGCCCGTTTTTATAATGTCCATGCGGATTATTCAGCGGCTCGCCTAAGTTCGTGCTGACGATGTCCTCGTTGCGGAACTCGGCACCAAAGGCCGTACGTCCTGCTACCCAGTCGAAATAGCTGTTAAGATTAATGCCAAAGACATCGGTGCGATGGTGGTTGAAGGGCACCTTCGACTCGTCACCACGGATCAGTTCAAACCTGTCGTACGAACGGTTCCAGTAGATGCCGGGCTTGAAGTGCAGCCATCCCTCTGTTTCGCCTTGAAGAGCTGTAAACAGTTTGGTTGTCCGTTCATATTGCTCGTCGAACTTGGCACTGTAAAACGTGTTCGAGCCAAAGCCCTTGGTCGAGAGTCCTGCATGCCAGTTTAGCCGTACTTGTGCGCTTTCATAGGCTCCCTGATAGAACGCCTTGCCACCGCTATAGTCCGCATTCAAGGCTCCTGATTTGGCGCGACTATAGCCATCGCTACGGGTATAGCTGGCACTGAGGCTGTGGCTGTCTATACCTGCACGTCCAGCACCAGACAGATAGCCAAACGAGCCACCCTCTACTCTGACTTCAGCTTTCTGACTTCTGACATCTCTCGTCACGATATTAATCGCACCAACCAGCGACGATGTGCCATAGACACGTGCTGCGGGACCTTCCAGCACCTCGATGCGCACGATGTCCGAGACGTCGCACGGCAAGTCGAAGGCGTTGTGGCCCGTCTGTGGATCACAGATATTGATTCCATTCAGCAGAATCGTAATCTGCTCGCTCGTGCTGCCTCTGATGCCGATATCCGTCTGGGCACCGATGGGGCCTCGCTGGCGCACGTCGACGCCAACAGCCATCTTCAGTAAGTCGTTAATACTTTGTACTGGCGCCGCCTGAATGTCTTCGCGGCTCAGTACAGTGACCATTCTCGCTGCTTGCCCAAGTGCAAGCGGAGCGCGCGAGCCTGTCACCTCGACGTCGTCGAGTGTCGCCTCCTTTTGCATCACCTGCATGCTGTCTACGCGTTCCACATCGGTGCTGACGTGACGATGGGCGGCCGTTGCCGACTCCAACGTTGCCACGCTCAGCACACCAATGGTAACCACGCGACCCAAACAGGCAAACAAGGCATACCCCTTCCGCGTAAAATAGCGGAAGCGGAGGGCTTTGCGCTGATTGAATTGTCTCTTGTACTTCATGTTCTCCCAGAATAAAACGGTGCAAAAGTACAAAATATATTCTTAATTATGCTTTCGAAATGAAAAATATTTGGTTATTTGCTCACTTAATCGTAACTTTGCAAATGAAATGAAGAAAATCATCACTTGATTATGACAACCATCGAATCGACAACAACATTGAACGAGCTTCGCCGTGACTGTGCGAAGCAACAGAAAAAGGGTTTACATTTCATTCTGGCCTCCATCATTATCTGGGCCGCAATATGGATTGTGCATCTGACCAACCTCCCCATCGAGACGAAGAACATCCTCACCTTCTGTGTGGCTTGTCCGCTGATGCCGTTGGCTTGGATGATTTCCAAACTCATCCACGTCGACTTTCAGGGCAAGAGCAATCCCCTCACATCGCTGGGACTGCTATTCTCCGTCAACCAGATTCTCTACATCCTCATCGCCATGTGGGTGTTCAGCGCAGTACCCGAGAAGATGCTCATGGTTTATGCCATGATTTTCGGAGCCCACCTCATGCCCTACAGCTGGCTCTACCAGTCGAAGAGCTACATGGTGATGTCCATCGTAGTGCCCATCCTGGCACTCGTCGTAGGGCTCCTGGCTCAACCCCACGTACTGGCTGGCACCATGATAGGCATGGAGGTCGCGTTCTCACTGGCCCTGATTATGGAGAACAAAGAACTGAACGAGTCGAAATAACATCATTTAACGCTTCAGCGTGCAGTATTTCTTCATTTTTTAAGTTTAATGATGTAGAAAATGATAAAATTTGCACGCAAATAAGATAAGTATACGATAGCAACAACTATTCTTTAATAAATAAAAGAACATGAAAGTAAGATTTACCCGTTGGTACAATGCCGTTTTGACAGCCCTGCTGTCGATGCTGGGCTATGGATGTTCTTCAACTGAAGAACCGTTGGACATGTATGGATCCCCAGCAGAGTATGGCACTCCTCACGCCGACTACATCTTCAAAGGCACCATCAAGGACGAGGCTGGTTCTCCTGTCCAAGGCATCAAGACATCATTGAAAGCAGTCTTTGAGGACAACAACAAGCAATATGTCGAGGGGCTGGACTCAGTACAGTCTGATGCATCAGGCAATTACCAGTTGGAATACACTGGCATGAGTCACCGCGCCCTTAAGATCATCGTCGAGGACACAGACGGCGAGGCCAATGGCGGTGAATTCCTCAGCGACACCCTTGATATCGACTTCGACAAGGCGGTAAAGGTAAAGGAGGGAAGCGGACATTGGTATCAAGGTGAATTCGAGGTTTCTCAGGATGTCAAACTGAAGAAGAAGCCATGAAGCCCACGCCCCTGAGCCTTCGCAAGAAATTGGCCCTTGAGCTTTGGCGACAGAAGGAAAACATCGTGCGCGAGGAGCATCCCCTGAAACAGTTGTTTTGGGAATGTACCTTGCGCTGCGACCTGAAATGCCGTCATTGTGGCAGCGACTGCAAGATGCAGTCCGAAAGCAAAGACATGCCGAAGGATGACTTTTTGCACGTGCTCGACAGCATTGCCGCCAAGACCGATCCCCACAAGGTATTTGTCATCATCTCCGGAGGCGAGCCCCTGATGCGTCGCGACATCGAGGAATGCGGCAGGGCCATTTACGAGAAAGGCTTCCCGTGGGGAATGGTAACCAATGCGCTGCATCTTACTCCCCAACGGTGGCAAGGGCTGCTACAGGCAGGCATCCACACGATGACCATCAGTCTCGACGGATTGGAGGAAGATCATAATTGGATGCGAGGCAACGAACAGAGCTTCCAAATGGTGAGTCAGGCCATCGACATGCTCGTCAGGACAGAGGGCTTCGTCTTCGATATTGTTACCTGCGTGAATCGTCGAAACTATCCGAAGCTCGACGATATCAAGGAGTTTCTGATTTCGAAGGGTGTCAAGCGTTGGCGGCTTTTCACCATCTTCCCCGTAGGCCGTGCTGCCCTCGACCCTGATATGCGACTGACTAACGAAGAGTTCCGTGGGGTCTTCGATTATATCAAGAAGGTACGCGAAGAAGGTCGAATCCGTGCTGACTATGGTTGCGAAGGATTCCTTGGCAATTATGAGGGCGAGGTACGAAGCCGTCTGTTCTCCTGTCAGGCAGGAGTGACGGTTGGCTCAGTCATGTCCGACGGTTCTATTGCTGCCTGTGCCAGCATTCGTGCCGACTATAATCAGGGCAACATCTACGAAGACGACTTCATGGAAGTCTGGGAAAACCGCTATCACCCCTATCGCAACCGCGAATGGATGAAGAAGGACGAATGCGCCCAATGTAAGTACTTCCGCTACTGTCGAGGCAACGGCATGCATTTGCGCGATGGCGACGGCAAACTCCTGCTTTGCCACCTCCACCGCCTGCAAGAAACTGACTGAACATTTACCCTCCCCACGACTCCTATTTGGTTGTTAACTTACTGAATTGATTTCCATTTCCCAAATTCAGTCTGATTCCTACTTGCAGCGTCCAATTGAAGGGTTGGTCCTTGAAGAAGTTCTTTACCTTGCTGTTGTTCTTCAGATAATAGCGCAGGCCAGGTTCTGCATAGATGCCTACGAGGGGAATGATGTTGTATTCAATACCAATACTCCCACCTAATGACCACTGAGGATGATCGTATCTGGTCTGCACGTCAACGCCTTCTTTATTTGTTTTGGCATTGAAATTCCAGTCAATCTGTGCCCCTGCTGAGGCGTAGGCCTTCCAGCCTTTGCCTTTCCATACGCTATACTGCACGTTGAGGGGAACGCCCACGTAGTCCAGATGCTGTTCGGTAGTGATTGGGGTGTAGCTGAGGACGTTGACAAACTGGGAGTTCAGACGCGTGTAGACAAGTCCCGTGCTCAGTGTCCAGTGTGAGGACAGGGGATAGCTGAGGGTGAGGCCAAAGCTGATGGGGTGCGAGTGATGCTGGCGTTCCTCGTAGCCTACCAACCAGATAGGCTCAGAGCTTGAAGCGCCACGTGTTGGGAGATAGTCGCTGAAGTCGAAACGACTGGCCATCTCTGGACTCATTTGAACACTATTCGTGCGGCGATAAGCCATCAATCCGTTGTTAGCCATCAGGCCTATGCTCACTGCCTTGTGTTTCTTGGCAGGCTTGGAGAATGGAGAATCCTGAGCGTCTAGGCGAGGGGGCAAATCCTTTTGGGGCTGCTCTTGTCTGGGCAACTCTTGCTGGGCCACTTCTTCTTGAGCCTGTGCTTGATGAACCACTTCTTGCTGAACCTGTTCTTGTTTCGACTGCTCTTGCTGAGCCGGTAAGGAATAAACGGACGGGATTCCGGCCCCTTGAACAATCGCTTTGCTAAGTTCCTGTTGCTTTTTTGCAAAGAGTTCGTTGGAGGATTCTGCAAGCTGTTCGTTAGACGTTTTAGCCAATTGTTCGCTGGGCGGTTGCTGACTTGGCCATAGCCACCATCCAATCCCCGAAAGCAGTGCAATGAGGGCAGCAACACTTGCCCAACGTTGCCAAAGGGTCACTACGACGTTGCGCTGCTGGGGCAGGCGTTGCTCAATGTCGGCCCACAGTCCTTCCGGAGCTCGTAGCTCGTAGTCGGCCAATTGCTCGCGGAGTTGTTCTGTCCAGTCTTTCTTCGTCATAGCTTGTTGTTCTTTAGATAGTTGTTGATGCGTTTGGCGAGCTCCTTTTTTGCTCTTGCGTATTGCGAGGTAGAGGTTCCGGGCGCAATGCCTAACAGTCGGGCTATTTCTTTGTGCGACAGTTGCTCGAAGACATAGAGATTGAGAACCATCCTATAGCCTAGTGGCAACTGACTGATGAGTCGCCAGAGCACGTCTGGCGGCACGCGCCCTACGTCAGGCTCTTCTTCCTCTTCAGACTCGTCAGGCAGAAGGTCTGTCGTTTGGAAGCGTTCATGACGTTTGACGTAGTCGACGGCCTGATGCACTACAATGCTGGTGACCCACGCCTTGAGCGATCCTTCGCCCCGATAGTTAAAATGGTCCAGCGAGGTGAGTATCTTAACAAACGAGTCCTGTACGACATCGCGGGCATCTTCCTGATTGGCAACATACCGTAATGCAATGGCCATAGTCCGACCAGCAAAGCGTTCGTAGAGGCGACGCTTAGCCTCCCGTTCTCCGCCACGTATTGCGTTTAGCAGTTGCTGCTCAGTTTCCAAGGCTTTTATTTCAGTCGTTTTGTACTAACAAGCAACATCGTCAGCGCTGGCTCGAAGGTCTGGGTAGCGATGACGGAATCATCCGAAAGACTATAAACTTGAAGCTTATCTATAGTCCATTTCATAGTCCACTGGTCCGTGTCGTGTTCATAGGTTCCGTCAATCATACAAGCAAGATGTATAGAATACACCTCCTCACCATTCCTTATGTTGTATTTCGTATCAAAGGAATCGCTGGCAAATGCCCCAGGAATGGTGTTATAATTGATATTATTATAGAATGTTGTAGAAGTGTTGTATCCGAGATTTTGAAGGGGAAGGTACATCTCGTTAAAATCATTTGCGGGAAGATTCCATTGATCGATGGGAAGCACATCCTTCAACAGCACTTGGTTAGGCATGTGCCAAACTCTGATACCGCCATCATAGAAATAGTCAAATTTGGTGTTGTCTATCACCATACGGTCTACCACCCAGTTCGCTTCATAAGTGACTTGGGGTAATGACATATTCACATTTGCCTGTAAGTTTTGTTTGTCTTCTTCTTTAGTACAAGCAGTTAACAGACAGATGGCCAAGTCTGCCATCAGGGCGACGGCTACCCATAATATATTCTTCTTCATACTGCGTGCAAATTTAATCATTTCCTACATAATAAAACCGAGATATGAAAAAATACTGCACGCTGAAGCGTTAAATGATGTTATTTCGTATATCGCAGGGTGGCCACGATATACAGAGCCACCTTCTTTGTGCCATTCGAATAGTTCCTTTATGTCATCCAGATAGGGCCTTATAGGGTACAGGCCCCGTCCGAACGCGGCACGAGAGCCGTCCCGGCAGGGACTGAGAAGCCTTCTCGCAACCGTTTGCGTTAGCCCAAACAACCGTTCTCGTTAGCCCAAACGACCGTTCGCGTATACGCAAAAGCTATCACCGGGTTTTTGAAGGGGGGCACTGTTGGGGCGGGGTTGGGCACAGTTTTTAGCCAACTATGCCCCCTCAGATTTCCTTTGTGCAAAGGTATTTTCGGAGAAAAGGGGCGCGGGGGGCTATGTTTTTTTTAGTATTATGGTGTAACAGAATGCCATGTCCCCACGAGTTTTAACTAGACGTCATAATCGATATGACTGCTTACCTTGCCGGCTTTTTGCAGTATCTGGTACATTAGCTGCATGCCACGTACTTGCTGTGAAGTGGGATTACCCTCTACTTTCCCGTCTTGACTGACAATAGTTGTCTTGCCAAGGTCATATCTGGCCATACCGCTCGTGTTCGAATAGACATGGCAGAAGGTCAGCCCACTTGGAAGGTAGCTGGAGATTGCACTATTAAGTTTGGCATCGAACAGGAAAGTGCCTTCTGAATAGAATTGGATGACGTACTGAGTCGGTATCGGATATGCTTTCGAGTCAATCGGCCCTGTATTCTTCAGCTTGAACTCGCCAGTCTCAGGATTCACGGCAACGATGTTGTCGAGCGTCAGCACATAATCGCTAGGGGTAATGTCAATCAACTGTGCCTCTGCAGGCTTGATAATAGCATAAAGAGAGGTCGATGAAACAACAATGTCGTCATCTTCGCTGTTGCAGCTGCTCAGTCCTGCCGTTATCAGAAGCAGGATACCTATCCATAAGAACCAATTCTTCTTCATATTGCTTGCAAATTTAATCATTTTCTACATCATAAACCATCAAAACGAAGGAATACTGCATACAGAAGCGTTAAATGACGTTAATTCTGCCGTTTTCCATGCAAGGTTTCTGAGTTTTTGTGTTTACTTTGTAGAAACAATAATATTATAACAATGAAAAAGGCTTTTTATTTACTTTTATGCTGTATGCTGGCCGTATTTTTAGGTGCCTGCGAAAGTAGCAGCGATGACGATGAAGTATATGGCGAGGGACTGACTGGAAAATGGGACTTAGTGGAACTACAGAACGGTCCTGAAGGATCCTGTAGGGGCGACTATGTCAGGCGGTTTCCATCTGGCGCTGTCACTATTGAACTGAAGGAAAACGGCAAGATCATTTTCAACTATAGCGACGGAAAAAGCGAAACCCTTGACTATTCTATTCCAGAGAATCAAGAGCAATATGGTTCCATTTATCCTGTCATGAAGATTGATGAAGTGCCTTTTGGTTATGTCATCGAAGGCAACAGGCTCAAACTCCATTATCACGGTATGTATCTATGCGACCACATCCCAGCAACATTCGTGTTTAAACGAACCAGATAAAGTTTAAGCAACAGGGGAAAATCGGGGAGGATTCTGAAGTGAACCCCAAATTTCAAAAATATTGAATCAAATAAGCGAATAAAAGACGATGAAAAGACTGATTATATTCTGCTGTATGGCATGTGGTTTATCTGGTGCGAATGCACAGGCGGAAAAAGGACAATGGTCGCTGGTACCTATGGTGGGAACGAATGTGGTCGTTAGCAAACCGCTTAATGCCCTTTGTGGAGTAACGGCCGGTGCTGCTATCGACTGGCAAGCCAGCAATAGAATAGCCCTTTCGTCTGGGCTAATCTATTCCTATCAGCGCTACGGATTCAAGGATTTTATTGGGATTGGTATTTCTCAGACCAATGGCGCATATGATCAGCTATTGGGGCAAGAGACGGCTTATAATCCTCCCATCCGAGACGGGCGGTTGATTATTCCTTTAACCGTTAGTGCGTACGTTTGGAAAGGTTTGGCCTTGAAAGCTGGCATTCAGGCAAATGTCCGCCTGCATTCCGGGATAGCTGACTACCATGAAGAGACATCGACCTATGGGATAACAATTGAAAAGGATATTAGTGGCACGGCCGATGCGATGCACGAGTTTTTCTTCTCGCTGCCAGTAGGCATATCCTATGAGTATCATAAGTTTGTGCTTGATGTTCGATACATCTTCGGTCTGCAAAATCTTAGCGCCTCTTGGGACGTCATCTCGACAACTTATAGCATGAAAATAAGGTATTATGGCGGAACATTTTATGACGACCAAAAAGTAAACCAGTTACAACTAACACTCGGCTATAGGCTCGGGTTGTAAGACCCTTCCGAGAAATGCGGCCTCTAAAAATCGGGTACGGGCATTCTGAATAATCCCAGAGGTGGTCAGGGGAGATGCAAGACGCAAAAGATGCAATGACCAGGGGACTCTGTGATCATTTTTTAACTACAACTGTTACAACGAGTATTTCAACGGATGCTTACTCTTCTTTATTTTTCGTACGAAAATGCCAAAAGTGTCACCTACCATCACCACAGCAAAACAACTTGTTTTGATGTGATTAACCTGCCTTTAAGAATCGGAAAGATGCCTTCTACGATACCAAAACAACTTGTTTTACCACAAAGAAGACCCGTTGAAATTTTATACTAGGGGAGAAAGGGGAAAAGCCCCCGTGGTTACAGGGATTTAGACGCCATGTAGCAGGGAGCGAGACGGCATGTTGCTAATTTGCCCCGCCCGTGGCAAATTGTTGCGGCGGGCGGGGCAATATCTTGCGGCGAACGTGCGAATGTCTTGCGGCGGCCGCCAAAAGACTTAAGCCTTTGGACTTTTTGCACTGCGTGAACAGATGCAGCGATTACCAAATCTTTTGCAAAGATACTAAAAAAAAGTCAGAAATGCAAGAAAAACGAACATTAAAATCTTAAAAAAACGTGGTCTTTTGCAACTTTTCTGCCTTTGATGACGTCAAACAAACAAAGATTAATCAAATTAAAAAGAGACAAAAGCATGAAAAAGGTATTGTTGTTGATGATAAGCGTATTGGCGCTGACATCGTGTAGTATTGGTAATTGGGAGGCAAACCTGGTTGACCCCAGTGACAACATCGTAACCAAGGAGTACAAGCTGAAACCATTCGAGGAAGTAAAGATGAAAGGCGTGGGCCATGTGGAGCTTATACAGAGTGAAGAGAAGAACGGCCTTGTAGAGCTGACCGCACCAGACAACTACGTAGAGCTTTACAAGTTCGAGAGCGACGGCAAAAAGCTGACCATCAGTTTTGCTAAGAAGTCGATAAATATACACACCAAGGACGTGAAAATACGTGTATACACCTGCGACCTGATAAAACTGGAGAACAGCGGTGCGGCAAGTATCAACATGGACAGCCTGGATACCGACATCATAGAAATTGCTAACAGCGGCGTGGGACACATATCGATTGGCGGTGTGGCTGACAACGTAGTGCTTTCAAACAGCGGTGTAGGCAGCATAGACGCCAGCAAGCTGAAGGCGCTGAACGTAAAAGCAAGTGTTTCAGGCGTGGGCAGCATCGACTGCTATGCCAGCGAGAGTATAAGGGGCAGCGTGTCGGGTGTCGGATCGCTGAACTACGGTGGGCATCCCAAGCAGAAGGACACCAAGCGCTCGGGCGTAGGAAGCATCAATGAATTATAACATGCAGGCGATACGCCCCAAAATGTTATGAGGCGGTATCGTCGTCACCCTGACGGAACAGGTGGGTGAAGTGCTTGGAGTAGAGTTCGGAGAGGCCCTGACGGTTGTCGATGGCCTCGCCGACGACAAGCATGGTGGTTAGCGTGAGGTGGTTGTCGTGAACAATCTTCGCAAGGTCCTTCAGCTGGCCACGATAGATGCGCTGATCGGGCCAGGTCAAATGGTAGCAGGCTGCAACGGGGGTATCCTCCGGATATTCCATCAACAACTCACGTTGCACATCGTCGACAATAGCTGCCGAAAGGAAGATGCACATCGTCGACTGGCTCTTGGCCAGCAGATGCAGTTGCTCTTTCTCTGGCATGGGAGTACGGCCTTCGCCACGAGTGAGGATGATGGTCTGACAACGCTCAGGAATCGTGAACTGACTCTGCAACTCGGCGGCAGCGGCAAGGAACGACGAGATGCCAGGAGTGATGTGATAGTCCATATGGTTTTGGTCGAAGAAGGCCATCTGTTCCTGTATGGCACCAAAAATGCAGGGGTCGCCCGTATGCAGACGAACAATGTATTTCCCTTCGTCGTAGAACTGCTTCATCAACAAGCATTGCTCCTCGAGGGCCATATCAGCAGAAGAACGCACGACTGCACCAGGCTTATGACACTCCGTCAAGGCCTTGGGAACCAGCGAGCCAGCATATAATATAAGGTCTGCACGCTCCAACATCTTACGCCCACGAACGCTGACCAAGTCTGGATCGCCAGGACCCGCTCCAACAATCTCGATATGGCCGACCCCCACCTGACCTCCCCGAGGGGAGGAATTGCGAAGGTTCTCATAGGGAATGGCCAAAGCGGCTGTCCAGTTCCTGCCCTTTACCTTGGGGACAATCAGTTTACCATTGTTTGCTCCAAGAATAGCTGCTGCCTCGCAGACGCTGGGCGTACCCACATGTTTCTCGACAGTCTTGCTGGGATTGGGCACATCGACCTTGGCGAGTTGCTCAGCGGTATAGAAGACGACGGTGCGCACCGGTCGTCCCAGCTCTTCGCCTAAATCGTCGACGAGCATGGCACAAAACTCTTCGTCCTGCTTCACATCGATGGTGCAGTAGCGCTTGTAGCAGGGCAACACACCAATCTGACTCATCGCTTCGTCAATCTCGTCGTAGATATACTCGTAGTCATCCGGATGATGGGCGAGTCCGAAGCCCAAAGATGCTATCATAGGCACGAAATGCAGTTCGAGGACACCATAAGGCGCACAAAGATTGTAAGGCGTCACCAAAATGACAAGACTGTATTTCTTGGGGTCCACCTCTTCGAGGCTTTTGACAACAGTGACGTGTTCAGGCAGTGTCTTCTCCAGATAGTCCGTTCCCTCGTCGCAGACTTCCATCAGCAGGGCAGTAGGCTGACGATTGACGAAGGCATAGATGCACTCGTTCATGTCGTCGTCACTGGCAATGACCCAATTGAATCGCTCTGCAAACGTGTCGAGCGCCCACAATCCGGCATTGTCGCTCTGGGTGGTGATCACCTCGCGAGCACCAATCAAACCAGCCACTTCGCGAGCCAGATCGTTAGCCCCTCCGATATGCCCAGAAAGCACGGAGATGGCGTTCAACCCCAAACTGTCGACACACACCACAGCGGGGTCTTCGTGCTTGTCGTTGATGTAGGGGGCGATGGTACGCACACAGATGCCCATGGCTCCGATGAACACAAAACCATCGAACTTCTTCCACTGTCTACCGACATCGGTACGCTGTATCATCTTGGCACTGAGTTCACGCTGAAGCGACAGGGCAATATCCTTGCCCGCCTCGCTGATTTGAATGACTGCTATCTTCATATCACTTCCCGTTTATCACTTATCACTTATCACTTATCACTTATCACTTATCACTTATCACTTATCGTTTTTCACTTCCCCTTCGGGGTGATAACACGGTAGTTTCCGCTCAGATGCATGAAGGCGAACAGACGGAGCAAACCATCGTAGTAGGCGTCGAAATACCCATCGTCGAAGGGCTCGTGCTTCGCATTCCACAGGGCATCGACAAACTCCTTGCTCTTTGCGTGACTGCACATCATCGAAGCGGCAGCAGAGGTAGCCACCAGTCCGATGCTATGGCGCAGCTTGCGAAATCCACCAGCCTGGAGGATTTCATTACCCTCAGGCAATGTACCATCTGTGCGATACTGATCGACAAACGTATCGACACCCTGACTATACAGGAAATTCTGGAAGGTCTCACCATACCAACGCTGCCATTCGCCATCGGCACAGCTCCACTCGTAGTCGAGGGCGATATTCATAGGAACACGCCAGGAGTCGTAACGGAAATTATTGTTGCCATTGCGACGGGGAGCCTCGCCCTGTGGGCGCTGAGGCATACCTGGAAAACGAGGCATCTGCATCTCAGAGCCGTCGTACTGACACTGGTCGCCATTCAGACCCGTCTTCTCGTTGATGCAAGTATGCAGGAACTCGCGACTCTTCTGGGCACACTCGTACCAATAGTCCGAGCGTCCGTCGTCAGCCCATTTGGCCCACACCTCATAGAAAGCAGGAATATGGTAGCTGGGGTCGGTAAAACGCTGTCCAAAACCATCGGGGGTAAAGGTGATGAGTTTTGTCTCTGGGTCGATGAGATACATCTTCTGAGGCCCTGTCTGTTGGGGACCAAAACCAGGGAAGCCACCCTGACGAGGCTCGGGGGTGTACTCCTTGGACTGAATGCAGTCGAGGATATGCTGAGCCTCAGCCTTGTAGTTGATGCCCGTATCGTTGCCCCAACGGTTGGAGGCAAAGATGAGGGCGGTGATAAAATACAACTCGCCATCGCTGGCAGCACCTTGCGCATTGCGCGTACCGTCCGTCTTGCAGCTCCAAGCGAAATAGCCCTTGCGAGAGCCGTCTTGATGCTGCATGTATTTCTTGCTCCAGCGCCACAGACGGTCGAAAATGTCCTTCTCACCAAACTGCACGGCAACCATCATGCCATACGACATACCCTCGGTACGGGCATCGTGGTTCTTGACGTCAGAGACATAGCCCATCGTGTCGCCCACCTCGAAATAGACCTTGTTGGGTCCACGGAATACGTCGTTGAACACTTCCTTCACTTTGGCGTCGACGTCAGCCTGCTTGTAACCCATCTCGACGAAGAGGTTACGATACTGTTTCGTTTCGAAAGCGCCTTTCTTCCAAGGCGTCAGGGCCATCATGGGGACGGCGAGCATCATCAGAGATGCCATCATGATTGATTTTTTCATTGTTGAATAGTTAATTTTAGTATTTCTATGGGGTGATGTTCATCTAATACAATTCTCATAGGGGCCTCTTGGGTGAGACCAAGTTCCTGACATGCCTCGTCCCAGAGCCGATGGCTGTCAGTGAGCACTTTTGGGGCTTTCACGCTGTTCATCACAATAACGCCACCAGGAGCCAACACGGTAAGTACCTTGGCAATGATTTCCTTCAGTCTGCCACCATGTCCGCCAATGAAGACGGCGTCGGGTGTCCCGTATGTTGCGACTGAGTCGCAACAAACTGTAAGGAAGTCTCCCATATGGACATTGATGCCTGGGGCACCAAAGCGACGAGCATTCTCATGGATGATGGCCTCGCACTCAGGGCGTATCTCGAAGGCCTCAACCTGAAGGTGTGGGAATTGCAAACGGGCCTCGATGCTAATACTGCCCGTGCAGAAACCGATATCCCAAAGCACATGACGACGGGGCAGGTCAAGGGCCTGAAGCGTCAGCAAACGGATAGGCATTTTGGTAATCATCTTCTCGCGACCATCAAGGAGCGTGAACTCAGAATCAGGGATACCGAAATGCTTCGTGTCCTCGATGGTTCTGCCATCGAGAATCACACAGTTAGGCATTGAGAAATCCCTGTTTGCGGTTTCTTCGAGGGTGAGCGTAGTCACCTTTTCGAGTTCTGGGTTCCCTAAATGCTCGCCAACGTGCATCGTATAATAGGTATAGCCATATTCCAGCATCCGCTGAGCAATGGTGGCAGGGGTATGTTCCTTGTCGGTGAGAACACCTATCTTCTCAACCCGCTCGATGAGTGCTTTATCGAACTCTGGCCAAGGACGTCCTGTCAACGAGACAATACGCATATCGTGATAGGGCATCACCAGTCGGTGGGCCAGCATCTGCAAAGAGTTAAACGTCGGATAAACCACAACTTCCGCCTCGGGCATCTTCCGTTTGATGGTATTTGCAAAACCAAAGAACAGCGGGTCGCCACTGGCGAAGACAATGATAGTGTGCTCAGCGATTTTGTCGCTGAGACAGCAATACTGCTCGAAGACAGCATCAAGGGGAACGGTGATATCTATCCATTCGGCATCAGCAGGCAGAAACGGCGCCACAATCTCATGATGGCGCTTGCCACCCGAGAACACCCTACCCTGCTTGATGATCTCCATCACCTCTGGTGGAAACCAAGGGTTCGGATGATCGGTTATTCCAATGACGATAAAGCGCAACATAACAATTCGTGAAATTCGTGTAATTCGTGGTTTAAAATCACAAGTCGCGACCAGGTTTGAGTTGTGCGGCATCGTCGAACGTCAGAATGGCGTTGCAGAGGGTTGCCGCAAGGTTACTTCCGCCCTTACGACCCTCGACGATGATTTTGGGAATATCCTTGAAAGGCTTGACCATGTGTTTCGATTCGCGAACATGTACGAATCCCACAGGAGCAGCAATGATGCCAGCGGGTTTGGCTTTTCCTTTACGAATCAGGTCGCATAGTTCCATGAGTGCTGTGGGAGCGTTGCCAAAGGCAAAGAGTGCATCGGGATGTTCCTCAACTGCCAGACGGATACCTGCCTGAGTACGTGTGATGCCCAGTGTGGAAGCCATCTCAGCCACACGAGGATCGCCCAGATAGCACTTCGCCTCGATACCCAGGCGTTGGAGAGCGCCCTTACGGATACCACTGGTCACCATTGTCACATCGGTTACAATGGTCTTCAATGTTCCGTCCTTTACCTTATTATATAGTATCTCCACAGCACCCTCGTCCGTATAGAGAATGCGCTGCATATCGAAGTCGGCAGTGGTATGAATAGCGTGCAGCAATGCCCACAGATGGTCTAAGGGATAGTCCTGCCGCTTGAGCTCACCCTTAATGGTTCGGAACGACTCCATCATAATCTGTTGGCCGGGCTTTACGTCGGCCGCCGCCTCTTCGCGATAGTATCCGCGAGGCGTAATGAACACTGGTCTCTCCCCCTCGGGGGAGTTGGAGAGGGGTTGCCATTGATACGACTGCGAATTACCTATAAGAACAACAGTAAACATATCGATATCCTCAGGATCGAACTCGCCAAGGGTTGTGACCTTTATTTCCTGCTCCTCGCGACCTGCCTGACGGACATAGCCGACAGGGGTCTCAGGGGAGCGCACCTGAAGGAAGAGTTCCACGAGACGATAGAGTTGCCAGTAACGCCCGTGCGATTTGGGATTATAGATAGCAGTGACAAAATCACCCATAGCAGCTGCCTTGATGCGGCGCTCAATGACTTCCCAGGGGGTCATCAGGTCGGAGAGCGAAATGATGCACAGGTCATGACCAATGGGTGCGCCCAACAAAGAGGCAGCCTTCTGAAAAGCCGAAATACCAGGAAGCACTTCTACCTCGATATCCGACTGGCGCTCACGCCGCATCTCATAAATCAGCGGACCCATACCATAGATGCCTGCGTCGCCAGAAGAGATGACCACGACGGTCTTTCCTTGTTCAGCCAACAGGAAAGCCTGTTCAGCACGTTCACGTTCTTTCTTCATGCCCGTGTCGATGCACTCACAACCTTCCTTGACGTAAGCCTCCACGAACTGGAAATAATACTTATACCCCACTATGCAATCAGCCTCGCGCACTGCCTCGAGTACGGCGGGGGTAATGTCTTCCTTACTGCCAGGTCCAATGCCTGCTACGATAATTTTTCCCATATCTGCGGCAAATTTACAAAAAAACAGGCAAAGTGCCAAATTTATTGCTTTTTCTTTTGGTATTTTGGCCACATAGTCGTAACTTTGCAGAGTCAAAAAAAGAAAATGAAAGCAAAGAATATGAAGAAAGTAATAGTAATGATGGCGATGGTCATGGTGGGGCTGACCACCTACGCACAGGAAAGCAATACAGCCATGAAGTTCGGTTATCTCAGTTTCGACTCAGTAAGGCAGTCGATGACGGAATATGCTGAGATGCAGCAACAAATGGCACAAATGCATAGTGCATATGAAGCCGAGATGAAGCGCGTGGAGGACGACTTCAACAAGAAATACGAAGAGTTCCTGGATGGCCAGAAGAATTTCCCCAAAACCATTCTGCAGAAGCGCCAAAGCGAGTTGCAGGAGATGCTCGACAAGAATATCGCCTTCAAGAACGAGGGACTGCGCATCCTCAACGAACAGGAGTCACGGCTTATGGAATCCATCAACCTGATGGTGAAGATTTGCGTGCAGCAAGTAGGACAGAAACACGGTTATGCCTTCATTCTGAATACGGATGCCGATGCCCTTCCTTGGCTGAACCCGGAAATGGGTGAAGACGTGACGGAAGAAGTCAAGGCGGCATTGTTAAAATAAAACCCGACATTTTCATGATGACTCTGCCCAGCGTTCCTGGTCCCATCGGTGTTTTCGACAGCGGCTATGGCGGACTGACCATTCTGCACGCCATTCGCCAGCTATTACCCCAATACGACTATCTGTATTTGGGTGATAATGCCCGTACGCCCTATGGCACGCGTTCGTTCGATGTGGTTTATGAGTTCACCCGTCAGGCTGTCACCCGACTATTCGAACGGGGTTGCCACCTCGTCATATTAGGCTGTAACACCGCTTCTGCCAAGGCGTTACGCTCCATTCAGCAGAACGACCTGCCCCAGTTAGACCCCAACCGCAGGGTCTTGGGCGTCATCCGTCCTACAGCAGAGATCATCGGTTCGTTGACCCACTCGCGCCACGTTGGCATCTTTGCCACAGAGGGAACCATCAAGAGCGAGTCGTACAATCTGGAAATCCATAAGCTGTGCCCAGACATTCAGGTAACGGGTGTAGCCTGTCCGTTCTGGGTGCCTTTGGTGGAATACAATGAAGCAGATTCTCCTGGAGCCGATTATTTCGTGAAGAAGCGCATCGACCAGTTGCTGCGTCAAGACCCTGATATCGACACCATCATTTTGGGCTGTACGCACTATCCGTTGCTGTTGCCCAAGATTCACAAATACATCCCACGAGGCATCCGCATCATTTCGCAGGGGGAATATGTGGCAGAATCACTGCAACACTATTTCGAACGTCATCCTGAGATAGAGAAATGCTGTACGCAAGGAGGGAATGTGCACTACCTGACGACAGAAAACACAGATAAATTCAAGGAACAAGCTCAGATCTTCCTCCATGAACCCGTGGAAGTGGAAAAAGAAACACTTGGATAAAAAGCATTAGGCTTTTCATATCGACAACAGAACGGCCAAAATAGAAACAGCCCACAGACATCACATCTGCGGGCTATTTCTAACTATCAATAACTAAAAACCTAATTCTATGAAAAAGTGCGTCTCCCGACGTCGTTGTTATCCTAAATCAATCTCTTTTTTACTTACCTTAATCGAACCAATCGCTATTGTCGATTTAAATCTTTCCTGAAATCTTTTACCTTTAATTACTAACTCCTTATTGAAGACGATGCAAAGGTACGGACTAATCCGCACATGGCAATGGATTAGTACCCATTTTTCGTAAAAAAGTGGCTTCTTCTTGATACAAATCAAGTAATTGTGTTCGCACACAATCATTTTGTGTCCGAACACAGCGCTTTTTCTACCAAATTTGTCAACTCTACAAATCGTTCGATGGAAAGCTGTTCAGGACGCAGGGTTGCGAAGGGCGAATCGGCTATCATCTGGAGGGCCTCGTCACTCAGCATCTGCTTCAAACTGACACGCAGCATCTTGCGACGCTGATTGAACGCCGTCTTGACCACCCTTTTAAACAAATCCTCGTCACACCCGAGGTGCTGCACCTCGTTACGCACCATACGGATAACGGCACTCTTCACCTTGGGAGGCGGATTGAACACCGTCTCGTCGACCATAAAAAGATACTCAACATCGTACCACGCCTGAATCAGAACCGACAGGATGCCGTATGCTTTCGTTCCGGGTTTCGACGCCATGCGCAGGGCGACCTCATGCTGAATCATGCCCGTACAGCAGGGTATCAGGTCGCGATTGTCGATCATCTTAAAGAATATCTGCGACGATATGTCGTAAGGATAATTGCCCGTCAGCACAAACTGCTGTCCGTCGAAGACCTTTGTCAGATCCATGCGTAGGAAGTCGCCTTCGATGATTGGAGGTTCAGGCGCATCTAGGAAGAGTGTCGCTTTCAGATAAGCCACACTCTCGCGGTCGATCTCCACCACCTTCAGCGGACGGGGTTTCTTCACCAGATACTGCGTCATCACACCCATACCGGGACCTACCTCCAGAACAGGTAGCTCCTGATACGGCTCGTCCACCGTATCGGCAATGCGTTTGGCGATATTCAGGTCAACCAAGAAATGTTGACCAAGATTCTTTTTGGGTCTTACTTGCTTCATCTAACCTGCAAAGTTACGATTAAATAAGAAGAAAACCAAATATAAAACGACTTTTCTGCATGTTTATGCATTAAAAGGTGTTATTTTGCAAAAAAAATAATAGGAAATTGCATTTTATCGAATAAATATAGTACCTTTGCACCGTTTTATGTACCTATTTATATAAAGGACGCAACGATTATGAAGTTATTCGACGTATATCCCCTGTTCGACGTCAACATCGTGAAGGGACAGGGCTGTAAAGTATGGGACGATAAGGGTCAGGAATACCTGGACCTGTATGGTGGCCACGCAGTAATTTCCATTGGACACTCCCATCCGCACTATATCCAGAAGGTGACGGAGCAGTTGGGACAGATTGGTTTCTACTCCAATTCAGTAATCAACAAGTTACAGCAACAGTTGGCCGAGCGACTGGGAAAGATCAGTGGATACGAGGACTACCTGCTGTTTCTCATCAACAGCGGTGCCGAGGCCAACGAGAATGCACTAAAGCTGGCATCGTTCAAGAATCCCACGGCCCAGCGCATCCTGTCGTGTGAACATGCCTTCCACGGACGTACGTCGCTGGCTGTCGAGGTGACCAACAATCCGAAGATTGTGGCGCCTATCAACGACAACCACCATGTGCGCTTCCTACCATTGAACGATATTGAGCCTTGGATTCGCGAACTGTCGCGTGGCGGTGTGGCAGCAGTCATTCTGGAGTGCATCCAGGGTGTGGGCGGCATTCAGATGGCAACTCCCGACTTTGCCCAGAAACTGGCATACGCCTGCAAGCGTTTTGGTGCCACACTGATTTGCGACGAGATACAATGCGGTTACGGACGAAGCGGCAAGTTCTTTGCCCACCAGTGGCTGGGTATCAAACCCGACATTATCACAGTGGCCAAGGGCATCGCCAACGGTTTCCCCATGAGTGCCGTTCTGATTAGTCCCGATTTCGAACCCGTATATGGTCAGCTGGGCACCACGTTTGGTGGCAACCATTTGGCATGTGCTGCAGCACTGGCTGTGCTCGACGTATTCGAGAAAGAGAACCTGGTGGAGAATGCTCGCGAGGTGGGTGATTATCTGATAGAACAAATTAAGAAGATTGACAGTCCTCATATCAAGGATGTTCGTGGACGTGGTCTGATGATTGGTATCGAGCTCGACATTCCCCACAAGGACGTACGCCAGCCACTGATTTATCAGGAGCACTGCTTCACAGGCTGTGCCGGACAGAACACACTTCGTCTGTTGCCCCCGCTCTGTCTGACAAAGGCCGAGGCCGACGCATTTATTGAGAAATTTAAAAAGGTATTAGCCATATGAAAATATCAGTAATCGGAGCCGGAGCCATGGGTGGAGCCATGGTGGAAGGACTTATCAAAGGAGATTTTATTCAGAACGAAGATATCTGCGTAGCAGACCCCTCACGTCCGATGCGTGACAAGTTTGCCGACATGGGAGTCACGGCTACGCCCAGCAACCAGTTGGCAGCACAGGGTGCCGACATCGTCTGTGTCGTCGTGAAACCCTGGCTCGTAGAACAAGTGCTGACAGGTATCCGCGATGTGATGGATTACGACCAGCAGATGCTTGTCGTCGTGGCAGCAGGAGTGAAGTCGGACAGCATCAAGGAGTGGATGACGAAGGAAGGGAAGATGATTCCCACGTTCCTGGTTATTCCCAACATCGCCATTGCACAACTGGAGTCTATGACATTCATCGCCCCCGTAGTGGCGGACGCACAGCAGGTTACCCAGGTGAAGGAACTCTTCGACACCATGGGCCATTCCATCATCACCGACGAACAGCACTTGGGAGCCGGCACTACGCTGGCATCATGCGGCATTGCCTATGCCATGCGCTACATCCGTGCAGCATCAGAAGGTGGTGTAGAACTCGGTTTTAAGGCTGACGATGCCAAGCAGATTGTGATGCAAACCATGAAAGGGGCTGTCACCCTGCTCGAAGTGACAGGACTGCATCCCGAAGCCGCCATCGACCTGGTGACAACCCCTGGCGGTGTGACCATCAAGGGTCTCAACGAGATGGAACATAATGGTTTCACCTCAAGCGTAATTAAAGGCTTGAAGGCAGGAGCAAAATAATGAAAGGAGTTAAAAAAGTTAGAGAAGTTAAAGAAGTTAAGAAGTTATGGACGAACAACTGAAACAAATAGGCGAACGCCTTCGCGGATTACGCGACGTGCTGGACATTCCTGTCAGCGAGATGGCAGAAACCATTGGCATCGACCCAGAGAAATACGAGAAGATAGAGGCTGGCGAGTTGGATATTACCATCTCGAACCTGATGAAGATTGCACGCAAGTATGGTGTGTCGACAGAAGAATTGATTTTTGCCGAGGCTCCCCATATGAAATCATACTATGTAACACGCAAGGGACAGGGTATGTCCATCGAGCGTACAAAAGCGTACAAATACCAGTCACTCGTGGGCGGTTTCGTCAACCATAAGGCCGACGTATTTATCGTCACCGTAGAACCCAAGCCAGGCGCTCGCACCATCTACAAGAACACGCACCCCGGTCAGGAATTCAACCTCGTGCTTGAAGGTGCTATGGAACTGTACATCGGTGGTAAGACGATGGTACTTGAAGAGGGCGACAGCATCTATTTCGACTCCACCAAACCGCATGGTATGCTCGCCGTAGGCGACAAACCAGTGAAGTTCCTGGCATTTACTGTGGAATAAGAGACCCACTCCCAACCCCTCCCTGTATGGAGGGGAGCAATTACAAACAATTAATAAGAGCTATATGGAAAAGGAAACAGAATTTCAAGGAGTATCTACTCCCCTCCCAAACAGGGAGGGGCAGGGGGAGGGTCTCCTGAATAGATTTTTAAAGCAGACGACATTCACGTCTGTGGAGGATTATAATAAAAACCTGAAGTTCATCATCCCCGAGAACTTCAACTTCGCCTACGACGTGATGGACGCCTGGGCGGAGGAAAAGCCCGATGGACTGGCCATTCTCTGGACCAACGATCAGGGTGAGGAGATTCGCACAACCTTTGTCCAGTTGAAGGAGCAGACCGATCAGGCTGCCTCTTACCTGATGTCGCTCGGTATTGGCAAGAACGACCCCGTGATGCTCATCCTGAAGCGTCGCTACGAGTGGTGGGTTATCATGCTGGCACTGCATAAGATTGGTGCTATCGTCATTCCCGCCACCCACATGTTGACAAAGAAGGATATCATCTACCGCAACACCCGCGCCTCGGTAAAAGCCATCATCTGTGTGGACGACGCCTATGTCGTAAGTCAGATTCAAGCTGCCATGCCCGAGAGTCCAATGGTGAAGCAGTATATCACCGTCACCGATCACGGCAAGCCCATTCCCGAAGGATTCCACGACTGGCAAAGCGAATGGCAACAGGCTCCGAAGTTCAAAAAGCCGGCCTTCGTCAACGAAAACGACGACACCATGCTGATGTACTTCACCAGTGGCACCAGTGGCGAGCCGAAGATGGTGGCTCACGACTACCTTTATGCCATGGGCCATCTGACAACGGGTGTCTTTTGGCACAACCTGCACGAAGGTTCACTGCATCTGACGGTAGCTGACACTGGCTGGGGCAAGGCTGTCTGGGGTAAGTTCTACGGCCAGTGGTTTGCTGGAGCAACAGTGTTCGTATTCGACCACGAGAAGTTCAATGCCGACACCCTGCTGCGACAGATTGAGAAATACAAGGTGACGAGTTTCTGTGCTCCTCCCACCATTTATCGCTTTATGATTCGTGAAGACCTGTCGAAGTACGACCTATCATCACTAGAGTACTGCTGTACAGCTGGCGAGGCTCTGAACCCCGCCGTCTTCGACAAGTTCAAGGAAAAGACTGGCATCAAGATGATGGAAGGCTTCGGACAGACGGAGACCACGATGACCTTGGGTACCTTCCCTTGGATGGAACCCAAGCCCGGCAGTATGGGTATTCCCAATGCGCAATACGACATTGACTTGCTGCGCGCCGACGGCACCAGTTGTGAAGATGGTGAAAAGGGAGAGATCGTGATTCGTGTAGGCGACAAGAAACCCATCGGACTCTTCAAGGGCTACTACCGTGATGAAGAAAAGACCCGCGAGGCTTGGCACGATGGCGTCTACCACACTGGCGACATGGCTTGGCGCGACGAGGACGGATACTACTGGTTCGAGGGCCGCATCGACGACGTCATCAAGTCGTCAGGCTATCGCATCGGTCCGTTTGAGGTAGAATCTGCCCTGATGACTCACCCCGCCGTGGTGGAGTGTGCCATCACGGGTGTTCCCGACGATATCCGCGGTATGGTAGTCAAGGCCACCGTCGTACTCGGCAAGGAGTGGAAAGATAAGGCTGGCGACGACCTTGTGAAGGAGTTGCAACAGCACGTCAAGAAGGTCACTGCTCCCTATAAATATCCGCGCATTGTAGAATTCGTCGACGAACTGCCCAAGACCATCTCGGGAAAGATCCGTCGTGTGGAAATCCGCAACAAAGATGCTGAGAAGTAATGGCGGCGCATAACGAGTTAGGCAAATGGGGCGAAGACTGTGCTGCCGACTATCTGCAGCGCAAGGGCTACACCATCGTAGAGCGCGACTGGAAGTCGGGACACCGCGATATCGATATCATTGCCGCTGACAAAGACGGCACCATCGTGTTTATTGAAGTCAAGACCCGTCGCAACCGTCTTTTTGGCGACCCCGAGGAGGCTGTAGACCATCAGAAGCTTCAAAGCCTGCAAAGTGCGATGAACCACTACATCAAATATCGCCGCATCAACGGCGACGTGCGACTCGACATCATCACCGTCGTAGGCACCATTGGCGCTGAGCCGGAAATAGATCATATCAAGGACGTCTTATGAAAAGAAGAATAGTCATTAAAATAGGTTCCAACGTACTGACGCGTAAGGACGGAAAACTGGACGTCACCCGCGTGTCGGCCATCGTCGACCAAGTGGCGTGGCTCCGTCGTCACGACATCGAGGTCATCCTCGTCTCGTCGGGTGCTGTGGCCTGTGGACGCAGGGAACTCACCGTCGACCACTCGCTCGACAGCGTCGAACAGCGACAGCTTTACAGCGCCGTAGGGCAGGTAAAGCTCGTAGGTCTTTACTACGACCTGTTCCGCGAGTTTGGCATCCACATCGGGCAGGTGCTCACCATGAAGGAGAATTTCGAGCCTGGCGAGCAGTACCGCAACCAGCAGGCCTGTATGAAGGTCATGCTCGAGAACGACGTCCTGCCTATCGTCAACGAGAACGATACCGTGAGCGTCACTGAGCTGATGTTCACCGATAACGACGAACTCTCAGGGCTCATCGCCCAGATGATGCAGGCCGAGACGCTCATCCTGCTCTCCAACATCGATGGCATCTACGACGGGCACCCCGACGACCCAGAATCGAAGATTATCCCTGAGGTGGCTCCCAACACCGACCTCTCGCAGTATATCAAGGAAGAGAAGAGTGCCTTCGGTCGTGGCGGCATGCACTCTAAGTACACCACCGCCCAGAAAGTACAGAAGACGGGCATCCGCGTCATCATTGCCAATGGCGAACGCGAAAACATCCTCGTCGACCTTATTGAAAACAAACAAAACGTACCACATACAGAATTCATACCTTATGGAATTGACTGAAACATTCAAGCAGGTCAAGCGTGCCAGCAAGACACTCGCCCTGCTTACCGACGAACAGCGTAACGAGATACTGAATGCGGTGGCCGATGCCATCATCGACTACAAGGAGCGCATCCTCGTGGCCAACAGCCAGGACTTGGCGAAGATGGACAAGAAGAATCCACTCTACGACCGTCTGCAACTGACCGAGAAGCGTCTCGATGACATTGCCTCTGACATGCGCAACGTGGCCAGCCTGCCCTCACCGTTAGGACATATCACCAAGGAGAAAACCCTACCTAATGGTTTGCGCCTGCACCGCGTCTCTGTGCCCTTTGGCGTCATCGGCATGATCTACGAGGCTCGTCCCAACGTTACCTACGACGTCTTCTCGTTGTGTTTCAAAACGGGCAATGCCTGCGTCTTGAAAGGCGGTTCCGATGCCGACCTCTCCAATCAGGCCAGCGTCGACCTCATCCACGAAGTACTGGAACGCTTCGGTGTCAATCTCGATGTCGTCACATTGTTGCCTGCCACTCATGAGGCCACAGGACAGATGCTTAATGCCGTGGGCTATATCGACCTCTGCATTCCGCGTGGCGGACGTCGTCTCATCGATTTCGTGCGCGACACTGCACGCATCCCCGTTATCGAGACGGGCGCTGGCGTTGTCAACACCTATTTTGATATAGAAGGCGACCTGGAGATGGGCAAGAAGATTATCTGCAATGCCAAGACGCGTCGCGTCTCGGTATGCAACGCCCTCGACTGCCTCATCATCCACGAGAAGCGTCTGGGCGACCTCATCGAGTTAGTAAAACCCCTGCTCGACCACAAGGTGACACTCTATGCCGACGGGCCAGCCTATCAGTTGCTCACAGGCCATTATCCCGCCATCCTCCTACAGCCTGCTACAACGGAGTCGTTTGGCACGGAATTCATGGACTACAAAATGGCCATCCGCACCGTTGCGTCACTCGACGAGGCATTGGCGCATATCGACCAGCACGGCTCTGGCCACAGCGAGGCCATCATCACGCAGAACGAACAGACGGCACGTCGCTTCCAGGCGCATGTCGATGCCGCCTGCGTCTATTGGAACGCCCCCACGTCGTTTACTGATGGTGCCCAGTTCGGGCTCGGAGCCGAGATAGGCATCTCCACGCAGAAACTTGGTCCTCGTGGTCCGATGGCTCTCGAGGAGATATGCACCTATAAATGGATTATCGAGGGCGAAGGCCAAACAAGGCCGTAGCTTCGGATTGACGGATTTCCGGAATCACGGAAGAACGTTATAACGTAATAACGAAAAAAAGAACAGAATATGAAATCATTTATCAACGTACAGGATATCGGTCCGCTGGACAAGGCGATGGCCGAAGCATTCGAGATTAAAAACGACCGTTTCAAATATCAGCATCTGGGCCGCAACAAGACCCTGATGATGATCTTCTTCAATAACTCCCTGCGCACGCGTCTGTCGACCCAGAAAGCCGCCATGAACCTCGGTATGAATGTCATTGTGCTTGACGTCAATGCCGGTGCCTGGAAACTTGAAACCGAGCGTGGCGTCATCATGGATGGCGACAAGTCAGAACACCTGCTCGAGGCCATCCCCGTCATGGGCTGCTACTGCGACCTCATCGGAGTACGTTCCTTTGCTGGTCTCACCGACCGTGAATACGACTATGCTGAGACCGTGCTCCAGCAGTTCATCAAGTACTCTGGCCGCCCTGTCTTCGCTATGGAGACAGCCACCGTACATCCCCTGCAGGCCTTCGCCGACCTCATCACCATCGAGGAATATTGGAAGCGTTCTGTGGGCAACGGTTCTGCAGTTGCCAAACCCAAGGTCGTCCTGACCTGGGCTCCTCACTGCCGTGCCTTGCCACAGGCCGTTCCCAACTCGTTTGCCCAGTGGATGAATGCCGCTGATGTCGATTTCGTCATTACCCACCCCAAGGGCTACGAGCTCGACCCACAGTTCGTTGGTAATGCTCGCGTGGAATACGACCAGCGCAAAGCCTTCGAGGGCGCCGACTTCATCTATGCCAAGAACTGGTCGAATCCCGGTGTGACGAATCTTGCCGACTATGGTAAGATTACCTGCGAGGACCGCTCGTGGACTGTCGACACCGAACATATGTCATGGACCAACAACGGTAAGTTCATGCACTGTCTGCCCGTACGCCGCAACCTCATCGTCACCGACGACGTCATCGAGTCAAAGAACTCCATCGTCATCCCCGAGGCTGCCAACCGCGAAATCAGCTGTTCTGTTGTCATCAAACGTATGCTCGAAGCCTTATGATTTCCTTTGAGTGCGACTACAATAACGGAGCTCATCCTAAGGTGCTCGAAAACCTGGTGCGTTACAACGATGCCAAACCGACACCCTATGGCTTCGACGAGTTCTCCGAGCGCGCTAAGGACCGCATCCGCGAGGCTATTGGCATGCCTGATGCGCAGATCTTCTTCCTGACGGGTGGCACACAGACCAACGCCACCACCATCGACTCCATGCTCTATCAGTACGAGGGCGTCATCTGTGTCGGCTCTGGCCATATCAACGTCCATGAAGCTGGTGCCGTCGAGTTCACCGAGCACAAGATTATCACCATCGCTGACACCCTTGGCAAGATGGAGGCCCGTGTGCTCGACAAGTACCTCGACGACTACATGCATGACGGCAATAAGGATCATGCCGTACACCCTGGACTGGTCTACATTACCTTCCCCACCGAACTCGGCACGCTCTATTCTGCTAAGGAACTCGACGACATCTATCAGGTTTGTCGCCGTTACGACATACCGCTTTATATCGATGGAGCTCGTCTGGGCTATGGTTTGATGGCCGACGGGTGCGACATCACCCTACCCTATCTGGCACGCCACTGCGACGTGTTTTACATCGGTGGCACGAAGATTGGTGCCCTCTGCGGCGAGGCCGTGGTCTTCACCAACCGTCAGGCCCACAAGCATTTCTTCTCCATTCAGAAGCAGCACGGTGCCGTCATTGCAAAAGGAGCCCTCATCGGACTCCAGTTCGAGGCATTGTTCACCGACGACCTGTACTTTAAGCTCGCACGCCACGCTATCGACATGGCCATGAAGATGAAGCGCATCTTCCAGGAGAAGGGTTACGAGTTCTGGCTCGACTCACCCACCAACCAGCAGTTCGTCATCCTGCCCGATGCCAAGGTCGAGGAACTGGCCGCGAAGATGGACTTCACCCACTGGGGACAGGCTGAGGGCCATCGCACCATCTGTCGTTTCGTCACCTCGTGGGCAACGACAGAAGACGAGATTAACGAATTGAAGCGCCTACTGTAGGCGCTTCATTAGTTTTCGGGCTTTCTTTTCTATCGCTTGCAACGTGCGGTCGGGCTGCCAGTCACCAAACACATTGTCTATCGTATACCGTACCGCCCTCGTTTCCGTCATGATGGTCTCTGCCGTCATGCTTTGCGTCGTTACCGTCTCCTGACCATTCTCCTGTTTCTTTCGCGTCATTTTGAAGGTAACCACGTTCGTCGCAGGGGTTATGTTGCGCCCTTCGGCATTCATCGTACCGTATTCCTGGAAATCGTTCTTCACGGTATTCATGCCACGCCAGTCGAAACGTGTCGGGTTCAGCTTTTCAGGCGACAGCAGCGTGGTGTGGAGCCAGATGCAGTGGGGCGTACCGTTCCAGCCGCGGGCATATTCGAAGTTCGACACGACATTCTCTACCGTACAGCGATTGAACACATAGCCCCACGCCGTCTTCGACGTCTTCGGAGCCGCTATCACGTTGCGTCCACTGCCATCGACCGTGCGTTTCTCAGTCACGATCTTGCAGCGCTCGAACCACACATCGCCGTCACCGCAGATGAAATCCACCGTACCGTGAATCTCCGAGTCCTGAAAGTAGAACTGACTCAGGTCGTTGTCACTGAAGTACGTATCCTGATACGACAGCAGGCGCACACGGTTACAAATGGTTCGCGTACCTTTATCCTGTAGCGTTACGGCGCGACCTGCCGATCCTGCACCATAGTAGTCCAGCGCATTCTTCAGCGTCAGGTCCTGCAGGTAGTTATCCGTACCGCGGTTCTGGAAGATGGCCGTCTTACTGATACCCTCGTTCTTCACGTCGGGCTTATTCTGTATGATGGTACCCTCCATGCTCTGTCCTATCAGTGCAATGCGGTGACCCGTAATCTTCGTCAGCACCGTCTCGCCCAAGTCATACAGCCCGTCGGGTATCAGGATATACAGCCGCGGGGCCGTCTTCTCTGCGTTCGTCTTATTAGCCAGATTGATAGCATCCAACAGACTCTTTGCATTGCCCTGTTCCACCGTTATCACCTGCTGCGCATAGCCAACAAAGGGTAAAAGAATAAAAAGGTAAAGAGTTAAAAGAATTTTCACCCACCTTTGCCCCATATCATATATATATCGTCTCATCGCTTTTTTTACTTTTTTACTTTTTTACCTTTTTACTTTTCCAAGTATTGTTTCTTCAGCCTGCAGCTTTGTTTCTCCAATCTCTTTAACAACTCCACCGGATGCCACTCCGTGAAGACGTTGTCCACCTTGTACCGCTGCAGTTCCTCGAGCGTCATGATGGTCTCGGCATCAAAGGGCTGCGTATGGTCTCTCAGCGTAAAGGTCACCACATTCGTCTTCGGCGTGATATCGCGACCCTTGGCATCCATCGTACCGTATTCCTTGAAGTAGCATTTCGACACCTTCATGCCCTCTGGATCATAGCGCGTCGGCAACAGCTTTTCGGGAGTAAGCAGCGTCGTGTAAAGCCACACACAGGTAGGATTCGTATGCCACGACCGGCCGTAGTAGAATTCCGACACGTCGTTTTCTATCGTACAGCGGTTAAACACATATCCCCACTTGGTGTCTGATGTGCGTGGTGCCGCAATGATGTTGTTGCCCGATCCGTCCAGCGTGCGCTTCTCCGTCACAATCTTGCAGCGCTCGAACCACACGTCACCAGCACCGCAGATAAAGTCTATCGTGCCGTGAATCTCCGAATCCTGGAAATAGTGCTGGCACTGTTCATTATCCGAATAGAAGGTATCCTGATACGACAGCATCCGCACCCGGTTATACACCGTGCGCAGGCCCTTGTCCTGCATGCACACCGCCCGTCCGTCAGGCTCACACGCATAGTAGTCCAGGTCGTTCTTCAGCGTCAGGTCTTGATAGTAGTTGCACTTACCGCGGTTCTGCAGCACGGCCGTCTTGCTGATGCTCTCTATCTTGGTGTCCGGCGCATTCCTGATAATCGTACCCTCCATGCTCTGCCCGATAATAGCGATGTTGTTGCCCGCCACGCGCGTCAGCGTCTTCTCGCCCAAGTCGTAATAGCCGTCGGGAATCAAAATGAAAAGCCGCTCGGAGTCGCGGTCGTAATTACGCGTGCCGGCCTCCTTGATAGCTGCCAGCAGACTCTCTGCGCTACCCTTTTCCACCAGGATAACGTGTTGCGCACGACTGGACAGCGATGTCAGCAGACACAATACGAATAGTAATATTTGTTTCATTTCGATTAGTTTCGCTTGCAAAGGTACGAATAAACGAGGAAAAAGCCAAAAGTTTTTGAGCTTTTTCGAGTGAAAGTACCTTCGACGAAGTCAAAGTTACTTGTTTTTTGGCGTAACAACAAATTTTTTCCCTTAAAACTGCACGTAATTCAAAAAATTGCAGTACCTTTGCACCCGGTTTAAAAACCATTCGGGATGTAGCGCAGTTGGTAGCGCACTACGTTCGGGACGTAGGGGTCGGGCGTTCGAGTCGCCTCATCCCGACAACGCAAGGTTGTCAATCGCAGGAGTTGGCCCTGCAACCGCTTAAAACAAGCTGGCAATAAGTTCCTGACAGTCAGTACGTTGTAAAGCATGGTGGTCGAGTAATCGGCCACCT
>JAEEVW010000010.1 GCA_016291085.1 Prevotella sp.
CAGCACCTTTTCGAAAATAAGTTCAACTAAATAACGTATTAATTAATTTAAATCTTATGAAAAAGTATTTGATGATTGGATTCGCAGCTGTCGCATTCGCAGCTTGCTCGAATCACGACTTTGAGACCTACACCCCGGAGCAGGTGGTGAAGGCTGAGTACGATGCTAAGTTTATTGCTGAGTTCGGTAAACCCGCAGCTAACCAGAACTGGGGTTTCGGTGCTTCTACCCGTGCGTTCACACGTACTTACAATGTACAGGGAAACCTGTGGCATATGGCTAAACCCCAAGGTTTCAACCTTGAATACGATGCTCCGGTTACTGTTGAAGAAAAGAACTTGGTTTTCAACTATGTTAATGACAAAAACAATGTTGAGAAAGTTGACCAGATTACTTTCACACAGTATTGGGTAACTCAAATTTGGAATGGCAAATCAGATGCAAATGCCACTGGTGTTAAGGCTCCCGCCAGCGAATCTTATCCCGACCAGAACGGAGCAAAAACCACTACTGTTGGCGGTGGCCACATGGACAAGCTGGATATTTTGGAAAAGGCTGGCGAATGGACTCACTGCAACAATTTCAACGCTGCAAATAACACTAACTATAAAGAAGGTGGCGAAGGCGGTAGAACACTGATGATAGAAAGCGGCACTTTGAGTTTCCGTTATATTAATAGCGACGGCTCACATATGAGCGAGAAGTATATCATTGTTCCGGGTGAAAAGATTCATTCTTCATTGAAAGGCTTCTATTATGTATGCTTCGACTTCGAAAAAGGTTACACAGCAGAAGAACAGGCTGCAGAAACGTCATATGGCACATGTTCTGTATGGAGAAGCCAAGCAACAGATCAGAATCCTGATGCAGGATATTGGCAGGATAATGTGAACTGGAATTACAACGGTTTCTATAATGACGTTTCTTCTTCGGAATTACAGGATAAATTAAAGGCAGATAATGGTACAACCAAAGTTAAGAATATCACCTTTAAAGGTTACAGGTATGGTCAACAACATTATGTTGGCGATAACAACTATACCGACTGGATTGTTCGTATTAGCCCCGCAAAAGAAAAAGGAAGAAATTACACTGGTCGAATTATGGCTGAGGACTTGAGCGTTAATAACAGCTCTGACTGGGACTTCAACGACGTTGTGTTCGACTATGCTATCGAAAACGACAAGGCTTATATTTTGCTGCAGGCAGCTGGTGGTACATTGCCTCTGAACGTTGGTGGTCAACTCGTTAACGGTGAAGTAGTTGGTGGTTATGAGGTACACGATGCATTTAACGTAGGACCTAAGGATATGGTTAATACAGGAGCTGGCCCTGAAGTCGATCCTGTTCCCTTGACGCTCGAGAACAAGACCTACACTTCTAACGCAGATATTAAGCTTTTCGTGAAGAAGAAGGTTGACGGTGTAGAGAAGTGGGTAGAGATTACTGCTGTTGTTGGTGAGCCTGCTGGTAAGTTTGTTACCCAGACAACCACCAATTGGGTTGACGAGTATGCTAACATCAAGCGTGCTTACTCTAACTTTGAGACTTGGGTAACGACGGGCACGGGCGAATTCACCCCATCTGGTGCGAATGCTCTCTACTTCGACCGTATTACAAGAAACGAGTAATTTGATATCAAATACTTTGATTTTATATAATGAGGAAGGGGCGGTTGCGCGATGCAACCGCTCTTTTTTTGGCAATAATTTGGTCGTGAAGAAATAAATGTTTACCTTTGACCTTCGGTCGAAAGTAGGCTTCACCTCAGAAAAACCCAAAAATATTTGGTTTTTCATTCGGTTTGCACTACCTTTGCAAAGATTATGGCCGACGAACAAAGAAAAATTGACGGATATAAGTCGCTGAAGGTTTATCAGAAGGCAGTATGCGTGTTTGACATCACTGCTTATTTTGTGGCCCACTTCATGGATAGGGGCCACGACCGCACTGTCGACCAAATGCAACAAGCGGCTCGTTCCGGCAAGCAAAACATCGTAGAAGGCTATAGTGACGCTGAGGGCTCTACAGAGAGCGAACATAAACTGACGGTGATTGCGAAGGGCAGTCTGGAAGAGCTGAAAGAGGACTTTCAGGACTATCTTCGCATGAACGGTTTGGAGATGTGGGCTCAGGACAATGCGAAGTATCGGGCTTGCGTGCCGTTGTTTAAGAAACATAACGACTCTGCGTATTACATGCGCCAGATAGAAGGACGCAGTGACGAGGATATTGCAAACATAGCACTAATTGTCATCTATCAGGCATTGGCGATGTTGCAAGGGTATATTGCCTATATCAACAGGAAATTCCTGACGGAAGGCGGCGTAAAAGAGCAGAGATTTAGAAGGAGACTGGAATATAGGGAGAGTAGGGATGGTAGGTTTAGTAGGGAAGGTAGGGATAGTAGGTCAATTAGGTCGGGTAGGTTTGGTAGGGATGATGACCCTAACCAACCTAACCAACCTAACACCCCTAACTCCCCTACCACCCCTAACAACCCTAAAAATTAATTTTGACTATGGTTTTAAATTATATCTGGATAGCATTTTTCCTGGTGGCGTTTGTGATTGCTGCCGTGAAGCTGGTGTTTTGGGGCGACTTCGAGGTGTTTCCTGCGATGATGGATTCCACGTTCTCGTCGTCGAAGACTGCCTTTGAGATTTCGCTGGGGTTGACGGGAGTGCTGTCGCTCTGGCTGGGTGTGATGAAGGTTGGCGAGAAGGGCGGCGTGGTCAATGTGCTGGCCCGCGTGCTGTCGCCCGTGTTCACCAAGCTGTTTCCTGACATTCCCAAAGGTCACCCCGTCACGGGCTCTATCTTCATGAACATTGCCGCCAACATGCTGGGACTCGACAATGCCGCTACGCCCCTTGGCCTGAAAGCGATGGAGCAGATGCAGGAGCTGAACCAGAAGAAGGATACGGCGTCGAACCCGATGATCATGTTCCTGGTGCTGAACACCAGTGGACTGACGCTCATCCCTGTCAGCATCATGGTCTACAGAGCTCAGTTGGGTGCCGCCCAGCCTACGGATATCTTCATCCCTATCCTGCTGGCGACGTTCTTCTCGACGCTGGCAGGCATCATCGTCACCTCGCTCTATCAGCGCATCAACCTGATCAACAAGACCATGCTGTTGACACTGGGTGGAGCCTGTCTGGTAGTTGCTGGCATCATTTGGGGCTTCTCGCAGTTGTCGCCCGACGCGATGAACAAGGTGAGCACCACCGTTGCCAACATCCTGCTGATGACCATCATCTGTGGATTCATCTTGGCAGGCGTGCGCAAAAAAGTGAACGTCTACGATGCCTTCATCGAGGGTGCGAAGGACGGTTTCACGACGGCAGTCCGCATCATTCCCTATCTGGTGGCCATCCTCGTTGGAATCGGCGTTTTTCGCGCCTCAGGGGCGATGGATATGCTGATTGGCGGTATGCGCTGGTGCGTAGAGCTGACGGGCGTCAATGCCCAGTGGGTCGACGCTATGCCTACGGCCTTGATGAAACCCCTCTCAGGATCGGGAGCCCGCGGTATGATGGTCGACGCCATGACCAACTACGGGGCCGACTCGTTCGTGGGTCGATTGTCGTGCATCTTCCAGGGGTCGACGGACACCACGTTCTACATCCTGGCTGTGTACTTCGGCTCGGTAGGCATCAAGAACACCCGCCACGCGGTAAGTTGTGGCTTGCTGGCCGACCTGGCTGGCGTCATTGCAGCGATTGCGATATGTTATTTCTTTTTTGGGTAAATCCTAGGACCTCCTAGGAAGACCTAGGATATCCTAGGAAAACCTAGGACCTCCTAGAAAAAATAAAAAACAATGGGAAAGCTAACTACCATCTTCAAGGATACCGCCATTTACGGTCTGTCGAGCATCATTGGCCGTTTTCTGAACTATCTGCTCGTGCCGCTCTATACGGCACAGCTGTCTGCCGCCAGCGGTGGTTATGGCATCATCACCAACATCTATGCCTATGTGGCGTTGGTGCTGGTGTTGCTGACGTTCGGTATGGAGACCACCTATTTCCGTTTCACCAACAAGACGCACACCGACTCGGAGACCGTCTATGGCACCACGCTGATTACGGTGGGGTCACTGTCGTTGGTGTTTGCCGTGCTGGTGCTGCTGTTCCTGTCGCCCGTCAGCCAGCTGATGGGCTATGGCGAGCACCCTGACTATGTGGGTGTGATGGCGGTGACGGTGGCCATCGACGCCTTCCTGTGCATTCCCTTCGCCCATCTGCGTCAACAGAAGAAGGCCGTGAAGTTTGCAGCCCTGAAACTGTTGAACATCGTGGTCAGTATTGCGCTGAACCTCGTCTACTTTTATTTCATGGACGGCAAGGACGTGGGCTATGCCTTCTATATCAATCTGGTATGTACGGCAATGCTGGCTGTTTGCCTCGTTACGGAGTACACAGGATTCCGCTGGCGATTTGACACGAAGCTGTTCCGTACCATGCTGAGCTATTCGTGGCCCATCTTGATTCTGGGACTGGCAGGCATACTGAACCAGACAGCCGACAAGATGCTGTTCCCCTATATCTATAAGGATAGTGACATGCTGACGCAGTTGGGCATCTATGGCGCCTGCTCGAAGATAGCAATGATTATGGCGATGATTACGCAGGCCTTCCGCTTTGCCTACGAGCCCATCGTCTTTGCTGGTGTCAAGGACAAAGACCAGCACGAGATGTACGCCAAGGCCATGAAGTATTTCATCATCTTCACGCTGCTGGCCTTCCTCATCGTGGTGGGCTATATGGACGTCCTGAAATACATCGTTCGCAATCAGGACTACTGGGTGGGCTTGAAGGTCGTGCCTATCGTGATGGCCGCAGAGATCATGATGGGTGTCTACTTCAACCTGTCGTTTTGGTATAAGGTTATCGACAAAACCATCTGGGGAGCCATCTTCTCGGGCATCGGGTGTCTGGTGCTGTTGGTGGTCAACGTTGTCTTCGTGCCCCGTTACGGCTATATGGCCTGTGCCTGGGGAGGATTTGCAGGATACGGTGTGGCCATGCTGGCATCCTATATCGTAGGACAGAAGTACTACCCCATCAATTATCCGCTGAAGGAGATAACGCTTTACGTCGTGCTGGCGCTGGTGCTGTACGGACTGATGTGTGTGACCAGCGACTGGCCCACACTTCTCTCACTGGCGTTCAACACGTTGCTGCTCTTGGCATTCTTGGCTGTCATCATCAAGCGCGACCTGCCGTTGGAACAGCTGCCCTTCATCGGGCATCGTTTCCGTCGTCCCAAATATAAAGTTCACTAAAAATAGTATTATATGAAAAAAATCCTAGTATCACTAGTATGCCTAGTATCTCTAGTTAATGTAGCACGTGCCGATGAGGGCATGTGGACATTGTACAATCTGCCTACTGCCGTCTACGACCAGATGAAGCAGTACGGGTTCCAGTTACCCATGGAGCAGCTCTACCAGAGCGACAATGCGGTGAAGAATGCCGTTGTCAACTTTGGCGGTTTCTGCACAGGAGTCGTCGTGTCGCCCGACGGACTGGTGTTCACCAACCACCACTGTGGTTTCGACGCCATCCGCCAGCACTCTACGGTAGAGCACGACTACATGCTGAACGGCTTCATCTCGAAGTCCTACGAAGAGGAGTTGCCCAACGAAGACCTGTTCGTCAGCTTTATGATTGACCAGAAGGATGTGACCGACCAGATTTTTCCTCATGTTAAAGGCCTGTCGACCATCAAGCAGGGCGAGTATGTGGACAGCGTGGAGAATGCCTGGCAGAAAGAAATCCGTAAGCAGGACTCTACGCTGCGTGTGGAAGTAAAACCTTTCTACGAGGGCAATAAGTACTATATGACCACCTATCGCGACTTCGAGGACGTGCGTCTGGTATTTGCCGTTCCCAAGTCGATGGGTAAGTTTGGTGGCGAGACAGACAACTGGATGTGGCCCCGTCAGACGTGCGACTACAGCGTGTTCCGTATCTATGCAGACCCCAAGACGAATGGTCCTGCCAAGTATTCGAAGGACAATGTGCCCTATCACCCCAAGTCGTGGGCGCCTGTTTCCATGCAGGGCTACAAGCCTGGCGATTTCTGTATGATTATGGGTTATCCTGGAAGCACGAGCCGCTATCTGTCGTCGTATGGCATTCAGGAACGTCGCGACGCGTTGAATGCTCCTCGTGTACAGGTTCGTGAGGTGAAGCAGGAGGTGATGTTGCGCCATATGCGTGCATCGGAGGCTGTGCGTATCATGTACGAGTCGAAGTATGCCCACTCGAGCAACTACTGGAAGAACTCCATCGGTATGAACAAATGTATCGACTCTATCGGACTCATCCAACAGAAGCAGCAGTTCGAGGCTAAGATTCGTCAGTGGCAGGATACGACGGGTTATCTGAAGGGCGAGCTCGACTTCGACAAATTAGCAAAATTGTATCAGAAGCGTATGAAGCTGACCCGTCTGCGCACCATTTTCAGAGAGACCTTCTACACCTTCGACGACGAAGTGACGAAGCGTGCCTGGCGTTGCAACTGGGGCGTTCAGGTGCATGGCCCGAAAGACAAGCCCAAGAAGCAGTACTATCAGTTTGACGACAACAGCAAGGAGTGGGACCTGGCTACCGACAGCGAATTGCTCAGCACGCTGATTCGCAACTATCGCCAGCAGGTCGACAAGGACTATCTGCCTGACTTCTATGAGACCATCGACAAGCAATTTGGTGGCGACTATACGGCCTACGTCAATGCGCTGTATAAGAAGTCGATACTGATGAAGAGCGGTAAGCGCATCTATTTCAATAAGAAGAGCTACGACAAGGATCTGGGTGTGAAGTACGGCATCTCGATCAGCGAGATACTGGCTAAGATCAATGCCGACCTCAGCGAGTTCAGAGATGACATTGCCGAACAGGAGCGACTGTTGTGTGACGCTGTGTTGCGCATGGAACAGGATATGCCTAACTATTCGGACGCCAACTTCACCCTGCGTATGACCTACGGACAGATTGGTGAATACACGCTGGGCGGACGTCCCTCGGGCTATTACACCACCGCCCGCTCGTTGTGGGAGAAGATGCAGAAGGCCGACGAGAACTTCGAGTATTTTGCAGAGCCCGTGATGCACGAACTGCTCTCGAGCAAGGACTTTGGCCCCTATGCCGATTTGCTGACGGGTACCATGCAGCTGTGCTTCCTGTCGAACAACGATATCACAGGTGGTAATTCCGGTTCACCCATCTTTAATGGCAAGGGTGAGCTGCTTGGTTTGGCCTTCGACGGCAACTGGGACAGCCTGTCTTCAGATATCTTCTTCGACCGTCAGTTGGCCCGTACCATCAATGTCGACGTGCGCTACATGCTCTTCATGATGGACCGCTGGGGACACGCTGATCGTCTGCTCAAGGAAATCAACGCAAAGTAATCAAGACGCCTAAGATACTTAAACAACGGATTTCACGAATTTGACGGATTTGAAACCTTCTGATGGTCAGCACTGGTATCCGTTTAATCTGTGAAATCCGTTGTTTTTCTTATTTCTTTTTTCTTGGCTTGCGAATGGCCCAGCCTTCCTCGCTGAAATCGGGTATCTCGCCCTTCAATTCTTTATTGGCTTTGGCCTTCTTGGGCTTATTGCCTGCGTGCGACTTCTCGCCCTTCGACTTCATGCCATTGGGATTCAGGAATTGCATCCATTCGTCCTTCTTGTAGATTCGGACGTCGTTGGGGGAATGAGAGGGTTTGGAGTCTCTAGATTTCCTAGTGTCTCTAGTCGGACTAGTATTTCTAGAAGTCCTAGTTTCTCTAGTAGGTCTAGTTGGAGCGGTCTCTTCGGCGTCGTTGCAACGCACCTCGCGATTTTTGTAGCGTTGTCCGTTGACATATTTGACGACGCGTTCTGCATCCTCCTCCGGCACTTCGAAATAGCTGATGGTCTGTAGCAGGTCGATATGGCCCACTTCCACGTGCCCCCTCCCATGACGGTTGGTGCTCACCACCGTCTTATTGAGGAACTGCATCAGTTCGCCAGGATAGAAACCATCCTTCTTGCCCAGATTGATGAACAACTTGCGATAACCTGCTGAGGCATTGAATGTCTGCCCTTTCTCGCGTTTGCCGCGTTCCTTGCGCTCTTTGTTGTCTTCGCCCCGTTTGTTGCTGACGGGTTCAATCTCGGGCGCATCCGCATAGTAAGCTAGGAACTTGCCAAACTCCAGAGAGACAATCTTCTTGATCAGGTCATCCTTGTCAATGTATTCGAAGTAACGGCTGATGTCCTGCATGAAGGGGGCAATCTGCTCCTCGTCGACGTCGCTCTTCACAATCTGGTCCATCACCTTGTAGAGCTGCTTCTTGCAAATCTCCTCTGCCGAGGGAATGGTGCCTTGCTCAAACTGCTTACCAATCTCCTTCTCGATATTGCGAATCTTGTGCTTTTCGCGCGAGTGGACAATACTGAGCGACGTGCCCTTCTTGCCTGCACGACCTGTACGGCCCGAGCGGTGGGTATAGTTCTCTATGTCATCAGGCAGACCGTAGTTGATGACGTGCGTCAGGTCGTCAACGTCGAGTCCGCGTGCTGCCACATCTGTAGCCACCAGCAACTGTACGGTATGCTGACGGAACTTCTGCATGGTCAGGTCGCGCTGTTGTTGCGAGAGATCTCCGTGCAGCGACTCGGCATTATAGCCATCCTTGATGAGCTTGTCGGCCACCTCCTGCGTCTCCAGCTTCGTGCGACAGAAGATGATGGCGAAGATGCGTGGATAGTAGTCTACCAGTCGCTTCAGCGCCAGATACTTGTCCTTGGCATTCACCATATAGTAGATATGGTTCACGTGTTCTGCCCCTTCGTTGCGCGAGCCTACCACAATCTCCTTGTAGTCGTGCAGGTAACCCTTGGCAATGCGCTCTATCTCCTTGCTCATCGTAGCAGAGAAGAGTAGGGTGTTGCGCTCTTCGGGCACACTCTCGAGTATCTCGTCAATGCTCTCCTGGAAACCCATGTTCAGCATCTCGTCAGCCTCGTCGAGCACCACATTGCGCACGTCGTCCAACTGAGCCACACCGCGTTTCATCAGGTCGATGAGTCGGCCTGGAGTCGCCACAATGATTTGTACGCCCTTGCGCAAAGCACGAATCTGTTGCTCTATGCTTGCTCCACCATAGACGGCCTCGATATGGATGCCGTCCATGTATTTGGCAAAGTCGCGCATGTCGTCGGCAATCTGCAGACAGAGCTCGCGAGTAGGTGCAAGGACGAGGGCAAGGGGGAGTCCTCGACCAATCTCGCCCAGCTGGGGACGGGGCTTGGAGGCAACCCGTTGCAATACGGGAATGCCGAATGCTGCCGTCTTGCCCGTACCCGTCTGGGCCAGCGCAATGACGTCGTTAAGATTACCCAGCAGATAGGGAATCACCTCTTCCTGCACGGGCATGGGCTGTACGAAGCCCATCTCTTCTATGGCTTTACGAATCTCTTCGCAGACACCAAGTTCTTCAAATGTTTTCAAATGAGTAATGATTTTATTTTGATATTTATTTGATCAGTTGATTCACGGCATTGCGCCAGCCTTCGTAGAGCGTCTCCTTTTGAGCGCTGGGCTGGGGTTGGTAGGTCTGTGTCACCACGCGGAAACCAACGACCTCGTCGAAACTCTTCCACAGTCCACGTGCAAAGCCGTTCATGATAACTGCTCCGAGGGCTGAGGCGTCGTCGACTTCTGTGCACACCACAGGCGTGTTGAGCATGTCTGCCTGGAACTGCATGAGGAACTGATTCTTCGTGGGTCCGCCATCAGCGGCAATCTCCTTCAGTCGTCCTCCTGTGGCATGAGCCATCACGTCGACCAAGTCCTTAATCTGATAGGCGATAGACTCGAGGGCAGCTCGCAAAAAGTGGGCCTTCGTGGTGGCGAAGGTCAGTCCGAAGACGGCACCCTTCACGTCGCTCTGCCACCAGGGAGCACCCAGTCCGGAGAAGGCAGGAACGATGTATACCCCACCATTATCCTCAACGCTGGTTGCCAGCGCCTCCATCTCTGACGGTTTACCAATGAGTTGCAACTGGTCGCAAATCCACTTCAGCGTAGCACCCGTACTATAGATGTTACCCTCGAAACCATACCACGTTTTCCCTAAAGCCGAGAAGCCCACGCTGGTCACGAGGCCTTGGGGAGCGGCTTTGGGCTCTTCACCGATGTTGACCATCACACTCGAGCCTGTGCCATAGGTTACCTTGCCCGAGCCTGGTTCGAAGCACATCTGACCAACCAATGCACCATGTGAGTCGCCCAAGACACCAGCTATCTGGATGGGCTCGCTGAACAAGCCCTCGCAGGTAGTCTCACCATAGACGGCATCACAGGGCAGTATCTCTGGCATCATGCTACGAGGGATGTCGAAGAGTTGCAACAGATCGTCGTCCCACTGCATGGTATGGATATTAAACAACATGGTGCGTGAGGCGTTGGTGGTGTCAGTGGCAAAGGTCTTGCCACCCGTCAGTTTCCACACGAGCCATGTATCGATGGTGCCCATCAGCAGTTCGCCCTTGTTTGCTGCCTCACGAGCTCCCTCGATGTTATCTAGCAGCCATTTAATGCCTGACGCAGAGAAGTTGGGATCGATGAGCAGACCGCTCTTCGCCATTACCATATCAGCCTTGCCCTCAGCACGAAGCTGACGGCACAGCTCAGCACCACGGGTATCCTGCCACACCACCGCATTGGCAATGGGCTTGCCCGTCGCTTTGTTCCATACCACAGCCGTCTCGCGCTGATTCGTAAGGGCGATGGAGAAGGTAACATCTTCCTTCTGACATCTGACGTCAGACATCAGCATTCGGATGGCCTCTATCATATTCTGATAGATTTCCTCAGCGTCGTGCTCTACCCAGCCCGTCTGGGGATAATACTGCTTGTGGTCGACGTTGGTACGGGCCACAACCTTGCACTGCTCGTCAAACAGCAGAGCCTTTGTTGACGACGTGCTTTGGTCTATTGCAATGATATAGTTCATAAAGCGGTAGCCAATTTATCACTTATCACTTAGAAAGCTGGTCACAGCTTTCGTCACGCCTTCTGCATCCATTCCGTAGTGGTGGAATATCTCTGCGTTGGTGCCGTGAACGACGTTCTCGTCAGGAATACCGATGATGCGAACGGGAACGGGTTGCTCGCTGAGCACCTCACAGACCATAGCACCCAAACCGCCAAACTTCGAGTGCTCCTCGACAGTGACGATACGTCCTGTTTCCTTGGCTGCTTTACGGATGGCTTCCTCATCGAAGGGCTTAATCCATGAGCAGTCGAGCACGCGGGCTGAGATGCCCTGCTCCTTCAACTGCAGACCAGCCTGCCAAGCGTGATATACCGTCTCGCCAGCAGCGACGATGGTGACATCCGTACCATCCAGAATCTGAATGGCTTTGCCAGGCACCACCTCGAAGTTGTCGTCAGCATAGACATCAGGAATGGCTGCACGACCCACGCGAACGTAACAAGGCTTGTCGTAGTCGACGAGCAGTTTCACCAGTTTCTTGGTAAAGCGCCAGTCGCTGGGCAAACAAACCGTCATACCAGGGAAGGTACGCAACACGGCAATGTCGTGCAGCGAGTGGTGAGTAGCACCAAGTGCACCGTAGGCCACACCGCCCGATACGCCCAGAATGGTCACAGGGTTCTCTGAATAAGCCAAGTCGACCTTCACCTGTTCCAGTGAACGAGCCACATAGAAGCAGGCGGGTCCACAACAGAACACTTTTTTGCCCGAATGCGCCAAACCAGCCGAGATGCCCACGGCATCTTGTTCGGCAATACCACACTCCACAAACTGCTCGGGCAGTGCATTGGCATAGTCGCCCAACGTCACAGAACCACGGGCGTCAGTGGTTACGGCAATAATATCTTTATCCTCACGTGCCAGTTCCAGCAACGTGTCAGTAAACTGTTTTCTACATGCAATCATAATTAGTTTAGAGTTTAGAGATTAGAGTTTAGAGAAAGTTTCTCGATACGCTCGCTGATTTCTGCCACAGCGGCTTTACACTGTTCTTCGTTCAGCACACCATGATGCCACTTGGCAATGCCTTCCATGAAGCTGACGCCCTTGCCCTTTGTGGTGTTCGAAATCAGCAGATGGGGCTTCTTGTTCTCGTAGTCAATCGCATCAAACGTCTTCACGATGTCCTCCATCGAGTCACCATTCATCTCAATGACGTCCCAGCCAAAGGCACCCCAGCGTTCCTTGATACAGTCGATAGGCATCACGTCCTCTGTATCGCCACTGATTTGCAGGTGGTTGCGGTCGATGATAGCCACCAGATTGTCCAACTGATACTTGTTACCAGCCATAGCAGCCTCGTAGATAGAGCCCTCGCCCTGTTCGCCATCACCCATCAACACGTAGGTTTTCCACTGCTTTTGGTCCATCTTGGCGGCAATAGCCATACCGACACCGATGCTCAGTCCGTGCCCCAACGCACCAGAGTTCACCTCAATGCCCGAAACCTCGATAGTAGGATGACCACTCAGAATACTTCCAAACTTACCCAGTGTGTCGAGCACTTCTGGCTTCAGGAAACCCTTGGCCTCTAAAGTTACATACAACGCCTCTACACAGTGACCCTTCGACAGCACGAAGCGGTCTCGCTCTGCTGCCTTGGGTTCGGCAGGATTCAGGTTCTTCATCACATGGAAATACAATGCCGTCATCACGTTCAGGCACGACAGGTCGCCACCAATGTGGCCGGCTTTGGCGGCATACACCACCTCAACAAGGCGCTTACGGTCCTTCTCCGCAAGCAATTCCAATTCTTTTACGCTCATAGTCTTTAAGTATATACTTTTATATTAAAGATGTACGAGCGTGCGATTTGTCATCAGTCTGCGACAAAATAATGCGTGTTATCTATAAACGTCCTCTTTCTTCAGTTCTACAATCTTGCCGTAACTGGATAGAGCCTTGAGGTCTGTTGTCTTCTTGTCGCCAATGATGATCCAGACGCGGCTCTGGTTGTTGCCCACGTGTTGCTGATGGAATTGCACAATATCTTGGGTTGTGATAGCAGGCAAGAGACGGGCCGTCTCGTTGTTGGGATCAGACGTATAGCCGTTATTACGCTGGTTGGCCACATATTTGGCAATACCGCGGAACGTGGGATAATCGTTCTGAATGTCGCTGAGCACACTCTGACGGGCCGACTCCAAGTTTTCTTCCTTCATAGGCATCTGACGTAACAGCGAATCGATGGTGGCAACAGCCTCTATTGTCTTGTCGGCCTGAGTACCTGTGGCTGTGATGTAAGCCTGTGGGTCGTTGGGGTGAAGGGCAAGACTGGTGTTGATGCTTTTACCTCTTGTGGAATAGGCCAGCGAACGGAACTCGCGGACATTCTGGAAGAGCACTGACGACATACCGCCCCCGAAGTATTCATCCCATAGTTTCATGGTAGCACGCTCGTTAGCAGTAGGCAGAGCACTGATGGCGTCGTAGCTGACGACAAAGTTCTGGCGCGACTTGGGCACGTCGTAGAAGAAGACGGTGGGCTCGGAGTATTGCTGCAAAGAACGGAAGGTGTCGGCCTTGGGCTTGGTGCATTGCGTAAGAGGGAGTGTTTGTTGCGATTCTCTCGCAACAACCTCAACAGGCTGGCGCCCGCAGTAGAACAGCTCGCAGTCGTACTGTTGCAACTCGCGGAACAGCGCCAACAGCTCGTCGCTCTTCAGCGCCTTGACTTCTTTCTTCGACAGTTGGGTCAGATAAGTCGACTTGTTGCCATACGCCACTCGTTGTAACATAGGAGCAAGCACGTCGTCTTTCTGCTTGCCAAAGCTCTTGCGGTCCACCTTGTCGGCATCCCTTGCCTCGTCGAGGGCTTCCTCGTCGCCTTTCGCTGCACGCAGGAAATGGGCCAGCAATTGCAGGGCTGGTTTCAATTGGTGGTCGGGACCAGTCAGGTTGATGCTGAAGTTCACGTCGCCTTGAGCCACCTCCATCGTAGTGCCGATGCGTTGCCAAGCCTGTTCCAGCTGTTGTTTCTTCAGCGAATCGGTGCCTAGTGCATTGAGATAGGGAGCAAGCACAGCAAGTTTGGGCGTGTGCAGCGTACCATCCTTATAGCGCAGGGTGAACGTAAAGATGTCGTTCACGGGGTTCTCCTTATAATATAAGATGACGTGGTCGTTCAGCTTTTGGGTGGTCACGTCTTTCTCGAAATCAACAGTGCGGATGGTTGTCTCCTTGACGGGAATCTGTTCCATTTGCTGGGCGAAAGCCGACTTGGCATCCATATTCTTTGGTGAGATGGGCTTATAGCCAGGCTGTTTCAGCGTTTCCTTATCGGGAGTACCGTATTTCTTTTGTAGTGTGATATGGTGAGCTCCATAGTATTTCTTGGCTGCGGCGACGACATCTTCCTTTGTAATCTGCTTGATGTGTTCAATCTTATCGAGCACCTCCTGCCACGAGTGGCCTTTCGAGAAGACATCGACCATCAGTTCCGAACGACTGCCAATGGTTTCCAGATTGCGTTCATTTTCCATCACCATCTCCTGTTTCAGGGCTTCCATCTGCTCTGTGCTGAAGTTTCCGTCCATCACCTGTTGCACTTGTTCCATGATACGTGCCTCAGCCGTCTTCATTTTGCCTAACAGCTTGGGAATGACGACGATAGCCGTACCTCCCGCATCGGCAAAAGCCATACTCATAGCGGCTCCCATCATTACCTTGTGCTCGTTCATCAGCGAGTCGATGAGTCCGGCCTTACCGTTCGAGAGCAGGGAGTTGGCCAAGTCGAGGGCATCGGCATCAGGCTCGAAGTCGGTAGGTGCCTTGAAGACTAATACTTCAGCACCTATCAGCGGAATGGGCAGTTTGATTTCGCATGACTCACCTTCCTGAATGTCAGGCATGGGACTATAGCCGCGCTCTGGGACTGGGCCCGTCTGCACACGTCCGAAGGTCTGTTCCAAGAGTGCCGTCAACGTCGAGTCGGGCGTGATGTCGCCACAAAGAATGAGACCCATGTTCGAGGCCACATAGTATTTCTTGAAGAATGCCGCCATATCCGACAGGCGCGGATTCTTCAGATTCTCCGTCGAGCCGAGGATGGGATAGGCGTAGGGCTGTGTCTTGAATATGGCTCCCATCACCTTCTCCAAGGCGCCGCCAGCTATTCCGTCGGAGGCACGGTTCTTCTCTTCGTAGACGTTCTCCAGCTCACCTTGGAACCCACGGAATACGGGTTTGATGAGTCGCTCAGAGTTCAGCCAGCACCATTGTTCCATATACTGTGGCAGGAAGGTGTTGTGGTAGTACGTCACGTCGTAGCCCGTACCGGCATTCAGGCTGCTGCCTCCGTATTTCGAGATAAGGCGGTTGAACTCGTTGGGGATCACGTAGTCTGCCGCTTTCAGGCTCAGCTCGTTAATGTGTTGCTGAATCTTAGTACGCTCAGCCTCATCCTGAGTCTGGCTCAGCAAGTCGTACTGCACGGAGATGCTGTCCAGCCAAGGCTTTTCTGCCAGGTAGTCAACAGTTCCAATACGATCCGTGCCTTTAAACATGATATGCTCAAAATAGTGGGCAATACCCGTATTTGGACAGTCCTTGGCACCAGCTTTTACGACAACGGCACCAAACACTTTTGGCTGCGAGTGGTCTTCGTTCAACCACACGGTCATGCCGTTACTCAGTTTAAACTCCTTAACTTGCAGGGCTGCACTGATGTTGCCTGCCTGTGCAAGCACGCTGGCCATTACAGCGACAAAAAGAATTGCTTTGCGTCTCATAATCATCCTTGCTTTAGTTTTGTAGGTGCAAAGTTACAAAATAATGCACGTTTTCCTTGCATTTCTGCGATTTTTTTTGTATCTTTGCACCTAATAAGGCCAGTGCTTTTTGCTTATAAAGCAACGCCAAAAGCCCAAACGTTTTAGTCTTTTGGCGGCCGCCGCAAGACATTCGCACGCCCGCCACAAGATATTGCCCCGCCCGCCGCAACAATTTGCCACGGGCGGGGCAAATTAGTTACCCTACGTCTCGCTCCCTGTTACATCCCGCCTGAATCCCTGTTCCCTCGGGGCTTTCCCCCTTTTTCCCCTAGTATAAAATTTCAGCGAGGATATTTCGCACTCGAAAAAGTCCATATATAATTTTGTTTTTTGCTGGCTTATTCGTATCTTTGCAGGAGAAATTAAAACAAGGAGATATGGCAAGAAAAAGATTTATTTGGGAGAAAGCCCAGAACGGGCTCATGAAGGAAGTTAGTGTTATTATTGACACGGAAACTGGTGTCAACTATTTGTTTGTAGTACATGGCTATGCTGGCGGCCTTACTCCGCTGCTCGACAAGAACGGAAAGCCAGTCATTACCCCACCTAATGAAATCATAGATTGAAGACGCACGGGCCTTGTTGACAACTACAGATGACAAAATAGGTGTAAGGAGAAGAAGAATCGGGCATCTGGTGCAATTCAGTACATTCTGATGAATGATTATTGGTGGAAAGATGGCGATAATTGGAAAAAACTTTGTAACTTTGCAGCCCAAAAGGAAGACAAATAAATAAAGTTTAAGATTATGGCAAAGAAAGCACTTTTGATGATTCTCGACGGATGGGGAATCGGTAAGCATGGTAAGGGTGACGTGATTTTCAATACGCCGACTCCGTATCTCGATTTGTTGACAGCCACTTCGGCTCACTCTCAGTTGATGGCCTCTGGCGAGGACGTTGGTTTGCCCGATGGTCAGATGGGTAACTCTGAGGTGGGTCACCTCAATATCGGTGCTGGTCGAATTGTTTACCAGGACCTCGTGAAGATCAACCGCGCCTGCAAGGATGGTTCTATCATGGAGAATCCTCAGGTAAAGGCTGCTTATTCATACGCAAAGGAGAACAACAAGAAGCTGCACCTGATGGGTCTTACTTCTGACGGTGGTGTGCACTCAAGCCTTGATCACTTGTTTAAACTCATCGAGATTGGTAAGGCTTATGGCCTGAAGAATCAGGTGTTTGTTCATTGCTATATGGACGGTCGTGACACCGACCCCAAGAGCGGTAAGGGCTTCATCGAGCAGGTATCGAAGGTTTGTGCTGATAACGATGCTGCTATCGCTTCAATCGTTGGTCGTTTCTACGCGATGGACCGCGACAAGCGTTGGGAACGTGTTAAGGAAGGTTACGACCTGATTGTTAACGGTACAGGTAAGCAGGCTACTGATATGGTTCAGGCCATGCAGGAGAGCTACGATGAGGGCGTAACTGACGAGTTCATCAAGCCTATCCACAACAGTAGCGTTAATGGTTGCATTGAAGAGGGCGATGTTGTTATCTTCATCAACTTCCGTAACGACCGTGCCAAGGAGATGACCATCGCGCTGACTCAGGAGGATATGCCAGAGCAGGGTATGAAGACCATTCCTGGCTTGCAGTACTACTGCATGACCCCATACGATGCAAACTTCAAGGGTGTTCACATCCTGTTCCCAAAAGAGAACGTAGAGGACACGCTGGGTGAGTATCTCTCCAAGCAGGGCAAGAAACAGCTCCACACAGCAGAGACAGAGAAGTATGCTCACGTGACCTTCTTCTTCAATGGTGGTCGCGAGGCTCCATACGATGGTGAGGATCGTATCCTGGTTCCTTCTCCAAAGGTGGCTACCTACGACCTGAAGCCAGAGATGAGTGCCTACGAGGTGAAGGATAAGCTGGTGGCTGCTATCAACGAGGCTAAGTACGACTTCATCGTTGTGAACTTCGCTAATGGTGATATGGTAGGTCACACTGGTATCTACAACGCTATTGCTAAGGCTGTTTGGGCTGTTGACAACTGCGTTCGCGAAGTCATCGAGGCTGCTAAGGCCAACGACTACGAGGCTATCATCATCGCTGACCACGGAAATGCTGACAACGCCATCAACCCCGATGGTACACCAAACACCGCTCACTCGCTGAACCCCGTTCCCTTCATCTATGTCACCAACAACAACTCGGCTACGGTGAAGGACGGTCGTCTGGCTGACGTTGCTCCTTCTATCCTCCATATCATGGGACTGGAGCAGCCTTCAGACATGACGGGTGAGAACCTGATTACGGATTAAAAGATTATCAAATAACAACGGATTTCACGGATTGAACGGATATTCTAAGTCTAGTATGGCTTAATCCGTTTAATCCGTGAAATCTGTTGTGTTTACCCTATTGTTTTGTTTGATGGATTAGAAACTGCGAAGCCAGGCTTTTAGTTCGAGCATCATTTCGAAGTGGTAGGTAAACGACTGACGGATGCCAAAGCCGTGTCCTCCAGAGGGATAGATGTGCATCGAGGTGGAAACACCATGAGCATTGAGTTGCTCGTAGTAGTTCAGGCTGTTGGCGGGAGGTACAGCACGGTCGTCGTGAGCCAAAGCCAAGAAACAACGAGGAGTCTTTTTGTTGACGTGCTGTTCGTTGCAATACTCGTTTACCAGCTTTTGCTTGGGACTTTTTCCTAACAGATTGTCGCGCGACCCCTGATGGGTAATGCCCTGTTCCATCGAGATGACGGGATAGAACAATATCTGGAAGTTGGGCATTGCGTCGCTGGTGGCATGGGTGGCAACGGTAGATGCCAAATGTCCGCCAGCTGAGAAGCCCATGATGCCTACGTCGTTGGGGTTGATATGCCAAGCCTCAGCATTTCTCCTCACCAGTCGCATCGCCTCCTCAGCATCCTCGGCAGGTACGGTATAGTGACCATGAGGCATGCGGTACTTCAAGACAATAAGGGCAATGCCTTGTTCATTGAAGAAGGGTGCCCAATCAAAGCCTTCGTGCTGCATGGCCAAGTGGGTGTAACCGCCTCCAGGACAACAAAGAATAGCACGTCCTGTAGCTTTCTTCTCATCGGGCAGGAAGACGGTAATCTTCGCCATGTCCTCTGGGTCGCCATTGCTGGTACGTGGACCTTCTGGCCAAAGATTCATTTCGGTACCCTTCTGGGCTGATGCCATTGCCGATACGAACATCATGAGGAAAAACAATACTTTTTTCATAAATTATTAGCTTTATTGCTTGCAAAGGTACGAAATTATTCGTATCTTTGCGCCATTAAAGCGATAAAAACTTTTGAACTATGAATAAAAAGATTCTTTCTTTACTCTTCGCAACGTGCCTGACAATGGGAGCTCAGGCCAAAGTAAAGCTGCCTCATTTGGTAAGTGATAACATGGTGATACAACAACAGACAGACGTCCGCCTGTGGGGGTGGGCCAAGCCTGGCAAGAAGGTGACTGCCACCACGTCGTGGAGTCAGGAACGTAGTGAGGCGATGGCCGACAAACAGGGCCGTTGGCTGTTGACGGTGAAGTCGCCCAAGGCCAGTTACGAGCCGTTGTCGATTACCTTTGACGATGGTGACGGGCAGGTGACTATCCAGAATGTGGTGGCTGGCGAGGTATGGGTCTGTGCCGGACAGTCGAACATGGAGATGCCTGTCAAGGGTTTTGGCAATTGTCCTGTGTTGAACTACAACCAGGAAGTGTTGCATGCCGCAGGCAAGCGACAGGTACGCTCTGCCAAGATTCCCAGCATCATGCGCATGACTCCACAGGAGGATGCCGACACCGAGTGGCGCGAGTGTTCGCCCCAGACTGTTGGCGAATTCTCTGCTACGGGCTATTTCTTTGCCAAGGTGGTGAATCAGGCCCTCGATATTCCCATCGGACTCATCGAGGCCAACAAAGGCGGTAGTCGCGTGGAAAGTTGGCTGACCAAGGAGAATCTGGAGAAATACACCCAAGAGCCTACGGACACGATGGGTATCGTCAACTTCAAGAAGGAGTGGGACTACCATCGTGCACTGGTATGGGGCAACGGCACGTTCAACCCCATTCTGAACTATACCGTCAAGGGCATTCTGTTCTATCAGGGCTGTTCGAATGTGGGCGATCCAGGCAACCAATATTCAGAGCGTCTGAAGTTGTTGGTGGAGCAGTGGCGCTCGCAGTTTAAATTGGGCGAGATTCCTTTCTATTTCGTTCAGATAGCACCTTTTGACAGTGGCGACAAGCAGGGAACCTGGAATGCTTTGTTGCAGGAGCAACAGTTCCGTGCGTCACAGATTATTCCCAATAGCGGACTGGTGTGCACCAACGATGCTGTCTATCCTTACGAGGGCACTCAGATTCACCCTGCCCAGAAGCAGAAGGTGGGCGAGCGCTTGGCTTTCCTGGCACTGAACAAGACCTACGGCATGAGTAGCGTCATCTGCGAGAGTCCGTCGTATAAAGACATGATCATCAAGGGCGACACCATCATGCTTCACTTCAACAACGAGTGTGGCGCCATCAGTCGTTTCGAGAAAATCGAGGGCTTCGAGATAGCAGGCAACGACCGCGTATTCCATCCAGCAAAGGCAAGTCATTTCTGGCAACCTGGTGGAGGCTATTGGGACGAGTGCATCGTGGTGTCCAGCCCTGAGGTCAAGGAACCTGTGGCTGTGCGCTACTGCTTCCGCAACTGGCTGTTAGGCAATCTGGCAAATGCCGGTGGGCTGCCCTTATTCCCGTTCAGAACAGACAATTGGTAAAAGTAAAAGAGTGATACCCCTACCAAACCTCCCCGAGGGGAGGCTTCAGATCACTCCCCCTCGGGGGAGACGGAGAGGGGCCAAAAGTAAAAGAGTAAAAATGGAGCATCCCTTAGAGAAATTCAAGTATTGTCCTGTCTGTGGCAGTAGTCATTTTGAGGTCAATAACTTCAAAAGCAAGAAGTGTCAGGACTGTGGGTTTACGTACTATGCGAACCCCTGTTCTGCTACGGCTGCTTTCATCGTCAACGACAAACAAGAGATGCTAGTTGTGCGACGCGCCAAGGAACCTGCCAAGGGGACGCTCGACCTGCCAGGTGGCTTTGTCGATATGGGCGAAACGGTAGAACAGGGAATGCGTCGCGAAATCAAAGAGGAAACGGGTCTCGACATCGAGGAAATCCAGTATCTCTTTTCCTCGCCCAACGTCTATATGTATAGCGGCATGGGTGTCCACACGCTCGATATGGACTTCTTAGTTCCCGTGCATGGCGATGTTCCTGCCATCAAGGCTGCTGACGATGCTGCTGAGGCATTGTGGATTCCCATCAGCGAGGTCAATCCTGCTGAGTTTGGTCTGACCAGCATCCGTAATGCTGTCATTCGTTTCTTGCAAGAATATAAATAATGTAATCATGAAGAAATTAGTTGTTTTAAGTGTTTTAGTGCTGATGTGCTTGGGCACGTGGGCACAAGGCGTTCAGAAACTGTCGCGTGACATCCGCCAGCTGATAAATCAGACGACTTTACAAGAGCATCGTGCTCAAGGTGAAAAGCAGCATGAAACGGTTCGTGCTATGATTCGTTTCAATGGCAACGCAGAGACAGTGATGGCTGAATATGGTTGCAAGGCCATCACCAGTATTGGTGACATTTACGTAGCCGATATACCTGTCAGCCAGATGAAAGCATTGGCAGACGACGAAAAAGTGGAGCGTATCGAGAACCATATGGGTGGCAAGGTGCTGATGGATGTTGCACCTAAGTGGATCAACTCTCCTGCCATCTATGAAGACACCCGCTTGCCTCAGGCCTACACGGGCAAGGGGGTTCTGTTGGGTATCATCGATGTGGGCTTGGAGGTGACACACCCCAACTTCTATAATGCAGACGGAACGACCTTGCGTGTCACTCGCTTTCTTGATCAGTTTGCCGCCAACGATGAATCATTCGGCCAGCCCATTGAACTGGGGCGTGAATATACCACCGAGGCAGATATCAAAGCCAAAGGCTATTCTGGCGACAGCTATCGTCAATATCACGGCACTCACTGCTTAGGTATTTCAGCAGGTTCTGGTCATACGACACCTTATCGTGGTGTGGCCTACGAGGCCGAATTGGCAGCAGCAGATTCAAAGGTCGCTGGCGATTCCAACTTCGGCTCTGCCAACGAACTCGCGCTGATGAAGTACCTGTTCGACTATGCTGACGAGCGCCAGATGCCGTGTGTCATCACTTATAGCATCGGGTTCAATGCCCTGCCTGGCGATTGTATACTCTTTGAAGAAGGCATCTCTCAGTTGGTTGGTCCTGGCCATATTTTGGTGGCAGCGGCAGGCAATGCAAGCAGTGAACCTGGCTATGTCTGCAAGCCGAAAGGTATGGCGGCAGCAGGTACCAGTTTGAAGGATGACAAAAGCGGAATGGCCTTTCTCTACAGCAAAGATCCGTTTACTTTGAAGGTCATTAGCAAACACAAGGAGCCTGTGGATGGTTCGCTGAAGGGCGACTCGCTGGTTTATACACCCACTGAGGATGTGGTCAAGAAGCAACTCGCTGGCAAGTTGGTGACAGTCGAAAAGGCCGACACTTGCTACACCATTACTTTCACTCGCGACGAAACTGATACAGATGCAGGTGCTGTGTTATTCGTAATAGAGGGTGAGAACAGTTTCGTGCAACTGTTGGTAGAGTCAAGTCAAGACTTTACCAACGATACTGAGACAGATCCGCGTTGTGGCAATGCTACCAACGATCATTGCGTTGGCTTGCCGGGTTGTCTGCCCAGCGTTGTCACTGTGGGAGCCCTTAATGCACGTCCGGAATTCATCAACATCAATGGAGAAAAGCAGACTAAGTGGGGCGGGCGCAGTGAAGAAGGAACCATCGCTTTGTTCTCGTCACAAGGACCCACTCTTGATGGACTCATCAAACCCGATGTGGTCACGCCTGGCGTCAATATTCACGCTTCTGCCAACAGCCACTACGAGGAGGACTATGGCGCAGTGTTAGTGACAAAGAGCACCTTTGAAGGTCGCGAATATCCTTGGATAGCCATTTCTGGTACCTCAATGGCTACTCCTTGTATGGCGGGCATTGTCGCTTTGTGGCTACAGGCTAACCCCACGCTATCGCCTGACGATGTGAAGCGTGTTATTCGCGAGACGAGCCATCCAATGGGTGACGGGATTCCCAACAACACCTACGGCTATGGCCTCGCTGATGCTTATGCTGGCGTGCTGAACATCCTCGGGTTGCCAACAACCATTAAGGAACTCTCGCAGCACCAGCCTTCGGCACTGACCATCAGACCTGCTGATGGTGGCATCCGTCTGTCGTTCAATCAGGCACCCGCAAAGCCTTTCACCGTTCGTGTGTATGCTGTATCGGGCCAGTTGCTGGGCGAGCAGGCTGTGCGTCCTACCGCTTCGACTGACTATCTTCTGCCCCTTAGCAATGCTTCTGGTATCTGCGTTGTGCAGGTCAATAGTCCAGAACAGGGCGTTACAGGCTCAGAACTGATTAGACAATAACAACACAAAAATAACTACTATGAAAAAGATTTTATTGATAACCGCCATTCTGATGGCAAACGTAATGACAATGAGTGCAGCGAAACAGAAAGTAACCATCAGTCGTATTGACCCTACCGACTGGTATGTGGGCATGAAGAATCCCTCGCTACAGTTGATGGTGTATGGCAATAACATTGCCAGCGTAAAGGAAGTGACCACCGATTATCCTGGTGTCGTTATCGATAGTGTGGTGCGCCTCGATTCGCCCAACTACCTATTAGTATATATGAACCTGCGCGAGGCTCAGGCTGGTACGATGACGCTGAAGTTCGACAAGCTGAAGGCCAATTACACGCTGAAGCAGCGCGAGATGGCAGGTTCGAAACGCAGGGGATTCACCAATGCCGACGTGCTCTATATGCTCATGCCCGACCGCTTTGCACAGGGCGCAGGGCACAATCCGCAGGTGAAGGGTATGCGTGCCTATAAGGAAGACCGCACCCGGCCCTCGCTGCGTCATGGTGGCGACCTGAACGGCATTCGCGAACACCTCGACTATTTCAATGAGTTGGGTGTGACGGCTCTGTGGCTGACGCCTGTCTTGGAGAATGATTCACCCGACGACGAACGTGGCTTCTCGACTTATCACGGCTATGCGACGACGGACTATTATCGTGTAGACCCGCGTTTTGGTACGAACGAGGACTATCGTCGCTTGTGTGATGAGGCTCATGCAAAAGGCCTTAAGGTGGTGATGGACATGATTTTCAACCACTCGGGTTTTGAGCACCCTTGGACGTTCGACATGCCTACGAAGGATTGGCTGAACCTGCCCCAGTGGCTCGTCGAGTCGAAGGGTACTTCAAAGGCTGAGGGCACCAGTTTCCTGCAAACCTCATACAAGTTGACTCCTGTGATGGATCCCTATGCATCGAAGGTGGACTTGAAGGAGACTACCGAGGGTTGGTTTGTGCCCACCATGCCTGACCTGAACCAGCATAATCCCCACCTGATGCGCTATCTTATCCAGAACTCCAAGTGGTGGATTGAGACGGTGGGTATCGACGGCATCCGCATGGATACCTATCCGTATGCCTATGCTGATGCGATGGCTCAGTGGATGAAGGAAATCGACGAGGAGTATCCCAACTTCAATACCGTTGGCGAGACGTGGGTGACAGAGCCAGCCTATACGGCTTCGTGGCAGAAGGACTCGAAACTGTCGAAGAACAATTCGTATCTGAAGACAGTGATGGACTTCTCGTTCTACGATAAGCTCAACCAGGCAAAGCACGAAGAGACTGACCCGTGGTTCTCGGGCTTGAATCGCCTCTACAACTCGTTCGTCTACGACTATCTGTACCCCAATCCGCAGAGCGTGATGGCGTTCATCGACAACCACGATACGGACCGTTTCCTGGGTAACGGTAAAGACACGCTGGCGCTGAAGCAGGCTCTCGCCTTGCTGCTCACCGTACAGCGCATTCCACAGCTCTATTATGGTACGGAGATTCTGATGAACGGTACCAAGGAGGTGACAGATGGTAACGTGCGCAAGGACTTCCCTGGCGGATTCCCAGGCGACGAACACAACGCGTTCGCCCGCGAGGGTCGCACCAAGGCTGAGCAACAGATGTTCACGTGGCTTTCTCGTCTGCTCCATTGGCGCAAGGGCAACGACGTCATCACAAAGGGCCGTCAGACGCAGTTCATTCCCTTCAATGGCATCTACGTCATCGCCCGCCAGTATCAGGGAAAGACCGCTCTCACCGTCCTCAACGGCACCAGCAAACCTGCCACGATGGAGGTGAAGCGCTATCAGGAGGTCATTGGCTCTGCAACCCGTGCGAAGGACATCCCCACAGGCCGCTACTACGATCTCTCGCAAGACCTGACGCTTAAGCCCCGCCAGTCGCTCGTCTTGGAGTTCTAAGAATACTTCGAATATTGGGCGCCCACATTTATGCGGGCGCCCAATCATTTAAAAACACCAATCATTGCCTTAGTTTTATCAAACGTTGATGCAGTTTTATCATCCATCGTCGCAGTTTTATCATCCATTGGCGCAGTTTTATCATCCATTGACGCCGTTTTAACTTTACAAGGGACCTCGTAACCTTTTATCCAGCACCTTCCCATCTTTTACTACCCAAGTGTAAGTGTTTTTCACCCGTTTTGCTACCTCCGGAGTCTGCACGTGTTACCCCGAGGAGTCTGCACGTGCAACCTCGAGGGGTCTACAATTGTTACCTCGAAGGCCAGCTATAACGGCCTCGATATCCAGATCTTGGACGGCGCGGAGACATTCTTAGATCGGCGCATAGACATTCTTTGGGCGGAGCATAGAAATTCTCTGCACGGGGCAGAAATCGGGTCGATGATGGCTACTTTGCCGAAGATGCAAAAGTAGCAATACTCAAAAGAAATCACAGAACCGAACCGTAATCACCTACTGAGAACCTATCCTACGTTTCAAGAATTCGCCCCGTGTTTCAAAAGTTTTTGTGGGAAGATTTTGGCGTTAGAAAAATAATTTGTATATTTGCATCGTGTTTCGTAAGGGGCACAAGACATATTGGTTAAGATTTAGCGTTCAGCTATCAATCTTGTGGTCGAGAATGTAGGAAGTTCAAATACCACATAGTATAAGATAGATAGAGTGAATGCTCACGCGATAGGCGTGGGCTTTACTTATCGTATACTATGGGCGTTTCCTACAGCCTTCGACTACAGATAAAGTAAGTTCACGCTTTTTCTGTGGCCGTAACTAAAAACTGATTGGATATGGGTTGGAACTATCGCAAAAGAATCAAAATTGCCCCAGGGATTCATTTAAATCTCAGTAAAGGAGGGGTGAGTACTTCCATTGGCCCCAAAGGAGCAAAGGTGACATTCGGAAAAAACGGCACTTACTTGAATAAGGGTATCCCTGGTACAGGGCTATACTCGAGAGAAAAATTGTCTGGTAGAAACAGCTCTTCCAACAGCGGATGTGCGATGGTCTTATTGGCTATATTTCTATTAATGGGCGTCGCTTTCGCTGTGAATTAAGTATTAACCTAAAAAATAAAACAAATGTTTACACAAGAAGAATTTGATAGTGCTTATAGAATCATATCGGGGTTTAACGATATTCGCAAGCAAATTAACGACAATCCCAAGTTGCTAACAAAACTTTATGAAATATACAAAATAAGAGGATTAAAGGTAGAAAAATATAGTGACGTTGATGATAATTTTACTGCCAATGTCAGATATGCCGTTATAGATTGTTATATTTCTTTAGGCTATCCTCACGAATATAATAGAATCGTATTTGAGCATTTTGACCTACTTACTCAGGCATTTTTAGACAGTGAAAATGAACTGAACTATACAGAATATGAGAATATATGGAATAGTCCCAATTATGTTCGTAGAAGAGCTTATTATAAAGATGTATTTAATATCTGTTTTGAATACGCGGTAAAATATTCCACTTTTGCCAAACTCTATACAGACTTATTAAATACAGATATATACATAGCGGAAACTTTTCTAATATTGATAAAGAAATTGACTCTTCAGTTAAAGAAAAGCCAATATGTAACACCTCATGGAGAAATGTGGTGTTTAAAGTTATGGCGCAACGAGTTGAATCTTAATTCAGATGACAAGCCTGAATATATAATGAAAGATGATGAAAGAATCAAAATGGAGATAGAGTCAGAATACTTTGACTTAATAGACAAGATTACAAGTGAGTTTGATTCTTTTGTCAAACGCGAATTAATTGAATCAGAGAACGTTGCTCATTACTTAATTTCGCATAAACCATTTTGTAATTTTATCGAAAACGTTAAAGGACGAGATACTGTAATAAAGACTCTTGTCATTAAAGATATATGTGAAATATTCAAAAAATTAAATCACAGTATCAATATTGATACGTTAGAGGGGAAAATACTTTTCCTATATCAACTTAAAAGAGCTAACATAAATCCGGACTTCCAGACATTTAATAATTACTGTTACTCATTCTCACTGAATCCCGAAATAATAGAAGTTCGCGTTGGTATAGATGGGTTGATAAAGAAGTCGTACAATATGGATTTGCTCTTGGAAGAATTAGATACAAATGACTTCTATTTTAAACGTATCCTTGATCAGATCAACAAGGAGTTATCAAAAAACTACATGGTGATCCTTTACCGTTTTGCCTCTGTTGTCGCAAAAGCTGATGGAAAAATCACGAAGGAGGAAGAATATTGGCTAAGTCAGATGTTGGCTATGACAGAAGTGGAAAAGAGTAGTGAAAAAGAACAACCGGCTATATGTGTTTCTCAGAGCGGTAGTAACCCGATAGAAGAATTGGAGTCTCTAATAGGATTGGATAGCGTGAAGAAAGACGTGGTATCCTTGGCAAACTTCATCAAGATGAAAAAGATGAGGGAAGAAAAGGGTCTGAAGGCTCCAAATATATCCTACCACTGCGTGTTTAGTGGCAATCCCGGAACAGGCAAGACAACTGTAGCACGAATTTTGGCTAATATTTTCAAGGAACTTGGCATCTTAAAAAGTGGCCATTTAGTGGAAACTGACCGTTCAGGATTAGTCGCTGAATATGTTGGCCAGACAGCTGTAAAAACTAACAAGATCATTGACAGCGCATTGGATGGAGTCTTATTTGTAGATGAAGCATATACTCTAGTCGGAGGGCAAAATGACTATGGGAAAGAAGCGATTGCGACTCTTTTGAAACGAATGGAAGATGACCGCGAAAGACTCATTGTCATCTTAGCAGGTTACTCAAAAGATATGGAAGACTTCATCAATTCTAATCCCGGACTCCGCTCAAGATTTAATAGATATATACTCTTTCCTGATTATACCGCATCTGAGTTATTTGATATCTTCCAACTCAATGCCTCTAAAAATGAGTATGTCATAAATGAAGAAGCAAATCAATATCTCAAGAAAAAGCTCGATATAGTAGTTCAGAACAAACAGAAAGACTTTGGTAATGCCAGATACATTCGTAACTACTTTGAGTTGGCAATTGAGCATCAAGCCAACAGATTGGCAGCGGAATTGGATTTGACTCCTGAAAAATTGTGTGAATTAGCACTTGATGATATTGACATCAATACATAAAGTGAATCGTGGGGATGGTTCTGATGATCCACTTCTTTTAGATGAAATGGTATTACGCAGAACCGCCCTCATGTTTTCATAATACGTTGAGATAAAGTTTGTTGTTCGTTCGTGCATGCACATATATATAAATGTGCATGCACGAACGAGAAACGCTCTACAAAAACAAAAATCACAAACCAATTCTACCCTTTAATCGCATTTTCATTATTTCTCTCAGCCCATAGGCATCTGCGGTTTTAAGGGGTTATACATTATTAGAATATTGATTCGACAATTTTGTCGACTATTTCATTGAAAAACTGCTCTTTGATGCTGCCAAGGCGACGGGTAACGTCTCTCTCGATATAACCTGTAATAATCTGGCATTTCACAAGGCTGGGCTTTGAAAAGGTAAAACCATTTCGTCTGTCAGCGGATAGGAGTATTGAGGGTTAAGCCAGTCATTCGAAGTGATGAGGACAAGGTAAAACATACCATCCTCATCCTCTTGCAATTGATCGTTGGAAACGATGATAGCAGGATGGGGTTTGAAAGTCCCGTCTGGAAACAGAAAACTGACTTCCACAATGTCTCGCTGGTGATACTTCATAGGTAACGGGCAATGATGTGAGACATTGTTTTACGGGAATGCTCGAGCACGGCATCCCTCAGTTCGCGATGGGCCTCAATCTCCTCAGGTGTTGGTTCGTGAACCTCGTATGGCTGATAATCCTTTTTCAGGAACAGCCCTGTAGCCAACAATGCAGCCAACTTGCGACGTGCAAGTGCGTTGTTCTGGTCGTAGGATAGGGTTACTGTGCACATAATGTTGTCTTTTTAATAATTCTCGTCGGCAAAGATAGAATTTTTTTCGATATTTCCAAATTATTCAGGGGAAAAGTGCGTTGCAACTATTTATGCGAGGAGGTGGTAGGTGCCTCCAGCTAAGGGCTTGACGATGCCCTTCATTTCCAATTGGAAGAGCAGGGCGGTGAGTTGTCCGATGGGGATGTTGGTCTTGACGCTGATGATGTTCAGTTGCAGGTCGTTGGTTTGCTGGAGCAGGCTGACGATTTGCTGTTCTTGGGGCGTGAGGTCTGGGAACAGCTGGCGTTCGACAGCTTCGGGTTGTTGTTTCAGCGTTTGCCAACCCATGTTTTCCAGAAAGTCTGTTGCTGAGGTGATGAGTGCTGCCGTATTGTTGCGAATCATCTTGTTGCATCCCTCGCTATAGGGCATTCCCACAGCTCCAGGGAAAGCAAAGACGTCCCGCCCGTATTCCTGAGCAATGCGACAAGTGATGAGCCCTCCACCCTTGATGGCACTCTCGACCAGAATGGTAGCATCCGAAATGCCTGCCACGATGCGGTTTCGCTGGCGGAAATTGTTGGGCAGCGCCTCCGTCTGGCTCATATATTCTGTAAGCAGTCCGCCCTGTTTCAGCATTTGGGCGGCAATGTCGCGATGGGCATAGGGATAGATTTGGTCCAGTCCGTGAGCCAAGACACCCACCGTTTCGAACCCCTGCCCGAGAGCATTGCTATGGGCACAGACATCGATGCCATAGGCCAGTCCACTGACCACCAGCACCTGTGGGCACTGTGTTCGCAGGTCAGCGATGAAACGACGAATGAGGTCCTGCCCGTAGGTGGTGCAATGGCGTGTGCCCACGATGTTGAGCACATAACGTTGGTTGAGGTCGGCACTACCTTTATAATAGAGTAGCAGGGGCGCATCAGGGCATTCGCAGAGCCGTTGGGGATAGTCTTCATCGCCCAAGGTCAGCACGCGGATATTGTTCTTGGTGACGAACTCCATCTCGGCAGCAGCCCTGTGCAGAGCATCGTCCCAGTTTTTCATCGCTTCGCGCAGACGGGGTGTGGCGTCAGGAATCACATCGCCAATATCGTTGCGATGGTCATAGACTGCCTTGCTGCTACCCAGCGTCTGATAAAGCTGCAGGGCTATCTGCTGGTTGAAGCCCACCATGCGGGTCAGGGCTATCGAGTAATAGGTTTCGTCAGGGTTAGTCATTTTCTTTCGTTATTACGATATAACGTTATTTCGACATGTTGTTATTTCGATTGAATATATTGGGCGAAGGCCTTGTCGTAGTCCTCGCTATTGCCCAGCTTGCCGTTGATGAGGCACACCAGCATAATGTTGCCACGAAAGCAGAGCGTTTCGTCGGAGGCGCGAAAGATGGCCTGATGGAAGATATATCTGATGCCGTCCTTTTCGATCCACAGACGTGAGATGAACTCATCGTCGCAACGCAAGGGAGCCTTGAATTCGAGTTTCATACGTGCCACCACTGCGTCGACACCTTTTGCGTGCATCTCTGCAAATGAGAGACCACACTCTTTCAGGAACAGGTGGCGCGTATGTTCTGTATAGTGGAGGTAGTTGGCATTATTGACAATGCCCTCGATGTCGCATTCGTAGTCGCGCACCTCCATGCGGGTTTCAAAAATGTATTTATTCATTGAACTTTAAACTTTGAACATTGTTCTTTATGATTTCCTGTGCGGAAGCAAATTATTCACTTTTTCCTCTTCACTTTTCCCTTTTTCAAGTACTCATAACCAATGCGACAGCGCAGGCAGTCCTTCTTGTCGCAGTATTCTTTCTTCAGTTGGATGAGGGCCTGAGAATCGCCTGCCGACTTGACCTCAAGGCCACACTCCTGCCACATGCGGATGATGTGGTTGTTCTCTGCCTTCAGCTGCTCCAGGAAGTCGAAAGCCCTGTCGCACAGCTCTTCGCGAGATGTATGCCGTCCGTAGGCAAAGAGCACGGGCACACAGGTGTTGATGATGAGCAGGTTGATGCTGAAGGGCGACAGCTGTTTGGCATTGCGTGTGCTCTCGGAGCCAAACGTGTAGTGCGTTTCCCAATAGGGCGTCACCTGCGTGTGTAGTCGCTCAGCTAGACTCGCCATATCGCTGCACTCGATGAGTTGCGAGAGTCCTGCCTGTTGGCGATAGTAGAGATTGGCCAATTGGGAAATGCGGATGTGCGGAAAGTTTTGGGGGCGCAGTCGCAGGAATCGCCAGCGCTGATGGTCCATAGGCTCTAGCGAGAACTTATGGGCTAGATACTGGTATTCGTTGCGCAACTTGGCAAAATAGCCCTCGTTCAGCGCATCCTTTTGGTAACGCTCAGGAATGGCGTCCAGTTCCAACAATCCTGCCTGCCCCATGAAGATTGCCTCAATCTGAAAGAGGTCGTCGCGATGTTTCCCCACCGCATTCAGGGGGATGTGGCGAGCCCATTCCTCGAAGGCGTCGCCATTGATGCCAAAGCCGTAGTTGCGAGCCAGCGTCATGAAGTAAGCATCTTCCCACGAGCCGTTGGCCTGGCGTACACGTTCCTGAATGGCTATTGTCTTCTGCTCCAATCGCTCCGTTTGCAGGGCGGCCATCCAGGCGTGGATGGTCAGTGGAGCCAGTTCAGGAATGATGCGATAGCAGGGTGGATAGGAGTCGGTCTTAATGAGTTCCTCGTAGTTGTCTTTAATGGACTGGGGCACAGCCAACACCAGTTGAGGCAGGAAGTCACCCTTCTGCGTCTGCACCTCTCGATCAGCCTCACCCACCACGTGAAGAATTACATTATTATAATTGGCGTCGTGGTCGTGCCCATGCAAATACCAATGTGACGAGCAGTCGTGAATCTCGACATTGCCCACCCACAGCGTGCCGCCAATCTTCACCTTGGCGTTGAAGAAGTCAGGGCCTGCATTGCGATTGTGCAGTCCTGGGTCCAACACCTCGACAACGCGTCCGTCAGTGGTTTCCATTCCTGTCATGGGCCACATCTTGTGCTTCCAACAATAGTGCAAAAGCTGTTCCATGCTGCAAAGTTACGAAAAGTCGAGAGCAAAACAAAAGAATAAATTCTTTTTTTTTGCCGAGACGGAGTAATTTCGCGATTTTAATCGCAAAGATACAAAAAAATTATCAATAAACAATTGTCATTTGTCAATTATTTCGTATCTTTGCCCGTAGAAATCAAAAATCAAGAGTCTATGAGTAAACATAAGAGTGGCAAGCGACTGACCAAGCAGCGTCTAGTAGAGATGTTGCAGACGTTGTTTCAGCAGAATCCGAATGAGACATTTTCGTTGAAACAGATCTTCCGTGAGTTGAAACTTTCGACTCATCCTGCTAAGATGTTGGCAGTAGATGTGATGGACGAAATGGCGTGGGACGACTTCCTGACGAAGGCGTCGGACAACTCCTATAGGCTGAATCTGAAGACCCAGGTGCAGGAGGGAACGTTTATCCGCAAGGCCAATGGCAAGAACTCGTTCCAGCCCGATGATGGCAGCAAGAACATCTTCGTGTCGGAGCGTAACTCGCTGTTTGCCATGAATGGCGACCGTGTGCGTGTGGCCATGATGGCACGCAGGGAGAAACACATGAAGGAGGCGATGGTAGTTGAAATCCTCTCGCATAAGCGCGACCAGGCAGTGGGTAAGCTGAAAGTAGAAAAGGACTATGCCTTCCTGGTGACCGAAGGAAACATTTTTGTTCATGATATCCTGATTCCCAAGAAGAAGTTGAAGGGAGGAAAGACGGGCGATAAGGCCGTCGTAAAGATTACCCAGTGGCCCTCGAAGGACTCGAAGAACATCGTGGGTGAGGTGATTGACGTCCTGGGTAAGGAGGGCGACAACAATGTAGAGATGCATGCCATTCTGGCCCAATACGGACTGCCTTACTCTTATCCGAAACATGTGGAAGAGGCAGCGGAGAAAATCGATCCAGGCATTACGGAACAGGAAATCAAGCGTCGCGAGGACTTCCGCGATGTATGGACTTGCACCATCGACCCCAAGGATGCCAAGGACTTTGACGATGCACTGAGTATCAGGCAAATCGTAAATCGTAAATCATCAAATAGTAAATTATACGAGGTGGGTGTGCATATCGCTGATGTCAGCCATTACGTGAAGGAAGGCTCCATTATTGACAAGGAGGCCACGAAGCGTGCCACCAGTGTCTACTTGGTGGACCGTACCATCCCCATGTTGCCAGAGCGTTTGTGTAACTTCATCTGTTCGCTGCGTCCTGATGAAGAGAAACTCTGTTACAGTGTCATCTTCACGCTGGATGAAGAAGCTAACGTCAAGGACTTCCACATTGCCCATACCGTCATTAAGAGTAATAGAAGGTATGCCTATGAGGAGGTGCAGGAAGTATTAGAGGCTAGTTATTCTAGTAAGACTAGTAGTACTAGAAAGGCTAGTGATACTAGTAGCGAAGTAGAGAATCTCTGCACGCTGGATAAGCTGGCCAAGAAACTGCGTGAGCGGCGCTTCAAGGGTGGTGCCGTGAAGTTCGATCGTGAGGAGCTGCACTTCGATATTGACGAGAAAGGCAAGCCCACACGTGCCTATTTCAAGAAGTCGAATGATGCTACCCAGCTCATCGAGGAGTTCATGCTGCTGGCCAACAAATACGTTGCAGAAAGCATCGGAACCCCCACCAAACCTCCCCGTGGGAAGGCTTCTTCCCCCTCGGGGGATAAGAGGGGGGTCAAGGCCAAGAAAACCTTCGTCTATCGTATTCACGACCAGCCCGACCCCACCAAGTTGGAGACCCTGCGTGAGTTTGTCGTCAAGTTCGGCTATAAGATGAAGACATCAGGTACCAAGGGCGCCATCTCGCGTTCGCTCAATGCGCTGATGGATGGCTGTCAGGGAAAGAAGGAGCAGAAACTCATCGAGACGGTGGCCCTGCGTGCGATGATGAAAGCCAAGTATTCGACCCATAACATCGGACACTATGGACTGGCCTTTGAATATTACACTCACTTCACATCGCCTATCCGTCGCTATCCTGACACGATGGTACATCGCTTGTTGACCAAATACCAGGATGGCGGACGTTCTGCCAATCAGGAGAAATACGAGGAGTTGTGCGAGCATTGTTCTGATATGGAACAGACAGCCCAGCAGGCAGAGCGCGACAGCATCAAGTATAAGATGGTGGAGTTTATGGAAGACAAGATCGGCAACGAATACGACGCGCACATCTCTGGCATCCAGTCGTATGGCATCTACTGCGAAATCGACGAGAACCACTGCGAAGGTATGGTGCCGATGCACGAGTTGGACGATGACTACTACGACTTCGACGAGCGCAACTACTGCCTTGTAGGTCGTCGCCATCGTAATAAATACCAGTTGGGTGATCCCATTCGCATCAAGGTGGCTCGTGCCAATCTTGAGAAGCGCCAGTTGGACTTCGCATTGGCTGAAGAAGCACCCAAGAAAAAGAAAAAGTAAAACAAAACTAAGCAGGTGTAAAAACCGATATGAAACGACAGAAGATTGTAACCTTCGGAGAGTTGCTGCTCCGATTCTCTAAGCCCAACCAGCTGAGGCTGACGCAGGGCGATATGTTTACCAGCAAGTATGGTGGCAGCGAGGCCAATGTGGCTGTGTCGCTGGCAACCCTTGGCGAGGATGTCACTTACATTACCCGTCTGCCTGACACGCCTGTGGGACATGCAGGTGCCCAGTGTATGGCACAATTGGGCGTCGACATCAGTCATGTGGTCTATGGCGGACAGCGTATAGGCACTTATTATTTCGAGCCAGCAGCTGGTATGCGTGCTGCCAAGGTGGTGTACGACAGAGCCAACTCTGCCTATTACGACTTGAAGCCTGGTATGATTCCCTGGCGCGAGATACTGAAGGATGCTGACATCTTCCAGGTGTCGGGCATTACTGCCGCTATCTCGCAACAGGCTGCTGATGCCACCTTCGAGGCCCTCGACATCGCAGAGGAGCTGGGACTCACCATCTCGTTCGACATCAACTACCGCAAAAACCTGTGGAAGTACGGTGCCGATCCTCGTCAGACGCTGCAACGCATGCTTTCGCGCTGTGACATGATGTTTGGCGACGCCATCGAGTTTGAGTGGATTTCCGAACACAAGCAACCCCCGTTTACGGCTACCGACTCGAACTTCGAGATGCAGATGGACGAGTACGGCGAATGGTTCGATGAGTTGCATGCACAATATCCACGTTGCCGTCATTGGCTCATGGGCATGCGTAATATGGTGGCTTCGAACCATCATACGCTGACAGCCCTGTTGTGGACAGAAGGGAAACTGCTGAAGGCTCCCATCATGGATATTACCGACGTGGTAGACCCTGTGGGTGTGGGCGATGCCTTTATGGGTGCCTTCCTGCATGCCATCAAAGAGTTCCCAGGTGATCGCCAGCGACAGTTGGAGTATTCATTGGCTGCTGCTGCTTTGAAGAATACCATTCCTGGCGACTTCAACCTCTCGACGGACGATGAAATCAAGAGTGTTATAGATCATCGCTTTAATGCAAACACATTGTATAAAACCATAGAATAAAACCGTTATGAAGAAAGAAATCATTGGCTATGCCCTCATTGCATTGGGCATTGTGTGCCTTGGATGGTTCATCAAGGCTGGCATTGACAACTTTACAGAGAAGGACCGCAAGGTGACTGTGAAGGGATTGGCTGAGCGCGAGGTTCCTGCCGATAAGGTGACGTGGAGCATTGGTACGAAGGTGACGGGCAACGACCTGCCGCAACTCTATGAGAGCATCAATTATCAGACACAGAAAATCAAGAACTTCCTCTTGAAGTATGGCCTGCCTGAAAAGGAGATTACTGTGAATCCGCCTTCGATTACTGACTTGGAGGCTCGCGAGTGGAGTGACAATCGTCGTGACTTCCGCTATATCGTGAATACTACCATCACAGTAGCTACCAACAAGGTGGAGGAGGTGAACAAAGCCATCTCGAAGCAGGCGGAACTGTTGAAGCAGGGTGTAGCGCTGGGTGAGAGCTATCCACAATACGAGTATGCTTCGTTCCAGCAGATGAAGCCAGAGATGATGGCTGAGGCTATCAAGAATGCCCAGAAGACGGCTGACCAGTTTGCAGAAGCCAGTAATTCCACTTTGGGCAAGATTCTGACAGCAGACCAAGGGCAGTTCTCTATCGACAACCGTGACGAGAACACGCCGTATATCAAGAAGTTACGCGTGGTAACGACTGTTACCTATTCGCTGAAGAACTAAAGAGTTACCTGATTGCGGAAGCAGTAAAGAGGTTTCCCCAAGGATAACTGCCAGGTTTGAGCGTCACTAATGTACCGTTAGTGGCGCTCATTTGTACTATGCCAGGAGCTATCTGAGCAATAATCTTAAATTGCGTCCAACCAAGGGCTTGTAACGTGGCCCAAGCTGTTGCGCCACCTTCGATGATAAGGTGAAGACCCTCCCACTGCCCCTCCCTGTTGAGGGCGGGGAGGAATTGCTCAAGAACAAGTGCTTTCGCTTTCTGGGCCATCATGCTACGCAGATGGATAGCAGCCTCCTTGCCTGTACGATGGGTATAAGGCATCGTAAGGATGAGGCTGTGTGCCTGTGCGTATTCGCTGGTGTCCCAAAGGCTCAGGTCTTTATTGCCGTCATACACCTCGCGAGGCATAGGGGCAATGGGGATGCCTAAGTCCAAAGGCCTGCTTTGGGTTGAACCACAGAGGATGAGTGTGGAATCGTGTGAATCATGGGGACTGACTCCAAGATTCGCCAAACGAAGTGACGAATCAGAGGGTCTGTCCCCGTGATTTGCATTCAGCAACGCTGAAAACAGATCCGCAGCCCCTGCAAACAACGTATTGCCGTCGTTATATTTCGCAATGACTTTACGAACGTCCTCTTCGCTTTCTGCATCGGGCATGATGATACCTTTGCCCTCTGCATCAGGGAAACGCTCCCTAAGGACAGAAGTCTTGGCAGGGAACTCGGGGTCAAACGAAAAGTCCGTCTCGTGGATTGGGTTCCCGTTAATATAATACGCTCCATCCTTGATGATGCGCCCTTTCGAGGGGTTGGCTGGCAGATAAACGGCACGACGATAGCCCGTTGCTTCCATGAGTGCTGTTAACTCTGCCACCACATGACCACGAAGGGCGGAATCTGTCTTCTTGAAAAGTACACATGGGAGTGCCCCCGTTAATCGGGGGAACGGCCTCGCGCCAAGGGGGAATTTTGCTATGCGTTGGGTTTCAGCTATGGCTTCGCCCTCTGTCATCGAGCGGGTGTCGGTGGCAATGACGGTGGTTTGTGCTGCGACATTGTCGCAGCATACAGAACTGCCACAAACCAAACTCACCTGGTGGCCTTTCGAGAAAGCGATGCCCGCTATCTCCGCAGCCCCTGTAATGTCATCTGCAATGACAATCATGCCTTGCTTTTTTACCTTTTTACCCTTTTACCTTTTTACTTTTCCTGTAGATCGCCATCCTCGTGGCATAATCTATTGATAGCGTCATTGCCGAGTCGTTGGCGATGCCCTTGCCTGCTACGTCGAAGGCTGTTCCGTGGTCAACGGAAACACGAATGATGGGCAGTCCAAGAGTGATGTTGACTCCACTGGCAGACTCCATCTTGCCCGTCTCCTTATTCCAATTGAAGGCGCAGACCTTCAAGGGGATATGGCCCTGATCGTGATACATGGCCACACAGCCATCGAACTGTCCGCACTTGGCTTTGGCGAAGATGCTGTCAGGTGGTACGGGCCCATCTACATCGAAGCCGCGTTGGCGAAGTTCCTCAATGGCAGGGATAATCTCCTGAGCCTCCTCCCAGCCAAACATGCCGTTTTCGCTGGAGTGGGGATTCAGTCCAGCCACACCGATATGGGGTTTTTCTATTCCAAACTGTCGACAAGCGTCGTCGATAAGTTCTACACACTCAATGACGCGGGCTTTCTTCACCAAGTCGCAAGCCTTTCTCAAGGGCACGTGCGTCGACACATGGATGACGCGGATGTTCTCGTCAGCCAGCATCATAGCATACTTCTTCGTATTCGTAAAAGTGGCGTATATCTCCGTATGTCCGTCGTAGTGGTGGCCAGCCAGATTCAGCGCCTCCTTATTCAGAGGGGCAGTCACGGTACCGTCCACCTCGTCAGCCATCGCCAGTTCGATAGCCTTTTTGATATATTGGAAGGCGGCATTGCCACATTGGGGTTGTACCTTTCCGAACTCGAAAGTCGAGAGGTCTACACATTGCAGATCTAAGACGTCGATAGTGCCGTACTCAAACTTGGCTTCCTTGACGCTGCTGATAGCATGTATTTGCAGATCGAAGCCAAGCAATTTTACAGCTTCCTGCATGATGGCAGCATCGCCTGTTACCAGCGGGCGGCACTTCTCGTAAGTCTCTTTTCTGTTCAGGGCGCGAACGGTAATCTCAGGACCAATGCCTGCGGGGTCGCCCATTGTGATGGCTAATATTGGCTTCATATTAATATAATGAATTATAAATTGCTTTAGCGTCTTGTTCTGTCACTTCGCGAGGGTTGTTCTTCAGCAGGCGCTGTACCTGCATAGCGGCTTTGGCCATACCATCGACGGCTGTCTGGGGAATCCCCAGTGCTGTCAACTTATCAGGAATACCAACAGCAGCAGCCAACTGATAAATGAAGTCGACGCCACGTTGTGCAGTCTCTTCGTCGTTCTTGCCTGGCTCGCATCCTAAGGCTATGGCTACCTCAGCATGACGCTTGATGTTGGCAGGCATATTGAACTTCATGACGCTGGGCAGCAAGATGGCATTCGACAATCCATGGGGAATATGGAACTCGCCTCCCAGCGGATAGCTCAATGCATGGACGGCAGCCGTATTCACAGGTCCCAAGCAGAGTCCGCCATAGAGCGAACCAAAGGCCAATGCTTCGCGAGCCTCCTGGTCTTGTCCGTTATTGACTGCCTTCTCCAGATTGGCTGCAATTAGCTGGATACCTTTCAGTGCATAGATGTCTACTGACGGGTGGGCAAACTTATTGGTATAGGCCTCAATACAGTGTGTCAAGGCATCCATACCTGTATCAGCAGTCACCTTAGCGGGTACTGTCCAGGTCAGTTTTGGGTCAACATAAGCTGCATCAGCAATGAGGAATGGCGACACAATGCCCTTCTTCAAGTGGTCGCGCTCGTCTAACAGGATAGCGTTAGGCGACACCTCGCTGCCCGTTCCTGCTGTTGTGGGCAGACAGGCAAACCACAGACCCTTCTTCTGAATGAAGCCTGTACCAAAGCAATCTTCTACTTGTTGGTCGCTATTGATAAAGGCAGCGACGAGTTTCGTAACGTCGAGCACTGAGCCTCCACCAATACCCACGACGCTGTCCGCCTTGAACTCGCGAGCTACCTCAAGGATGGCCTTGAAATCGTTGACAGTAGGTTCAGCCAGGATGTTTTGAAATATTTCGATGCTGATGCCGGCCTTGCGAAGTTCCTCTAACGGTTCTTCAATCAAAGGACGGATGGGAGGAGCCGTCAGCACAAACAAGCGCTGCAGGCCCAGTTTCTGATAGTCTTCTACAAATGTCTCGATGCAGCCCGTGCCAAACACGATTTTCTGTGGCTGCAAAAGTGTAATTGCTTTCATAACGTTTGCCTTCTGTTGTCTATATACTATATATTATAGACGGACATCCTTTTGTTTTGTCATCCTTGCCTAATTACATTTCGGAAAATGCGGAAAAGCAAATTTCGTTTCCAAATATTTGCACGATTGAATAATAATTCGTATCTTTGCCCCCAAATCGGATAAAATTACTACTTTAAATAGATTGAATTATGAAAAGATTGATTTATGTTTTGTTCTTGATGGTCAGCCTTCAGTGTGCTGCTCAAGACGAGGTCGTTTTCCACAATGGTAACATTGCGAAAGGCAAGGTGAGTGAGGTGACAGAAATTAGCATTAAGTTTTGTTACGAGGGTGAGGATGCCATGAACATTATTGGCCGTGCTGCTATTGCTGAGATACGTTTCGCTAGTGGACGCGTTCAGCAGATGTCACAGAAAATCTTCATCGAGTCAGAGAAAGACTGGGAGAAGGTGCGCATCGTCAACGACAAGAACGAGGTGCTGGGACTGAAGTCGCTCGGACAGGTGGAAAAGCACTCTACGGGTACTTGGTCGTTCTCTACTACGGCAGGTCATTTCAGCGAGAAGACGATGAAGAAGATTCGCAAGGAGGCAGCAGCCCGTGGCGGATGTATCGTACTTCTGTTGAGTCAGCAGAGCCAGTCTGGCGGATTCTTCCAGGACGGTCACGCTTCTATGACAGGCGAAATCTATACCTATTAATATAATAAGGATATGAAAAAGATAGCATTCATTCTGATAGCTTTGGTGGCAAGTGTCTTCCAGACAAACGCCCAGGACAAGAAGTTACTTGTTGCAGGTACCGATGTCCCTGTTGTGGCAGTAACAAGCATTAATGCCAATGAACTGAAAGAGGGTCAGATGATAGAGCTGGCTACTGCTGATGATGTGAAATTAGAATCGGGCGAGATAGCTATCCCCAAAGGTTCGCAGGTGTCAGCACGTGTGCGCACCTCGCTGAAACAGCGTTTTCTGGTCAACGAGAAAAAGCGTATCGTCATTGACATTAAAGAGTTGAAACTGCCTAACGGCAAGAAAGTGGCTCTCGGTAATGGCGTTGTCAATTTCACTGTCAGTAAGAATATTGGCGACATGGTGGGAGCACCGCTTAAGATCGTCTCGTCAAAGAAATATCTGATTCCTACTGATTATGTAATGCACGCCAAGGTGGAAGTGTCACAGGACATCAGTAAATAAGTATTAATCACGGGGTTTGAAACTTGATGCAAAACGACCCAATCCGTCCTGTCAAGAAACCCAGTGGTTGTCTATACCATGCTGGCTGCCTGCTTACGGTAGCCAGCATGTTGCTGATATCATTTTTCGTGTATCTGATTTTTGATTCAGAAAAGCAGCTCGACAACAAACGTGCGGAATACAAAGCCTCGCAAATGGAATACGAGGAAGCAATGCAGGCTTACGAAGCTGACTCTGTGTACATGAAAGCCCAGTATCAGCGTATTCAGGCAGAGATAGATGCCGCCCAAGCCCGCAACGACTCATTGGCGGTTGCATCCCTGCAGGACAGTCTCAAACTTTACAGCGAACCCGAGTGGGTTCCTCGTGGAGCCATAGGTGTCAACATCGGTGCAGCCTTTTTCGTTCTTTTCGCTGTGGTGATGCTCATTCCTCTGTCCATCGGCCTCCTCCTACTACTCGTCTATCGCCACCGTAAGCGCAAGTGGCTTTCATCAGCAAATAGTTTATAAAGTGACATATCATGACGAGACAGATTGAGAGAATCAAATTGATGGAGCAGCATTTGGACCATGCTTCACAGGCAGTGATGCAACTGTCAGCAGCACTCGACGACTTTGCTGCTGCGCAGAAGGCCATCAGCGAACTTTCTGCCTATTATGGTAGCAAGGACTGGAAACAAGACTTTGCCGACGACGAGCAAGGCCTGTTGCCAAACGACTTAAAACGCGGCGTTCTTTCCGAAGATGCCATCTGGAACCTACTGAGCGACTGCAACGAGCTGAACGCCCGTATGCAGGAACTGCTCACAGCAAAATAAGCATTTCAATTATGAAGAGAAGATTTCTACTAGTTCTTTTTTCAGCAATTACTATGTTTCTGTATGCTGAAAGCATTACTATAAAACAGAAAAGTGGCAACGAGACGGTTTTTGAGTTGTCTACCAATCCCGTCATTACCTTTTCTGGCGAAAACATGGTTGTAACCAGCGAGGTTATTACTATCATGTTTCCTATTGATGATATTGACTGTTATGTTGTTGGCAATGCTGCTTCTGGGATAGAAGCGTTAACAGGTGCTCCTCAATATCGTGATGGACATATTATATTCCGAAATGTCAGCAATGGATTTTCTGCTTCGGTCTTTTCTATCGACGGCAAGAAAATAGGCCAGTATAGCCCAAGTAGTGATGGCGTTCTTGAAATTAGTATTGAGAGTTTCCCAAAGGGAACCTATATTATCAGTACACCAAATAACAAAGTAAAAGTCATAAACAAATAACGTAAAACAAGTCATGAAAAGAATTACATTATTATTTGCATTGGTTTGCTTGTACCATATAGCAGTTTTTGGACAGAAAAAGTACGAAATGGTTATAGAGAAAACGGACGGTTCAGAGATCGTTATCAAAACCGAAGATATAGCTCGTACATACTTTCGCGAAATAGAAGAAAATAATAATAACGAAGGGGATGGGGAACACGACGCAAGATTAATCGGAACATGGTGGGACGCTGACACAAAAGAGCCCTGCGGTTTTATATTTGAAGCTAATGGCAGATATTATTATGATGAGTGGAAATTGCCACAAGAGGGTTTCACAAATATAAACAGCCAAGGAACTTGGTCAACAAATGAAAATTTTATCACAACGGTTCGTGATGATGGGAAATCAGAAACATTGCGGTATGAATTCAGTAGTGATGGCCAGACCTTGTTCTTTTATGAACAAAGTAGTGAGGGTGAATCCTGTGAATATATTCTTGTCCGGATGTGAGTCACAAGCACGGAAAAAAGTGATCAGGGGCTTATTCCTCTGGTCACTTTTTCTTTGGTATTTAGGGATTGTGGACCCAGACTTTGTGGGAGGCGGCGCCTTTGGCCTTGATGCCTGATTGGGAATCAGCGACGAGTTTGGAGAGTTCGCGAGAGGCGGAGCTGTAGCTGAGGCGATTGAGGTTGGCGTATTATCTCCTTTGCGTTGTTCAAATAGGGCCTTATAGGGTACAGGCCCCGTCCGAGCAAGGTGCAAGTGCCGTTGTGGGAGGGACAGAGAAGCCTTCTCGCAACCGTTTGCGTTAGCCCAAACAACCGTGCGCGTTAGCCCAAACAACCGTGCGCGTTAGCCCAAACGACCGTTCGCGTATACGCAAAAGCTAAAATCAAGTTTTTGTAAGGGGCACTGTTAGGGCGGGGTTGGGGCACCCTTTTTGGCAAACATAGCTCCCAAAAGCACCCTTTGTACAAAGGGGTTTCCCGCAATTGGGGCACATGGGGCATAGTTTTTTTGTTTTTTATTTGTAGGATTCGCTGTTATGTTGTACCTTTGTGGCGAAAAGTGTTATCGGAGAAGGAATAAGGAATGAAGAAACTCTGTCATTATATATCAGAATATATGGGCGTGCTGGTGCTGGCGGCTGCTTTGCTGGCATTGGTGTTCCCTGGGGTGCTGCAACAGGTGCGCCCGACGGTCATCAATTATATGCTGGGCGTGGTGATGTTTGGAATGGGACTGACGCTGAACCTGCAAGATTTCAAGATTGTGTTCAGTCGCCCCAAAGATGTCATTATCGGTTGTCTGGCGCAGTTTACCGTCATGCCTTTGTTGGCGTGGGGACGGGCGCGACTCTTTTCGCTTGACGAGGCATTGGCGCTGGGTGTCGTGCTTGTTGGCTGTTGTCCTGGGGGTACGGCGTCGAACGTGATTACCTATCTGGCTAAAGGCGACTTAGCACTCTCCGTGGGAATGACAGGCGTTTCCACCTTGCTGGCCCCGTTGCTGACCCCTTTGTTGACGTGGGCTTTGGCTGGGAAAAGTGTCAATGTCGACGTGGTAGGTATGTTGTTGAGCATTCTCTGGGTGGTCATACTGCCTATTGTCGTCGGACTGATCATGAAAGGACTCTGGCCCAAGTTAACTGAGCGGGCAACGGACTATCTGCCTGCCTTCTCCTCAATAGCCATTGCACTGATAGTGGCCATCATCATTGCTGCCAACGCCAGCAAGCTGTTGGCAGGCGGACTGATTATCGTCCTTGTAGTGATGCTCCACAACATCTGTGGACTCACTCTTGGCTATCTGATAGGTCGTCTGCTGGGTTTGTCCGAATCCAAGAAACGAGCCATATCCATCGAGGTGGGTATGCAAAATTCAGGGTTGGCCAGCAGTCTGGCAACCCTGCACTTTGCGGCCTATCCGTTGGCCACTATTCCTGGCGCCATTTTCAGCGTATGGCATAACATCAGCGGAGCCATCGTGGCCCGCCTGTATACGCGAAACGGTGCCAACGACTAACGTTGTTGTTCCTTCTTTTCTTCCAGATAGCCCCAGATGGTCAGTTCCTTGTCAGCCAGCGGAGTCTTAAACAGGAAACTGGCCGCATAGCCAACGACGAGGACGATGAGGTGGCTGTAGACACCTAACATATATTTATGGTGGGTGAAGTTCCAATCGCCCAGGTCGAGCAGCGTCTGCTTCACGCCGTCGCCATCAATGTCGACTTTTGTGGATGTCAGCACAGCGTAGGCCGTATAGATGACAGCAGCCGCAATGCCAATGTAGAGGCCCTGTTTGTTGGCCCTGCGACTGAACAGTCCCAACACGAAGATGCCCACAATACCTGCTGAGAAGATGGCATAGAGCGAGAATAAAGCTCCCAAGATGCCTTCACCTCCCCAGAAGATGTAGAGACAGGCTACCCCAATGGCGCCAACACCCGAGGCAACGACCATCCACTTACCAAAACGCAGCTGTTGCTGGTCGGTAGCATCTTTCTTGAAGCGCTTGTAATAGTCTTGCACAGCGATAGCTGACAGACAGTTCAGGTCAGAATCCAACGACGAGATGGCCGCTGCTGCAAGGGCAGCAATGATGAGGCCACGAATACCAACAGGCAGTTCATGGGCAATGAAATAAGGAAATACCTCGTCCGCCTTGATGCCCTCAGGCAATAGGGGTGCCCCTTGTGCATGATAGTAGGCAAAGAGCGCCGTACCGATGAACATAAACAGCGCCCAGATGGGAACACTCATCAGCACACCGATATAGGCAGCTTTCTTGGCCTCCTTGTCGTTTTTGGCAGCCAGATAACGCTGTACGATGGTCTGATCGGTGCCATATTTCTGCAAAGCATAGAAGATACCGTTGAGCACCATCACGAGGAACGTCAGTTGCGTGAGGTCCCAGTCGTAGGGGCCAAAGCTGATTTTGTTGTACTCAGAGGCAATGCGGAAAGTCTCTGCTGGTCCGCCATCAATGCCGAACAAGAGGATGCCGATACAGATGACGCCACCTCCGATGAGCAGGAATCCCTGTGCCACATCCATCCACACAATAGCTTCCATACCGCCAAACAGCGTCAGGATGATAATGGTAATACCCAGAATGAGTACTATACTATATATATTAATGTTAAGAAACGTCGCCAGTGCCATCGATACCAAGAAGAATACGGTTCCTGCCTTCGAGAAATGCCCCAGCGTGAAGGCAAACGACGAATAGAGGCGGGCAAAGAGTCCGAAGCGACGTTCGAAGTATTCGTAGGTTGACAGGCGGATGACCTTGCGGAACAGCGGTACGATGATGCCAATGAGTGCCAGTAGCACGATGGGCACCATCAGTCCCTGCACCAAAAGAATCCAATTGTCAGCATACGCAGCACCAGGATAGGCGAGGAATGTGACACTTGAAATCAGCGTGGCAAAGATGGATATACCCACAGCCCAGGCAGGAATCTTTCCTCCGCCAGCAAAGTATTGCGACGTGTCCTTTTGCTTGTGTGCAAAATATACACCTGTGCCTATTGCAGCCAGAATGGACAGCAGTACAATGACGTAATCTATGATATGCATTTCGATATTTCGTTATTTCGATATTACGAACGGACTAAGCCTTAAATGGCCTGCGCTTTCAGGGTAATGGCTCGTTCTTCGAACATGGACAGACGCGTCAGCGGCATCAACATCCAAGGCTCGCAGAGCCCCTTGGTCTGCATCATCACCTTCAGGGCAGTAAGCGACTGTCCGAGGGTGCGGTCCTTTTGGTAGATCTTGGCAATCTCGTTTGTCTCATCTTGCAAACGGTTGGCTGTTTCCATATCGCCTGCAACGGCAGCCTCGAAGAGTTGTTGGAACATCTCAGGCACGAAGTTGCCCGTTGAAGGTACGATACCGTTACCACCCAATTCCAACGAGTGGGCACTCTGGGCGGCCCATCCGCAGAAGTAGGCAAAGTCGTCGCGACCCTTGGCAATCTCGATACATTGTGCCATACGCTCCAAGTCGCGCTCCGAGTCCTTCAAACCCACGATGTTTGGATGGTCGGCCAATCTCTTAATCACATCTACAGGAATCGACATGTGAGTCGTCGCCAAAATGTTATACAGCATCAGCGGACCCGTGATGCAGTCTGCCAACGTTTTATAATAATCGTACATCTGCTCTGGAGTCAGTGCATAGTAGGTGGGCAGGGTGGCTACAATGACGTCGGCGCCCAAAGCTGTATAGACCTCTGCTTGGCGCACTTGCTCGGCAAAACAGTTGCCCGTCAGGCCTGCATAGATTGTGATTCGCCCGTCGGCAGCCTTTACGGCAGTCTCCACAAAGAGTTGTCCGTCAGCCTGACTGACGCTGTTGCCTTCACCCGTGGTGCCCATCAGTAAAGGAGACACTCCTGAATGAGCAAAAAAGTCAATAATCCGTTTGACAGCCCCCAAGTCCAACTGTCCGTCTTGAGTGACAGGGGTCACCATTGGGACCACCACGCCACGATACTTGCTATTGTTCATATGCACTTTAATAATTTGTTGTTATCTGCTTATATATTAAAGACGTACGAGCGTGTGATTAGTAATCACTCTCTATGAATCTTCTTCTGTTAACGTTTTTTTGCAAATTATTTTAGAGGAAAAGTGTATCTAATTCGGGTAATATTTGTACCTTTGCAAGCGATTAGCGTTTACCGAAACGGGAAACTTTTTGAAAATTGAAAAACAAAAAGTTGTCCAAAACGGAACACTTTAAGGGAGGACAACCCTAAGTCAGTAACTAAATAAAAAGAGATATAATCAAATGATGGAGATTAAAAACTTTACTATTACGAAGCGTGATGGAACGAAAGATCGCTTCTCTTTAGACAAGATTATGAATGCCATTGTGAAGGCATTCGAGAGTGTTGATGAACCTGCTGACCTTGGAACAGTTTCGAAGATTCTGAGCCATCTGGACATGCACGACGACATTAAGGTGGAGGATATTCAGAACCAGGTAGAGGAGGCTCTGATGCGCGAAGGCTTCTACAAGGTGGCCAAGTCGTTTATCCTTTATCGTCAAGAACACTCAGAGGATCGTGACACTTTGGAGAAAATGATGTTCCTGTCAGAGTACACCGAATCGGTGAACGCTGCAACGGGTTCGAAGTATGATGCCAATGCCAACGTGGAGCACAAGAATATTGCCACGCTGATTGGCGAGTTACCCAAGTCGAACTTCATTCGTTTGAACCGTCGTCTGCTGGTTGACCGTATCAAGAAGATGTACGGCAAAGACCTCGCCAGCGAGTATATCGACAAACTGACCCATCATTTTATATATAAGAACGACGAGACATCGTTGGCCAACTATTGTGCGTCTATTACCATGTACCCCTGGCTCATTGGTGGTACGACCGCCATTGGTGGCAACTCTACTGCTCCCACGAACCTGAAGTCGTTTGCTGGCGGTTTTGTTAATATGGTCTTTATGGTCAGCTCGATGTTGAGCGGTGCCTGTGCTACGCCTGAGTTCCTGATGTACATGAACTATTTCATCGGCAACGAATATGGCAAAGACTATTGGAAGCGTCCTGACGACCAGGCAGACCTCTCGTTGAAAAAGCGTACCATCGACAAGGTCATTACTGACTATTTCGAACAGATTGTCTATACCCTGAATCAGCCCACAGGTGCCCGTAACTATCAGGCTGTATTCTGGAATGTGGCTTACTACGACAAGTACTATTTCCAGAGCATCTTCGGTGAGTTCTACTTCCCCGATGGTTCTCAGCCTGATTGGGACGGCCTTTCTTGGTTGCAGAAGCGCTTCATGAAGTGGTTCAACCAGGAGCGTACCAAGACCCTCTTGACTTTCCCTGTTGAGACAATGGCGCTGCTCGTCGACGAGAACGGTGAGTGCAAGGACAAGGAATGGGGCGACTTTACCGCTGAGATGTATGCTGAGGGCCACTCGTTCTTCACCTACATGAGCGACAACGCCGACTCACTGTCGTCTTGCTGCCGTCTGCGCAACGAGATTACCGACAACGGTTTCAGCTATACGCTGGGTGCTGGTGGCGTGTCGACAGGTTCGAAGTCTGTGCTCACCATCAATCTGAACCGTTGTATCCAGTATGCTGTGAACCACAAGATGGATTACCTGCAGTATCTGGAGGGTATCATCGATCTTTGCCACAAGGTACAGATGGCCTACAACGAGAATCTGAAGGAACTGCAGGCTCATGGCATGCTGCCGTTGTTCGATGCTGGCTATATCAACATCAATCGCCAGTATCTGACCATCGGTATCAACGGACTTGTGGAAGCCGCAGAATTCATGGGTCTGAAGATTACGCCCAACGATGACTATAAGAAGTTCGTTCAGGGTATCCTTGGACTCATCGAGAAGTACAACAAGCAGTACCGTTCGAAGGAAGTGATGTTCAACTGTGAGATGATTCCTGCTGAGAACGTTGGTGTGAAGCATGCCAAGTGGGATCGTGAGGACGGCTACTTCGTACCACGCGACTGCTACAACAGCTATTTCTATGTGGTTGAGGACGATTCGCTCAGCGTCATCGACAAGTTCAAACTGCATGGTGCTCCTTATATCGAGCATCTCACGGGTGGTTCTGCTCTGCACATGAACTTGGACGAGCACCTGTCTAAGCAGCAGTATCTGCATCTGCTGAAGGTGGCTGCCCAGGAGGGTTGTAACTACTTCACGTTCAATATCCCCAACACCGTTTGCAACGACTGTGGTCACATCGACAAACGCTATCTGAAGGAGTGTCCGCACTGCCACTCGAAGAATGTGGACTACATGACCCGTATCATTGGCTATCTGAAACGCGTCTCGAACTTCTCACAGCCCCGTCAGGAAGAGGCAGCACGCCGTTTCTATGCACATGCGGAGGCTTAAATCATGTTGAAATACGTTAATACTGGAGTTGTTTTTCAGGAGATACCCGACGAAGTGACACTGGCAATTAATATCTCTAATTGCCCGTGCCACTGTCCGGGGTGTCACAGCCATTACCTGTGGGAGGATGTTGGCTTGCCATTGACAACGGATGCCATTGATGATTTCGTGTCGCAATACGGCACAGACATCACCTGCATCTCTTTTATGGGTGGTGATGCCGATCCTCGTGCTGTCAACCAGTTGGCACAGTATATTCACGAGTATCATCCTCAGTTTCATGTGGCGTGGTATAGTGGACGTATACGTATTCCGTCGGTTGTCAACAAGCAAGACTTTGACTATATCAAGGTGGGTCCCTACATCAGACACCTTGGTCCGTTGAAGTCAGCCACCACCAACCAACGTCTCTATCGTCGTAACATCGATGGGGAATTTGAAGATATCACCTATCGGTTCTGGCGACAACAGGACATTGCTGTGTAAGATAAGACTGATGACAAAACCCTACGTCATCAGTCTTTTTTATATATAAAAGGTATAGCGAGATGAAGAAGAGAATCATAGTTTTATACATTGGACTCACGATAACCTTTTTGGCTATGGCACAACGGGTTAGCGTGGTAACATCCAAAGGAGCGTCAGCACGTGAGCAGTATGCTGCCGAATACCTCCAGAAGAAACTGACAGACATGGGGTATGAGGTCACGCCAAAGAAAGGATTGCGCATTACGCTGACTAATGCTAGTAATGGTCCTGCTGAGGGATATACCATCACGAAAGATAAGAAGGCCGTGAGTACGGGCCTTCAGGGAATCGTGGTATCGGGCAACGATGCGACGGGTGTTATCTATGGTTGCGTGGAACTGGCTGACCGTATTCGTCAAAAAGGGTCGCTGGATATCGAGCCTGTGCAGGAGACACCAGGTATGGTGATGCGCGGCACGTGCATCGGACTGCAGAAGACGGTGTATCTGCCTGGTCATGCTGTGTATGAATACCCCTATACGCCCGAGAACTTCCCTTGGTTTTACGATAAGGCAGAGTGGCTGAAGTATCTCGACATGATGGTTGAGAACAAATACAATTCGCTGTACCTTTGGAACGGACATCCCTTTGCCTCGCTGGTGAAACTGAAGGACTATCCCTTCGCCTTGGAGGTAGACGAGGAGACCTTTAAGAAGAACGAGGAAATCTTCTCATTCCTGACCCACGAGGCTGACAAACGTGGCATTTGGGTCATTCAGATGTTCTATAACATCATCCTGAGTAAGCCCTTTGCCGACCACTATGGCCTGAAGACACAGGATCGTCATCGCCCCATCACACCACTGATTTCTGACTATACCCGCAAGTCCATTGCCGCCTTTATCGAAAAATATCCCAATGTGGGACTGTTAGTCTGCTTGGGCGAAGCAATGGCAACGATAGATGATGACGTAACGTGGATGAAGGAGACCATTATCCCAGGCATTAAGGACGGACTGACAGCCAGTGGACGAGCCACTGTGCCCGACGGTTCTCCGTCGGGGCTCCCCCCCATCGTGCTCCGTTCCCACGACACAGACGGCCCATTGGTGCTGAAGGAGTCGCTCCCCCTCTATCCCAACATTTATACAATGTCGAAATATACGGGGGAGTCGTTGACCACCTACGAGCCAGGAGGTCCTTGGGGCGAGACGCATCGTCAGCTGGCAGATGCTGCTCCAGTGCATATCGATAACGTACATATCTTGGCGAACTTGGAACCTTGGCGTTGGTCGTCGCCCGCTTTTATCGAGAAAACCGTTCAGGCTATGCATCGTGTACATCACTCGAAGGGTTTGCACCTCTATCCGCAGGCTTCCTATTGGGACTGGCCTTATACGGCAGACAAGTTACCCAATGGCGAACGTCTGAAACAGTTGGATCGCGACTGGATGTGGTATCAAGCTTGGGGACGCTATGCGTGGAATGACCAGCGTGGCGAAGACAGTGAATACTGGCTTAAGATTCTTATGGACTATTATGGTATTAAAGACAGATACACAGGTCAACTAGTGTTGGAGGCCTATAATGAAAGTGGCGAGATTGCTCCCAAATTGCTGCGTCGCTTCGGCATTACGGAGGGTAACCGCCAGACGCTTCTTCTTGGTATGACAATGGGACAACTTGTCAACCCCTACAAATACACCATCTATCCTGGTTTCTATGAGAGCTGTGGACCACAGGGCGAGAAACTCATAGAATACGTGGAAAAAGAATATAAAGGCGAGAAACATCAAGGTGAGCTGCCTTTAGACATTGTTGACCAATGTGTGGAACACGGAAATAATGCAGCACGTAACGTTATCTTTGCCGTACAGAACGTTGAAAAGCATCAAGAGGAATTCCTACGCTTTGCCAACGACATGTTCTGTTATTGGAAATTTGCAGAATCATTCCGTGCAAAGGTGCTTGCTGCCCAGCAGGTTTTGAACTACAAATGGACAAAAGACCTTAAGTATTTAGACAATGCCGTTCCTTTGTTGGAACAAAGTGTGGCTCTTTGGCATGAACTTGTTGCTTTTGCAGATAGTAGTTATCTTTATGCTAACTCCATGCAGACGCAGCAGCGCCGCATCCCGGTAGGAGGTGATGGAGGCAAGATGAAGACATGGGGCGAACTGGAAAAGGTGTATCAGGAGGAACTCGATGCCTTTAAGGAGAACATCGAGAAGCTGAAGCATCCTGTAGCACAGACGAATGTCAAGATACTGCCTGCAAATAATGCAAAGGTCAACTACAAAGGCGCCACCGTTACACTCGAGAAGGGTGCCATCCTCTTTGAGAATCGTCCAGATACCCCCGTCGATTCCATTGCTCCTGAGTTGGCCGGCCTGCAAGCCCTCGTGCTGAATCGCGACACCACCCGCATTGTGGGAACGACTCTTGTTTTTGAGAGCGAGAACCCCGTCAAGGTGCTGGTTGGTCTTTTCAAGGATGACGATAAGAAATTTGCCAAGGCTCCCAAACTGGAGATTGACGCAACGGGCAATGAGTACGGTCAGGCAGAACCCATTCTGACCAATGCCATCAGCATCGTACAGATGCCTAAAGTCAATATTCATCAGTATTCTCTGCCAGCAGGTCGTAACACCATCCGTCTGCCAAAGGGAATTCTTATGGTGGCAGGTTTTACGGATAGCACCATCACTCCACGCGACTGCGGCTTAAGTGGACCATCCAGCGAAGTTGATTGGCTGTTTCAAAAGTAAAAAGGTAAAAAAATAGTGCAATGAGAAAGACAGGCAATAAGCAGGCAGACATAAGGGTATGGGGTGTTTTACTTTTTTACCTTTTTACCTTTTCTCCTTTGCTGGCTGACGATATCAGCCAGCAAGAGATGCAGCGCATCTACCAAGAGGTGCGCACGCCTTATAAATATGGTATGGTGGTAGCCCCTACGGACAACTACCACAAGATAGACTGTCCGACAGTGTTCCGTGAAGGCGAAAAATGGCTGATGACCTATGTCGTTTATAACGGCAAGGACGGACTCGATGGACGAGGCTATGAGACGTGGCTGGCTGAGAGTGACGACTTGTTGCATTGGACGACGAAGGGACGCCTTCTGTCGTATAAAGACGATGGTTGGGACATGAATCAGCGAGGTGGTTTTCCTGCCCTCATCGATTGGACTTGGGGCGGGGGCTACGAGCTCGGCGAATACAAAGGCAAGCATTGGATGACCTATATCGGTGGGCACGGTACAGGCTACGAAGCTGTGCGCGAACCCCTGAACATCGGAATGGCTTGGACACAGGGCGAAATCACTAAAGCCCATGAGTGGCAGTCAGGCGAAAAACCGCTGATGAGCATTAATGACAAAGACGTGCAATGGTGGGAGCAATTGGTGCAATACAAGAGTACCATTTATAGCCTCACCCCCAGCTCCTCTCCGAAGGGCGAGGGGAGTGGTTTGCCCAAAGAACTGGCGAAGTATCGTTTTGTGATGTTCTACAATGCTGGCGGCGTCAATCCAGATAACAATTTGAAGGCTGAGCGCATTGGTATAGCCCTCAGCAACGACCTGAAGAAATGGAAACGCTATGATGGTAATCCCGTCTTTGCCAATGAGGTAGGTGGCATCATCACGGGTGATGCCCAGATAGCCAAGATGGGCGACCTGTATGTGATGTTTTATTTCAAGGCCTACGACCCGTCGCGCAAGTATAATGCCTTCAATACCTTTGCTGTGAGTCGCGACCTCATTCATTGGCAGCGATGGGAGGGTGAAGACCTCATCTGGCCCACGAAACCCTACGACGAGATGTTTGCCCATAAGAGCTATGTAGTGAAGCACGATGGGGTGGTGTACCATTTTTATTGTGCAGTGAACAACGATCAACAGCGTGGCATCGCCGTTGCTACGAGTGTACCCATGGGGCGCTCTGAGGTGCGTTTTCCAGAACCTGAACGCAAAGGTCGTCGCACGATCACTAACCTCAACGAAGGATGGATGGCAAGCATTGTGCCCGACGGAGAACCGTCGGGAACGGTGGCAGAACCATCGGGCGTCACCATCCCCCACAACTTCGATGACTACTACGGCTACCGCCAGCTACGGCATGGAAACCTGCACGGTAGTGCCGTTTATCAGAAAACATTCGTCGCTCAACCACAAGAGGATAAGCGCTACTTCCTGCAGTTCGAGGGCGTGGGCACGTATGCTACCATCACCCTTAATGATACGCAATATTCTAAGGAACTGATTGGTCGCACCGTCTTTACCCTTGACGTTACAGAGGCTTTGAATACGGGCAAGAACACATTACACGTTCTTGTCGATCATCCTGCCATGCAGACGGAGTCACCTTGGGTATGTGGAGGTTGCTCATCAGAATGGGGTTTCTCTGAAGGTAGTCAGCCCTTTGGCATCTTCCGTCCTGTAACGCTCATCGAAACGGATGCTGTGCGCATTGAACCCTTTGGTGTGCATATTTGGAATAACGCTACCTGTGACTCAGTATTTATCGACACAGAGGTCAAGAATTACACCCAACAGCCTCAGACCTTTGAACTGGTCAATAAGTTTGCCCTCGCCTCTGGCAAAACTGTGTTCCGCCTATCACAAGAAATGAGACTGGAACCAGGAGAAATGCGAGTCATCCACCAGTCTTCTGCCATATCCAATGTACACCGCTGGTGTCTTGACGATCCTTATCTTTACACGCTCACATCAATGCTAAAGCGACCAGACCATTACGATGGTGATAGCAACCAACAGCGTGAGCCTGCCTACGTTACTTTCGATGAGGTGCGGACACCCTTCGGTATTCGTAACATCTCATGGCCTGTTAAGCGCAACGACGGAGATCATCGTTTCTTCCTCAACGGACAGCCAGTCTTTATCAATGGCACTTGCGAGTATGAACACCTTTTGGGTAATAGCCACGCCTTTACCCCAGAGCAGATCCGCTCGCGCATCAAGCAGATTACCAATGCGGGCTTTAACGCCTTCCGAGAGGCCCATCAGCCCCATAACCTGCTCTATCAGCAGTTGCTCGACGAACAAGGCATCCTCTTCTGGAGCCAGTTCTCAGCACATATCTGGTACGATACTCCACAATTCCGTGAGAACTTCAAACGGCTGCTAGTGCGATGGATTAAGGAGCGTCGCAATTCGCCCTCTGTTATCCTTTGGGGATTGCAGAACGAGAGTATCCTGCCCAAGGACTTTGCAGAAGAGTGCAGCGATATTATCCGCTCGCTTGACCCCACCTGTCGTGATCAGCGCCTCATTACTACGTGTAATGGTGGTGAGGGTACCGATTGGAACGTCATCCAGAACTGGAGTGGCACATACGGAGGCTCTGCTGAGAACTACGACAATGAGCTGAAGCGCCCTGAGCAATTGCTGAATGGCGAATATGGTGCTTGGCGCACCATCGACCTGCATGGTGATGCGAAATATAGCGAGGAAAGTTTTACCAAGCTATTGGAAACCAAGGTGCGGTTGGCAGAGAAAGCGTTTGATGTCAGCGGGGAAACCGCTGACAGCAAGGGCGTCTGCGGCCACTTCCAGTGGCTCTTCACCTCACACGACAATCCAGGCCGTGTGCAACCCGATGGCGCCCTACGTCGTATCGACAAGATTGGACCGATCAACTATAAAGGGCTGACGACGATTTGGGAGGAGCCTACGCCTGCGTATTATATGTATAGGCAGCGGTATGCGGGAAGACCCGACGGAAAACCGTCGGGCACAGTGGGCACCGCTGCAGGGTTTAATTCCAATGCTGCAGACAATCCCACCGCTGCTGACAGGAATCGCGACCTCGTGAAGGGTGCTGATGGGTATCAGTATCTATACCGCATCAATTGTGGTGGTGATGCTTTTGTCGATGAGTTCGGACAGCAATGGCTGGCGGACGACACCCTCTATAGCCACTCGTGGGGTCAGGACTATGGCATGCATCCCTATCAGGCTTCGCAACGCCACATCGCAGAAGACATTCGTGGAACCAAGAGCGACGAATTGTTCCAATATTTCCGCTTTGGACGCCATCGTTTGTGGTACGACTTAGATGTCAGTGGAGGATTGCGTGCCACACTCCTACCTTCAGGTGGGAGAACTACTGACAGCGAGTATCGCATTGAACTTTACTTCGCGGAGCCTTGGCACGGAAAGGGTGGTGGCGAGCGTGATGACTATGAGGGCATGCGCATCTTTGATGTAGCTGTGAATGGTGAGACTGTTGTCGATGATCTCGACCCATGGGCTGAGGCTGGCTATTGTGGGGCCATGAAACGTGTGGTTACTGCTAAGGCTAAAGACGGAAAACTTCGTATCTCCTTCCCAGAAGTGAAGGCTGGGCAGGCTGTCATTTGTGGTATTGCGATAGCAACTGTATCGCCTGTTGCGACTCAGTCGCAACAAACGGTAAATGCAATTCCGACCTCTTGGCGAGCCTTCGATACAGACACCATCGCAAAGTTGCCAAAGGAGTTGCTGCCAAAAGATACAGAAGCCCGTCCGGCTTCCGTCTATGAGCCTGCAGCTAATAGCCAAAAGACAAAAGCAGGTAGCGGAACCTCCTTTGTCATCAAGCCTGGTTTGGGTCAGGAGTATGCCCTGCGTTTCCGTTATAAGAACACGACAGGCAACCCTGTGAAGGCCCGCATGACCATTACGGATTCGAAGCGTACCACGCTGGTGGATCGTGACATCACGTTCCCTCCCACGCCCAATAAGTTCAAAATGCTCTCGACGACCACTGGTACCCAGATTAATGCGGGTACTTATACTGTCTGCATTGACACCAAGGATGTAGAATTTAAAGAACTCGAAATCCAATAGATAAGTTGCATCTCGAAAATGAAAATAAATCCTAATTTATTTTGCATTTTATTCGATTTACACTACCTTTGTAGGCAGTTATGGACTATACGCTGAATTGTAACGGGCAGTTGCTTGAACTCAACACACCACAGGTGATGGGCATCCTTAATGTGACGCCAGACTCTTTCTATGCTGATAGTCGTCAGCAGACGGAACACGACGTGGCTAAAAGGGCAGAAGAGATTCTCGTTCAAGGTGGTAGCATCATCGATGTGGGGGCCTGTTCGACACGTCCGGATAGTGTACCCGTTAGTGAATCGGAAGAAATGGAGCGCCTGCGTTGGAGTTTGGCGATTATTCGTCGCGAGGTCCCTCAAGCCATTATTAGTGTCGACACTTTCCGTCCTTCAGTGGCTCGTATGGTAGTCGAGGAATACGGAGTTGACATCATCAACGATGTGGGTGCTCCTGCTAACAGCCAACATGACATGTTCCGTATGGTCAGTCGCTTGCGCGTTCCTTATATATATATGTCCAGGAAGAGCACTATGAGGGACATCCTGCTCGATTGTGCTGAGGTAGCAGACAAGTTGCGTTCCATGGGACAGAAAGATATTATTATTGACCCTGGCTTTGGTTTTGGCAAGACGTTAGAACAGAATTATGAGGTCATGAGTCAGTTGGAACGTCTTAAAATGTTAAGACTCCCAGTGCTCGTTGGCGTTTCTCGTAAATCGATGATATACAGGCTGTTGGAAACCAATCCGGAACAGGCTCTCAATGGAACAACAGCGCTCAATACCATTGCCCTGTTGAAGGGTGCCTCTATATTGCGAGTCCACGATGTTCGTGAAGCGGTGGAATGTGTGAAAATCCTTTCTAAACTCTAAACAGTCATCTCTATATACTATGTTCTTCGAATTTGGAATCAAAGATATTGTCGACATCCTGTTGGTAGCCCTGATACTTTATTACATCTACCGACTGATGAAAGAGTCACGTTCACTGAATGTCTTCATGGGCATTCTGGTGTTTGTTGTTTTGTGGCTGGTGGTGTCGCAGGTTTTACAGATGAGGCTGTTAGGGTCCATTCTCGACAAGTTTGTCAGCGTGGGTGTCATTGTGCTTGTTATCCTGTTTCAGGACGAAATCCGTAAGTTTCTTTATAACCTGGGTGCTCACCAGCGAATGAAGAGTTTCCGCAAGTTCCTTTCGCTTAACGATAAGAAGCAAGATACAGAGAAACTGAAACAGATCATCATGCCTATCGTGATGTCGTGTATGAGTATGAGTAAGAAGAAGGTGGGTGCTCTTATCGTTATCCAGCGGGCTACTCCTCTTGACGATATTGTTGCAACTGGTGAACGTATTGATGCGGAAATTAGTCAGCGACTGATAGAGAACTTGTTTTTCAAGAACTCACCTCTACACGATGGAGCTATGGTGATTGTCGATCATCGCATCAGGGCTGCAGGATGTATTCTGCCTGTATCGCACAACTTGAACATTCCCAAGGAATTAGGACTTCGCCATCGTGCAGCATTGGGTATTACGCATGAGAGCGACAGTGTGGCTATCGTCGTTTCTGAGGAGACGGGTGGCATTTCTGTTGCCATACATAGTCAGTTCCAGTTGAGACTGACTGCTGAAAAGTTAGAAAGTATCCTGACACAGGAACTTGCGTAAACGTAAACGCTTAATAATTCATAATTCATAATGTATTATTGAGAATTATTTTGTACCTTTGCAGACAGTGAATAATTTAGGACTAATTTTAAATAAAAGCAAACTATGGATTTATTAAGTCAAATCGTAGCGCGTGCTAAGAGTAACAAGCAGCGCATCGTGCTCCCTGAAGCAGAAGAGGAGCGTACACTCTGTGCAGCCGATAAGGCATTGGCTGATAACCTCGCAGACATCATCCTGATTGGTAACCCTGCTAAAGTGGAGGCTTTGGCCAAGGAGAAGGGTCTGACAAATATTGGTAAGGCAACCCTTATCGACCCAGAGAACTACGACAAGAGCGAGGAACTGGCTGAGAAACTGGCTGAGATTCGCAAGTCGAAGGGTATGACCATCGAGGAGGCTCGCAAGCTGATTAAGAACCCCTTGTATCTGGGTTGTATGATTATCAAGACTGAGGGTGCTGATGGTCAGATTTCTGGTGCATTGAGTACTACGGGCGACACCCTGCGTCCTGCTCTGCAAATCATCAAGTGCCAGCCTGGTATCACTTGCGTTAGTGGTGGTCTGCTGCTCATCTCTAAGGAGAAGCAATATGGTGAGGATGGTGTGCTCGTCGTAGGTGACGTCGCTGTAACACCTATGCCCGATGCTGCTCAGCTCTCTCAGATTGCTGTCTGCACCGCTCAGACTGCTAAGAGTGTTGCTGGTTTTGCTGACCCCAGAGTGGCTATGCTGAGCTTCTCAACAAAGGGTTCTGCCAAGCACGAGGTGTGCGACAAGGTCATTGAGGCTACCAAGCTGGCTAAGGAGCTGGATCCCAACTTGAAGATTGATGGTGAGCTGCAGGCTGATGCTGCTCTCGTACCAAGTGTTGGTGCCAAGAAGGCTCCTGGCTCTGAGATTGCTGGCAAGGCCAACGTGCTGGTATTCCCCAACCTCGAGGTAGGAAACATTGGCTATAAGATGGTTCAGCGCCTGGGTGATGCAATCGCTATTGGCCCGATTTTGCAGGGCATTGCTCGTCCTGTGAACGACCTTTCTCGTGGCTGCTCTGTAGACGACATCTACTACATGATAGCCATCACCGCTTGTCAGGCAATGGACGCTAAGAAGTAGACCCACCCCCAACCCCTCCCTATATGGAGGGGAGTAGATAGATAAAACGAAGTATAACAAAATAAAAAACGCCCCTAAAACTCCCTAATAGGTGACTACTCCTCCCCATACAGGGGGAGGCTGGGAGGGGGTCTGAATTATGAAGATATTAGTATTAAACTGTGGTTCGTCCTCTATCAAGTACGCTTTGTACAATATGGACGACAAGAGTGTGATGACCAGTGGTGGTGCTGAGCGTGTGGGCTTGGACGGTGCCTTTGTGAAGGTGAAGCTGGCCAATGGTGAGAAGAAGCAGATTATGCACGACATCCCTGAGCATACTGAGGGTGTGAAGTTCATCTTCTCGCTGCTTACCGATCCTGAGATTGGTGTGATTAAGAGTCTTGACGAGATTGACGCTGTGGGTCACCGTATGGTGCATGGTGGCGAGAAGTTCAATAAGTCAGTTGTTCTGACTGATGAAGTACTGAAGGAGTTTGAGAAGTGTTCAGACCTGGCTCCGCTGCACAACCCCGCTAACCTGAAGGGTGTGAATGCTGTGAAGGAACTGATGCCTGGTCTGCCTCAGGTGGGCGTGTTCGACACCGCTTTCCACCAGACTATGCCTCCCAAGGCTTATATGTACGCCATTCCTTATGAGCTTTACGAGAAGTACGGCATCCGTCGTTATGGTTTCCACGGAACCTCTCACCGTTATGTCAGCGCTCGTGCTTGCGAGTTCTTAGGCATTAAGGCTGAAGGTACTAAGATGGTAACCTGCCACGTGGGTAACGGTGGTTCTATCGCTGCTGTCGTTGATGGCAAGTGTATCGATACCTCGATGGGTCTCACTCCGCTGGAGGGTCTCGTCATGGGTACTCGTGCTGGCGATATTGATGGTGGTGCTGTGACCTTCATCGAGAAGAAGCTGGGCCTTGATGCCGATGGTATGTCGAACCTGCTCAACAAGAAGAGCGGTGTGGCTGGTCTCACTGGTGGTTCGAGCGATATGCGCGACGTAGAGAATGCTGCTAAGTCTGGCGATCCGAAAGCTAAGCTGGCTCAGGACATGTATTTCTATCGTATTAAGAAGTACATTGGTGCCTATGCTGCTGCTATGGGTGGTCTCGACGTGGTCGTCTTCACCGCTGGTGTTGGTGAGAACCAGACCAGTATGCGCTCGGAGGTCTGCAAGAATATGGAGTTCCTGGGCATCAAGTTCGACGAGTCGAAGAACAACATTCGTGGCGAAGAGGCTATCATCTCTGCTGACGACTCGAAGGTGAAGGTGGTTGTCATTCCTACCGACGAGGAGCTGATGATTGCCACAGACACGATGAATCTGTTGTAGAATCAGACGACATCCTTCAGAAAGGAAGTTTCTAAGGAATAAAAATCGGTTTTTACCGACCGCTCGCATATATTGGGGCGGGGGCTCGAAGATATTCGGGCGCCCGCCCTAATTCATTGGGGCGCCCGCCCGAATCTAGCGAGAAGGCTTCTCGCTCCCAGTGAAACGGCTTCTCGCTCCCAGTGAAACGGCTTCTCGCTCCCAGTGAGACGGCCTCTCGCTCCCAGCGAGTCCGTACACCTTTCCTTTTCCCTGCGTATGACTATCGTTGTTTCTCCGTATAATGTCGCGTTTTTAATAATTATTTAGTGACGTTTGTGCCCTTTGTGGATTATTTTTAGTACCTTTGCACGCAAAATAAGAAACAATATAATAATAAGGTATGATACGCTTCTTTCAGACCCCCACAAAAACGGTGATAGCAACGGAAGTTGATCACCAGTTGAGTGAACAAGAAATCAAGGAATTAAACTGGTTGTATGGCGAGGCAACGATGCTCGAGGCAGAGAGCCTGGAGGGCTATTTTGTTGGTCCGCGTCGTGAAATGGTGACCCCATGGTCAACGAATGCTGTTGAGATTACCCAGAACATGGGTCTCAAGGGCATCAGTCGTATTGAGGAGTATTTCTCTGTTGACAGCAAGGATGCTGAGCACGACGAAATGCTGCAACGCATGTATGATGGTCTGAATCAGGACATTTTTACGATTAATATCAAGCCTGAGCCCATCAAGTATGTGGACAATCTGGAGGAATATAACGAGCAGGAGGGTCTGGCTCTGAGCCCCGAGGAGATTGAGTACCTGCACGGACTGGAGAAGCAGAATGGTCGTCCGCTGACGGATTCTGAGATCTTCGGTTTCGCACAGATCAACTCTGAGCACTGTCGTCATAAGATCTTTGGTGGCACCTTTATTATTGATGGCAAAGAGATGGAGTCAAGTCTCTTCGCGATGATCAAGAAGACCACGCAGGAGAACCCCAACAAGATTCTCTCCGCCTATAAGGATAACGTTGCTTTTGCACAGGGTCCAGTCGTTGAGCAGTTTGCTCCAAAAGACCAGAGCACGAGCGACTATTTCCAGGTGAAAGATATAGAGAGTGTCATCTCGCTGAAGGCTGAGACACATAACTTCCCCACCACAGTAGAGCCATTCAATGGTGCTGCTACTGGTACGGGTGGTGAGATTCGCGACCGTATGGGTGGTGGCGTTGGCTCATGGCCTATTGCTGGTACTGCTGTTTACATGACAGCTTATCCACGCTTGGACGAATCCGGAGAATCCGGATTATCCGGAATTTCCAGGGACTGGGAAGACATTCTGCCCGTTCGTCAGTGGTTGTATCAGTCACCACAGCAGATTCTGACCAAGGCTTCGAATGGTGCTTCAGACTTCGGTAATAAGTTCGGCCAGCCACTGATTTGTGGTTCTGTACTGACCTTCGAACATCAGGAGGGCAAGGAGAAGTATGCCTACGATAAGGTTATCATGCTGGCTGGTGGTGTTGGTTATGGCACCAAGCGCGACTGCCTGAAGAAGGAGCCTCAGAAGGGTAACAAAGTAGTTGTGGTGGGTGGTGATAACTATCGCATCGGTCTTGGTGGCGGTTCTGTGTCATCAGTGGATACAGGTCGCTACAGCAATGGTATCGAACTGAATGCTGTCCAGCGTGCCAACCCTGAGATGCAGAAGCGTGCTTATAACCTCGTTCGTGCACTCTGCGAGGAGGATGTGAACCCTGTAGTCAGTATTCACGATCATGGTTCTGCTGGTCACCTGAACTGTCTCTCAGAGCTCGTAGAGGAGTGCGGTGGTGAGATTGATATGACCAAGCTGCCTATCGGCGACAAAACGCTTTCGAGCAAGGAGATTATCGCCAACGAGAGTCAGGAACGTATGGGTCTGCTTATCGATGAGAAGCATATCGAACATGTCCGTAAGATTGCCGAGCGCGAGCGTGCTCCGCTGTATGTCGTTGGTGAGACCACGGGCGATGCTCACTTCTCATTCAAGCAGGGCGATGGTGTGAAGCCATTCGATCTCGATGTGGCTCAGATGTTTGGTCACTCGCCCAAGACCATCATGAAAGATAATACTGTAGAGCGTCACTATCAGGACGTTACTTACAGTCAGGATAAGATTAATGAATACCTTGAGCGCGTGCTCCAGCTGGAGGCTGTAGCTTGTAAGGACTGGTTGACGAACAAGGTAGACCGTTCTGTAACGGGAAAGATAGCCCGTCAGCAGTGTCAGGGTGAGATTCAGTTGCCTTTGAGCGACTGCGGTGTCGTTGCCCTCGACTATCGTGGCCAGAAGGGTATTGCTACTGCCCTCGGACATGCTCCTCAGGCTGGTTTGGCTGATCCCGCTGCAGGAAGTGTGCTCTCCGTTGCTGAGGCGCTGACGAATATCGTCTGGGCTCCAATGGCAGAGGGTATGGACTCGATTTCATTGAGTGCTAACTGGATGTGGCCTTGTCGCTCTCAGGAAGGTGAGGATGCTCGTCTCTATGCTGGTGTGAAGGCTTTGAGCGATTTCTGCTGCGACCTGCATATCAATGTCCCAACAGGTAAGGATTCACTCTCTTTGAGTCAGCAGTATCCTAATGGCGAGAAGATAATCTCTCCAGGAACAGTGATTGTCAGTGCTGGTGGTGAGGTCAGCGACATAAAGAAAGTTGTATCGCCAGTATTGGTGAACGATAAGAACGCTTCACTCTATCATATCGACTTCTCGTTCGACGAGCAGCATCTTGGTGGTTCTGCCTTTGCCCAGAGCTTGGGTAAGGTTGGCGACGATGTGCCTACAGTAAAGAACCCTGAGTACTTTGCTGACGCTTTCATGGCAGTACAGCAGATGATTGAGAAGGGTTGGATTCTGGCTGGTCACGATATTTCTGCAGGTGGTCTGATTACCACCCTGCTCGAGATGTGCTTCGCCAACCAGAAGGGTGGTATGCATATCAACCTGCACGATATCTGCGCTGATGGCGACATCGTGAAGGCGCTCTTTGCTGAGAACCCAGGCGTAGTCATCGAGGTAAGTGATGAGCACAAGCAGGAGTTCAAGGACTTTATGGAAGAGCAGGGTGTAGGCTTTGCAAAAATCGGTTATCCCGTTGAGAATGCCCGCACCATCGTGGTGAAGGCTGGTGACGAGGAGAAGACCTTCGATATCGACGCCCTGCGTGATGTATGGTATAAGACCTCTTACCTGCTGGATCGTAAGCAGAGCTTCAACGGCAAGGCTAAGGAGCGCTTCGAGAACTACAAGAAGCAGCCACTTGAGATGAAGTTCAACAAGGACTTTACTGGTAAGCTGGCACAATATGGTATCTCTGCCGATCGTCGCGAGGCAACTGGCATCAAGGCTGCTATCATCCGTGAGAAGGGAACCAATGGTGAGCGCGAGATGGCTTACTGCCTCTATCTGGCTGGCTTCGATGTGAAGGACGTGATGATGACTGACTTGATCTCTGGTCGCGAGACCCTCGAGGATATCAATATGATTGTCTTCTGCGGTGGATTCTCCAACTCAGACGTTCTTGGTTCTGCTAAGGGTTGGGCTGGTGCCTTCCTCTTCAACCCCAAGGCTAAGGAGGCGCTCGATAAGTTCTATGCCCGCAAGGACACCCTCTCACTGGGTATCTGTAACGGTTGTCAGCTGATGGTAGAGCTTGGTCTCACAGGTGCCAAGGGTGCAAAGATGCTGCACAACGACTCGCATAAGTTCGAGAGTGAGTTCATCAGCTTGAGTATTCCTCAGAACAACAGCGTGATGTTCGGCTCATTGAGCGGTAACAAGCTCGGCCTCTGGGTGGCTCACGGAGAGGGTAAGTTCTCACTGCCTGAGGCAGAGAGCGCCTACAATGTGATTGCGAAGTATAACTACGCTGGCTATCCAGCTAATCCTAATGGTTCTGACTATAATGTAGCAGGTATCTGTTCTGAGGATGGTCGTCATCTCTGTATGATGCCGCACCTGGAACGTGCCATATTCCCTTGGCAGAATGCCTGGTATCCTGCAAATCGTCGCAATGATGAGGTGACACCTTGGATAGAGGCGTTTGTAAACGCTCGTCGCTGGGTGGAAGAGAGAATATAGGATATCCCAGGGTGTTCTGGGAAATCCTAAAAGGCTGAAACTGATGAACAACATCTACTGGGATTCATTTAAGACATTCTTTAAGATTGGCATATTCACCCTTGGTGGTGGGTATGCCATGATTCCTTTGATTGAGGAAGAGGTGGTCAACAGGAAGCATTGGGTATCGAAGGACGAGATGCTCGACCTGATAGCCATTGCTCAGAGTTGTCCAGGCGTCTTCGCCATCAACATCGCGACTTTCATAGGCTATAAGCTGAAAAAGGAGCGAGGGGCTATTGCTACGACCATTGGCACAGCACTCCCCTCATTCTTGATTATCTTGTTGATTGCCATGTTCTTTCATCAGTTTGAAGATAATCGTATCGTTGCTGCTATCTTCAAAGGCATTCGTCCTGCTGTGGTGGCACTGATTGCTGTCCCTACCTTCAATCTGGGAAAACGCGCCCAGCTGAATAAGTGGACAATATGGATACCAGTCGTATCTGCGCTGTTGATATGGCTCTTGGGTGTATCGCCCATCTGGATTATCATTGCTGCAGGAATAGGCGGTTATCTATGTGGGAGATTGGGGAATAATGAACATCATGGGAAGGAGGTGAAGAAGGTATGATATTCTTTTGGCTGTTCGTTACATTTTTCGAAATAGGCGTCTTCGGATTCGGTGGGGGATACGGAATGCTCTCACTGATTCAGAACGAGACAGTAGAACATTGGCACTGGTTGACGAATAGTGAGTTTACGGACATTGTAGCCATCTCGCAGATGACACCAGGTCCCATTGGCATCAATTCTGCCACCTATTGTGGCTATACTGCAATAAAGAATGCTGGTTTCTCGATGCCTATGGCTGTTTTGGGTAGTGCTACAGCCACCTTTGCATTGGTCCTGCCCTCGCTGATTCTTATGATACTCATCAGCAAGATGTTCATGAAGTATATGCACACGCGGACGGTCGAAAGTGTATTCAAGGCTTTACGACCAACAGTTGTTGGTTTGTTGGCAGCAGCTACATTATTATTATGTACGCGCGATAACTTCAGCACTCCAAAAGAAAACCTTTGGCAGTTCTGCATCAGTTGTTTCCTCTTTGCAGCATCGTTCTATGGGGTAAAGGTAATGAAAATCAACCCCATCCACATGATACTTTTCAGTGCTGTGGCGGGGTTGGTATTGTTTTATGAGTAAATAAAAAACGCGACCCACGAAAGGTCGCGCTTTTCTTTGTTATTTGTGCTTCTTGTAATAGTCAACAGCGCGACGGATATTCTCCTGCATTGCCTTTGAGGTGAACGTAGCACCAGTCACAGCATCTACATCCTGCACTGTGCCCTTCTTGACGTTCATACCCTCATAGTTGGGAAGCATCTGCTTCTTCACCTTGGCATTGTACTTAGGACCGTCTTGGTTCTTCAGCACAACGACCTTTACTATCTTGTTCTTTTTAATATGAACCTCAAGGGGTGTTGCACCAGCATAACCCTCCACGTCTTGAGCCAACGTAGTGGTGTTGATGATATAGGTACCGTCTTGGGTTTTCGTCATCACGTTGTCAGCCTGTGCCGTCATTGCGAACACCAGCATGAATGCTAATAATATCTTTTTCATAGTTAAAGAGCAAATTTATAACCTAACGTAAGCGATAACCAAGCGTTTCTGGAGTCTCCAGGACTGAAGATGGTCGATATACCGAAGTTGTAGCGGGCATCAAGGACAAAATTAGAATATTCATACGACACACCTATAGGAAGAGAAAAATAAAAACTATTGGTGTTATAGTCCAAGTCTACTCTTTCTATATTTGAAGAAACGTTCAGCGAAGGCTGCACACCTGCCTTAACGGCAAATCCTGGATAAATATAGTAATTGGCCATGATAGGCACATTGATGTAGTCGAGCTTATAAGAATAACCATAAACCTTTGCTCCTTCCATGGTATAAAGCAAACCAGCAGTCACTGAGAAATTCTTGAATAAGCCATACTCTCCTTCAGCACCAGCTACGACACCGATACGCATTTTCATATCGCCAAACTTGGTCATTGTGGAGAAATTCACACCAGCCATTGGCTTCAGGGTAATCTGGCCAACCTTGTTTTGTGCACACATCCCGATGCTGATAAGCATCATGGCGGCAATCATCATTAGTTTTTTCATGTTCTTTCGTTTTATTATGTTATGTGATAAATCTTGTGAATCAATAGTTTCCAAGGGCACCAATGCTTTGTGGCATCCACACCTCCATGTCACCAGGTCCGCGATGGTTCCAAGCGTAGTACGGAATCATGGTCAGTACAGCAGGACGAACGTGGGCGTGACCCTGTTTGTCTGTATCAAGCGCCTCACCGTCCACCTCAACAGCTGTAACGGTAAACGTCACATCGCGAGTACCATTGATGGTACGCTCAGCTGTACGGAAGCGTGGCTGGGCGGGCATCAGGAAATTGAAGATGCTGAAACGTTCGTTGTCAACTCCCTCAGCACAATATACCAGTGGTCCGCGCTCTACGGCAATACGTCCGCGATCGTCCCTTACGGCAGGATGAGCCTTAACTGTGCGTACAGGCATATCGAAATGGATGGTCACCACATCACCTTTCTTCCATTTGCGGTCAATGGCAAGGTAACCGTTTTCGAGTGCACCATTGACAGGCTGTCCGTTGACCTTCACTGAGTAACTGCCCAGCACGTCGTCGCTGAAACTATAGAGGTGCGAGGGTACGGGACGATTAGTCACCCATTCAGGGATACGAACCATCAGGGCGAACTGCTTCGCCTGATTCTTCTGGATAGTAACGGTAATGTCACCATCCCAAGGATATTGAGTAGTCTGTTCTAATACGACGTCCTTGCCAGCGACCTGAATAGTTGCGGTATTGCCAGCAAACAAGTTGACAAACAAGTTGCGATCCTTGACAGCGTACATATATCCAGGGAAGGAGGGAATGAAACGACAGAGGTTCGAGGGGCAGCAGGCGCATCCGAACCAAGGTTGGCGCTCAACGGTACCATCAGCATTGAACTTGTATTTGCCGTCAGACGATAGTGGGTTGGGATAGAAGAATCGTCCTCCATCGACACTCATGCCACTGATGACGCCGTTATACAGCGTACGCTCCATGCAGTCGATGTATTTGGCGTCGCCATGCAACAGGAACATGCGGTGGAACAGATACACCATCGAGATGGCTGCACACGTCTCGTTATACGATGTCAGATTGGGCAGTTCGTAATCAGCTCCGAAGGCCTCGCCTTCATGGCGGGCACCCACACCGCCAGTGATATAATACTTCTTGGAAACGATATTGTCGTAAATAGTGTCGATAGCCTTGATGTAAGCAGAGTCGCCAGTCAGAGCAGCGACGTCAGCCATACCAGCATACATGTATCCTGCACGAACAGCATGTCCCCAAGCCTCTGTCAAATCAATAGCGGGTTTGTCGCTCTGCGAATAGATATTCTTGGTTTTCGTCTTGCCACGATAGTCAAGCAGGAATTTAGCCTCGTCCAGATATTTCTTCTCGCCAGTGAGCACATAGAGACGGGCTAGTGCCATCTCGGCAATCTGGTGACCTGGTGTAACACAAGCCTGTCCAGGGTTGGGACCCACCTCGCGGACGACGCAGTCTGCATAGCGCTTGGCGATGTTCAGGAACTTGTCAGAACCAGTAGCCTGATAGTGTGCACAGGCGGCATCCACCATGTGGCCCAGGTTATAGAGCTCATGGCTGAGGACCTCTTCTACCTCCCAGCGGTTCTTGCCCGACCAGTGATGAGGGTGCTCAGGATTGATGGTGCGAGCTGTATAGAGGTATCCGTCAGGCTCCTGAGCGGCAGCAACGATGTCAAGTACGGAGTCGATATACTGTTTCAACTTGGCATCCGGATAGGTCTGCAGCACATACGAGGCGCCCTCGATGGTCTTGTAGACGTCTGTATCGTCGAACGAGAAGCCCATGAACTTCGACACATCCCACTTCGGATTCTTCAGTCCCTCGTGACCAGGATGCTGAAGCGTGTATGCTGCCATGTTGAAATTCTCATAGCGGTGGGTCGTCTCACATTTCGAGAAAGCCAGAGGAATGGTCACCTCCCTAGCTGCACGGATGCGCTCTCCCCAAAATGTGCCAGGGGTCACCTTGACAGCAGTAAATGGTACCTGACTAATGGGATAACCATTGGAAATAACCTGTGCTGTAAGATGCTGCATCAGAATCAGGCCCAGTACGATCATGCTCAGACGTTTCATCATTTTCTTATCATTTTTTGTTTTCAGTCGACAAAGGTACACATTTAGTTACAAACTGCCAAGTTTTTCGTCTTAATTATAAATAAATAGGTATCATGATGAGACGTTTTTATTTCTTTTTCTTTCTGCTGACAGTCTGTTTGATGGTATCAGCACAGCAAAGAGTGTATATATCTACCTCGTTCCACGAGCCAGCCACAGATGGTTTGCGGTTTATTTATAGCTACGACGGATGGACCTGGAACCAGGTCGACGGTATCTGGCTGAAGCCTGAGGTGGGGAATCAGAAAGTGATGCGCGACCCCTCGATTATTCGTACGCCCGATGGTATGTTCCATCTCGTGTGGACGTCGAGTTGGCGAGGTGACAGAGGCTTTGGCTATGCTTGTTCGAAGGATCTGGTACATTGGAATGAACAGCGTTTCATCGAGGTGATGACGGATACGACGACAGTCAACGTCTGGGCGCCCGAACTCTTCTGGGACGATGTGAAGAAGCAGGCTGTCATTATATGGGCATCGTGCATTCCAGGTAAGTTTCCTGATGGTCAGGAGGATCATAAGAACAATCATCGTCTCTACTATACCACCACAAAGGACTTTAAGAAGTTCACACCCACGAAGCTGATGATTGACCCAGGGTTCTCGTGTATCGATGCCACGCTGGTGAAGCGTGCCAAGAACGACTATGTGATGGTGCTGAAGGACAATACCCGTCCTGAGCGCGACATCAAGGTGGCTTATGCCAAGACGCCTTATGGCCCGTGGTCGAAGGCTTCAGAACCTTTTACGGGTAAGATGATGGAAGGCCCGACAACGGTAAAGGTAACGCGTAAAGTGGACAAAACCATAGAGAATGGCTGGCTCATCTACTACGACCGCTATCGTCTGAAGGACTTCGGAGCGCACTTTACGAAAGATTTTGTGATCTTCGAGGATGTCAGCGACAAGACCATTGTCCCCAACTTGCATAAGCACGGCACCATCTTTGAGGCTGACGAAACCATCCTGCAAGGTTTGTTGAATGCCAAGAAGATTCACTATACGGGTAAGACGTTGAGTAATCCCAATCGTCACGACGGAGGCCTGTCGCCAGTGGTCGGTGTGCATAACATCCAAATTATGCGGGCCAATCGCGAATACCCTACAGAGGCTAACGGACAAGGGTGGACATATAACCATCAGCCCATGATGGCCTATTGGAATAATCAGTTCTATGTGCATTACCTCTGCGACCCTAGCGACGAACATGTGCCCCCTTCGCATACGATGTTACAGACCTCAAAGGACGGCTATACATGGACGAATCCGCAGGTATTGTTCCCTGAGGTGCAGGTGCCTGAAGGTTTTCAGAAGCCCAATCGTCCTGAGAAAGCCCACGACCTCATTGCTATCATGCACCAGCGGGTAGGGTGGTACGTCTCGAAGAGCGGACAACTATGGGCTCTTGGCAATTATGGCGTCGCCTTCGACAAGAAAGATGACCCCAACGATGGTAATGGCCTAGGGCGTGTCATCCGCGAGGTGAAGAAAGACGGCACGCTGGGCTCGATTTATTTTCTTTACCTGAATGGGGCCTATAAGTCTTATAAGCCCTATTGGCCCTACTACACGAAGGCTCCCAAGGACGTCAAGACTGCCTGCGAAGAAATCCTCGCCAACCCCCGCTATCGCATGCAATGGGTAGAGGAGGCTGATCGCGAAGACCCGCTCATTCCTTTGCATAAGGAGTACAAGGCCTATTGCGACTATACCCTGCCTGACGGACAGATTGCATCGCTGTGGAAACATGCACTGACATCGACCAGTGCGGATGGTGGACTCACGTGGGCACAGCCAGTGGAACGTGCCAAGGGCTTTGTGAACAGCAACGCTAAGATATGGGGACAGCGACTTAGCGATGGAACCTATGCTACTGTCTATAATCCTTCTGAATACCGTTGGCCGTTAGCTATCTCGTTAAGCAAGGATGGTTATGAGTATACCACGCTGAATATGGTGCAGGGCGAAGTGCCACCTATGCGCTATGGTGGCAACTATAAGTCGTACGGACCGCAATATGTACGAGGCATCCAGGAGGGCAACGGCGTTCCTGCTGATGGCGACCTGTGGGTGACGTATTCTATGAATAAGGAAGATATGTGGGTGGCTCATATCCCCGTGCCCGTACAGACGGAGGCCCATAGCCACGCTGATGGCACCGAGTTTATACCCAACGGAAAAGCCGTTGGGCACAGTGGCCTTGCAATGCTTACAAATTGGAACATCTATTCCCCCGTCTATGCCCCCGTTTCGCTGAATGACGGATGGCTGACACTGAGTGACAGCGATCCCTTCGATTATGCCCGTGTGGAGCGCAAGATTCCTGCCACAAAGGAACTGAAGGTCGCCTTCGACCTGCGTGCCTCGCAGAACGACAAAGGCTTGTTGCAGATTGAATTCCTCGATGCTCATGGTACTGCGTGTTCACGCATTGAGCTGACAGCTGAAGGCATTATGCGCTGTAAGGGTGGTGCACGCTATGGTAACTTAGGCAAATACGAGCGCAACACTACGTATCATATCGAGGCTATCTTAAGCGTCTCGAAGCGTATGATAGAGGTATATATCAATGGCAAGAAGGCTGGTCAGCGCATGTTCTTTGCGCCTGTGGAAACCATCGAGCGTGTCATGTTCCGTACGGGGTCAGAGCGTCGCTTCCCTGATGTCGACACACCTGCCGATTGGGATGGCACCCTCGACAACGCTGGCGACACAGTGCCCACAGCGACCTTCGCCATTGCCAATGTTGTTACCACCCCCGAAGGAGATTGCAACGCCACACTCCGACCTCAGGTCGGAGAACCTTCGGGCACTGCGGCCTTCCTCCGCTACGACGACTACAAGCACTACGTCGACTACTTCAACACGATGGAGGACGAAAACATCGTCCAGGCCATTCCTAACGAGAAAGCATGGAAGTGGATGACGCAGAACGTGCCCCTCTTCGATTGTCCCAACAAGGACTTTGAGGAAATGTGGTACTACCGCTGGTGGACACTCCGCAAACACATCGAACTGACGCCTGTGGGTTATGCGATGACGGAGTTTCTGGTCAATCGTAACTATGCTGACAAGTGGAAGCTCATCTCCTCGGGTGTGGGCCATCATATCCACGAGAGCCGTTGGCTCAGAGACAGCACGTACCTCGACCAGATTGTCCGCACGTGGTACAAAGGCAACGAGGGCAAACCTATGGCGAAACTCATGAGATATTCCTCGTGGATAGCCCATTCTTTGTGGCAGCGCCACTTGGTAGATGGTCGCAAGCAGTGGTACATCGACCTGCTGCCCTCGTTGGAGTGGGAGTACAACGAGTGGGAAACGACACACACTCGCGAAGGCGGTCTCTACTGGCAGGAGGACGTTCGCGACGCGATGGAGGAAACCATCAGTGGCGGACGCAAGAAGAAGTACCTGCGCCCCTCCATCAATGCCTATATGTATGGCAACGCAATGGCCATTGGCAATATCTTTGCCCTTAGTGGTTCTCCCGCCAAGGCCCAAACGTATTTCGCCAAGGCCAACGACCTGAAGGAAAAGGTCCACGCGAAGCTTTGGAACGAGAACCACCAATTCTTCGAGACCCACCGCATTGACTCCTCATCGAACGTTCGCGAAGCCATTGGCTTCATGCCTTGGTACACCCACATGGCGAAAGATGAGGCGAAATATGCTGTTGCCTGGCTTCAGGCTGCTGACCCTGAAGGCTTCTCGGCTCCCTACGGACTGACTACCGCTGAGCGTCGTCATCCCGAATTCCGTACGCATGGTGTAGGCCAGTGCGAATGGGACGGTGCCGTATGGCCCTTCGCCACCAGCCAGACGCTGACAGCCCTTGCAAACTTCGCCAATGACTATTCTACAGTCTCCTGTCTCCCGACTCCTGACTCCTTGTTTTTCGCTGAAATGGAGAAATACATGCAGAGCCAGCACATGCGTGGCAAGCCCTATATTGGCGAATATCTCGATGAAACCACGGGCTATTGGCTGAAAGGCGACCAGGAACGCTCGCGCTATTACAACCATTCTACGTGGAACGACCTGATGATTACAGGTCTTTGTGGTCTGCGCCCTCGCGCTGATCAGACCCTTGAGGTGAATCCTTTATTGCCTGAAAACAAGTGGGACTATTTCTGTCTCGACAATGTGCTCTATCATGGTCACAACCTCACCATCGTATGGGACAAGGACGGCTCGCGCTATCATGCTGGCAAAGGCCTTCGCGTTTACGTTGATGGCACACTCGCAGGCCACCGCGACACCCTCGGAAGGCTCATCGTCGAGAACGCGTTAAGGCGCTGACGTCCTTTTAGGGCATACCTTGATGACAAAACGGTTGGGTTGTGCGTCTTATTAGGAGTATGAGACAGGTCTTAATAGCACTACTGATAGGATTTGTACAGCCGTTGATGGCGCAGACAGGCGACAGGGACTATGCACAGACAAACGCCTTTGGCAATGCCCAGTGGATAGGTGCCATCACGAAAGCTGATGCCAAGACACCAGCAGGGCGGCACTATACGGGTAGCGTGCTGAAAGAGACGAAGGAAGCATGGGCTCAGGCTGACCCACTATCGCGACAGAGCATCATCCTGCGACGTAGCTTTAGGCCTTACAAGAAGGTGAAGCAGGCGGAGTTGCGCATCTGCGGATTAGGATTCTACGAGGCCACCATCAATGGCGTGAAGGTGGGCGAATCGGAGTTTGCCCCCACGTGGAGCGACTACGACAAGACGCTGTACTTCAACACCTACGATGTCACCCAGCTGATTCAGCAGGGTGACAACGAGTTGCGCGTGCTGTTGGGCAATGGTTTTTATAATGAACAGGGCGGGCGATACGTGAAGCTGAAGGTGTCGTTTGGTCCCCCCACGTTGCTTTGTCTGCTCTACGTCACCTATGAGGATGGTATGCGCGAGCACCTGTTCAGCGACGACAAGTGGCAATGGACGGAGAGTCCGATCACCTTTAACAGCATCTATGGTGGTGAGGATTATGATGCAAGGCTGGAGACCCCCCTCCGTCTCCCCCGCGGGGGAGTGGCTGAAGCCTCCCCTCGGGGAGGTTTGGTGGGGGTCTGGAAGCCCGTCGTGATACAAGAGGCACCAAAGGGTGTGCTGCGTCCGCAGGTTGTCCAACCCGTAAAAATCATGGAGCGCTTTCCCGTCAAGCAGGTTCTGAAATGGCAAGGCGATACGCTCCTCGTATTCGATATGGGTCAGAACCTTGCTGGCTATCCGGAAATCACTGTCGAGGGCAAGGCTGGTCAAAGACTGAAGCTCATTCCTGGCGAGACGCTGGATAAAGACGGATTCGTGAATCAACGACAAACGGGCCGCCCCCATTATTATACTTATATATTAAAAGGTAATAGCCAGACTAATCATAAAGTTCAAAGCTCAAAGTTCAAAGTTCAAAGTTCAGAAGTTTGGCATCCGCGATTCTCGTATTACGGCTATCGTTATCTGCAAGTGGAGGGCGACATTAACGTGTTGAAGAAGGTGGAGTCGTGCTTCGTCTACAATTCTGCTGAGCGGACAGGTTCGTTCGAATGCAGTAATCCACGCATCAACGCTACCCACCAGTTGATAGATCGCGCCATCAGAAGCAATTGGCAGTCTGTGTGGACAGACTGTCCCTCGCGCGAAAAGCTTGGCTGGCTGGAACAAGACTGGTTGAATGGCGAGGCACTGGTGTATAACTACGATGCGCAAAGGATGATAGAGCAGACCATGCAGAACATCGTCGATGCACAACACGAAGATGGTTCTATGCCCGAGATAGCACCAGAGTATACGCAGTTTACAGGTTCGTGGGCTCGCCCCTTCCAAGAGTCGCCCGAATGGGGTGGTGCCATCATCGCCCTGCCCATGCTCTACCTCAGGCATTATGGCAGTCTCGATTTGGCAGAACGCCATTATGACGCCATGAAACGCTATGTCGACTATCTGGCCTCGCAGGACTCCTGCTACATCTTGAAACAGGGTCTTGGTGACTGGTACGACTACGGGCCTGGACGTGCAGGCTTCTCGCAGAATACCCCTATGCCGCTGGTATCCACAGCCCACTATTATCAGTGGATGTGTAATATGTTCGTCATAGCCAAGCTGTTAGGGAAGAAGAAGGATGCTGAGCAGTTCAACACGCAGGCAGACAACATCCGCCAGTCGTTCAACCGCACTTTTTACAATGCAGAAAAGAAGACCTACGGCTCAGGCAGTCAGTGTTCCTTGGCTTTGCCGCTGTATCTGAAGATGGTTCCTGAGGGTGACTATCAGGTTGTGCTTCAGCATCTGATGGATGACATCAAAGCCCACGGAACCCGTCTGACCACAGGTGATGTGGGCAATCGATACCTCTTCTCTGTATTGATAGAGAACGACCAGCGCGAGTTGCTCTACGCCATGCTGAATCACGACGATGTGCCTGGCTATGGCTATCAGATCAAGAAGGGACACACCACGCTGACAGAGCAATGGAACCCCGATATGGGCGCGTCGATGAACCACTTTATGATGGCGCATATTGAGAATTTCCTGATATCCGATCTTCTGGGCATCCAGCGTATTGGCGATTTGATAGAGATACAGCCGCATCCCGTGGGTGATATCGTTTGGTGCAAGGGTTCCACGATGAGCGCCAATGGCATTGTCAAGGTGGAATGGCGTATCCATGAAGGTGTATTCACGATGGATATTGATATCCCAGAGGGCGGTTTTGCCGATGTCTATATGCCCTTCTCGAATCATGCGGAGAGTGTCACAGAGGGACATCATAAACTGACAGAAAAGATAAACAAACAATAAGCGATGAATACTTGGAAAGCGAATCTCGAAGAGACGAAGAAACACTATATCGACTGGTGGAACCACAAGGGCATTGTGCTCAACATGTGGGAACACTTTCAGGAAGGCGTCACACCCCATGCTGACATTCCTGCCCCTCAGCCCTATCGCGACTTGAACCAACGTTGGTTCGACCCAGTGTGGCGTGCGGAGTATTTGGATTGGTATGTGGCGCACTCGTCGATGATGGCTGACATGTTGCCTGTGGCCAATACGCAACTGGGCCCAGGCTCGTTGGCAGCTATCTTGGGTGGTGTGTTCGAGGGTGGTGAAGATACCATCTGGATTCATCCTGACCCCAATTACAGCGACGATATCAAGTTCGATTCCAACCATCCTAACTGGCTGTTGCACAAAGAGTTGCTGAAGGCCTGCAAGGCGAAAGCACAGGGTCACTACTATGTCGGTATGCCTGACCTGATGGAAGGTCTCGACGTGCTGGCAGCTATCAAGGGAACGGACAAGGTGTTGCTCGATACGGTGATGCAACCTGAGGTGCTCGAGCATCAGATGCAACAGATTAACGACATCTATTTCCGTGTGTTCGACGAGCTCTACGACATCATTCGCGAGGGCGACGAGATGGCATTCTGCTATTTCTCCAGTTGGGCGCCTGGCAAGATGTCGAAGTTGCAGAGCGACATCTCGACGATGATCAGTGTCGACGACTATCGTCGTTTCGTACAGCCCTTTATCCGCGAACAATGTCAGAAGATTGACTATACCCTCTACCACCTCGATGGAGTGGGGGCTATGCACCATTTGGATGCCCTGTTGGAGATTAAGGAACTGAACGCCATCCAGTGGACGCCAGGTGTGGGAGAGCCACAAGGCGGTTCACCCAAGTGGTACGACCTATACCGCAAGATTCTGGCTGGTGGTAAGAGCATCATGGCTTGTTGGGTGACACTCGACGAGTTGCGCCCCCTGCTCGATAACATTGGAGGCGAGGGTGTCCATATCGAGATGGACTTCCACAATGAACGCGAGGTGGAACAGGCGATGAAGATAGTGGACGACTTCAAAACCAATCGTAATATACATCCGTCAGACTTCAAAGACGACGTCGACCTCGAGGTAGAGGAAATCATTCGTCGTGTAGAAAGTGCAGAGTGTGCTTCTGCAGAGGAAAATACTGATAAAAGTGCGGTAGCAAACTCTACACTCTACACTCTAAACTCTAAACTCAATAAAATCCTCGTTCTCGATGGTGCGATGGGTACGATGATTCAGCGCTATCAGTTGCGCGAAGAAGACTTCCGGGGAGCTCGTTTCGCTAACCATCCTAAGGAACTGAAGGGTTGCAACGACGTGCTGTCGCTGACTGCTCCTTTCGTCATTCGCGACATCCATCGCAAATACCTGGAGGCAGGTGCTGACATCATCGAGACGAACACCTTTAACGCCCAGCGCATCTCGATGGGTGACTTCGGCATGCAGGACTACTGTCGCGACATCAACCTTGCCGCAGTCAAGATTGCCCGTCAGTGTGCCGACGAGTTTAGCTCGTCGGATAAGCCCCGCTACGTAGCAGGTAGCATCGGCCCCACAAGCAGAACAACCTTTGTTACCACCAGTGGCGAGACACTTGATAAGAATGTATTGCGTGAGGCCTACGCCGAACAGATTCAGGCCCTCGTTGACGGAGGTATAGACGCCCTGCTCATCGAAACCATCTTTGATGTAGAGAATGCCCGCATTGCCTTTGAGGAAGCCCAGCGCATAGCACCTCAGCTGCCTATCATGTTGAGTTTCAGCGTATCTACGCCCGATGGTCATAATATGTTGGGACAGGACATCTGCGAGTTTCTTCAGTCATTGGACAAAGAAAATATCTTCTCCGTAGGAATCAATTGCGTGAGCGACGTTGCACAGATGGCGCCCCTCGTTTGTCGCTTGGCACAGTTTGGCACACGGGTGAGCCTCTATCCCAATGCAGGCATGCCTGATGGTAACGGACACTATAACAAGACTCCAGAGAGTCTGTTGGCTGACGTCTGGCCCTTGTTAGAAGGACATTGCCTGAACATTATTGGTGGCTGTTGTGGAACGACGGATGCACATATCCGCCTATTCGCCAAAGCCATTGAGCCCGTGCCAGGAATTTTTCTGTCGCCATTGAAGACCCACCCCCAACCCCTCCCTATGAAGGAGGGGAGTGAATACTCTCCAGTCAAGGAAATAACGGAAAAACTATCTATTCCCATCCCTCATAGGGAGGGGTCAGGGGAGAGTCTTCTCTTCGAGGCCATCCTGAACGGCAAGAGCGACGAGGCTGCTGCTGCGACTAAGGACGCTATTGCAGAAGGCATTGCTCCACAAGACCTCATCAACGGACAGATGATTCGTGCGATGGGTGAGGTGGGTCAGCGTTTTCAGGATGGCAAGGCCTTCGTACCTCAGTTGCTGATGGCTGGTCGTGCGATGAAGGCCGCCCTCGAACTGTTGAAACCCATGATGGCTGGTGCTGCCTCTACGTCGTTGGGTAAGGTGGTCATCGGTACGGTGAAGGGCGACTTGCACGATATTGGTAAGAACCTGGTGGCGTCGATGTTGGAAGGTTGCGGATTTGAGGTTGTCAATATTGGTATCGACGTTTCTGCCGATAAGTTTATTGAGGCCATCAAGGAGAACCAGCCCGACATTCTTTGCATGAGTGCACTGTTGACCACCACGATGGGTTATATGAAAGAGGTTATCGACGCCCTCGAACAAGCGGGCATTCGCGACCAAGTGAAAGTGATGGTAGGTGGAGCGCCTGTGACGCAGGGTTTTGCCGACGAGATTGGTGCCGATGGTTATAGCGACAACGCCAATTCGGCAGTTGCAGTCGCGAAGCAACTGTTAAAGGTAAAAAGGTAAAAAAGTAAAAGGGTAAAAAGGTATACTCAAGCCTTTTTCTTGCGCTTATAACACTTTTCAAACGTACAGAGTCCGCAGGTGTATTCAAGCTTGCGGACTTCTTTTCCCAAGCCCATGATGCCGCTGACGCTCTTGATGGGCACCATCAGCGACGAGTCCGTCAACGTGATGCCACAGGTATGTCCGTCGAACAAGGGGAAGAGGTGTTGTTGCTCGCTGACGTGCCAACCGCAATAGCCTGGTGAGAAGCGGTTGGTGTGATGCCAACCCAGTTTGTCGATACTTTTCTGAAGTGTGACTTCCATTTGATCAGCACATTTCTCGGCAATGACGGAACCTAACGCATCGGCAATAAACACACGAACCATATCGCCCTCCGTTTTCAGGCGCTGCTGATAAGCCTCGTATTCTACGCCAGCGGTGCATACAAAGAGCGCATAAGCCTCTGAGCCTCGCAGCTGACGAAGGATAATCTTGCCCATATTGAAGGCAGGCAGTTCACGAACCACGAAGAAGCAGTACTGTGGACGCAACCACTGACGCACCTCATCGACAACGGCCTGCGTCTCCTGCTGCGTCGCCTCGTCAGGCAAAGCACCATGATAACCCATCTGCTCGTAGACATCAGCGAGGGTGATCTGCAAGTCTTCGTATGTTAGCACTTTCTGCGTCACAATTCGTTCAGTCCGTTAAAACCGTTCAATCCGTTCAAACCGTTTAATTCGTGAAATTCGTTGTCGAAAGAAAACTATCCTCGGTTCCATTCGTTCAGTGCGTCGAAGAAGGCATTGATGTTCTCGACGGGTGTATGAGGAGGCGTGTCACATCCGCTGGAAAGAACAAAATTGGGATAGTCCTTCATTTTGTCCAACAAGTCGAACACCGTCTCTCGCATCTGTTCTGGTGTACCGTCCTTGAAGACGCTGACAGGGTCGATATTGCCCATGGCCAGCGCCGTTGGGGGCACATCCTTGATGACCTCCTCCATGCGGCACTTGTTGCCGAAATGGTAGGCTGCAGCACCCGTCGATACCATTGCCTTCGTGCATTGTCCCGTATTGCCGCAATTGTGCAGAATGACGATGAAGTTGTCGTCCTGTACCTTATTAATAATATACTTGACGTAGGCTGATGAGAAGTTCTGGCAGTCGTCGTTAGACATCAGACCCGCCGCTGGCTCAGCCATCAGCACACCATTGGCTCCCGTCTGTTTCAGTGCCTGACAATATTTCTCGATGAACTGCGTACACTTGGCCAACAGCGTATGGGCGGCATCGGGATTCTCGTAAATCAGCATCATGATGCCTGACATATCGTAGAGTCGTCCTGCCAACGAGAAGGGACCGATGCAGCCAGCGAAGAGGGGCTTTTGGTTGTTAGCTGTTCGCTCTTGACTTTTGGCAGCAAGCAGGTTGGCCTTCAGGTATTGTGGGATACGCCCAGCGTGGAGCGAGGGAATCTGCAACTGGTTGATGCTCTCGACATCCTTCAGCATGTGCCCCACAACGGCAGGTACCGCTTCATCCGAAAAGGCTATCTCGGCACCAAAGGCCTCTGCTTCCGTCGTCAGGTCCATGATGGTACAGGCGGCAACGGCAGGGTAGGCCTCTGTCAGCCGCTTTACGGCTTCTGCATGAATGCGTCCGTTGCTGACGGCTTCGCGTACGGTGTTGCCATTCATCTCAATGCCAGGATGTGTCATCACTGGTATTGCCGTTATTTCCTTCCGTCGGATGATGTCCTCCACCCATTGGTTCATGTTTATCTTCATATCGTATAGTAGTTTGTTGTTGCAACATAATTCACGATGCAAAGTTATGCAAAATTATTCAGATGACAAAATAAATTGCCGTTCGTCTTACAAAAAAGTAACAAATCAAAAAAGCAAGAATATGGAAACGACATTCAAAAAGCCCCTGAGTGGCATCATTCCCCCACTGGTAACCCCCCTGAAGAACAATGAGACTCTCGATATCGAGAGTCTCGAAAGACTGATCGAACACCTCATCGAGGGTGGCGTACACGGACTGTTTGTGTTGGGTACAACTGGCGAAGAACAGAGCCTTTCGTACGACGTGCGCAAGCAGATGATTAAGGAGTCGTGCCGCATCAATCGGGGTCGTCTGCCCCTGTTGGCATGTATTACGGACACGTCGATAGAAGAGAGCATCCGACTGGCCAGAAAGGCTGCCGACTATGGTGCCGATGGTGTGGTCAGCGCTCCTCCCTACTACTTTGCGACGGGTCAGCCCGAGCTGGCTCAGTTCTACGAGGAACTGGTGCCTCAGTTGCCGTTGCCCGTGTTCCTTTATAATATGCCCTCGCACGTGAAGGTGAGCTTTGCCCCTGACACCGTCAAGCGCATTGCCCAGCTGGAGCAGGTGGTAGGTTTCAAGGACTCCTCGGCCAATGCCGTTTATTTCCAGAGCGTAATGTACAAGATGCAGCACCGCAAGGACTTTGCGATGTTGGTAGGTCCTGAGGAGATTACGGGCGAGTGTGTGCTGCTGGGTGCACAAGGTGGCATCAACGGTGGTGCCAACATGTTCCCTGAGCTCTATGTGGCGATGTACGACGCTGCCCGTCAGCACAACATCGAGCGTGTGTTGCAGTTGCAACAGCTCATCATGCAGATCTCGACCACGATTTATACCGTTGGCAAGCACGGAAGCAGCTATCTGAAGGGTCTGAAGTGTGCCCTCTCACTCTTGGGCATCATCAACGACGATTTCGTGGCCTCACCGTTCTATAAGTTCGAAACACCCGAACGTGAAAAAATCCGTCAGGCCCTCGACGCACTACCCATCAAGAATGGCAAGCTATGCATCTGATAGATTTCGTCATATTCTTGGTTTTTACGCTGGGTGTGGTGGTGTTCGGCTGCTCGTTCTTCAAGAAGGGCAGTTCGGCTGACGAGTTCACGTCCGCTGGCCATTCCATTCCTGGCTGGGTGGTGGGTATGTCGATATTCGCCACCTATGTGTCGAGCATTTCGTATATCGGCTATCCAGGCAAGGCGTTTGCAGCAGACTGGAATGCCTTTGTGTTCTCGTTGTCGATACCCATTGCGAGCTATTTTGCTGCGAAGTATTTCGTGCCATTCTACAGGCACAGCGGCTCCGTATCGGCCTACACGTTCTTGGAGGAGAAGTTTGGTGCATGGGCACGACTGTATGCCTCTGCGTGCTACCTGTTGACGCAGATTGCCCGTATGGGTAGCATCCTCTATCTGTTGGCCGTTCCGATGTATATCCTGATGGGTTGGGACATGCATACCGTCATCATTCTGACGTCCATTGGCATTATTATCTATTCGATGCTGGGAGGCTTGAAGGCGGTCATCTGGGCAGACGCCATACAGGGTATTATATTAATAGGTGGAGCCGTGCTGTGCTTGGGTATTCTGATGTTCTCGATGCCCGAGGGTCCCATGCAGACCTTTGAACTCGCAGCCAACTCGCCTATGGGCAACAAGTTCTCGTTGGGTGCGTTTACCAGCGATCTGACCACGTCGACCTTCTGGGTATGCCTCATCTACGGCATTTTTATTAATTTGCAGAACTACGGCATTGACCAGAACTACGTGCAGCGCTATCATGCGGCGAAGACGGACAAGGATGCGAAGTTCTCGGCACTCTTCGGAGGCTATCTGTTCATTCCCGTATCGGCCCTCTTTTTCCTTATTGGTAGTGCATTGTACAGCTACTATCAGGCTGGTGTTGCCGAGTTGCCTGCCGAGATTCAGGCTAAGCCCGACTACGTGTTCCCCTATTTCATTGTCAATGGTCTGCCCGTAGGCCTTCGAGGCCTGTTGATTGCGAGTATCTTTGCTGCAGGCATGAGTACGGTGTCGACCAGTGTGACCTCTGCAGCCACGATTATCCTGACGGACTACGTGCGCCCGTTCTTCCTGAAGGCACGCAACGTAGCCGACCATCTGCGCCATCACGATCCGCAGGACCATCACAAACATCAGAAACTTGAATTGGCCATCGTGCGCCTCTCCAGTTTTGGCGTGGGCATCTTAGGTGCCTGTGTGGCTATTGCCATGTTGAGTGTCGAGAGCATCATTGACGCGTGGTGGACACTCAGCTCAATATTCAGCGGGGGTATGTTGGGACTGTTTTTGTTGGGTTGCATCCCTCAGAAAATCAACCGCATGGCAGCGTTCATGGGCTGTGTGGCTGGCGTGTTGGTCATTGGTTGGATTAGTCTCGCCTCCATGTGGAACCTGCCAGGCATCCACCTGCACCCCTATCTGGCCATCGTGCTGGGCACCTGCGTCATCTTCCTGACGGGTTTCTTGGCTACGCTGGCCGTGAAAAAAGGTTGATAAATGTTGAAAAAGGATTAATAAAATGATGAAAAAGTAGAGGAAATAGGCTCAAATGCGTAGTTTTAGTTCATAAAGAGTTAATAATGTTTAACAAATCCTACGTATTTCAAATATAATCCCTATATTTGCGACATCAAAAGTCAAGCAATTGACTGATATTTAAGTAGAAAACAAACATTATTAATTCATTTTATTCATTAAAACAATTTTTGATTATGAAGAAAATTATGATGATTGCAGCTATGATGCTGCTGAGCGTAGGTGCTTTTGCACAGAACGAAGTTGGTCAGTTTACTTTGAAGCCCATGGCTGGTGTGAACCTCGCTACAATGACAGACACCAACGACTCTAAGATGCGTGTAGGTCTTGCTGCTGGTGTTGAGGGTGAATATGGTGTTGCTGAAAACTTCAGTATTAGCCTTGGTGCTCTCTATTCTATGCAGGGTGTGAAGTTCACACGTCAGCTTTTAGGTGCTTCAATGGATGCGACCTTTAAACTTGACTACATCAACGTTCCCATCATGCTCAACTACTATCTTTTCAAGGGATTTGCCATTAAAGCTGGTGTCCAGCCTGCTTTCAAGGCTTCTGCTAAACTTAAGGCTGAAGCTTCTGCTAATGGCCAGTCTGACAGTGATTCTGAGTCTATCTCTGATTATGTACAGGGCTTTAATCTTTCTATTCCCTTTGGTCTGTCTTACGAGTATGAGAGTTTCGTTCTCGATGCACGTTACAACCTTGGTGTGACCAAGGCATTCAAGGATAACAATGGCATGGGTGCTGACGATTCTAAGCACTCTTGGTTCATGTTTACCCTGGGTTACAAGTTCGCTCTCTAAGCACTTACAATCCATTTAATAACAACATGGCGCTCCTCCTCATCGAGGGGCGCTTTTTGTTTGCACGTACCTCGTGGACCGTTTGCTCGGAGCAATCGATGGGTTTGCTCGGAGCAATCGATGGGCCCGCTCGGAGCAACAAGCCGTTTCGCTGGTAGCGAGAGGCCGTTTCTCTCCCAGTGAGAGGCCGTTTCTCTCCCAGCGAGAAGCCGTGTTGCTATTTTTCCCTGGGCAGGGAATTTTTGCGCGCTGGGCAGGGCGCAAATTTTCGCTTAGCAACGTGCCAGTGATGACGATGACAGTGATGACAGTGGGGGTATTTATTTTCTGACGGTGTGGCAAATTTGCAGTAGCATTATATTATATAATATATATTATATATATAATGGCAATCTTTTTCTACAAGCGATGACAAAAATAGGCCGGTGTCATCGGTGTCATCGGTGTCATCGTCAGCGAAAACATTCTGTATAATGATGGCACTGATGACAACGGGGCTGGTTGTTCGTCCTATAAGTTGGAAACTTATAACACTAAAGCATATCAAAGAATGATGAAACAGAATTATCCGAAGATTGGTATTCGTCCGACGATTGATGGTCGCCAGGGCGGTATCCGCGAGGGACTGGAAGAGAAGACGATGGCGCTGGCCAACGCAGTGAAGAACCTGATTGAGAGCAACCTGAAGAATGGTGACGGCTCGAAGGTAGAGTGTGTGATTTCTGATACGACGATTGGTCGTGTCGGCGAGAGTGCCGCCTGTGCCGAGAAATTCGAGCGCGAGGGTGTAGGTTCGACCATTACCGTCACGTCGTGCTGGTGCTACGGCTCAGAGACGATGGACATGAACCCTATCTATCCGAAGGCTGTTTGGGGCTTCAACGGTACGGAGCGCCCAGGAGCCGTTTATCTGGCTGCTGTGCTGGCTGCACACGCCCAGAAGGGTCTGCCCGCTTATGGCATCTATGGCCACGACGTGCAGGACTTGGCAGACAACACCATTCCTGAGGATGTTGCAGAAAAAATTCTGCGCTTTGCCCGTGCCGCTCAGGCTGTGGCTACGATGCGTGGCAAGAGCTATCTGTCGCTGGGCAATACCTGTATGGGTATCGCTGGAAGTATCGTCAATGCCGACTTCCTGCAACAGTATTTAGGCATGCGTACCGAGTATGTATCGCTGGTAGAGATATTGCGTCGCGTCGACTTCGGCATCTACGACAAGGACGAGTTCGAGAAGGCTATGAAGTGGGTTGACAAGTACTGCAAGCCCAACGAGGGCCATGACTATAACGAGGACCGTCCGCTGTTCCCAGGCGTGCCCATGACGACGTTCAACGGCAAGGGCAAGGGTAAGAACCGCCAGGAGAAGGACGAGGACTGGGAGTTCACCGTGAAGACAATGATGATTATCCGTGACCTGATGCAGGGAAGCGAAAAGCTGCTCGAGATGGGCTACAAGGAAGAGGCTATCGGCCACAACGCCATTGCAGCTGGTGTACAAGGTCAGCGCCAGTGGACGGACTACAAGCCCAACTTCGACTTCCCTGAGTCGCTGATGTGCACGTCGTTCGACTGGAACGGCCCTCGCGAGGCTTACACGCTGGCTACGGAGAACGATTTCCTGAACGGTATGTCGATGCTGTTCGGCCACCTGCTGACCAACAAAGGCGTGATGTTCAGCGACATTCGCACCTATTGGAGCCCAGAGGCCGTAGAACGCGTGGCAGGTACGGTGCCCAGCGGTTTAGCCGCTGGTGGTTTCATCCACCTCATCAACAGCGGTGCAACCACCCTCGACGCTACGGGTGCCATGAGCGACAAGGACGGTAACCCCACCATCAAGAACTTCTGGGAGATGAAGCAGGAAGACGTGGAGGCCTGTCTGAAGGCTACCAGTTGGATGCCTGCCGATCGCGACTACTTCCGCGGCGGTGGTTACTCGTCGCACTTCGTAACCCGTGGTGGTATGCCCATGACCATGCTGCGTCTGAACCTCGTAGCTGGCTTAGGTCCCGTACTGCAGTTGGCTGAAGGCTGGACGGTTGAGCTCGACCCCAAGACGCACGACATCCTCGACAAGCGTACAGACCCCACATGGCCTACCACGTGGTTTGCCCCACGTCTCGACCCCACGAAGGATGCCTTCAAGGACGTCTACTCAGTCATGAACAACTGGGGAGCTAACCACGGTGCCATCTGCTACGGACACGTAGGAGCCGACCTCATCACGCTGTGTGCAATGCTGCGTATCCCCGTCTGCATGCACAACATTGCCGATAAGGACATCTTCCGTCCTGCCGCTTGGAATGCATTCGGTATGGACAAAGAAGGCGCCGACTATCGTGCCTGCGCCAACTTCGGACCAATATATAAGTAATAGGTAAAAGTGAATAGTGAATAATTTGCTACCGCAATTCTTTCAGCCAAAGGGAGAGCGGTAGCAAATTTTTCACTTTTACCTATTCACTATTACCTTATTTTACCATAAAGTCGAACGACTGCAAATCTTCATCCCTTGACGACGTGCCGTAGAGTATCTGGTATTTGCCAGGCTTTACGGCAAGTTCGTCTATCTTCTCTTCGTAGTATTCAAAGGCCTCACCATCGAGGGTAATCTCAGCCTGCTGGGTCTCGCCAGCCTTGAGCGTAAGCTTCTGGAAGCCCTTCAGTGCCTTGATGGGAGCGCCAGCATCACCGAGTCGCTTCACGTAGACCTGAACGGTCTCTGTGCCCTCGCGGTTGCCTGTGTTCGTAACGGGAACGGTAATCGTGCAGAAAGCACCGGATTTTCCAGACTTTCCAGATTTTCCGGAAATCTTGCCTTGTCCAACACTAAACGTGGTATAGCTCAGACCATAACCGAAGGCATACTGAGGCACGCCAGTGAAGTAACGATAGGTGCGGTTCTTCATCGAGTAGTCCATGAAGTCGGGCAGGTCGTCGTTCGAGCGATAGAACGTCACAGGCAGTTTGCCACCAGGGTTGTAGTCGCCAAACAGCACCTCAGCCAGTGCCTTGGCACCACCCTGACCAGGATACCACGCCTGCAACAAAGCATCATACTGTCCCTCGACACTACCAAAGGCAATGGCCGAACCCGAGCAGTTGACGAAGACGACGGGCTTACCAGTCTGGTGCATCGCCTTGACCAGCAGCTGCTGTACTACAGGCAGTTCGATGGTCTGCTTGTCGCCACCTTCGCCCTCCATACGGGCACTGATGCCACCAATGATGACGATGGCGTCAGCCTGCTTCACGTTGTTGGCCAAGTCAGTGAAGTCGACGAGCTTGCGTTCGCAGATGTCACCACGCAGCATAGCGAACTGGCCCTTGCCGCGACGATATTCAATGACAACGTCGTAGTCCTTGCCCTCTTCGACGGGGAACGACTTATATTCTACGCGACGGCCAAAGCCGAAGCCAAAGCCACGACGTCCGCCGCCTTTATTTTCTTCAACGACCTCGCCATTCACCTTCAACACATAGCCGTTGTCGCTCATCAGCGTGTACTTCATCTCGCCTGTGAATGTAGCCGTGTACTTACCGCTGATGCGGACGCAGATGTTGTCGTTGCTGACACCCTCGGCAAAGCCCCAGGCACCAAACGTCGAGAAGTTCAGCTCGTTGTAGTAGCCCGTCTTGACAGGAGCAGGTGCCTCACCCTCGAAGGGAGAAGTCTCTGAGTTCCAAAATTCTACAAAGACGCCCTTACCATCGTTGAAGTCCTGCAAATGGTGGATGGTTTCGTACTCGTCGTTCAGCTCGCAGGCCTTCTGGTAGATAATCTTTGCACCAGGCACAGCGGCCTTGATGCCCTCCAATAAAGAGTGCTGGTGTTCCTTGGTCGGTGTGCCGCCATAGTTACCGTTCAGCAGTTCGATATCATCAGCGTTGGGACCAACAATGGCGATGGTCTTAATGCTTTTGGAGAGCGGCAGTACGTTGTCCTTATTCTCCAGCAGCACCATTGACTCGCGAGCAGCCTGGGTTGCCAGGTCGTTGTTCTTTTCGTTGCTGATAGTCGAAGCGGGAATCTTTGCCCAAGGTAACGATTCAGCAGGGTCGAACATACCCAGTTCGAAGCGGCCCCTCAGCGTGTAGCGCAGGTGCTTGTCCAACTCGTCCTCCGTAATGAGTCCCTTCTTCAGACCTTCAGCCAACGACATAAACACCTTACCGCACTCCAGATCAGTACCGTTCAATACGGCGTCGACAGAGGCGCTCAAGCCGTCCTTGTGCGTCTCGTGCTGTCCTTTGTTGTAGAAGTTGTTGATGGCGTCGCAGTCTGTCAGTACAATGGCGTCGTAGCCCCACTTGTTGCGCAGAATATCGATGAGCAGACGGTCGCTCGTGCAACAAGGCTTGCCCTCGAAACGCTGGTAGGCACACATCACCTCGCGGACGTTACCTTTCTTCACCAATGCTTTGAATGCAGGCAGATAGGTTTCCCACAGGTCACGATTGGTGGGCTCAACGTTCATCGAGTGGCGCAGGGGCTCTGGTCCGCTGTGTACGGCATAGTGCTTGGCACAGGCATGGGTCTTGTAATAGGTCTTGCCATTCAGCGTGATGGGTTCCTGCATACCCAACACCGTCTGCACACCCAACACGGCGTTCAGATAGGGGTCCTCACCGCACGTCTCCTGTCCGCGTCCCCAACGAGGGTCACGGAAGATGTTGACGTTCGGACACCAAAAGGTCAGTTCCGGATTGCCAGGATAGTAGGTCACGCCCTGAGGCACGTTAAACAGCTTGGGGTCGTTGTGGTCGGTGCGGTTCCAGTTGGCACGGGCCTCGTCGCTGACCTGCGAGAAGACGTCGTACACCAGTTGTGCGTTGAAGGCAGCAGCCAAGCCAATGGGCTGAGGATAGACGGTATAGCCCCCCTGACGGACACCATGACAGGCTTCGCTCCACCAGTTGTATGACGGGATGCCCAAGCGGTCGATACTGACGCTCTTGTTCATCATCAGACCCACCTTCTCTTCTGGAGTCAACATGCCTAACAGGTTTTCTACACGCTCAGCACGAGGCAAATTGGGATTCTGCCAAGGGTATTTCTGCTGTGCTTTTACTTTTACGGCACTTACGGCAATCGCCAGTGCTGCCAACAAAATGATTCTTTTCATAGTGATAATATTTAGTTTCTGTGTGCAAAGGTACGAATAATCCTGCACTTCCGTATGCACCAGATGTATCAGAAGCTATTATAAATGTAACATCAGATGGTTTTCTGGGCCTGGATGACGACAAAACGGCTGGTTGTCAGTCTTTTTTATAAACAAAATTATCGACGATGATGAAAGTGAATAGTACTGTTTTGAGACGGGTAATGGGTCTTTTACCTTTTTACCTTTTTACCCTTTTACCTTTAAACGCTCAGACTTTTGAGACTCGCTACGAGCGTCCTGTCAGCGACCTGATGAAGGATGTTGCCAAGCGTTTTGGTGTGAAGTTCAAGTTCGACGGCAATGTCGATACCGTGGGCAAACGTCTGCCCTATGCCGACTTCCGTGTGCGCCCCTATAGCATCGAGATGACGCTCGACAACATCTGCAAATACTACGACTGGAACTGGTGGAAACAGAGCGGCAACCTCTATAAAATCAAGCTCTATGAGTATCCGCGTCGTCATGAGCAAGAGGGAAAAATGATGCTCGACTGGCTCTCGTCACTTTATAATAATAAGGAGCAATGGGAGGCTCGTCGTGACTCATTGCGTCGTGAAGTCCGCCAACGACTGGAATTGGACAAGTTCCTCGACTCATGTGTGATGGTGAAGGACAAGAAAGGCAATCTGCAACGGCCCGTCATCCTCTCGAAGATTCGCAAGCACGACGGCTATACCACGCAGAACATCTGTATCGAACTGACGCCAGGCCAGCACCTCTTTGGTACGATCTATAACCCCTCCCCCGTCCCCTCTCGAGGGAAGGGCGTAAAGAGCTCTAAAGGTAACAATTCCTCTCCCTCGGGGAGGTTAGGAGGGGGTTATCCCCTCATCGTCTGCCCTGATGGTCATTGGCCCTATCGTTATCGTAAGGACGAGCAGCAGCGACTGGGCACGCTGGCCCGTATGGGTGCCGTGTGTGTTGATTTCGACCTCTATGGCTGGGGCGAGAGTGAAAAGGAGGTAGGCGAAGCAGCTCATCACACGAGTCGTGCCCACGTCTATCAGGCTGCTTGTGGCTATATCCTGCTCGACTGGATGCTGACCCATCGCAAGGACATCGACCCAGAGCGTGTAGGCGTGATGGGTGGCTCAGGTGGTGGTACGCATACCGTATTGTTGTCGTTGCTCGACGAACGTGTCACAGCCTCTGCTCCTGTGGTGCATCTGGCCTCGCATTTCGATGGAGGCTGTCCCTGCGAGAGTGGCAAACCCGTACAGTTGAGCGGAGGTGGAACGTGTGAACCAGAGCTTGCTGCAACCTTTGCCCCAAAGCCTTTGCTGGTGGTATCTGATGATGGCGATTGGACGTCCAGCGTTCCTCGCTTGGAGTATCCCTATCTGCAACGCATCTATGGCTTCTACGATGCAAAGGATAAGGTGCGTAACGTGCACCTGCCAGGTGAGCGTCACGACTTCAAGGAAAACAAGCGCCAGGCTGTCTACGACTTCTTCATCGACGTCTTTGGTCTCGACCGCTCGATGCTCGACGAAAGCAAAATCACTATCGAACCTGACGAAGCACTCAAATCACTCTACAAATGAAACGGCTGTTGGTATTGACATTTCTCATCTCTCATTTCTCATTTCTCATTTGCGAAGCACAAGAGACGCACTACCACAAAGGGCTGCGTTCGCAAGCAGAGAATGATAAATACGGAGGTGTGGCCTCAGAACCGCACTTCGACGGAGGAGGCTATTATTGGACTCGTGTGCGCAATGTAGACGACGTCGCTATCACCCATGAATCGCCAGCTGACTCTATTGCTCGTCGTAATGACTTTAAACGTTTGTGCCAGTTGGCTTATGATGCCTACGAGGAGGGAGACGCGGTGAAAACCATCACTTATGGCGATAGTGCCCTACAGAAACGGTATCATACTGCCGACCTCTACTACTTCATGGCCGTATCGTTCGAGAAGTTAGGCAGTTACGACGAAGCCGACTGGGCCTATCGCTATGCCCTCGGCTCTGGCTATCCTGGAGCCCTGAACATATACCATGATTTCAAGGCTCGGCAACTGCAACGTAAAGCAGAAGCCAAGCAGCGTAAGAAGGAAGAAAAACAACGCCAAAAAGAAGAAAAGCGCAAGGCAAAGGAAGAAAAGAAGAGGCTCAAGGAAAGTTGAGCCTCTTTTCGACTTAACATTTTCGATGTTGATGCGTATATAGCATAGAATGACCCAGCAAGAGTATGAACATATGGTCCCCAGGCTTCGTCCACGTCTAAAAAACATCGGACAACTATTTTTTGGCGACGAAGAAATGGCCGAGGATATCGCCCAGGAGACACTGATGCGACTCTGGATGCTGCGTGAACGAATTGCACCGCAAACGGACATCGAACCATTGGCCGTCCGAATGGCCAAGAACCTGTGTGTCAGCGAGTGGCGCAAACAAAAGGTGAGACAAGGGAACTCCCTGCAAGAAGCACTCACAGACCATAAGGATATCCAGCGCGATGTAGAACTGAAGGAAGAAGTAGCGCGACTGAAACGGGCTGTCAGCCAGCTGAAACCCGCTGAGCAACGCTTGTTCCGTATGCGCCACGAGGCAGAGATGGACATTCAACAAATCAGCGCTGTAACAGGTATCGGAGTACGATCCGTGAGTGCCATGCTGAGTACTGCTAAACGAAAACTATTGGAAATACTAAATCCGAAAGGAGGCTTACTATGAAGAAAGATTTGATAGAAAGACTGTTGAACGAGCAGACCACACCCGAAGAGGAGCATCTCGTAGCCCAGATGCTTCAGCAAGAGGAGGATATGGACTCTTGGCTCGCAGAAGACGAGACGGCAGAATACGACCGCATCGTCAACGAACGTCGTGCCAAGCATCGTACGTTGCGATGGGCTGTTGCCGCAGTCATCGTGGCGTTCATTGCGGTGGGGGCCATTGTGCTTTGGCCAAGGGAACAGCTTGATCCTGGAACACAGTGTCCAGATTTTTCCGAGAGACATACTTCTGTTGTCATTACAGAACCATCAAAACCTGAGGCACCACCCACGAAAGCCAAGAAACGTATCAGAAGGAAGGCAGCAGTTTCTACCACTGACAGCCTGCAATACTACATTGCCCGTTTGGAGAAGGAACTGGAGAACGTTAACGAAAGCACTTACACCGCCAAAGCAGAAGAGGTGTTGCGTGCTGACGCCCGATTGCAGAAGCTGGTACAACGCATCATGATGGGCGAACTGACGAAAGACGATGTGTCTGCTGAGGCAATGAATACGAACCAAACAATGGAGGAACAGCCATGAGACGTTTGATATTAATCATAGGAATAGCGTGGGCTACGCTGAACATGAATGCCCAGAGCATCTATAGTTTTGGCGACCTGCGGGCCAAAGTGCTCCATGTGGGTCAGAAACTGACTGGTCATAACTCCGCTAACGATCAGGCCATTGCAGTCATTGTGCGAGAGTTGGCTACGAACTATCAAGGTCGTTTGTCGCGCCAACAGTTTCAGGAGCTGAAAGACACCATCGAGAGTATGCGTCAGCAAATCACAGCGGACACTTGGAAAACGGTCTTAAACAGTGCCGTTGAAACGTTGCAGGAAAAGACGGATACACTCGACATCGAGCAGCGAATTCTTAACTACTACCGACGAGTACCACAGGAACAGATCTACGTCCACACCGACAAGCCTTACTACGTGGCAGGTGATACTGTTTGGTTCCGAGCCCATTTGGTGGATGCTGTTACGCATACGCCCATCAGCCGCTCGCGTTTTGTCTATGTGGAACTGCATGACCAGCAGGCTGATACGCTCTTGCAACGCATCATCGTGAAGTGCGATTCGGATGGCGTCTTTGCCAATGCCATCACTTTGCCTCGTGGAATGAAGGGAGGCTGCTATACCCTTGCAGCCTATACACAATGGATGCGTAACTTTCCTGCCGAAAGGTTCTTCTACAAGCAATTGCTGGTTATTGATAGTTCCCAAGGTGGGAACGATTCATTCCCAAAGTGGGAACGATTCATTCCCAAGGTGGGAACAATTCATTCCCAAGGTGGGAATCCGTCGCTACAAGTAGTCCAACGCAAAGGGCAACTGCTTATCCAATTGAACAAGCCTACTAACGAGCCTCTCTCGTGTGTGCTTTATGGTAGTGGGAACCTCATAGTCACTGACTATACATCAGGGAAGGTGTTACGTATTGACAGCAAAACACTACGTCCAGGAAACCTCTGCATAGCTATCGTCAACCGCGAGACGGGATACGTCATTGCTGAAAGCCAGACCACCATCGAGGGAACTCAGCCACAGGTAGCCATTAGTGGTAAAGCTCGTACCCTGAACGAACCGATGGAGTTGTCGATAGACCTTGCAGAATCTGACGGTACACCGCTCTATGGAAGCTTCTCGCTGTCGGTTGCCGATTACGACGTGGTAATCCCCGATACGATACAACCATCTATTGACAAGTCTCTGAACCAACTATCTGCCGACTACCCTTTGGCTGATATACTCAACGGCACATACCCCCGCATCGACTATGGTTTCCAGACCACACAGACCATTACTGGGCAGATTCGTGGTACTATCTTCAAAAAAATCAAGAATCCCAAGCTGATGTTGGTACGGCCAGATACCGGATTCCGTCAGACCTTCGAACTTGGCGACAGTTGCCGCTTTACCATCAACGGCCTCGACTTCGCCGACGGTACAACCTACGTACTGGAGGGTATGCGACGTACAGGCAGTACCAGCCTCGTACAACTGGATATCACCACACAGACATTCCCTACCTTACATTCGCCTTTTTCCTCTGCCCCATCATCTCTTTCCGTCCCAGACAACTTCGCAAAGCAAGCTCAAGAGCAGGTGATGTATGGTAGCATAGACCGCGAGATAGAACTGCCCGAAGTAGTCAAGGAGAAGAAGCGTCAGCACAAGCCCACCAACTTAATGGGGATGCCACCCTTCCGTGCCTTCTATGATGACGACCCCTTGCTCAACAATTTCTACTCGATGGAGATTCTGCTCAGTACCTTAGGCATTCCCGTCTATCGCGATGCTAATGGCGAGTTACAAATCAGATACCGCTCAGGCACAGTTACGCGAGCGATGCAAGGTCCAGTCATTTTCATCGACGAGTTTCGTAGCAACGTGGAGGAATTACTGATGCTTCAGCCCCAGGCCATTGAGTCCATCGAATGGTTCGACCATGTCGGTGCCGCCAACATGACCATCTATGGCTGGGACGTGTCAACCTCGGGACTATTGCTTGTCCGGCAGAAACCTGGTCTTCATGGTAGGATATTCCGTCCCTTGTCAATGGCTACGGTGCAGCAACAGGGTTGGAAACCCAATGTCGAGTTCTATTCTCCGCAATACACGGACAAGAGTCAGAAGACGCGCCCTGACCATCGAACCACACTCTACTGGAATCCGAAGGTCACGACAGACATCAATGGTCATGCTCAGGTCCGCTTCTACGCCTCCGACATCTCCAAACGTTATTTGGTGACGCTGGAAGGTGTCAGCAACGACGGAACTGTCGTACGAAAACAAATGGTCATAGAATAAGTTAGCCCCCTCGTTTCCTAATACAAAAAAGCCAAAAGAAGCATGAGGTTTCTTTTGGCTTTTGGATTGTTGCTACTTGATGCGTCAGAACATCTGTCCAACAGCTCGAGCCTCGTCGCCCTCGAAAGTGAGGACATCGGTGACGGGTTCGTAACTCATGCGGGCAAACTGATGGAGCAGTATGGCGAGAAATGCTTTGTCGCGCGATGTGCAGACCTCTGCCATGTAGTTTCCGTTAACGATTGGCTTGGGACGGAAGTTGCCGATTGCCTGGACGAGTTTTTCACGATTTGTACTGAGAATGCGATTCAGCTGTTCGCCATCAGCGGGCGACATCTCGATGGTTTGGGCGTCGATAACGCTATTCGTAGGATTGTAAACAGCTGTAGTACGCAGTCCGAACAGGGATTTGCTGACGCTAATACGAGCATCAGCGCAGATGCTGTTCCACATCTGCAATTGTTTGATATTTGCCATTGTTGTCTTTTCTTTGTTAATGATGTTTGTTTCCCTCCTCTCATCGTTGCAAAGGGAAACACATCGCTAACAAAGAAGCCGCCTCAGCGCAATGACATAGTAAAGGCGCGAAGGCGCAGCAACTGTGCAGAGTCTGTCGACGCTGTAGCACCGTTGCCGTATCGGGCAATTAAAGGGTTTGCAAACATCGTCCTTAGCCCAACGCCCATGGTGTTTGCTGGGTTTGCCACCATGTGTTGGCAACAGGCGGGTGGGACGCGATGAGGCGACACGATGTGATGACGAGACTGAGCGGAAGGCGACTTCTACAGGACTCTGGGGCTCTTCGGCTACATGCTTCAGATAGCCGTCGTGCTGTTTGATTTGCTCCTCACTCTTCTGCTCGTCCTTAGCCGTAGTGCTTTGTGCCCTGACATCCTGTCCGGAGCCAAGGAAATCGCACAACAACGTAGCGACGAGGAAGAGACGAATCAGAAACCTGTTCATGCAGCCTTTTTCAATAACTGGCGGCAAAAATACGAAAAACTTTCGGAAACTCATTCGCTTTTTCTGAAAAAAGTAATAATCGAAGGCAAAATCGGTGGTTGATGACATTTAAGGTCGTCGTTAGTCTATAATATATAAAGGTATACGACAATGAAGAGACAGACGTTGACAACAATCTCATTTATTATTTGTTGTTTTTTATTTAGTCCCGTACAGGCGCAGCACCGCTTGTGGTACGACCAGCCCGCCCAAACATGGACGCAGGCACTGCCCATCGGTAATGGCGTAATGGGTGGAATGGTGTTTGGTACACCAGTCGTAGAGCATATCCAAATCAACGAGGAAACCATTTGGGCTGGACAACCGAATAACGTGGTGAACCCCAATGCAAAGGAGGCTCTGCCCGAGGTGCGAAGACTGATTTTCGAAGGCAAATATAAAGAAGCGCAGGATTTGGCTAATGCCAAGGTAATGCCCCGTGCCGTTGACAAGAACATGGGTATGCCCTATCAACCCTTTGGCGACCTGTATATCGCAATGCCTGGACATGCGAACTATCAGAACTATGAGCGTTGGTTGGATTTGGATAATGCACGAAGTGTGGTGCGCTATCAGGTAGACGGGGTGCAGTACGAACGCGAGACGATTGCCCCCTTGGGTGGTCACGAGGTCATTGCTATCCGCTTGACTGCCAGCGAGAAAGGCAAGATGACGTTTACAGCCAATATGACTACACCACACGAAAACCCACTTGTCGGTATGGATGGCAATGAGGCTACGCTGTTGGGCGTGTCGTCTAAGCACGAAGGTCTGAAAGGCAAGGTACGCTTTATGGGTCGTATGGCTGTGCAGACGAAAGGCGGTAAGGTCACTGGCTCGAATGGGAATATCAGCGTTGTGGGTGCTGATGAGGCTACATTGTATGTTACCGTAGGCACCAACGTAAAGAGTTATAAGGACATTACGGGCGACGAAGTCCAGCAGTCGAAGGAACGCCTGAGCGGAGCAATGGCCTTAGGCTATGAGGCGCTCAAGGCTCTGCACGAGAAGACCTATAAGCATTACTACAACCGCGTGACGCTTGACCTGGGGCCAGATTACTACGCCAAGGTGCCAACGAACAAACGCATCGAGCGTTTCGCCACTGTGCCCGACGGTTCTTTGACCGAGGGTCAAAGTGTGGCGTTGCAATCTCCCGAGGGTCCTGACAATCACCTTGTGGCCACCTACTTTCAGTTTGGACGTTACCTACTGATTTGCAGCAGTCAGCCAGATAACATGAATCCTGCCAATCTGCAGGGTATCTGGAACGACAAAATGTTCCCCTCATGGGATTCGAAATATACCACGAACATCAATCTCGAGATGAACTACTGGCCCTCGGAGGTCACGAATCTGACGGAGATGAACGAACCGTTGTTTAAACTGATTCGCGAAATCTACGAACAAGGCAAGGAAACGGCTCGCGAGATGTATGGCGCAGAGGGTTGGGTATTACACCACAACACAGACCAGTGGCGAATCACAGGTCCTGTGGATCGTGCCCAAACGGGACTGTGGCCTGTGGGTTCTGCCTGGCTCTGTCGCCATCTGTGGGAACACTATCTTTACACGCGTGACGAAGTTTTCCTTCGTCAATACTATCCCATCATGCTCGATGCAGCCCGCTTCTATACGCAGACGCTGCAGAAGCACCCAACGAAGGGTTGGCTCGTCGTTTGTCCAGGTGAGTCGCCAGAACATGGTGGCAAGGGCCGCCCCACACCGCTCGATGCAGGAGTCACAATGGACAATCAGATTATTACTGAGCTCTATACCAACGTCCTCGAAGCCGCAAAGGTATTGGGCTATGATAGTAATCATAATTCTCAACTCTCAATTCTCAATTCTCAATTAAAAGAACTTCCTCCCATGCAAATCGGTCGTTGGGGCCAACTACAGGAGTGGCTCGACGATTTGGACGACCCCAAGGACGACCATCGCCACTTCTCGCATCTTTACGGACTCTATCCTTCTTATCAGATATCTCCCACCCGCACCCCAAAGCTTTGGGAGGCTGCACGTAAGTCGCTTGAGGCTCGTGGTGACGTGTCGACAGGTTGGTCGATGGGTTGGAAGGTCTGTTCGTGGGCCCGTCTGTTGGATGGTGAACATGCCTATAAGCTCATCAAAGACCAACTGACGCTGACTGCCGATACCTTCTTGATTTTCGGCACCGTCAAACAACGAGGCGGCACCTATCCCAATATGTTCGACGCCCATCCTCCCTTCCAGATTGATGGCAACTTCGGTTGTACGGCTGGTATAGCCGAGATGTTGATGCAGAGTTACGACGGGTTTATCTATCTGTTACCCGCTCTGCCTAACGTTTGGAAAGACGGCAGAGTCAAGGGACTTGTGGCTCGCGGAGGCTTTGAGATTGACATCGATTGGAAAGACGGAAAACTGACAAAGGCTGTCATTCGTTCCAAGAACGGAGGTCCTTGTCTGCTCCGTTCAAACACCCCTCTCAAGGGTAAGGGTCTGAAAAAAGACAAGAAAGGCCTTTATGTCTTGAACACCAAGACTGGTGGAATCTACGAATTATATCACTAAACAAAAATACGATTATGAAGAACGGAAAAACTTGTTTTGGCGTGATTATCGGAACACGCGCCTATTTTAATTCAGAGTTGGCAAAGGATGTTCGTAAGCAACTGCTGAAAACCCTTGACGAGGGTGGTTATGAGTACATCATCCTGCCTGAGGATGCTACTCCTACAGGCAGTTCGAGCATCGAGACTCGCGAGGATGGATTGAAGGTCTCGAAGCAGTTCCGCGAGCATCGCGACGAAATTGACGGTATCATCGTCTCATTGCCTAACTTCGGTTTCGAGATTGGTATCATCAACGCCATCAGTGACGCCGACCTGAACGTCCCCGTATTGGTGCAGGCTTGCGACGACGAGAACGACAAGGTAGACCTCGATTCGCGTCGTGATGCCTTCTGCGGAAAGATCAGTGTGTGCAACAACCTCTATCAGTATGGCATTCCCTTTACGGACACCACCCTGCATACTTATAGCATCTACGACCCGTTGCTGAAGAAGGATATCGATAAGTTTGCAGCAATCTGCCGTGTTGTCAATGGCTTACGTCATTGTCGTCTGGGACAGATCGGCACCCGTCCCTTGGGTTTCAACACTTGTCGTGCTTCAGAAAAGCTGTTACAGCGCTCAGGCATCACCGTTGTGCCTGCTGACCTCAGCGAGATCCTTTATGCTGCCCAGAAGATTAGCGACGACGATCCGAAGTTCATTGAGATGTGCAATCGTACCTGCAATTACGCCAAGGTGCCCGACAGCTATAAGGAGAAGTTGGGTTTGCAGGCTAAGTTCAGTGTGGCTGTCGAGAACTGGATAGAACAAAACGACGTACAGGCTGTTGCCATCCAATGCTGGGATTCGCTGGAGCAGAACTACGGCTGTGCGCCCTGCGTGACGATGTCGATGCTCAGCGAAAAACTGATTCCTGCTGCTTGCGAGACAGACCTCGCTGGTGCTGTGTCGATGTACGCCCTCGCCCTCGCCTCGCAGAATGCTCCTGCCTTGCTCGACTGGAACAACAACTTCGCAGAGGATCGCAACAAGTGCGTCTGCACCCACTGTGGCAACTATCCTAAGCAGTTTATTGGCAACAACGATTTGAAGTTAGGTCCATTAGGTGTGTTAGGTCGTACGCTGGGTAAGATTAACACCTTTGGCGCTGTCTATGCGAAGGTCAGCGAAGGGCCCTTCACCTTCTTCCGCATCTCGACAGACGACCCCAAGGGCTGCATCAAGGCCTACTTGGGCAAGGGCGAAATCACCAACGACCCCTACGGCATGGATGGCTGTATCGCTGTGACGAAAGTCGACAACCTGCAAAAACTCATGAAATACATCTGCAAGAACGGCTTCGAACATCATGTGGCTATGTGCCGTACCGATGTTGTCGACATCCTCAACGAGGCCATTGAGACCTACCTCGGATGGAATTTATACGTCCACGAGTAAATAAATAACCAAAAAATTTGCAGGATACAAAAAATAATCGTACCTTTGCACCCGTTCAGAGGAATGAGAGACTCCACCGCGAGTCTCTCATTCTTTCATTTTAAAACTTAAATATCGTTTATGATAGACAAGAACGTAGTAACAAAAGCTGTTGAGGAGTGGTTGCAGAAGGGCGACTACTACCTGGTAGATGTAGAAATGACCGCTGATGACCGCATCGTGATTGAGATAGACCACGCTGACGGTGTATGGATTGAAGACTGTGCTGATTTGAGCCGTCATTTGCAGGAGACGCTGGGCGAAGAGTTGGGCGACTATGAACTGGAAGTGGGTTCGGCTGGTATCGGACAGCCTTTTAAGGTGATGCAGCAGTATGTGAACCACATCGGCAAGGAGGTGGAAGTGCTGCAGAACAATGGCCTGAAACTGCAGGGCATATTGAAGGAGGTCGATGCTGAGGCTGGACAGTTCATTGTGACAGTGAAGGAAAAACAGCAGGTGGAGGGCAAGAAGCGCCCCCAGCTGGTAGAGGTCGACAAGTCGTTCAACGTGAGCGACGTGAAGTACTGCAAATACCTACTGGCCTTCAAGTAAAAGTAAAAAGGTAAAAAGTAAATATATAAAAAAATGGCAACATTGAAAAAAGCGAAAGGCCCCTCAATGATTGAGACCTTTCAGGAGTTTAAAGAGACCAAGAACATTGATCGTACGACCCTGGTGAGCGTGTTGGAAGAAAGCTTCCGCAACGTCATCGCCAAGATGTTTGGTTCGGACGAGAACTATGACGTCATTGTCAACCCCGATAAGGGTGACTTTGAAATTCATCGCAACCGTATTGTTGTGGCTGATGGTGAGGTGCAGGACGAGAACAAGGAAATTGCCTTGAGCGAGGCCCAGAAGATTGAGCCCGACTACGAGATTGGCGAAGAGGTGTCAGAAGAGGTAGAGTTCCAGAAGTTTGGCCGTCGCGCCATCCTGAACCTGCGCCAGACGCTGGCTTCGAAGATTCTGGAGCTGGAGCATGACTCGTTGTATCAGAAGTACAAGGACAAGGTCGGACAGATTGTCTCGGCTGAGGTTTACCAAATCTGGAAGCGTGAGGTGTTGCTCATCGACGACGAGGGCAACGAGCTTCACCTGCCGAAGGGTGAGCAGATTCCTGCTGATAACTATCACAAAGGCGAGACCATCCGTGCCATCGTCAAGGAAGTGCAGAACGAGAACAACAATCCGCGTATCATTCTGAGCCGTACCTCGAACCAGTTCCTGGAGCGCCTGCTCGAGGCTGAGGTCCCTGAGATCAACGATGGCCTGATTACCATCCGACGCATTGCCCGTATGCCAGGTGAACGTGCTAAGGTGGCAGTCGAGAGTTACGATGACCGCATCGATCCCGTAGGCGCTTGCGTAGGTGTAAGAGGTAGTCGCGTACACGGCATCGTCCGTGAGATGTGCAATGAGAACATCGACGTCATCAACTTCTCGAACAACACGCAGCTCTTCATCCAGCGCGCCCTGTCACCTGCTAAGGTGACCAGCATCACACTGAACCCCGAGGAGCACAAGGCAGAGGTTTATCTGCAACCCGAGGAGGTGTCGCTGGCTATTGGTAAGGGTGGTCTGAACATCAAGCTGGCCTCTATGTTGACAGAGTACACCATCGACGTCTTCCGTGTGGTAAACGAGAACGAGGCTGACGAGGATATCTACCTCGACGAGTTTGCTGACGAGATTGACCAGTGGATTATCGACTCTATCAAGGCCATTGGTCTGGATACCGCCAAGTCTGTGCTGAAGGCTCCACGTGAGATGTTGATCGAGAAGGCTGACCTGGAGGAGGAGACCGTCGATCACGTCATTGAGGTGCTGAAAGCAGAATTCGAGTAAAGGTAAAAAGGTAAAAAAGTAAAAGGGTAAATTAATGGGAGTAAGATTAAATAAAGTATTATCAGAGCTCAATATAGGACTTCAAACGGCAGTTGATTTCCTGAAGAAGAAGAGCTCGTTGGGTGAAATCAAGGACGACGCTACGCCGAACACCAAGATTTCCGACGAGCAGTATGATGCTTTGGTCAACGAGTTCAGTACTGACAAGGCTGTCAAGACCAAGGCAGAGATGCTGTTTGCGAAAAAGCCCAAGGAGAAGAAAGTCGTGGAGAAGCCGGAGAAGAAAGCTGTTGTCGCCGCTGATGAACTTCTGGACAGTCACCCGCAGTTCAAGCCTGTGGGTAAGATTGATTTGGACGCCATTGGAAAGGCTAAAGCTGCTCCGAAGGCTGAACCAGAGCCCGTGGTTGCTGCCGAACCACAGGAAGTTGTAAAACCGGAATCAGAGCCCGAAATCGTTGATCGCGTGCCACACTCAGACCTTCAGGTCGGAGAACCTAAAGTGGAGGAGCCTGTTCAGACACAGGCTCAGACACAGGTTCCAGAGCCAGAGGAAGAAAAGGTTGAAGAGGAAGAAGCTATTGTCGAGGAGGAAGTAGAAGACGATGAGATGGAAGCGGATGCTGAAGAAGAGACAGCAGCTCCTACCCCCGTCAAGACTCCTGGTGAGCTGAAAGCCGCTCAGAACATGCCCCAGTTGAATGTGTTGGGTAAGATAGATCTCTCGACGCTGAACCAGAGTACTCGTCCTAAGAAAAAATCGAAAGAGGAGCGCCGTAAGGAACGCGAGGAGAAAGCTGCTGGCGAACGCAAGAAGCGTGAGCGTATCCGTCAAGGTAAGGTGGATATAGAAGCTGCAGCCAAACAGGCTAACCAACAGCAAAACCAGAACAAGAAGAACCAAAACAAGAACGGCAACCAACAACAACAGCAGCAAGGCGGTAAGAAGAACAAGAAGAACCGTCCTGTGAAGCCGTTGGAGGTCGACGACGAGGCAGTAGCACGCCAGGTCAAGGAGACGCTGGCTCGTCTGACTTCGAAGACCAATCAGAACAAGAAGGGTGCCAAGTATCGTAAGGAGAAGCGTGATGCTGTGGCAGAGCGCATGAACGAGGAGATGGCCGCTGAGGCAGCCGAGTCGAAGGTACTGAAGCTGACTGAGTTCGTGACCGTTTCTGAGTTGGCAACGATGATGAACGTGGGTGTCAACCAGGTCATCGGTACCTGTATGTCCATCGGTATCATGGTGTCTATCAACCAGCGTTTGGATGCTGAGACTATCAATATCGTGGCTGACGAGTTCGGTTTCACTACAGAGTATGTCAGTGCTGAGGTGCAGAATGCCATCACTGAGGAGGAGGACGACGAGAACGATCTGATTTCTCGTGCACCAATCGTCACGGTGATGGGTCACGTCGATCATGGTAAGACATCGCTGCTCGACCATATCCGCAACACCAACGTGATTGCTGGTGAGGCTGGTGGTATCACCCAGCACATCGGTGCCTACAATGTGAAGCTGAAGGATGGTCACAGCATTACCTTCCTCGATACCCCTGGTCACGAGGCCTTTACGGCTATGCGTGCCCGTGGTGCTCAGGTGACGGATATTGCCATCATCATCGTGGCTGCCGACGACTCTGTGATGCCTACCACCAAGGAGGCTATCGCTCATGCCCAGGCAGCCAACGTACCGATGGTGTTCGCCATCAACAAGATTGATAAGCCGGGTGCTAATCCCGATAAGATTCGTGAGGATTTGGCCAATATGAACCTATTGGTGGAAGACTGGGGCGGTAAGTACCAGTGCCAGGAGATCTCTGCCAAGAAGGGACAGGGCGTCTATGAACTGCTCGAAAAAGTGCTGCTCGAAGCTGAGATGCTCGACTTGAAGGCTAACCCTAACCGCAAGGCTACGGGGTCTATCATCGAGTCGTCGCTCGACAAAGGTCGTGGCTATGTCTCTACCGTCCTTGTATCGAATGGTACGCTGAAAGTGGGCGATGTCGTGATTGCAGGTACTGCATGGGGTAAGGTCAAGGCAATGTTCAACGAGCGCAACCAGCGCATTGAGAAGGCTGGTCCTGCAGAGCCCGCTATCATCCTGGGTCTGAACGGTGCTCCTACTGCTGGTGACTCGTTCCATGTGATGGAGAGTGAGCAGGAGGCCCGCGAAATTGCCAACAAGCGTATCCAGTTACAACGTGAACAGAGTTTGCGTACCACCACGAAACTCGGTCTCGACGAACTGTCGCATCGTATTGCTCTGGGTGAGTTCCACGAGTTGAACATCATCGTCAAGGGTGATACCGACGGTTCTATCGAGGCACTCTCCGATTCGTTCATCAAGCTCTCTACCGAAAAGGTGCAGGTCAACGTCATCTCGAAGGCCGTGGGTCAGATTTCCGAGAACGACGTCATGCTGGCCAGCGCTTCGCAGGCTATCATTGTCGGCTTCCAGGTGCGTCCCTCTGCCGATGCCCGTCGCGCTGCCGATC
>JAEEVW010000037.1 GCA_016291085.1 Prevotella sp.
TGTCGATCTTCACCGTGTTGCCGTTCAACACCTGCTCGCGCACGCACTTCACGAAGTCGATGAGGATACCGCAGATGCTGCCCTCGGAGAACATCGTGTTGTGTTCCGCCATGTGATGAGCCATGTCCTGCACGCTCATCGTCTGTTTGTAACTCACGCGGGCGTAAAGCTTGCCCGCCTGCTCGGTTTCCGAATTCTCGGCGACCTTACTCAAATAAAGTTCAATCATACTTTTTTGTGTGTTTTTAAAATGTTAATAAATAGGGTTAATTGTGTGTGTATCATGGTATTAGATTACCTCTTAATTACCCTACAAAGGTACGAAAAAAGTAGCCGAAAAACTTGCATATCTCGATATTTTTTAGTAACTTTGCAATGTAGTTGAAAGGTAATCTAATACCATGACACACACACAATTAACCCTATTTATTCACACTTAAAAAACACACAACGTTATGAACAAAACAGTTAGAACATTGCTCAAGATTCTGGGTCACGTCATCGCCATTCTTCTGAGTGGCAAAGGTGAAAAGAACAAAAGTCAGAAGAACTATGGAAAACACACGCTTTAAAATCTCTCAGTACGCCTGTGCGGTGCTGCTCATCGTGAGCAGCATTGCCCTGGTGGCTTATCAGGTCGTCATGATCGACGACGTGTCAAACGGTCTGCTGGTATATATCGCCCAGGCCTTCCTGCTCGTTGCCAGCATCTTCGGCCTCGACTATTACGTAAAACTCATCACCCGAAAAATCAATGGAAAACACAAGACTCAGTAATCATTTCACGCTGGAAGAATTCATTAACAGCAAAAAGTATCCCGACAACAAACCCTCGCTGCAGGTCGTGGCTAGTCTAACCTATGGCTGCCTGATGTTGTTAGAACCCGCCCGCGAGGCCATCGGCAGTCCCATTATCGTGAACAGCGGCTTCCGCAATCCCCGCGTCAATGCCCTCGTGGGTGGCGTCGCCGGTTCCCAGCACCTCGTTGGTCAGGCTGCCGACATCCGCCCCAAGAACCCCGCAAAGTTCCAACTATTGGTCGCATTCCTGAAGGCCCATGCCCTCACCGACCAGCTCCTAACCGGACGGGGCTGGCTCCACATCTCGTGGGCTCCCTTCCGCCCGCCCCGCCACGATGTCCGCATCGGCTACTACAAATGACAACCATCCCCGGGACTCGCCATGAATCTCGGGGATAAAAGTACACAAAAAGAACCGTCCCTTTTGTGTTCTATCACAGCGTGCCTGTCACCCTGTGAGGTTTGGTCAACTCCTCTTTGTATTCGCTGCTCGAAAATTTGGAGTTTTCGGTTTTATTTTGTAATTTTGCAGCCAGATATTACGAACTAAAACTTATACGAAGATGAAAAAACTATTGCTATTATTCGTGATGATGCTACTGCCGCTGGTGGCAAGTGCAGATGCTGTACTGATTGACGGCATCTATTATTTCTTGTACAATGAGGCAAAGACTGCCGAAGTATCAAGGAATCCGAATTATGGTCAAACAGACTATTGTCAGGGTGATGTCACGATCCCTGAAACCGTCGTTTTCGATGGACAAACCTATAGCGTGACGGGCATAGGCGACTATGCTTTCGTGAATTGCAGCGGTATGACTTCCATTAACATTCCCAACAGTGTGACTTCTATTAGTACCGGTGCCTTCATGGGATGCACTGGCCTGACCACCATTGACATCCCCGATGGTGTGACTGTCATCAGCGACGCAGTTTTCGGACATTGCACCGGCCTGACATCCATTGACATTCCTGATGGCGTGACTTCCATCGGCTATCAATCTTTCGAATACTGCATCGGTCTGACCTCCATCACCATCCCGAACAGCGTGACTTCCATTGCCAATTATGCCTTCAACCAGTGTAGTGGTCTGACCTCTGTTGCTTTAGGCAGCAGAGTGACAACCATCGGTAATCAGGCTTTCTTTGAGTGCACCAGCCTGACTTCTATTGACATTCCTGATGGAGTGAGCAAAATAGGAGACTCTGCTTTTGCTGGCTGCACCAGCCTGACAACCGCAACAATCGGCAGCGGCTTGATCTCCGTCGGCAGTTATGCTTTCGGAGATTGCAAAAATCTTATATCCATTACGGTGGATGAAGCCAACCCGTATTTAAAGAGCGTCGACGGCATACTGATGAGTAAGGACGAAAGGGCACTCATGGTATATCCCGCAGGCAAGACCGAAACATCTTACTCTATCCCCAACAGTGTGACTCTCATCGGCGATTATGCTTTCGTTAGTTGTATTAACCTAACCTCCGTCACCATCCCCAACGGCGTGATTGTCATCGGTGAAGGTGCCTTCGCTAGTTGCAGAAGCTTAACCTCCATTGACATCCCCAGCAGCACGACTTTAATCGGTCAGAACGCCTTCAATTGGTGTAACAGCTTGACCGCTATTACGGTGGACAACGCCAATACGGCATACAAGAGTGTCGAGGGCGTGCTGATGAGCAAGGACGGAACGACACTCATCGTATATCCCGGTGGCAAGACCGCCACAGAATTCTCCATTCCTAACGGAGTAACAAGCATAGCAAGCTCTGCTTTTGGGGGCTGCATCAATCTGATAACCGTAACCATTCCCAACACCGTGACATCCATCGGTGACAATGCTTTCATTGGATGTAGCGGTCTGACCTCCATAGCCATTCCTGAAGGTGTAACTGTTATTAACGCGTTAACTTTCAATTCATGTACCAGCCTGGCTAAAGTGATTATTCCTAGTACTGTCACCTCCATCGGAATGATGGCTTTCGCAGGGTGCAACCTGTCAGATGTCTATTGTTATGCAGAGCAAATTCCGGCGACACAAACATGGGATTATGTCTTCTCTTGGTCTAACCAGGAAAACGCCACATTGCACGTTCCGGCATCGGCAATCGAAAGCTATAAGGTAACAAAACCCTGGAGCGATTTCGGTAGCATCGTGGAGTTGGCTCCCACGACTCCTGGCGACGTAAACGGCGACAGCGAGACGAATGTCGGCGACATCGTGACGGTCTGCAACGTCATGGCCGGTAACAGCACCGTCGACCCGCAGCTGGCTGACGTGAATAAAGACGGCGAAGTGAACGTCGGCGACATCGTCACCATCTGTAACATCATGGCGGGAAAGAACAACGCCGAGTAAGAGGCATTACACTCCCGTTCAGAAAATTCCAAATAAATTTGGCTTTTTGCTCGCTTATTCGTACCTTTGCATAAAAATTTGAGAATATGAGAAAGATTCTGTTATTGTTTTTTGCTGTGTTGGTGGTGACGACAGGTCGTGCACAGACGGTGAAAGAGGTGAGGGACAGCGTGAAAGCTGCCACGAAAGCAGGTAGCATCAAGAAAATGGCCTCGACGGTAAAGGGTGCCTTTGCTGCCAAGTCGGCAGAGGCTGAACAGCTCGTCGACACGTGGGTGTATGTAGAGCCCGCCGTGCTTTCCACGTCGAACAGGATGCTGCGCAAGATGGCTGGTAACGCTGTTGCCGGGAAAGTGGAGAAAATGATACGCGACAATTACGAACGTGCCAATTTGAACTCGCAAAATACTTTCTACACGTTTAACAGCAATGGTACCTTCAGCCGTTCCCTGGCAGGGAAATCGGTTTCCGGAACTTGGATGACATCTGGAGAACAGGTCATGCTGGCGGTAAAGAATGTGCAGATTTCGGCCATGACGTCGCATTTGGAAAAAGACACGCTGATACTTGTCGCAGATTTGTCGAAGACCTTAGGGGAAATCCAGGAACTTGGCGGTTACTCGGACACGAAGACAAATAAGACTTTATTTAAACTTGCGAAGAACATCAAAGGCCTGAAAATCGGCTTCATGCTGGCTCGCAGAAAACGCTGAAAAGCCAGCCGGTGATTGGTGGATAGGGATATAGATTAATAAAAAGATAAGAAATGATTTCATTTGTATTGAGCCTGGTGGCTCTCGTTTTAGGTTATCTGCTTTACGGTCGCTTTGTGGAGCGTGTTTTTGCGCCCGATGACCGTGTGACACCCGCCGTAGCCAAAGCCGACGGTGTCGACTACTTGGTGCTTCCTTCCTGGAAGATCTTCATGATCCAGTTTCTGAACATTGCCGGCACGGGTCCTATCTTCGGTGCCATCATGGGTGCGATGTTTGGTCCTGCAGCTTATCTCTGGATAGTGTTGGGCTGTATCTTCGCCGGTTCGGTTCACGATTATTTCTCAGGCATGTTGTCGATGCGCCACGATGGTGCCAACCAGCCTGAGATTATCGGTAGCTATCTGGGTAACACCACCAAGCAGGTGATGCTGGTGTTTACGGTTTTCCTGCTGATGATGGTTGGTGCGGTGTTTGTGTTCAGTCCCGCCAAGATTCTTGGCGATATGTGGGAACCTGCTGCCGTTGTGGAGAGTGCAGGAAAATATACCTTCTGGATTGTAGTCATCTTCATCTACTACATCGTTGCCACGATGCTGCCTATCGACAAGATTATCGGTAAGATATATCCCTTGTTTGCCTTCTCGCTGCTCTTCATGGCTGCCGCCCTGACGGTGGTGTTGTTCGTGAAGTGGCCTTCTATCCCTGAGGTTTGGGAGGGATTGAGCACAGAAGCCATGACGCCGAAGAATATCTTCCCATGTCTGTTTATCACCATTGCCTGTGGCGCTATCAGTGGTTTCCACGCCACGCAGAGCCCGTTGATGGCCCGTTGTCTGAAGAGTGAGAAGATGGGTCGTCCTATCTTCTACGGTGCTATGATTACCGAGGGTATCGTTGCGCTGATTTGGGCTACGGTAGCCATGTATTTCTTCTATAACGATCCCACGCCAGGCTATCAGCTGGTAGCTGGAGGAGAGGCTGTTGTGAAGGATGCACCCTCTATCGTCAACGTGATATGTAACGACTGGCTGGGTGTGTTTGGTGGTATCCTGGCGCTGCTGGGCGTTGTTGCAGCACCTATCACCAGCGGCGATACGGCTTTACGCTCATGCCGACTCATCATTGCCGACTTTGTGAAGCTGGAGCAGAAGTCTATCCGCAAGCGCCTGTATATCTGTATCCCGCTGTTTGCTGCTGTCATCGCCCTGCTCATTTGGCAGATGTCCGACAAAGAGGGCTTCGGTAAGATTTGGAGCTGGTTTGGCTGGAGCAACCAGACGCTCTCAGTATTTATGCTGTGGGCTGTAACGGTATATCTGGTCCGCCAGAAGAAACCATACTTCATCACCCTGATTCCTGCCATCTTTATGACGATAGTCTGCACTACATTCCTGCTGAGCGAGCAGGTGTTCAGCCTCGAACTGCAGTATGCGTTGATGATTGCTGCTGCTACGGGTGTAGTGGCCATAGTATGGTTCTGTCTGTGGTACAAAAAAGCATTAAACGTTAAAGATTAAACAATAAACATTAAACATATTCATATGAAGAGAATTGCATTCATTATCATGGCGCTGGTGATGGCTGTTGCTGCCAACGCACAGTTTGAAAAAGGTAAGGGTTATATCGGTGCGTCGATGTCGGGTATTGACATCAGCAACCAGACCAAGGAATTCCATCTGGGTCTGAACGGTCAGTTGGGTTATATGTTTCAGGACGACCTGATGGCTCTTGGCCAGGTGGGCTGGGATCATTGGGACAAGAGCGGCGACAGCTTCGTGCTTGGTGCCGGAGCCCGTTACTATATCGAGCAGAACGGCCTGTATCTGGGTGCTGGATTGAAGTATAAGCACGCTGATCACTACGACGACCTGTTGCCTGGTGTGCAGTTGGGCTATGCTTTCTTCCTGGGACGCACGGTGACCCTTGAACCCGAGATCTATTTCGACCTGTCGACCAAGAAGTTCGACTACACGTGCTATGGCCTGCGTGTGGGAATCGGTGTGTATCTGTTTAAGAGTCAGTACAAGAAATAGTTGAGAGTTTAGAGTTAAAAGATAAGGGCTTATGTTAAGTATTGATTTCTACAGACCCAATTACGACATGGATGTCAAAGAGCTGGTTGACAGACTGATTGACTTGTCGTTTGCCGAAGATATCGGCGATGGTGACCACACCACATTGTGCTGTATTCCCGAGAGTGCTATGGGCAAGAGCCACTTGCTGATCAAGGAAGACGGCATCTTGGCAGGTGTAGAGGTTGCCAAGGAAGTGTTCCACCGTTTCGACCCCGAGATGCAAGTCGAGGTGTTGATGGGTGACGGAACGCGCGTGAAGAAGGGCGACATTGCAATGGTGGTGACGGGTAAGGTTCGCTCGTTGTTGCAGACGGAGCGCCTGATGCTGAACATCATGCAGCGCATGAGTGGTATTGCCACCATGACCGACAAGTATGTGCAGCACCTGAAAGGTACCAAGACCCGTGTGCTGGATACGCGCAAGACCACTCCCGGTATGCGTATGCTGGAGAAGCAGGCAGTGAAGATTGGTGGCGGTTGCAACCATCGCATCGGACTCTTCGACATGATTCTGCTGAAGGACAACCATGTGGACTTTGCAGGAGGTATCGTCAATGCCATCGACCGTTGCCATAAGTACCTGGACGAGAAGGGTTTGAAGCTGAAGATTGAAATAGAGGTTCGCTCGTTCGATGAGTTGCAGCAGGTGCTGGATCACGGTGGCGTAGACCGTATCATGCTCGACAACTTCAGTGTGCCCGATACGAAGAAGGCTGTGGATATCATTGCCGGACGTTACGAAACAGAATCCAGCGGTGGCATCACGTTCGATACCATTCGCGACTATGCCGAGCAGGGTGTCGACTTCATCTCGGTGGGTGCGCTGACTCACTCGGTGAAGGGACTGGATATGAGCTTTAAGGCATGCTAAGACTCGCGTTCCTATCATGCTGTTTTCTATTACTGGCAGGCTGTGGTCAAGAGACTGAGCCTGTCAGTACTTATGACGTAGACTATGTTCCGCCAGTAGATTACGATATTGTCTTGGCGGGAAATTTCGGTGAGCCTCGCCCTTGGCATTTTCATGGCGGACTGGATGTCAAGACCGGGAATGTCGAGGGCAAGCAGATCTTTTCGATTGCCGACGGCTATGTGAGTCGCCTGACGGTGAATATGTATGGTTTCGGTAATGCCATCTATGTGAGTCATCCTGACGGAATGACCAGCGTGTATTGCCATCTGAAACGTTTTGCCGACAAGTATGAAGAACAGCTGAACCGCACTGGTTGGCGCGACACGCTGTCTGTGGTTTTCCCACCGGATCAGTTTCCAGTCAAGGGCGGCGACTTGATAGCCATCAGTGGTAATACGGGCCATTCCACAGGGCCGCATCTGCATCTGGAACTGCACGATACAGAGACGTGGGTGATGGTGGATCCGATGGAGAAGCTGGCGCGGTTTATTCCTGATACGGTGGCACCGCAGGCACATTCCTTCATGGCTGTGCCGCAAGATGGCGAGGGACTGTTTAACGGTGGATATACGAAACAGACGTTTGGTTTCGGACAACCCGACACAAAAGTTCAAAGTTCAAAGTTTAAAGTTCAAAGAGAATTTACCGCATGGGGCAGGGTAGGGTTTGCCCTATGGGCTGACGACTATTCGGAAGCAACCTATAACCACTATGGCGTGCGCTATACGCAGTTGCTCGTTGACGGGCGTGAGGTGTTTCGCTCGGATGTTTCGGGTATTCCCGTGAGTTGTCAGCCGGAAGTAAACCAATGGGGTGATTACGAGCATTGGCGTCATACGCACATTTGGTATATGAAATCGTATCGTGAACCAGGTATGCGCCTGCCCATACTACATACAGATTTCAGCCGGGGAATCGTCAATTTCAACGAGGAGCGCCCTTATCATCTGACCTATATCCTTCGCGACTATCAGGGCAACCAGTCGCAATACGATTTCACGGTTCTGGGCGTGCGCGATGCACGAATCAAGAACCTCAGACCGCGTTGCCAGTTGCTGAATCGCTATCTGCTTTTCGACCAGTGTCTGTGGCCGCTTCACACGCGGAAACGGATATAAGAACGGTCGTCGAAGGAATTGTAGTCAGGGTGGAATCCCTTGGTGGCCTGAAAGTCAGGGCCGATGTTCAACGGATCTTTTTCGCGTTGCTGTTGCAACAGGCGTTCGCTTTCTGCCAGCGTAGGACGCAGGAAGGGATAGCCGTCGGATGCCAGCACGATATCCCAAGGGCGGTAGTCGAGTGAAATGGTGACTACATGCTGGCGGGGAATGTGGAATCCGTCAATCACACTGTAGGTGATATTCTGTTCTTTCATGGTCTGAATCATGCGTGGAATGATGAGAGGACGTGCCGTATCGTTGCGCAGCAATTCATCCTGTGGCGTGCCTTGTGCCAACAGGCGTTTCATCTCTTCTGCACGCTGGGCGGCAAGTACGGCTTCTGCAGGTTTGGGATTGTCGTAGTACTGTTCTCCCACCAGACATTGGCAATCGCCCACGAGCCATATTTCGCGACAGAGTCTGCTGAAAATGACGGCAGAACAGGTCAGGCGGTCTTCCGGATGTTCAGTCAGTCGGGGTAGCATGGATTTCTTGTAATGCTTGCGGACGTAGGCAGTAACGCCACGCAGGAACATTTCGCAAGTGGTGTTCTTAGGCATCGATTTGATGTAACGCGAAACCAGTTGCATGGCATATCGTCCGTTGCTGCGAAACATGCTGTGGCGATAGTCAGACTTGGACGTGCTGCCGTCGATAACGGCAATGAAGTCATTTGCGACGACGATTCCGTCCTCGCTTTTCTTCTTTGGGTTCTTCGCGACGATGTTTTGTTCGATGATCTCCATGCTGTTGTTTGTCTTTATACCAGAAGAAATAGTCGCGCTGGGCAAGCTTTTCTTTCTGGGTCTTTGCCGTTACAACGGGTTCCAGTGTGTAGGGATCGTAGCCCGTATAGAACATCTCGGTAGAAACGGTCATTGGGGTTGGTGTGAAGTCCTGCACCTGCTCCAGTTTGTAGCCCATCTTTCGCGTCAGATTAGCCAATTCAGCCATATCGCCTTCCGTGCAACCGGGATGACTGCTGATAAAATACGGGATGAGCTGTTGGCGTAGGCCTTCTTCGCGATTGATGCGGTCGAAGATGCGCTTGAATTCATAGAATTGCTGGAACGACGGTTTTCGCATCAGGTGCAACACACGGTCGCTGGTATGTTCCGGCGCCACTTTCAGGCGTCCGCTGACATGACGGGTAATCAGTTCTCGCGTGTATTCCATCGCAGAACGGTTGGCCTTCTCGTCCTTGCTCTTATAGAGCAGCAAGTCGTAACGCACACCACTACCGATGAAGCTCTTCTTGATTTCCGGCAGGGCGTCGACTGCGTGATAGATGTCGAGCAGTTTGGAATGATCGGTGTTCAGATTCGGGCATATCTGAGGTTGTATGCAACTGGGGCGCTTGCATTTCTCGCAGGCGTTGAGGTTGCGTCCATGCATGCCATACATGTTGGCAGACGGTCCGCCAAGGTCAGAGAGATAACCCTTGAAATCGTCCATCTGTGTCACCTGCTTCACCTCTTTCAGGATGCTTTCCTTCGAACGGCAGGTGATGAATTTACCCTGGTGAGCCGAGATGGTACAGAACGAACAACCTCCGAAGCAGCCACGATGGATGTTCACCGAGTGGCGGATCATGTCGTAGGCAGGAATGCGTTTGCCTTTATATTTTAAATGAGGTACGCGCGTGTAAGGCAGGTCGAACGAAGCGTCCAGTTCTTCTGTCGTCATGGGAGGGTAGGGCGGATTCACAGCTACATAGCTACGCCCCGTCTTTTGCAAAAGGCGCTGGGCATGCATCATGTTTGACTGTTCCTCGATATGACGGAAGTTTTCGGCCTGCGAGCGTTTGTCTTTCAGGCACTCCTCGTAGGAATGCAGTACAATGTCTTGATCTGTAGGAGTGATGTCAGCGGAGAGATATACCGTCTGGGGAATGTCGTGGATCTGAGAGATAGGTTCTCCTGCTTCGAGTCGGCGGGCCAGTTCGAGAATAGGCTTTTCGCCCATGCCGTACATGATGATGTCGGCAGGAGCATCACACAGGATGCTGGGGCGCAGACGATCCTGCCAGTAGTCGTAATGTGCCAGTCGGCGCAACGACGCCTCGATACCCCCTAAGACGATGGGAACGTCGGGGTATAGCTCGCGCAGGATCTTGGAATAGACAATGGTGGGATATTCCGGCCGCAGGTCGTGGCGCCCGTCAGGACTATAGGCATCCTCGGAACGCAGTCTGCGGTTGGCGGTGTATTTGTTGACCATTGAGTCCATACAACCGGGTGAGATGCCGAAAAACAAACGTGGCCTGCCCAGTTTTTTGAAATCACGATAGTCTCCGTGCCAGTCGGGCTGTGGCACAATGGCCACACGGTAACCAGCGGCTTCGAGCGTTCGTCCGATGACGGCAACACCGAATGACGGATGATCGACGTAAGCGTCGCCCGAGAACAAGATGACATCCAGTTCATCCCATCCCCGCAACTCTAACTCCTTTTTCGTCGTTGGCAGAAAATCCGTCAGCCTATATTCCATTCTCTTACCTCTAACCTCTTACTTCTAACCTCTTACCTCTAATTGAACGGTGTTCCTTGGAATGCTCGTGTGGTCATGCCCAGATTGTCGTTGCCACGATTCTTCCAGTTGATGAATAACAGAACCAGTTGCTGTAATCCAAAAGCCTTCATGTTCGGATGATAGATGACATCCAGACAAAGATCCAGCAGTTGCTTGTCTAAGCCAGCCTCCGACTCCAACAGCGAACGGATGTTCAGCTTCAGTTTGTTCAGTACTTCTTCGTCGACATAGCCGCTAGAGTCAATCAGGTCGCGGAATAGTTGATACTTTTCGATGGTTTGCAGGTGCTCTTCCGATAGCTCAATGCTACGGGTTCCGCTTGAATTGGTTTGAATTTTGTACATAATGCTGTAGTTTTTAAGTTATTTGATTAAATAGTTTAAGATTCCTTGCATGATGGAACTGCGCTTCTTTTCGTCCTTGATGCACTCAAAGGGGAAGCCCATCGTGAATGCCCTGTAGTCTGAGCCTTTATACGCGACGGCGGCATCCTGCCCATCCGCATATTGCATGGCGATATAGGCTGAGCTAACAGGCAACAGGACGTCGGCAGAAACAGCGGCATAGTGTTCAGCGTTGAGTCGGTTCCAATATTGTATGGCCGTTCCTAATCCGGTGACCGTGCTGCTGGTATCTGTATAACGACCGGCATATTGACACTTCAGCGTGTTAGCCAGGAATTGCCGTTCCTCGGTTCCCTGCATGTCACTGCCCACATAGGCTCCGCTTACCAACAGTGCTCCACCTTGGGAAGTATAGTGCTTCAGCGTGTTTTGCATCGTAGAAGTAAACGTCTTATAGTAGCTGAGACTGTGCTGGTCGTCGCGCTCCAATCCAAGGACAAGATCCACGACAGCATAATGTGCCGGATTGGGTAGCATGGTCTCGAAGGCGTCGCTCGAGCAACTGACGATATGGTACCGTCCGGCTTTCTCGATGGCTTCTGCGTGGGTCTTCACATAGTTGAAGTCATTGCCGGCAATGAGTCGTCCTGCCAGTTCTTCACCGCTATCGCCCAGTCCTCCAACTTCTTTGCCCATCAGCGTCCGATCGAAATTAATTTGTCTGCCTACCCAGCCGAACGTAGGACCATAGGTCACGCCCGGATCTTCGTCCAGGTCGAAGCCCTGCTCTGTCGGTGTATTGCGAATGGCAGGCGAGGAGAGACGGTGGAAACCATTTACCACTATGACGGTATGCGTTGCCTTGGGATTATACAATGCCGAGAGCACCTCTGTGGGGAAACTCTCTCCACCGCGGTTGACGGCAGTGACCTTGAAATGATAGAGCTGGTTGGGTTCCAGTTCCAGCTCGTAACTGTTTTTCGAACGGATATAGGTGCCGTTGTCGAAATCGGCATCACCGATAGCTGTGTAGACGATGAATCCTGTTGGTTTGGATGTCAGTTCCTGCATGTCGTCCACCGGATTCCAACTCAGCTTAAACGTTTCCTTTCCGGTATGTTCTATCCGGAAACAGTTGGGTGCCAATGGAGCCACCATGAATGATGTGCCGTGCTGGTCGTTCACATAGCGCAGAATGGTTTTGTAGATAGACCGAGCCAGCGTGAAGCGGAAATTTGGGTCTTGTCCGTAGCGCATGTCAGGGAAGTTCTGATGCGACATGGTTTCCAAAATGGCACTGGGCACTTCGGGAACACGGGTCTCTGAATAGTTGCGGTCGAACAGTTCACGGCGGTTCCAGTCCTTATACTTATATTTAATATCGAGCACTTCGTTGGAAAGCAGTGCATCGGCAAAGTCGCGCGAGGCCATACGTGAAATGCCAGCATTCAGTTTGCCATCATTGAATTTGGTAGTGCAGATGGACAACGAGCCAATGAGTCCTGCTCCGTCCTTTGCGTATCCGGCGTCACTATGCACGGCCAACGACAATTCGATAGGTACCTTGCGACCCTCGATGGTTGGCATATAGCACGAGCCACCACCCAGCAGGTTCGTCATCAACGAACGGACATTGATGTCGTCGCCATAGTCGTCGTTACCTTCCTTGCTGCTATAGACATTGTAAGGCATACCGGCCCACTGTCCGTAATAACGTGCTCCCTCCAAAGCCCTGGGCATACCGCTGGTTTCACCAAATCGTTCGATGTTTCCCATGCCGCCACCGAATCGCACTGCATCGGTCGTCACTACGCCATTATGGTCGCTTTGGTTCGAAATGGTGACGCGATTGAATTCATTATAGCCGGCATCGAAATCAAAAGTGCCCAGATAAACCCACGTGGAACCTCCCATCTGTTGGTTCACATGGAATTGTGTGCGCTCACCTTTATGCCAAACAGTATATAGCGCATCGTCGATGCTGTTGGGGAGTGTCTGATAACTCACATACACGGCATATCGTCCTGCCTTTTTGAAATCAGGCTGGTAGGTGGCCAGAGAGAATTTTGACTTGCTGCTCGTGGTTTTCGTCATTCGCACACTGCCTGCTTCGAAGGGATTCTCGCCATCCGAGTAGGTACCGCTATGCCAGGCAAAGCCTGGTGCCGCAGTCGTCTGCCACTTGCCGTGGGCAGTCACTTCGAAGTAATTGCGACGGGAACCATCGTTGTCGACAATGATTTCTTCAGTCTGCCAGTCACGCTCTCGAGGGGTGAACACAACGGCTCCGGCATTCTCCAGCATGGGAATGAGGTAGGGAACGACGATGGTTTGTGTGAACAGATCCTCGGTAGTGGCAAACAACTTAGGACGTTGCCAGCGCCAACAGGCTTTCTTCTGATCATAGTACATGCCGTGACTGGCCCATAGCGACAGGTGGCGTCCCTGTAGTCCATGAGTGGGTTGGAAAGGCGTGGAAACGTTCTTTACCCACGGCTCGCCGTCATAGTCAATATCGCCCCACAGGCGCGACTTGTCAGCATTATGCGAGAGACGGTTGGGTATCAGATCGTCGATGGTCATTCCCAAGGTAACAACCGTAATCTGATAGTCGCGGAATACCTTGGGGACGGCTCCATGTATTTTCTTGTAGATGCGCTCGGTGATTTCGGGTGTAAACTCCTGTGCCGCAAAGAACTCGTCAGCGGTAATGGTCAGCGTCTTGGCTTCGTTGTCCAACTGATAATCAAGCATTCGCGGCGCTTGTCGCAGTCGCGTTCCCTTAGGTTTATAATGAGCAAAATAATCCTTCAGGTTATCGGCCAGCTTAGCCTCGTCTTTGGCGGTTTGAGCCACAGCGCATAGTGTTGATAACCATAGGAAAATATATAAGAAGATGTTTCGCATATTATACTTCACCAATCGTAAACTGATCAGGATTCTTTCCCTTGAAATCCTTAAAATAGAGTTTGATGTCGCGCATCTGGCTATCGACGTCCCCATTGGGAACGATGGTCTTGGTGCAGCGAATGAGCCGTTTCTCGTAGTCTACGCCATAAAGCAGAATGGGAATCTCTGCTTTATGGGCGATAAAATAGAAACCTTTCTTCCATTCGGGGTTTAGTGAACGGGTTCCCTCCGGGGTGATGCAAAGCATGAAATGGTCGGCCTGTCGTGCAGCCTCTGCCAGACTATCGGTCATGCTCATCTTCTTGGAACGGAACACGGGGATACCGCCCAGTTTACGGAAAATAGGTCCTAACGGCCAGAAGAACCATTCTTTCTTCATCAGAAAATTGCTTTTCAGTCCCTCTGCTCCACTATATAGTTGCCCTAACACAAAGTCCCAATTGCTGGTGTGCGGTGCCAGACAGATAATAAACTTATCGGGATGCTCTTCTGTTATATCAAGCGTCCAACCTAGCTGTTTGAACAACAGCCAGCGGCAAAATGATTTCCACATATCGGTTTAATACATATTATTAATCTGGTCAATCAACTCGCTGGCCTGTGCAGCGAATTTCTCGCGCAGTACCTTGAAATACTGCTTTGCGGGCATGCCAGGTTCAGGATGCGAGATCCGGGAGATATAATCATTCTGCATCCGGGCAATGCTGAAAATAAGTGCCTCGATGTTCTCCTGACTCGACTTCCGAGCAGAAATAGATGTTGCTAAGCATTCTGTGAACATAGCCTCGCAAATCTGAGCTATTGACTTCTTCAATGTTCTTTTGTTTGTCATAAATAAACCCTCCTATATTTTTTGATTTTGTTGTTTCAATGGTCAAAGATACGAAAATATTTCCATAATGCAAGCCTTTCAACGAAAAAAAACATTAAAAAGGCTGAAATATTTCTCTTTTCTCCCAGAAAAAGAGTATTTTTGCATTCCGAAAGTTCAATATTCATTATAATACGTATTCAATTTATGGAAAAAAGTGCATTGCAGTTGGCGAGAGCCGCTTATCAGCCGAAGTTGCCTAAGGCACTTCAGGGTGCAGTGAAAGTAAAGGAGGGTGCAGCAACCCAGAGTGTAGGAGATCAGGAGGAAATCAAGAAGCTCTTCCCCAATACCTATGGTATGCCTATCGTAGAGTTTGAGCCCGCTACCGAGGCTAACCACAAGAAGATGAACGTAGGTATCATCCTCTCTGGAGGCCAGGCTCCTGGCGGTCACAATGTGATTACCGGTCTTTTCGACCAGATTAAGAAGCTGAACCCTGAGAACCGTCTCTTTGGCTTCATTCTGGGTCCTGGCGGTCTGGTAGATCACAACTACATGGAGTTGACCCCTGAGATTATCGATGAATACCGTAATACCGGTGGTTTCGACATGATCGGTTCTGGTCGTACGAAGCTCGAGAAGGTCGATCAGTTCGAGAAGGGTCTCGAGATTATCCGCGAGCTCGATATCAAGGCTATCGTTATTATCGGTGGTGACGACTCAAATACCAACGCTTGCGTGCTGGCTGAGTACTATGCTGCCAAAAACTATGGTGTACAGGTTATCGGTTGTCCTAAGACCATCGATGGCGACCTGAAGAATGACCAGATTGAGACCTCGTTCGGTTTTGATACCGCTTGTAAGACTTACTCAGAGTTGATTGGTAACATCGAGCGCGACTGTAACTCAGCCCGTAAATACTGGCACTTTATCAAGGTGATGGGTCGCTCGGCTTCTCATATCGCTTTGGAGTGTGCCCTGCAGACTCAGCCTAACATCTGCCTCGTTTCTGAGGAGGTGGAAGCCAAGAAGCAGAGCTTGGACGACATCGTTACTTACATTGCCGATGTGGTTTGCAAGCGTGCAGCAGATGGTAACAACTTCGGTACCGTTATTATTCCTGAGGGCGTCATCGAGTTCATTCCCGCTATCAAGAAGCTCATTGCTCAGCTGAATGACGTGCTGGCTCAGCCAGAGGCCAAGGATCTGGGTCGTAGCGAGATTATTGACTTTGCCAAGAGCCACCTGTCAGAAACCAATCTGGAGGTGTTCAACTCTCTGCCTACCAATGTAGCCCGTCAGCTGGCCCTCGACCGCGACCCTCATGGAAACGTTCAGGTATCGCTCATCGAGACTGAGAAGCTGCTCTCTACGATGGTTGCCCAGAAGCTGGAGCGTCGTAAGAAGGTCGGCAAGTACACTGGCAAGTTCGGCACTCAGCACCATTTCTTCGGTTATGAGGGACGCTGCGCTGCTCCTTCTAACTTCGATGCTGACTATTGCTATGCCCTCGGAACCTCTGCTGCCCAGCTCATCGCCAACGGCAAGACCGGTTACATGGCTATCGTGAAGAACACTACTGCTCCCGCTGACCAGTGGATTGCCGGTGGTGTGCCCATCACGATGATGATGAATATGGAGCGTCGTGCCGGTGAAATGAAACCCGTCATCCGCAAGGCCCTCGTCGAACTCGACGGTGCTCCCTTCAAGGAGTTCGCTGCTCATCGTGACGAGTGGGCTCGCCAGACCGCTTACGTCTATCCTGGTCCTATCCAGTACTGGGGACCCACGGAGGTTTGCGATCAGCCAACCCGCACCCTCGCGCTTGAACAGGCTAAATAAACGAAATGATTCACTGCGAGTTTTACGAGACTTTTCGTGAAACTCGCAGTCTTTATGTTATGCCGAAAAAGAAGAGAAAGGTCGTCAGCTACAAGGGCGTCAACACCACTCGAACCTATCGGGGACCGGGTCGTCATCGTCCGAACATCATCATCCGTCTGTTGCAACACATGCCCGGATGGGCGTGGTGGCTGGGCGGAGTGGCTGTCTTAGCGGCTTACGTCTATTTCTTCTACTATTTCTTCGTCAGTCCTTTCGGTTTCCGTTTTCGTGCCCTCTACGGCGACATTAGCTACCCGGAAGGCTACGAGATTCACGGCATTGATGTCAGCCATCACCAAGGGTCTATCGACTGGCAGATGCTGAAAGACGAAGGTACCATCGATAAGTTCCCCGTGCGCTTCGTCATGATTAAGGCTACCGAAGGTGCCACCAAGATTGACGAGAACTTTATCGACAATTTCTATCAGTCGCGCGAGTACGGTTTTACCCGTGGCGCTTACCATTTCTATAGCGTACATTCGCCCGCCAAGGAGCAGGCTGCGTTCTTCATCAAGAATGTCAAGTTGGAAAACGGCGACTTGCCGCCAGTCCTCGACGTTGAACACAAACCGAAAAACCAGACTGATCAGGAGTTTAAGGCGAGTGTGAAGCTATGGCTCGATATCGTGGAGCGTCACTACGGCGTCAAACCGATTATCTATACCTATTATAAATTTAAGACACGCTATCTCAGCGATTCCATCTTCAACGACTATCCCTACTGGATAGCCCATTATTACGTAGAGAAGGTAGAGTATAAAGGCCGTTGGAAGTTCTGGCAGCATACCGATGTGGGCCGTCTGCCTGGCATCAAGGGCTACGTCGACTTCAATATCTATAACGGTTCCTTCTACGATTTGCGCAAGATGACCATTGGTGCTCGCGAGCAAATCGGCGAAGATGCCTACAACGACTAACTTCGTTAACTTCTCTAACTTCGTTAACTTCTATCTAAGATAGGGATTATATTTCACTTCGTCAGCTATCGTTGTCTGTGGCCCATGACCAGGCAAGACAACTGTCTCCTGAGGTAAAAAGGTCGCAATACGGCGCAGGCTTTGCTCCATCTCGCCCCAGCTGCCTTCTGGGAAATCAGTACGCCCAATGCTCATCCAGAACAGTGTGTCACCCGAAAATACCGTCTTTTCTGCCTCACAATAGAACAGCGCCGAACCGTGCGAATGTCCTGGGGTATGTATCACAACAAGCTGATGGATTCCGAAACTGATGGTGTCGCCATCCTGTAGCAGACGGCCTATTGGGGCCTGTTCGTCACCAATCTCCATACCAAACAGTTCTTTGGCATGCTGGGGCATGTTCTCCAGCAACTCCCCATCCTCAGCACATATCTCGGGGTTCAAACCATAGGTGCGCCAGATGTAGGCATTGCCGAAGTTATGATCCAAATGCCCGTGGGTGGCCAGCAGATGAACGGGTTTCAGCCCATTGTCGCTGATATACTGGCGAACGGCTTCACACTCTTCGTCGTAGTAGGCACCACAGTCGATGATGACGCATTCGCGGCTCTCGTCGCTTACCACGTAGCAGTTCTCCTGCAACGGGTTACACTCTATTCTTTGAACTTTGAACATTAGATAGGTAGATAAATGACGTTCTTTTCCTTAAACCATTCTTCGCTGAACCACTGCGACAGTTCCGCGGTGTCAACGATTTTACGGAACGGCTGCAACTCGCCCTCAAGATTACCACCTTTCAGACAGAGAATGCCGTTAGGCAGTGCATTTCGATTCTCTTTGGATATGTTCTTGCGCACAATCTTTACAAGGTCGGGTAGGGGCATCACCGCACGGCTCACGATGAAGTCGTACTTGCCCTTCTCCTCTTCTCCGCGCAGATGACACGGCTCGCAGTTCTTCAGTCCGATGGCATTCACCACTTCCTGAGCCACACGGATTTTCTTGCCTGTGCCGTCTATCAGTTTAAACTGACATTCTGGGAAGAGAATGGCCAAGGGAATACCAGGAAAACCGCCTCCCGTACCGAAGTCCAGAATGCGCGTCCCTGAACGGAAACGAAGCATTTTGGCAATGCCCAAAGAGTGTAGCACATGATGCTCGTAGAGGTTGTCGATGTCTTTGCGCGAAATGACGTTAATCTTAGCGTTCCATTCGCGATACAGTCCGTCGAGCATCGCAAACTGTTGTCGCTGTTCATCCGTCAGTTGCGGGAAGTATTTCTCAATGATTTCTGCGTTCATGCCTGCGAAGGTACGAAAAAGCGAGCAAAATACAAAGAAAAATAGAATTTTTCTTTTATTTTCGAGCGAAAAGTACCTCGATCGTTAGGTCAAGTACGAAAAAGCGAGCAAAATACAAAGAAAAACCCAATTTTTCTTCGCTTAATTGAAATTTTGCACTACCTTTGCAGCCGCAAATGAAGAATATGATGATGAAGGCCGCTCTTTTTGACCTCGACGGCGTGGTGTTCAATACCGAACCTCAGTACTCTGTTTTCTGGGGCGCACAGTGTCGTGAGTTCCATCCTGAGCTACCGGGTTTGGAGAATAAAATCAAGGGGCAAACGCTGGTTCAGATTTACGATGCCTGGTTCTCAGGGCCTTTGGAAGGCCAGCAAGCTGTTATTACTGCGAGGTTGGACGACTTTGAGCGCCAGATGAGCTACGACTACATTGAGGGTTTCGAGGACTACATCCGCTCGTTGCGCCAGCAGGGTGTGAAGACGGCTGTGGTGACCAGTTCGAATCAGCCTAAGATGGAGGCGGTTTATGCGAAACGCCCTGAATTCAAGACGTTATTCGACGCCATTCTGACATCGGAGGATTTTGAGCGTTCTAAGCCCGATCCCGACTGTTATCTGAAGGCTGCGCAGCGTTTTGGTATAGATGCGAAGGACTGCGTCGTTTTTGAGGATTCGTTTAATGGTTTGAAGTCGGGCCGTGCGGCAGGCATGTATGTCGTCGGACTGGCAACGACGAATACGGCTGGAGACATTAAGTCGCTGTGTGACAAAGTGATAGATAATTTTACTCAACTATAAACATAAGTAAATTATGGCAGGATATTTAGTAAATGACAATAGGAAAGTGACCACCCACCGTTTCATGGAAATGAAGCAGAGTGGTGAGAAAATCAGTATGCTTACCTCTTACGACTATACGATGGCAGGCATCGTCGATAAGGCTGGTATTGATGCTATTCTTGTCGGTGATTCAGCATCAAACGTGATGGCAGGTAATGCTACGACGCTGCCCATGACGGTGGACTACATGATTTACCACGCCCGCTCGGTGGTTCGTGCCGTAAAGCGCGCGCTGGTAGTTTGCGACATGCCTTTCGGCTCGTATCAGGTGAATGCTGCAGAGGGTGTTAGCAACGCCATTCGCATTATGAAGGAAAGCGGTTGCGACGCCCTGAAGATGGAGGGTGGAGTAGAGATATTGGACACCGTGAAGCGCATTCTGGATGCAGGAATTCCTGTGATGGCTCATCTGGGGCTTACGCCACAGTCTATCAATAAGTTTGGCACCTATGCCGTTCGCGCTAAGGAACAGGCCGAGGCTGATAAGCTGATGAGCGACGCCATTGCCTTGTGTGATGCCGGCTGTTTCGGTATTACCCTTGAGAAGGTTCCCGCCAAACTGGCTTCCGAAGTGACCAAGGCCGTAAAATGTCCCACCATCGGAATTGGTGCCGGTAATGGTACTGACGGACAGGTTCTTGTCGTGGCCGACATGCTGGGAATGACCGAAGGTTTCTCGCCCCGTTTCCTGCGTCGCTATGCGGATATCGGCAATGTCATTACCGATGCTGTGGGTCGTTATGTGGAAGACGTCAAGAGCGGTGACTTCCCGAATGAGAACGAATCGTACTAAGCAGTGAACACGCAGAACACTCCGATACATATCAAATTGTGGCACAAGGACTTCTGGATGTTGGTTTTAGCTGACATGCTACTGACGATGTCCGTCTATGTGCTGATTCCCATCATGCCGTTGTGGCTGATGAATACTGAGAGCTTCTCACCCCTCGAGACCGGACTCTCGATGGGTGCCTATGCCATCGGCCTTTATCTGTTAGGAGCACAATGCTCGTGGCTCGTTCAGCGCTATCGACGTAACGTAGTATGCATGTGGTCTATCGTTTTCGTCGGCCTCTCTGTAGCCTTACTATGGTATATTGATGACCTACGCTCGGAATTCGTTGAGTTTTGGGTGATCGTTTTACAGCGTCTGCTGATGGGAGCGGCGTTTGGTTTAGCGCAGATGGTGCTGTCGTCGACGCTCATTATCGACACGTGCGAATCATTTCACCGAACGGAGGCGAATCATAGCGCTGCGTGGTTTGCCCGTTTTGCCCTGTCCCTGGCTCCTATGGGTGGAATAATGGGTTATCAGATGTTTGGTTTCGACAAGGTGCTGTGGGGCTCTATTGGTTGTGCGCTATTAAGTGTATTGCTCATCCGCAACGTGACATTTCCTTTCAGGGCTCCCGAAGAGAACGTCCACGTGGCTTCGCTCGACAGATTCCTGTTGCCAAATGGCACAGTGTTGTTCTTCAACCAGCTTCTGGTTACCCTGGTGGTAGGACTGGTGTTGTCGCAACCTCTTAATGTGGAGTTCTATGCCATGTTGATGGGCGGTTTCCTGTTGGCTTTGCTGGCCCAGCGCTTTGTGTTCCGCGATGCAGACCTGAAGAGCGAGATAGTGAGTGGACTCTTCTTGCTGATTGCCGCACTCCTGATACAACTGATTTATCCCACGTCGCCCATTGCACCTCTTTTGATGGGTCTGAGCGTTGGCATTATCGGAGCACGATATCTGCTATTCTTCATCAAACTGAGTCGTCATTGCAAGCGCGGCACATCGCACAGCACCTTCTTCCTCAGCTGGGAAACGGGAATCACACTGGGACTGGCGACTGGCTATGCATGGTTGTACGGAGAACGTGAGCTGTTGTTTGGCATTGCCATCGGATTGACCGTTTTGAGCCTGGTTTTGTATCATTTCTACACTCATAATTGGTTCCTTAAGCACAAAAACCGCTGATATCGGGCTTTTTCCACGCAAAAATTTGGAGCATTGAGTTTTTTTTCCTATCTTTGCGTCGTAAAAATACTAAAACTGGAAACCTAGCCCGTGTCACGAAGTTTTCCCATCCGCCAGGGCATTTTGCTCATTTGCTGTCTGCTCATGCCGATAGCAGCAAAATCATTAGGTGATCCCGATAGGATTTTTATTTCATACGATGCTTCGAACGGACTGGCTGACAACAGCGCGCAATCCATCAAGTGTACCAAAACGGGGCGTATGGTGATCTCGACCATCGGACACATCAATTTCTACGATGGAGACGCCTTCGTACATATTGATCCGGGAACGGAGAACGCTTTCCCATTGCCCAAATACAATGGACATTATCATCTCTATTTTGACCGCCATCACCACCTGTGGGTGAAGGACAAAAGGCAGGTGACCTGTGTGGATCTCACCATTGAGCGCTTTACGAAGAACGTGGGTGCTATCATCAAGGATATGGGTATGACCAAGCAGGTCGATGACATGTTTGGCGACATCAATAACGACATGTGGTTTCTGTCAGGCAATACTCTTTACGGAACTGACGTCCACAAGGAATTCAAAATCCGTCATGCTGCGGAACTTCAAGATGTTGACGTGTATAACCATAAGCTCCACCTGCAGTTCTATGCCAATGGCATCGTCTCCGTCTACGATATGGAGAAAGACCGTTTCCTTTGCGATATTCCCGCCTTTACGGGTCCTGACACCTTGCGATATGATGCTTCGTCGGTGATCTTACCCGACAGCAACATCTATTACCAGATTCGCAATGGTGAAAAGGAGTCTGTCCTGTTGCGTCTCGACATCGAGAAGCGCCAGTGGACACAGCTCATGACACTGCCTTACCACCTGAACAACATGGTGAAGAAGGACGGAGCACTGTATATCGCATCCGAATACGGTTATTGGGTATATGATGTGACAACAGGCAACAGTCAGCATATTGAAGGTGTCAAGCTTTCACGTAATCGCCTGCTACAGACCGACATCAACACCATCGCCTTCGACCGTCAGGGAGGCATGTGGCTTGGAACAGAGCGTCGCGGCATACTCTATTCGCGGCCATTCCGATCGGCTTTCAAGAACTACACATGGGACCAACCTGAGGCCATTGCCTACGAGGCGCTGCTTAACAAGAATGTACCCGCACAGGTCCAGTTGCCGCGCCACGTCAACTGTCAGTATCGCGACAGTCGCGGCTGGTTGTGGACGGGATTGTATACGGGAATACAGTTGGATCGTCCAGGTAAAGAAACTGTTCTCATTACTGAAACAGACGGTTTGCGCAATGAAATGATCCACAGCATCATCGAGGACAACGATCATCATATCTGGGTGGGTACGAGCTTTGGTGTTTCGCAATTGGAAATCATAGACGGGAAAGTCGGCCACATCGAGACCTACATCCAATCGGACAATGTACCTAACGAGTCGTTCGTCAATGGTCGCGCCATGAAGCAGGCTGACGGCACTATCATCATGCAACAGCTCGACCATATCGTGGTCTTCAACCCCAAGAATCTGCTTCAAGACAGCTTACGCAGTTTCAAGTTGGCTCCCAAATTGGTTCGTCTGATGGTCAATGGTCACCAGATAGAGCCGCGAAAGGAACTCGAGGGTAGGATGGTCATCGACAAAGCCCTCTCACGCCTGTGGGAAATCAAAGTCGACTACGATCAGAACACACTATCGCTGGTCTTTTCAGGTCTGAACTTTGCACGTCCCATTCAGACCTTCTACCGTGTCCGCGTGAAGGGACTGTTCAACGACTGGCGCACATACTCCTATACCAATTCCAACGGAATGGTCGATCCCCGTGGACTCTTGCATCTGCAGCTGTCAGCCCTGAAGCCTGGCAAGTATTGTGTCGAAGTTCAGGTGTCGATGGACCCCGATCACTTTGAAATGCGCCCGTACCATTGGGACATCTTTGTCGACGAGCCTTGGTGGCGCACGACGGGCATTTACCTGCTATTGGGACTGGTGTTCTTGTTACTGATTATTGCCAACATGGTATTCTATAGTAAGAACACACATTTGGCTATGTTGCGCAACAACAAGGAAAACGACATCCTCCGGCGTATCAGTAATTATGTGAAACGCTGTGACGATCTTCATGACGAGGTGTTGTCGCCAACCATTTCTTCGGATCATGCTGATGACTTGCAACAAGAAAACAAGGATTTCACAGATGCCATGCTCGTTATCGTTCCTTATGTGCATGCACACCATGATGGTCAGTTGTCCATGCAGAAACTGGCGGAACTGACGGGTATGGATGTTGCAAAGCTCTTCGAACTGTTGTCGACGAACTTCTATCAGAATCCCCGTCTGATGGTAGGTAAACTTCGTGTGCTGGAAGCTGCCGAGATGTTACGGAAGACGGATAAGACTATTGCGCAGATTGCCGACGAACTGAAGTTTGTCAGTCCCAGCTACTTCATTGCTTCATTCTATCACCAGTATCGGCAGACTCCACAGGATTATCGTAACTCTACTGCCCGATAACCCACCAGGCGCCATGTTCGCGCGCCCGTTCCTTTATAATATACCATTGCCTGGTAACGGTTCACCGTCTGGAAGAAACTGCCTTCCGAAGGCGGTAAATTGCCGTCGCCGTCCAGAAACTGGTACGAGTAGTAGCCCTGTTTCTGCATGATTCGCGCCTTGTAACGCTCCGTCTCGTTGTCGTATTGCATGCGATAGTGTTCGCGTTCGCTGTCGGTGGTCCACTGTCCGTTGATGTAGATGTCGCCTTCGTAGGGAACAGCCAGCTCGTAGTTCACCCACACGTAGTCGCACGTATAGTCTATCTCGCGGTTTTCGCTGTTACGGATGACGAAGGCCCCTTGCGCTGAAACGTCCGTCAGATAGTGCTTCCTGGCCGTTGCGGTGAAGGGCCATGCCTCGTAGTTCTGACCATTCCACTCCATGCGGTCCAGTCCCATCGTCGTGTGGCTCACGTCCAGCATCTCGAACTTATGGTATTCGTTGCCGGCATCGAAGACGAGCGCCTTGTTGTGTTCCCACGCCAGTCCCTGGGCATTGATGAAGTTGGGACGCACGTTGTGGCGGGCATTGTCCTCGCGCCAGTTTTGCATCACGACGGTGCGTATCTCCTCGTCGACATTATTGATGCGGACGTTGTTGTATTTCAGCGTCATCGACACCTGTTGGTGGCTTTGGTTGTGGTCAATGTCGGTATTCGTCGTCGCGTTCAGGCCGATGCTCATCAGCGGCTCTACCACGTAGAACTCCACTTCCAGCACGCGTTCGTTATCCAAGTCCTCGTCAAGTACCGTCAGCCGGTAGTTGCCGCTCAGCTTCAGCCGGCAGCGGTCGTTGGGAATGGTCAGCCAGTAGTGGGTGTACATCACGGTGGTGTTGATGCTGTTCTGATAGTCGTCAATAGGGTTGTCGTTGAATCCCACCAGCCAGTCGCTCTCAAAAATGTCGTCGGACACCGTCCAGTCGGCCTCGCAGTGTTCCAGGTGATACACGAAGCGGTGGTAGTCGTGCGACAGTTCGTCGAACCCTATTCTGAGCCTGTCGCCACTGCCCAGTTCCATCACGGGACGATTCCTCCAGTCGCCGTTCACCATGCTGGTCAGCGAACGGACATTCTCCACGTAGATTCTGTTGCCTGCCACGCTCGCAAGGGTCGTCAAAAACAGGCTGACAAGGATGACTATTTGCTTCATGGCTGCAAATTTAAACATTTTATTTGAGTTGACCAACATGAAAACAAAAATAAACTTAATTTATTTTGTAATTTTGACAATTTTACGTACCTTTGTACGCTAATTGAAAACAGCGAAAATGCGCTGACGGGCTTAAAAATGGCCTTAAACGCGAAAATCGCAAAAAATGGCTAGGAGAATTGAAATAGTAAATTGTAAATTGTAAATTGATTAGATGGATCAGACATTTGACAACGACAGAATTGTAAAAATCAACATTGAAGAGGAGATGAAGTCCTCTTACATCGACTACTCGATGTCGGTGATTGTGGCCCGTGCACTTCCTGATGTGCGCGACGGCTTCAAGCCCGTTCATCGCCGTATCCTCTACGGTATGATGGGCATCAACAACGTTTCAACGCAACCTTATAAGAAGTGTGCCCGCGTCGTCGGTGAGGTGCTGGGTAAGTATCACCCTCACGGCGACTCGTCAGTATATGGTGCCTTGGTGCGTATGGCCCAGGAGTGGAACATGCGCTACACGCTGGTCGACGGTCAGGGTAACTTTGGTTCCGTAGACGGTGACTCGCCTGCTGCCATGCGTTACACCGAGTGCCGCCTGTCGAAGATGGGTGAGCACATCATGGACGACCTGGAGAAGGAGACCGTCGATATGGTCAACAACTTCGACGACTCGCTGGTTGAGCCCAGCGTGATGCCCACGAAGATTCCCAACCTGCTGGTGAACGGTGGTAACGGTATTGCCGTAGGTATGGCGACGAACATGCCCACTCATAACCTGAGCGAGGTCATCGACGGCTGCTGTGCCTATATCGACAATCCTGACATCGATACCGACGGACTGATGCAGTACATCCCCGGTCCCGATTTCCCCACGGGAGCCTATATCTATGGACTCGCTGGCGTACGCGATGCCTACGAGACGGGTAGGGGACGTATCGTCATGCGTGCGAAGGCTGAGATCGAGACTACCGAGACCCACGACAAGATTGTAGTCACCGAGATTCCTTACGGTGTCAACAAGGCCGACCTCGTGAAGTATATCGCCGATCTGGCCAACGAGCACAAGATTGAGGGCGTGGCCAATGTCAACGACGAATCGGGCCGTCAGGGCATGCGTATCGTGGTCGACTGCAAGCGCGACGCCAACGCCAATGTGCTGTTGAACAAACTCTTCAAGATGACAGCCCTACAGAGCTCATTCTCAGTGAATAACATCGCTTTGGTCAAGGGCCGTCCCCGTCTGCTTTCACTCAAGGAATGCGTGAAATATTTCGTCGAGCACCGTCACGACGTCACCATCCGCCGCACGCAGTACGACCTGAAGAAAGCCCAGGAGCGTGCACACATCCTCGAAGGATTGATCATCGCTGTGAACAATATCGACGAGGTGGTTCACATCATCCGCAACAGCAAGACTCCCAGCGACGCCCAGCGTAACTTGGAGGCTCGCTTCAATCTGGACGAGCTGCAGTCGAAGGCCATCGTCGATATGCGTCTCTCGCAGCTCACAGGTCTGCGTGTCGATCAGCTCCACCAGGAGTACGACGACCTGATGAAACTCATTGCCGAATTGCAGGAGATTCTCGACAATCCCGAGCGCTGCAAGGAAGTGATGAAGAACGACCTGCTCGAGGTGAAGGAGAAGTATGGCGACGAGCGCCGCACGGAGATCATCCCCTTCGACCACGAGTTCAACGCCGAGGACTTCTATCCCGACGATCCTGTGGTCATCACCATCTCGCACATGGGTTACATCAAGCGCACCCATCTCGACGAGTTCCACGAGCAGGGCAGGGGAGGCGTCGGTGCCAAGGCCGCCCGTCATCGCGACAACGACTTCACCGAGTATATCTATCCTGCCACCATGCACAACACGCTGCTCTTCTTCACACAGAAGGGACGCTGCTACTGGCAGAAGTGCTACGAGATTCCCGAGGGCGACAAGAACGCGAAGGGCCGTGCCATTCAGAATATGCTGAACATCGAGCCCGACGACGCCATCAATGCCGTGCTGCGCATCAAGAACTTCAACGACGAAGAGTTCCTGAAGTCGCACTACGTCATGTTTGCCACCAAGCAGGGTGTCATCAAGAAAACACGCCTCGACCAGTATAAGAACGTGCGTGCTGCCGGTGTTCGCGCCATCAATATCAACGAGGGCGACGAGGTGGTAGGCGTTCGTCTGACCAACGGCCACAACGAGATTCTGCTGGCCAACCGCAACGGTCGTGCCGTACGCTTCGACGAGAACGACGTCCGCTCCATGGGCCGTGTCTCTACGGGTGTCATCGGTATGCGCCTCGACGGTGGCGACGACGAAGTGGTAGGCATGGTTTGCGTCAACGATCCCAACGTCGAGACCATCATGGTTGTCTCTGAGAATGGCTACGGCAAGCGCTCCGACGTCGACGACTATCGCAAGACCGCTCGTGGTGCCAAGGGTGTCAAGACGCTGGCCATCACCGAGAAGACGGGCCGTCTGGTTGCCATCAAGGTGGTTACCGACGAGAACGACCTCATGATCATCAATAAGTCGGGTATCCTCATCCGTCTGAAGGTGGCCGATGTCCGCGTCATGGGTCGTGCTACGCAGGGTGTCCGCCTCATCAACCTCACCAAGAAGAACGACACCATCGCCAGCGTCTGCAAGGTCATGCACTCGCAGGCCGAGGATGAAGATGTCGAAGAGGCCGAGGTGCTCAACGAGGAAGTCGACGATCCCGAGACCCCCGATACCCCCGTCATCGATGTAGAATAAATATAATAATGTTTAACCAATAAAGAAAGACTTATGAAAAAAGTTATGTTGATGGCAATCGCACTCATGGCAAGCACCATGACCTTTGCCGGTAAGAGTGATGCCCTGAAAGCTATCACCAAGTGTAAGGACTATGCTGAAGCAGCCCAGCTGCTACAGAGCAGCCTCGGTCAGCTGGCCGACAATGCCGAGAAGGCAGAGGCTTATAACCACCTCGTTGACCTGGCTATGTCCAAGGTTCAGAACGAGACGGGTACCATCGCTGAGAACCAGCTTGCCGTCCAGATGGGACAGGGCAAGGAGAAGGCCTACGACACCCTCGGACTGGCCAACGGCATCTGCAATGCCATCGAGGCTGCCATCGAGTGCAACAAGTACGACCAGTTGCCCGATGCCAAGGGTAAGGTGAAGCCCCGTTTCGCTGAGAAGAATGCCCAGCGCGTATGGGCCGTTCGTCCCAACCTGGTGAACATTGGCCAGCAGGCTGCTGCTAACGGCCAGGAGGCTAACGTGCTGAAGTTCTGGGGTGCATTCATCGACTCTGCCGAAGATCCCTTCTTCGCTGCCCAGAACCACGATGCCGAGAAAGAGTACATCGGTCAGGTGGCTTTCTTCGCAGGCCGCTATGCCTGGCAGGCTAAGGAGATTGATCGTGCCAACAAGTATTTCGAGGTTGCCAAGCGCGACCCCGAGCAGAAGGCCGAGGCTTTCAACTTCCAGCTCTATGCCATGCGCAACAACCTGAAGACCCGTGAGGACTCTGTAGGCTATGTCAACTACCTGAAGCAGCTCTACGAGACCGAGCCCGAGAACGACATGATTATCGACGGCATCAACGGCATGTACGAAGGCATGAAGGACAAGGCTGCTCAGACGGCATTCCTCGATGCTCACCTGGCCAAGTATCCCAACTCGTTCACCGCACTGGCCAACAAGGGTCTGCTCGCCATGAACGAGAACAATGCCGAGGAGGGTGCCAAGTGGCTCCGCAAGGCCAGCGAGGCTAAGCCCGACAACGCTGTCGTCTGGACCTATCTGGGTGTTTGCCTCAACGTGCTCGCTGCCAACGCTACCGACAATGCCACTGGCATGAAGTTCTTCGACGAGGCTATCGTTGCCTTCGACAAGGCCAAGGAGCTCGACCCCGACCGTGCACAGGCCAACTGGGGCTACAACCGCTACCAGGCATACTACGGCCGCTATGGTGAGGACGATCCCAAGACCAAGGCTGCCGAAGCCGACATGAAGTAATTTTCGGTACCGTAATATGATCAAAGAAGCCTGGGCAAATTGCTCAGGCTTCTTCAATTTCTACGTTCTCTTACACCATTTGCCTTTGCCGGTCTTCTCGACCCATCCCTCACTTTTCCAGCGACTGATAATCGTGTACAGCGCTCCGTCGCTGAATTCCTGACCTTTCAGACGACGAAGGTGCTGCAATTCAAACGTAGAGGGCAACTGCTCGAAGATGCTGCCATTGACCGTCGCACCGGTGTGCTGGTCGCCGTCATTGGCATAATATTTTGCCAACAGCGGTCCGAACACGCGGAGCTGCATCTGAAGCGTATAGTCAGCCATCTTCAGGGCGAAATCAATGCATGCAGCGCTTTCCTTCCCAGCCAACAGCATATACACCACACCGCAACGGAAACCGATGACGGCGGCACGGCGACGGAAACGGTCCTTGACGACATCCATGTCGAGTGCCGACTCCACGCGTTTCTCCTCTAACCACTTGTCGACGGCCTTACGCAGACGGGGCGTGTCGTAGAATCCCGAGGCTGAGCGGAGTAGGGCGGTGGCCTGACTGATGCGCTCCATGTCGGCATCCGTCAAGTCCTTGAACACCGTGATCTTCGCAAACATCGTGTCGGGCATCTCTGAGAGCATCATGCGGCTCGACAACCCATTTTCGGCGTTCGATTCATTCCGGCCCTTAAACATCTTCAGGACCGTTTTGGGTGTGCCGAGGATGGTCCATGAGTATGCCACTTTCACATCGCCCGATTCTGACTGGTCTGAGTTGAAATCGACGCCCCATCGCTCGCGTCCGAAGGCATTACGGTAGATGTCCCACTTCTGCGCCCACGTACCGCTGCCATTGCTCTTCAGCAGCGTCTCAGCCTCGGTACAGATGGAATACAGACTGTGTCCCTGCGATTGCTTCAGACGCTTCAACAGCTTCGAACACGAGATGGTGATGGGCACCACTCTGACCACACCCGCCGGAGGCTCCTGGGCACGCTCGTTGGCCTTGCGGCGCTTGTTGGCTTCGCGCACCTTGTCCTCGCGCTCCCTGACGGCTTCGTCCTCTCGGCGAAGGTCTACCAGCCAGCGTTCTACGGCTTCCTCGATGGCCGACTTGTTCGACGCCTGCTCACCCAGAATGATGGCCATACCGCCCAGATAACCGATCTTGCCGTCGCAATAGCGGTACGACACGCCGTCGGCCAGTGCCATCAGGGCGGGCATCATTCCCACAATCAGTGCCGGCCACATATTTTGCGGATAGGGTTTCAGGCTCTCCTTCAATCCCACCGGCAACTGGTTGATGTTGATGGCGATCGACGGTGCAGAATTACACAACGGGGTCGGTTCCGCTGTGTAATTTTCCGTTGCCTTCAGCGAGCGCAGGAAGACCTCCTTCTGCGTCTGGTTCATCGGGCGGTTCTGGTCGACGTACTTGTCGTAGAAGTTCTGGACCAGCGTACGACAGTCCTGCTCCTGCGAGTACTCGGGCATCTTCTGTGCCAGCACCCCGAGCAGTTCACCTTGTGCCATCATCTGACACAGCGTGGGCAACAACAGCTTCAACGTGTTATGCCTCACCCCGTCGCGGTTCAGCTGTTTCAGGGTCAGTCCCGTTATGGCCAGCGTTTCATCGAATGCCGCCAATGCCCTCGCCGAGACCCCCTCCAAACCTCCCCGAGGGGAGGCTTCTTTCTCTCCCCCTCGGGGGAGTTGGAGGGGGGTCGCTCTTCTGCCGTCGACATCCAGTCCGCGCTGCAGATACGCCTCGCGGCGCTCTTCCAGTTCGGCGTCGGGGATGGCCTCCAGCCAGTGCGGTGAGCGGTACACCTCCTCGTCGCGGCCTGTCACGTAGATAAACCTTTCGGGCGTGATGCACGACTCGTCGTAGGGCACGCCGATCTCCTTGCAGAACGCCTGCTGGGCCTCCTCGATGGTCATGCCCTTGGGTATGCGGATATAGATGTGTACCTTCCGTCGTGCTGAATATTCTATCCTGAGCACCTGGTCCTGCCAGTCGGAATACTCATCCTGGTTCACCTCCTGCGCCCGGCGGATGGCTTGGTCCACCAGCGACTTGTCGTCCACATCGACGCATGTCATGAAGGTGAAGGCCTCGGGGATGATGTCCTTCTGTGCCCGGTGGTTGTCACGGAATGCCGCGTAGTGCGGACAGATGTATGGCAGCTGGTCCTTCCGCTTCTCGTCGCCGGCGCGTATCTCTGCCACCAGCTCCTTCAGCCAGGCTTCGGCGAGCAGGCTGTCCACCTGCTCCCGAGTCCAACTTTCTGCATACCCGCGGTTCGTCCGCCCGCCATGCTGCGTATTTCCTGCTATTATTCCCATCGCTTAACAGTACTCGATGGTGTTCAGGTGCTCGTCGATGGCGCGTTGCATCTCCACGAGGCCGTGGATGAAGCGGCGGCCCTGCTCGGTCCACACCAGTCGCAACGACGTGCGGATGCGTCCGTCACGCCCACGCGACCAGTCGGTGCGCGTCTTGGCATACCCCAGTCGGGCGTAGTCGGCGTAGAGCATGTACTGTCCGCTCTGCCAGTAGACAATCTGGCGGCGCATCAGCATGCGCGTCAGGTCCCACACCGTCATGTCCAGCTCCTTGGCCACCTGCGTCATCGTGTAGCAGCTGACCGACAGCAGCACCTCGTCGCAGTATTCCGCCTTTCCGGCCAGCACCTGCAACTCCTTCGGCCCCAACTCGTAACGTCCCGTCTTGCGAATGGCGGGCAGCACCTCGCTCGTCACCCAGCGCTTGAAGGCCTTCGCCTGCTCCAGCTTCGACGACAGAATCAAGCTGTACAGTCCGCTCTCGTTGATGACATGCATGTTCTGCTTACGGCCTAAATTGTCGATGACCGTACATTTCATACGGTCATCCTCATCCGTATGTCGCATGACTGCTTTATCGGGCTGACCGTACCCCAGCGCCTCGGCTACGTCTTTTCCTACAAAGAAGGTTTCGCCCTTCTCGTTTGTCATGGTGCGGATCTCACCGAACACCTCACTCTTGAAAATCTGAATCATTGTTTCCATAATGTATTGTTTAATGAGTAATTAGTAATTTATTCGAAAAATCTTCTTGCTTCCCATTCGCGGCGCAGTTCCAGTCCCTTCAGTCGACGGCCATCGGCATACACCCACTTCTTGAATTCGCGTGTGATGGCTGACTTCGAACCCCCGTCGCGAATCACCTTTAGCAGCGTCGACGACTTCAGGCGTTCAATGCCCACGTTGAATGCAAACGACGTGAGTGCGTCCAGCTGACCTTCGGTCTTCGCTACCCCGAGCTCGCTGACCGCACGCTCGAAGTAAGCAATGTCCTGTTTCAGCAGTTCCCGTGCCCAGTAGGCGCTGATGTGGTCGCCCATGCGCACGCCCTCCGTGTGTCCATACCCGATGGTGGGCACGCCCGCCGCGTCCCTGTACGCCGTCAGCCGACAGCCCTCCATCACCATCAATTGTGTCAATAGTCTCATCGTTGTCTTCATAAATCCGTTTAATCCGTAAAATCCGTTCTTCACCTTCACACCGCGCACGTTCCGCACGCTGACGATTCTTTTTTCTTTCTCGATAGTTATTTGTACCATTGTTTGTTGTTTAACGTCGCATCCTTTTTGCGACTCGAAGTAAATTTTCGGTTGCAAAATTACGGCAATGGCACAAAAAAAACCTGCTACGTAGTAGGTACGCGTAGCAGGTACGGATGCGGTTAACTAGTTGATAATCAGTCTAAAATATTTTTCAGCCTTTCTTGGAAGTCCAGCGACTTCTTCTGGTCGAGCGCCTTGTTCAGATAGCTGCGCAGCGTCTCAGGCTTCTCGTTCCACAGCTGACCGAACAGCTGCCACACCTCCTTCAGTTCCAGACGGTCGCACACGGCCTTGGCCACCAGTGCACGCTCCGAACCGCTCAGCCCGACGGGTTGCCAGTTTTCGTCCAGGATGCCAGCATCCATCAGGTCCTGCATCAGCTCACGGGCATCGTCGGTCTTCAGCTTCGCGGGTATCGTGCCCGGCTCCGTCGACTCCTCGTTCTCCTCGTTGATCTCCTTCACGCGCTTCTTGACGGCCTTACGCAGCAGCTTAACCAGTTTTTGGGGCAGCAGCAGCTCAATGAAACGGCGATGCAGGTCGCGCTGAGCGGCATCCTCGTTTGAAGCAATCTCATCAACCACGTTATCAAACGTCACACGCTGGGCCCATTCATCACCTTTCCTAGACTGCTCCAGCTCGTCCTGAAGCCGGTCAATCGTCTCTTGTTGCTCATCAATCTTAGCGTCCTTCGCGCGGTTCTCCTCCTTCAGCTTTTCGTTTTCGGCTCTTAGCTGATTAAAACTATTCAAGAATTTTGATAACTGCTCGGCAAAGACTATTGCTTCTTCCAGAGGGACATCCCCGTCATTTCCATTTTTAAAATCTGTCATAATTTGTCATTCTTATTATTAGTATTGTAGTTCTAAGCGAAAAAAATGACCCGCCTCCATCGAAGGCGAATCATTTGCAAAGGTACGAATAAGCGAGCAAAATACAAAGAAAAAATCCGTTTTTTTTTAAAGGGAGTGATAGTCTCACTAGTCCTACTAGTCTCACTAGTCATACTAGTTCTCCTAGTCCTACTAGTCTCACTAGTCCTACTAGTCTCACTAGTCATACTAGTTCTCCTAGTCCTACTAGCTTCTGCTCCAGCTCCGCTATCCGCTGCTTCAGCGCAGCGTTCTCGGCCTCCAGGGCCTTCATGCGGGCATCCTGCTCCTGCCTATAGCCGGTGCGCACGGCGTGCATCCGCTCCTTTACGCCGCCCTGCTCCGTGAAAGTCTTCTCCAGGTGTTTCAAGTAGCCGCAGAACATCTTGTCGGTAATATGGCACAGCGTCAGCGCCATATTACAGAACTCCTCGGCAGAGAGCTTATCGGCAAGCAGCTGATAGGCATCCCAATGGTTGTTCTGACGGCAGAACTTCACCACGTTGTCAAAGCGGGGATGCTTGTTGTCCCACAGATGCAGACCGTTGCGCTTGATGTAGTCTTCATAGTCCTCGCGCAGCTCTTGGAAACTGCTGCGGCCCACATTCACCAAGTTCACCTCCATGGCGCTGCTGGTCATGGCATCCTCGCAGCCCTCCACGATATTCTGTTTGCCACAGCGAGCCGCCATATTCATCTGGTCTACGCGGCGGTCGCCATAGAGAGGAAGAAAACGCTTGCAGAACACGTCCGTCAGCAGCACTAGAACCTCAGCCTTCTGGTACACGTGCAACCCTTTGTAGTTCGGCACCCGCCTGAAAATCGACTTTTCTTCCATGTTTTTTTGTTTTAAGTTCTACTGTCTATTGTTTTCTAGTCTCCCTAGCCTAACTAGTCATACTAGTCATACTAGTCCTACTAGTCCTACTAGTCCTACTAGTCCAACTAGTCATACTAGTCCTACTAGTCATACTAGTCCTACTAGTCATACTAGTCCTACTATTTGCGTGCAAAGTTACAAATTATTTTTTAATAAGG
>JAEEVW010000038.1 GCA_016291085.1 Prevotella sp.
CCTACTATTGGTGGTTCAATCGGTAGAAAGTTTGACCCTGAGACGGGTACTGGATTCTGGAACTTCAAATAATGTGAGATATGGCATACACAGGACGTTTTGGACAGTCAGACGACTTCCGTCGTGAGGAACTTATAAGGATAATCGAGCACTCTGTAGAGAACCTAACCCTGCAGGAACTCGAAGCACTCTACTACGACATGAGTAAAAAAAACTACATCAACGATTAGAAAGATAAATACATCCATTCTCATAATAAATCCCAAAAGAATCTCCCGTTTCACTGCAAATTGGCATATTTTTCGTACCTTTGCAGCGCCTTAGAAGGAGTCGCCGGAATAGTTCTGCAGCCCTCAAACAGGCAATCAGTAACCAAATGAGCTGGATTATTTTGATTGTTGCAGGACTATGTGAGACGGGGTTCACCTATTGTCTTGGTCGTGCAAAGTATGTGATTGGAACTGAATGGTGGCTATGGATGAGCGGATTTCTGGCTTTCACCATTCTCAGTATGGGACTATTGGCTAAAGCCACGCAGACGCTACCTTTAGGGACGGCCTACCCGGTATGGACGGGAATAGGTGCTGTGGGAACTGTTCTTGTAGGCATCTTTATCTTCCACGAGCCATCTACTTTTTGGCGATTGTTTTTCATCACGACACTTATTGTGTCAATTGTCGGACTAAAAGCTGTATCATAATATGGAATTCAGATCAATGAGGCGTAAGCGCCAGCAACTTTCAGAAGAAAAGAGCATCGAAATATTGAGGAAATCAACTTCCGGCACATTGGCACTGCTGGGGGATAACGGCTATCCCTACGCTGTTCCCATCAGCTATGTTTATGCCGAGGGCAAGTTATATTTCCACAGTGCGTTGAGTGGTCATAAGATCGATGCCATCAGAAACTGCGACAAGGCTTCGTTCTGTGTCATTGATCAGGACGAAGTGCATCCTGAGAAGTACACCACTTATTTCCGCAGCGTAATAGCCTTCGGGCGCATCCATATCATCGAGGATGAAAAGGAGAAATTAGTAACAGCCCGACTGCTTGGAGACAGATACAATCCTAATCAAGAGGAAGCCTTGCAAAAGGAGATTGAGAAGGGATTGTCTCGCATGGTTATGATACGTTTCGATATTGAGCATCTGACAGGGAAAGAGGCCATTGAACTTGTAAATCAACCTGGTATATGACACTACCAAAGTTCATAATAACAATGGATGGGGTGTTCCGTCTGGGAATGGTCAACCAGCACAAGCACTTGCTGAAACCAGGTGAACAGTGCATTGGTGGCGGCTACTACCATTTCGATTTCGTTTCGAACGTAATTATCCTCGATAGGGAGTCATACGACTTTGGCCGTCCCAAGTGGCATCTGCTGGAGGTACTGAAGGTTCCATCTACCTATCGCGGCATGCGGATTGTTTATAAGTATGATGACGGATTCCACGATGACTTCAATGTCAGTGAGGAACTCCCAATAGAATACTATGACTAAAAAGGAATACACACTCTCCGATAGGACATGCTTTCTGTATCAGGATGCAGCAGCCACACATATGCTGATCCAGCCGATTGATGAGCATGACTTGGAATTATTGGATCAAGAAGTCGAAGCAATCAAGGAGCTATCCGATAAGCCTTTTTCGCTTGTGGCTTTTATGATAAAGGACTGGAATCAGGAACTGACTCCTTGGGCTGCGCCTCCTGTATTTGGCAAAACGCCATTTGGCGATGGAGCAGAAAAAACGCTGAAGTTCATCACAAACCAGCTGTTGCCAGAGGTTCAAGAAAACATTCCTCACCTCATACTTGGCGGTTATTCACTTGCTGGACTGTTTGCCTTATGGGCAGGGTATCAGACAGACAAGTTTGAAGGCATTGCTGCTGCTTCCCCATCTGTATGGTACCCTCAGTGGATTGATTATGCCTCAGAAAACAAACCGTTTGCAAAGTCCGTCTATCTCAGCCTTGGCGACAAGGAGGAGAAAGCAAAGAACCGATGGAACAGCGAGAGCCATCAAGTTCGCTTGAATGGCCGAGTCGTGACAGAGGTCGGCAAGGCCAATCCTGTTATGGCGCAGGTTGGTAATGCCATCCGCAAGCAGCATGAACTATTGACGGAACAAGAGATTAATACCCTACTTGAATGGAACGCAGGCAATCACTTCGTCGATTCCGATAAACGGATGGCAAAGGGATTCGCCTGGGCTATTAATAATTTATGATATGAGAAAAGCAAGCAGAGCAATGGATAGTTTCCTCCAATTTTACAATTTTTTCTTCAAATTGCTTGTTTATTCGGGAAAAATATGTACCTTTGCAAAATAATAACCGTCATTATTATAATGACCATTATCATTTTGAGTTATGAAGTTCTATGATAGAGAGTCTGAACAGCAGTTGCTGAGTGCTGTATTAAGGCAGAGTAAACAGGAAGCGCGAATGACCGTCCTGATGGGACGCAGGCGTATTGGCAAGACGGAGCTTTCGCTTCGTTGCGGTGATGATACTGTACTCTATTTCTTCGTCGGAAAGAAGGCAGAGGCATTGCTATGCCAGGACTTTGTTCAGGAGATAACCAGCAAGCTTGGTGTGCCGGTCTTGGGACAGGCGAACTCTTTTTCCGAGGTATTCCGATTCGTTCTCCATCTCTCTGAAACCAGGGCATTCACGCTGATTATCGATGAATTCCAGAACTTTCAGAAGGTCAACCCTACTGTATTCAGTAACATGCAGCGCGACTGGGACTTGAATAAAAGCAAGAGCCACCTGAACCTGATTATCAGTGGTTCCGTGTTCACGCTGATGAAGAAGATTTTCGAGGATTATGAAGAACCTCTCTTTGGACGTGCAAACGAGAAGATTACTCTTGAACCCTTCAGGACCGATGTCCTGAAAGAGATTCTGCATGACTTCAACCCCGGCTACACACATGAAGACCTGTTGGCACTGTTCAGCATTACAGGTGGCGTTGCCTGGTATGTCACTCTCCTACTTGACCGTGGGAAGACAAGTTGGAAAAAGATGCTTGGAGCCTTGACTGAAGAAAACTCGCCGTTCATTAATGAAGGCAAGAACATCCTGATAGAAGAGTTCGGCACCGATTACGTCATTTATTTCTCTATCTTGACGTGCATTGCCAGCGGAATGAAAACCAGTGCGGAGATCAAGAACGAACTGGGTATTGACAATATCAGCAGTTACCTTTCCCGTCTGGAAGACTACTATGGTCTGATTACCAAGTATCAGCCCATCTTCGCCAAGGAGAGCAGCAAGAAGGTTCGCTATCAGCTCGATGACTGTTTCCTGATTTTCTGGTTCCGCTTCTTCTTCAAATATCAGGCACTGGTGGAGAACAAGGCATTGAAAGCCCTCGACACCATCATCCGCAGAGACTACAGTGGTGTTTCGGGCCTGATGATGGAGCGATACTTTACCAGGAAGTTCCAGGAACAGGGGCAATATGTCATCGGCAAATGGTGGGACAGAAAAGGTTTCAATGAGATAGACCTCGTGGTAGTTGATCCCATTGGCAAGGAGGCTTGGGCGTATGAGTTAAAGAAAGATGAAAGCCGCTATGACGAAGAATCTTTCAAGAAGAAGGTAGACATCATGGTTCAGCAAACCCCTGAACTGCACAAGATGAAGATTCACATAGGTTCACTCAGCAAGAGTGGTATGTAAACGTATAATAATAGGTGAAAATCATCCACGTGGACATGGACCAGTTCTTTGCCGCTGTGGAGCAGCGAGACAATCCGGAACTGAAGGGCAAGCCGATAGCGGTTGGCCACGATGCCGAACGTGGCGTGGTATCGACGGCCAGCTACGAGGCCCGACGGTTCGGAGTGCATTCTGCACAGTCCATTCAGGTGGCCAAGCGTCTTTGTCCGCAACTGATTATCGTAGAGCCACACTTCCAACGGTATAAGGAGGTATCGGCTCAGTTGCACGAGATTTTCCATGACTATACAGACCTGATTGAACCCATCTCGCTCGATGAAGCATTTCTCGATGTCACAGAGAATAAGAAAGGCATCGAACTAGGTGTTGACATAGCCCGGGAGATAAAGCAGCGCATTCGTGAAACAACAGGGTTGACGGCATCAGCAGGTGTCAGCTATTGTAAGTTTTTGGCGAAGATTGCCTCTGACTGGCGCAAGCCCGACGGTCTGACGGTGATTCATCCTGACAGGGCCTTGGACTTCATCGCCCAGCTGAAGGTGGAGAAAATCTGGGGTGTCGGGCAGAAGACGGCAGAAAAGATGCATCGCATGGGCATCTTTACAGGATTGGATCTGAGGAACATGTCACTCACCCGGCTGACGCAGGAGTTCGGTAAGATGGGCCAGGTATTCTATGACTTCTCGCGAGGGATCGACAACAGACCTGTTATCTCTGAGTGGGAGCGCAAGTCCGTCAGCTGTGAGCAGACGTTTGAGTCGGACATCAGCGAGAACGCTGCCGTCACCATCCACCTGTATCACACGGTGTTGGAGCTGGTCAGGCGTATCGAGAAGAATGACTTTGAAGGGCGCACACTGACGCTGAAAGTGAAGTTTCTGGACTTTCAGCAGATTACCCGCAGCATAACCGTTGACCACATCTTGCGAACAAAGGACGAGATACTGCCTTTGGCAAAACAGCTGATGCAAAGCGTGGAATTTCATTCCCATCCTATACGCTTGTTAGGCTTGGGCGTGTCAAATCAGAAGGGTGCCACTGCCCAGGAGCAGCAGCCGTGGGTCGAGCTGGAACTGGAGTTCAAGCCTTGGCCAGAGGCTTGATGAATGGGAATCCCCTATGAAAGAATAGGCGATTTCCTTACCCAATTAGGAATAATCCTTTTGATAGTTCACCAAAAGTACCGATCTTTGCACTGTGATTCAGAACATAGGAGTCTGGTCACAGAACAAAAGTTGAACAATTAAAAGAAGAAGATTATGAAAACTTTGAATAAGGTGATCGCAGCCATGATGATGATGGCAATCACAACAATGCCGGCAATGGCAGGTAATAAACACCACAACGACAGAAACGACAAGAAGACAACTGTTGTCGTAGTGAATAATGATAGAGGTGGCTCGCACTTCGACAAGGTGGACAGGGCACTGTCACACAACACCTATCACAAAGGCCATGCCTATCGTCCTGACGTGAAGACCTGCACCTTCAGGGTGAGCCGCCACGACTCCCATCGTAAGGTAGTTGCCAAGGTTGAGCACATGAAAGGCGTGATGGACACCAAGTGGAATCCCCGTACCCGCGAAGTGACAGTCATCTACGATGCCAAGGTAACGTCAGCCCGTCATATCAAGCACTTCATGGCATAGCCATTTTATATACAATCCCAAAGAAGCTCCGGCTTGCAATTTGCAGGTCGGGGCTTTGACTCTATTTAGATGATATGTTATACTGTGAATTCGATAATGGCGCTGACCTCATTGTCAATGGCCAGTGAGATGATAATACCTCCGTCAATCTGGTAGATAGTCGGAATGAGCAGGTCGCCCAACTTGGCTGGCACGCGATACTCTACCCTTAACCCTTTGACCTCGAAGTCCTCTGGCAACAATTCCATCGCCATGCGGATGTAGTTGGCGTTGTTCAGATGCTTGTTATAGTCGATGTCGGCACGAAGTACTTTAATAGGTTCAAGTGTCTCACCACCTTCCTTTGGCAGAATGATTCGTCGGTCTTTGTAGTTCATCTCCAACTGAGGCTCCAGCGTCATTGAGGCAATGGTGGCATCATCCACTCGTTTCAGTTTGCCATTCTCCTTATCCACAAAGGCACCCATGCTCCAAGTCCTGTAGCAGGGCTTCCCTTCCGCATCGTAGATGAAGGTGTTGCGGAATCCAAACATCGGTTTCATGCCATAAACGGTCGATGTCACCGTCAGTTCTTCCTTGTATTCCGGCACTCGGATGACCTCCACCTGTCGCGAAGCCAGCAACTGAGCCATATTCTGCTCGGCAAAATACTGCTTTACTCCTGGCTCTGAATCAATCCACATCTCTGAGCAGTCCTGCATCATCTGAAGGGCCGAATAAAGTTTCAGCCGTCCCTCGCTGTCGCAAGTGCTAGTCGTTACTTTATATTTTAAGCTGTACATATTCTATCATTTGATTTCTTGTGGCAAATGTACGAATAATCCTCCATACCATTACGATACGGAGGATTTTTTTGTGATTTATTACGAATTCCCAAGGATATCTACCCTTGCAACTTGAACATACCCGTGCGGATGCTGGGGATGACACCACCGTCGATGAGCAGGTCGGTGCCGTTGATGAAGGTGGCGTGCTCGCCTAGGAGGAACGCGGCGGCATCAGCAATCTCATCGCTGGTGGCTACGCGGCGGGCGGCCGAGGCATCGATCATTTCCTGATAAAGGTCGCCGATGGCATTGAACTCGTCGTAGGCCAGGGGCGTGACGATGATACCTGGCGAAATGGTGTTGATGCGTGCACGGCGTTCGCGCCATGTGGTGGCTGCTGCACGTTGTGCCTGCAGGTGGTTCACGCGCTTGGCAATCATATAGGCCAGTCCGCTGTTCTGCATGGCGACGTTGCGGACGATGGGCAGCGCAGCGAGCTCGTCGGTGGCAGCGTTCACAATCTGCAACTCATCGTCGTTGGGGATGGGGTACATGTAGGCGGCCTGACTGGAGATGATGAGTCCGGCGCCACCCTCGGCCATCACCTGTCCGAAAGCATCCACAGCATAGCCCGTGCCCACCATGTCGAGTGCGACGATGTGCTCCGGCGAGGCCTGATTGGGCGATGCGCCTGCGGTGTCGATGAAGTACATCACGGGGCCGAGCGCTGCACCCTTCTTGGCAAAGGCCTCGATGCTCTCCTTTTCCAGGGCGTTCACCACGCAAGTCTCCACATCGTAACCGCTGCGACGGAAATCGTCGCTCACGCGCTCCAATGCCTTCTCGCTGATGTCGCCCAGCAGAATCTTCTTGCCTGCCGCAATGCGTCGCACGATGGCTGTTCCCATACTACCGGCACCCAGCAGTGCCACTACCTGTTTCTTCTCGTTTCTGTCGAAAACCATAACAATTTACTATTTGACGATTTACAATTTACTATTTATTTCTCGATTCTTTCAATTTTACTATTTATCAAAGCGGAAGCAAATTCTTCACTTCATTCCCGAGCAAGCTTGCCTACCCGTAGCCTTTCGCTATTCACTTTTCACTTTCACGGTGCAAAGGTACAACAAAAACGGCAACCTGTTGTTATCCAGATTGCCGTTTAACTTTCACAAATGGAAGAAATGTTGCTTATTCGTCCAAACTATATTGGATTGTATACCCAGAAATACCATTAGCTCGGAATTCACCATTGATAAAGGAAACCCGCCACGGATGATATGCTTTTAGCAATTCTGCAATTTCAGCAGCAAGACGCTGATTATCTCCAGGCTTGAACACTTTCACTTCACACTCAACAAGATTACCTTGCGCATCGACTCGTGCTTGCCTGATGCTGAATATGATTCGTTTGACATTGGCCAATTCGGGATAATTCTCTATGTGCAGAGGGAACATCTTGCGTAGTTCCGATTTGTCCTTGGGACGGAAAGTGTCAAATGCAAAACCTTCCAAGACATAATTGTGGAATGTCTTTGTGTTGCTTACCTTCCCGCAGCTGATACTGAAGAACCGTTCTTCCTCATAGTTCCTTTCAAATCCCATGTGCTGGTAATAGATTTGTTTTCCCCGTGCCACACGGATATCACCCGAATACCAAGAAGCCACGATATGGCGTCCGTCAGTGTGTTTCTCAAATACTCGATCCAGGGTGTCAGCATGTATGCTTTCTCCTCGGTATTTCCTTGTCTTTGCATCGTAAAACTCACAGCTAACGCTGTCAAGACGGAGTGTTTCATCAACAATGCTCCAGTAAGCCGTGTAGCCGTCCCAGTTCGCCGTTGAGTAAGAACGATTTTTTGGCAGTACAGACTTCAAATGGTTGTATAACAGCGAGTCGGTATTTATGGGTTTACCCAATAGCAGCCATCGCTCACCATTAATGACTATGATGTCCCCCTCTTGACCCGTTGCAAACATCGTGATGCTGGTAAAAAGGAATGAGATAAAAATGATAAGGTGTCTCATAGCGGAAAAAATAATCTAGTTATTTGATTTATGTTACTTCTGTCGCAGCCATGAATATCTTTCACCCTTCCCTCATCAACAATCTGACCCATTCAGGAATGTCGTCGGTGTATTGCTTAAAGAGTTTTCCGTCAACGGTGCGATAGAGCAGACGGGGCAGTTGGCCATCGATAGAGTTATCGTAGATGTATGCACGGTCAACAAACGAAATGGCTTTCGCGGCATTCTGTAATGACTTGTAGTATCGGGAGATGACTTTGGAGATAGGGACTTCGTGTCCACCATTGAGATAACGCTGGGTGATGCGAGCGACATTGATAGCGGGGTCGGAAGTACAGACGTATAACAGGCGGATAAAGAAACCAGCCTCTTTCGCTTTCTGCAGAAACTCCAGCTTCTCGGGAGAGGAAAAGACGGTCTCAAACACGAAATCACGACCTTGCTGCAAACAATCGTAACGCTGTTGGGTTGCCAGTTCGGCAGCCTTCAGTACCGCTTCAGGCGAATTCCAGTCACCAAAGGTCTCTTGTGCGATGTTATCGGGATTGATATAGAGACTGTCGGCCGTCCATTCGTCATTGAGCAATTGGACAGTTGTAGTTGTCTTGCCCGAACCATTAGGTCCAGCTACAACACAAAAAGTTGGCTTTCGTTGAGTCATTGCGCAGCCCTCCATGCTGAAATTTCGTCGGCTACAGCTTGTAATCGACGTTTTTTCTCGGCTTCAGCTCTTGCCATCGACTTGCGCGCTTCCTCCGCCACATCCTCCATTAGAGCCTGGAGCATTTCGTCCGTAGGCTCTTCCATCGAGGTCAGTCTGTACTGCTTGTGAATCTCCGTCATAATAATTGTATTGATGTTACGGCTACAAAAGTACGAAAACTTTTTGAATATTATCCTCTTCTCCCTTACCTTTTAATGATTATTAGACGAAAAACGGACGGGGACGGCCCGATTCTGCCATCTCCGCCCGCAAAAATCTTTCTGGACAAGCATTATTCGATCATATGTTTTTAATGAACTTTGCAGGATTGCCGCCGACGATGGTGCCAGGGGCAACGTCCTTGGTTACTACGGCACCTGCGGCCACAACGGCATTCTCGCCGATGGTGACACCGGGCAGGATGATGGCACCCACGCCAATCCAGGCATTGCGGCCGATGTGGACGGGTTTGCAGCGCAGCACCATGCGGTTCTCGAAGTCGTGGTTGTCGGTGACGATGCGCACGTTGGGTCCGATCATCACACCATCGTCGATGGTGATGCCGCCAGCAGCCATGCAGGTCAGCGAGTGGTTCACGAACACGCCACGACCAATCTTCATCTGACAGGCAAAGTCTATTTGGAGCGGGGGCATCAGATAGCTCGTCTGGTCGAGACGGCCCTCGAAGAGCTGCTCCTCCAGCGGACGAATCTGCTCTGGCGTGGGAGCGGTGGTGTTGATCTTAAAACAGATGTTGGCGCAGTCGGTCATGTGCTTGATGGCCTGTGCATACTCGGGTGTCGCCATATCGACGTCGGCCCCTGAACGAAGTTTTTCAAAAATATCCATACCTTTGTAATTTACAATTTGACAATTTACGATTTACTATTTGTGGGTGCAAAGGTACGGCAAAAACGGCAACCTGTTGTTATCCAGATTGCCGTAGAACTTTCACAAATGGAAGATGATTACTTATTTCGGTACTCAGACGGCGATTTCCCCAATAATTTCTTCACATATCGCGAGAAATGCGAGGCTGTCTCGAAGTTCATCAGGTCGGCAACCTCGGTTAATGTCTTCGACTGGTCGTTGAGCAGAGAAACGAGTTCGAAGGTGGCGTAGTATGTAATCCACTCTGATGCAGGAAGACCGGAAACCGACCTGCTCACCTGAGAGAGATACTTCGACGTGATGCACAGTTTGTCGGCATAATACGCCACGTCGCGCTGCTGGCGGCAATCATTCTGCACCAACGAGAGGAAGCGCAGGAAGATGCGGGCGGCATTATCATTCGTTTCCATCTGAGACATCTCGGAGGAGTACACCGTCCAGAGGTCATAAAGGAATATCTGCATCACGCGTCCAATGACCTCTTCTCTAAAGGAACTATCAGGCATGTCAAGCCTTTGATGGAACAGCGAAAAATCATCGTTCATCACCCGTAGCGACTCCTCATGCAAATGGAACGACGGATTGATGCGGATAAAAATAAATCCCTTCGAGGCCCACACCATTTCAGGATTGAAACGCGACAGGAAATCTCCTGACGCTATCAGAAAGTCCGCCTCGAAATTATCCGAATACACCACCTCCTGAATCGCGTTCGACATCTGCCAGATGACCAGGTCGTCCTTCTGCGACACATGCGTCTGCTTGCCGTCCGAGAACCGCATCTCTCCCTCACGCACCAATATGTGCACGTGATAGCTACTCGTAAACTCCGACGGCATAAGTCTGTCTCTCGCTGTGTTTAGCAGTTTGCAACTGCTCATTTCGTCCATAAATCAATACTTTTATCTGATAAAGTGCATCGGCTGCCACTCCTCACGCTCAGGATAGTCGGGCGTCCCGTTAGCATGAATCTTCTTCAGCAGCCAGGCCATGTTATTGGCCATCGTTCGCATGGTCTGCATACCCTCTGTGTCGAGTGCTGCCTGACCTTCTTCGCGACCATACACGATGTTCCAGTATTGTGAAGTGACTACAGGCATATTCATCATCTCAAACGGCATATTCATGGTCTGGTAGGCTGCTGTGGCACCACCACGATGGCATACGCAGACGGCAGCAGCGGGTTTGTTTACCACCTTGGCACCTGCCGAGAAGAACATACGCTGAATAAGCGACAGAACTGAGCCGTTGGGCTGTCCGTAATATACGGGCGAGCCAACAATGAGCGCATCCACATCGTCCAGTTTCTCAGAGATGCGGTTGCAGATGTCATCATCGAATACGCAACGGTCTAGTTGTTTGATTTTACACTGTGCACAGGCGATGCAGCCGCGGACGGGTTTTACACCAATCTGTACAATCTCTGTCTCGATTCCCTGCTGCTCCAAGGTCTTTGCGGCCTCACTCAGCGCCAGGAATGTGTTGCCCTTCTTACGGGGGCTTCCGTTAATCAATAATACCTTCATGCTATTTATTTCAGTTTGTTATACACTTCGTCAGTTACAGGCTCCAGCCACTGATTACTTTCCTCGCTACCCGTCTTGACATGGGTGGTGTAGTGCTGGAACCAGGAGTCCTTCTGGGCACCATGCCAGTGCTTCACACCCTCGGGGATGTCAATCACTACACCAGGATGGAGTGGTATAGGGGCCTTGCCCCATTCCTGATACCAACCCTTACCGGAAATACAAATCAGAATTTGATGAGCGCCATGATGGATGTGCCAATTGTTACGGCAGCCAGGTTCGAAGGTGACGTTCACTATAGGCATGACGGTTTCCTCTTTTTCGCTGAGATTTGTAGGCTTAATAGGAGCAACGAAGCTATCTCCAATGAAATATTGAGCATAGTTCACGTTTGCTACACCCTTAGGGAATCCGCTACGCAGCGTATAACCCTCCTTGTCGAGCCAGGCGCTGAGCTCGTTAACCAACTCCTGACTGTTGCCCATGTTTACAGCTCCACGCTTGTGGGCTGCCAACTGCGGAGCAACACCTTCGAGACCACTCAATGCTGCTACGGTCACTATCTCGCGATCGGCATGCGAGAGTTGGTCACCGGCGAAGATGTCACCGAAGAGGTGAGCCTTCAGATAATAGTCATCCTGCGGACAGAAATCGTAGTCGAATGCACGGCCAGAAAGCTGTGTCTGGTTCTTTTTGCCCAGTTCGTAAGCCGCCTTAGCATCGTCCCACTCGGTAGGGCGAGTCCAAGGCTTGCCCTCTTGCCAAGATGGCTGTTTGTTTTCCAATACCTTATTCAATACTCCCAGCGCATTCAGCGAGCGAGGGAACCCCGTGTAGGCATATAGCTGAGAGAATGCCTCTTTCAGTTCGTTGATGGTCACGCCATTGTCGAGTGCCATCTTCACAACAGGCTCCAAGCGTTCCAAATCACCTTGTGCCATCAGGCAGGCACATGCTGCCAACCCTTTTTGACGCTCTGTCAGCGTCTGACAGTTTACTGTCATCATAGTCATTACTGCTATTATAAGTGTTATGATTCTTTTCATGTTAATGTGTAGCCTTTAGATACTGTAAGTCGCCATACCAATAGCTGGCTGTGCAGCCACCGTCGATGAGCAGGTCGGCACCGCTGATGAAACGGCCACGAGAGGACATCAGGAACTCAGCCTGGTCGCCTACCTCGTCAGGCGTTCCGGCACGACGGGCAGGCATGCCTTCTATCATCTTCAGATAGCCGTCCTTGCGAGGCCCGTGCAGTTCGTCGTTGGCCAATGGGGTGATGATGATACCTGGCGAGATGCTGTTAATGGTAGCACCGCGACGCCCCCAACGGGTAGCCTCGTACATCACACGAAGCACATTGCAGCGCTTCGAGTACTGATACGCCTTCAGCGTGTCGTCAATCTCCTTGATAAACGGCAAATCCAGCAACTGCTCTACAGGAGTCATCGCCAGTGCATCGTTCTGCTCCTGTGGCAACGCGGGCAGACGATGACCACTCTGTGAAGAGATAATCACGCCACTTCCGCCCTCGGCAATCACCTTTCCAAACTCCTCCAGCAGCACGCTTGTGCCGTAGAGGTCAACGCGAAGAATCTCCTCTACGGGAGCCTGCGAGGGTGACACGCCAGCTGCATTCACCACTTTCGTCACCTCGCCCTTGCTGGTGGCAATCTCCACCAACTTCAGGATATCCTCCTTCGAGCCGAGGTCGCATTTGATAGTCGAGCACTCGAAGCCCGCATTCTCCAACGTCTTTGCAGCCCGCTCTGCATTCTCTAGGCTATAGTCAGCCAATACCACATGCTTTCCTGCCGATACTCTTCGGATGATAGCTTGGCCAATACTGCCTGCACCTACCAATACTGATACCTGTTTAGCCATAGGTCTCTATAAGATATTTCACAAACTGGGGATCGCCGAAGTTGATGGTACCCGTGTCATGCTGGTTCATTGTGGCGATCTGGGCCATCTCGTCAGATGTCAGAGAGAAGTCGAAAATGTCGAAGTTCTGAGCCATGCGCTCCTTGTGACTTGACTTAGGAATGGTCACGATGCCACGCTGTGTGAGCCAGCGGAGAGCCACCTGTGCTGCACTCTTACCATACTTTGCTCCGATAGCGGTCAGTACTTCGTTCTTCACGATGCCATCGACACCCTGTCCGCCAAGCGGTCCCCATGCCATCATCTTCGTGCCGAACTCAGCATGTATCGGCTCGATGCCCGTCTGCTGGATGAGCGTGTTGCATTGCAGTTGGTTCACCATCGGCTTCACCTCCACATAGTGGGCGAAGTCGAAGAAGCGGCCTGCCTGGAAGTTACTCACTCCAATGGCACGAACCTTTCCGGCACGATAGGCCTTCTCCATAGCCCGCCACGTGCCGAACACGTCGCCGTAGGCCTGATGGATCAGCAGCAGGTCGATATACTCTGTCTGCAACTTACGCAGACTCTCATCAATACTCTTGGCGGCCTTTTCCTCACCAGCATTTGAAATCCACACCTTCGTTACGAGGAAAAGATCTTCGCGCTTGATGCCGCTCTTGCGCCACGCATTGCCCACACCTTCTTCATTGAAATAGGCCTGTGCCGTATCAATCAGACGATAGCCAACGCTCAGCGCATCGCTGACACAACGTTCGCACTCTTCGGGCGATACCTGAAACACTCCATAGCCCAGCAGGGGCATCTCCACACCATTTGATAATTTGATGTATTCCACCATGACAATTTACTATTTGACGATTTACAATTTAAAATTTATTTGGCCATTGAACTATTTACTCCCCTCGCCCTTTGGAGAGGGGCTGGGGGTGAGGCTTCTTATCCACTTTTCTACCTTCGCCTTTTCAGTACGCACCTCGTGGCCGTAGATGCTGAAACCTTTGGTGACATTGGCACCAGCGAAAGCCGCTTTTACGTCCTCCACGCAATTGGCCAGGCCTGAGCCCTCGTGGGTGGTGAAGGGGACAACGGTCTTGCCCTTCAGGTCGTTAGCGTGTTTCTTGAAGAAAGTGAACATCACCTGTGGATAGGTGCCCCACCATACAGGACCGCCAATAAACACTGTGTCATACTGGCTCAGATCCACGTCGCCCTCATATTCCGGCAGCTCTCCATTTTTGGTTTCTTCCTTTGCCAGATTGATAAGCGGCGTATAGGCCATGCCGTCGTACTTGTGCGTAACAATCTCAAATTGGTCGGCACCAATCAGTTCCGTAATATAGTCGGCCACAATTTTCGTGTTGCCCACCTCAATGTTTCCTACTGCGTAGTTGTCTCCTGCATGCGAGAAGAATACAACGATTGATTTTCCTTCTGTCTTCATAACTTTCTCTTGCTTTGCGCCGCCACTGCATGCTGTTGATGCAAGCAATGCCATTGCGGCTGTGATGATACTTTTGATATTCATAATTTCATTTACGATTTGACAATTTACGATTTACTATTTCTTTCACGCTGCAAAGGTACAACGAATTTTTGATACTATTGTTTCACAAAAAGCGTCACAATTTTCACTTTTTGCCAAAATCGTTCTTTTTTATATAAAATAATGTGTAATTTTGCCCCCATGAAGGTAGATTTTCTATATTCCACCGACTTCTTGGCGATGAATGCACCAGAGTTGAGCCACACATGTATGCACCTGCTCTGCACGGCTGGCGAGGGCAGTTTTGTGTTCAACGAGCGATGCTATCACATCGTGAAGAACGACCTTGTTGTGATACCCATGCCCGCCCGCGTCAGTAACATTGCCGCTCATGCCGACATGCAGGTGGAATGGTTTGCTGCTGACTATAAATTCTTGCAGAACCTGCTGCCATCAAACAACTATAGCATCGGCGGCAGCATCTCTCTGAACCAAGACCCTGTCATCAGACTCACAGACGAACAGGCCAGTCATCTACTTGCCGACTTCCACCGACTGCGTGACCGCATGGACGACCGCCACCTGCTCTTCTACCGCGAACTGATGGGCAGTCTCTGTCTGACCATGATGTACGACATCTTCGAGCCTCATGCCCAGCGCGACACTACCGACACACACAGCGACCGTACGGCCTATATCGTGAAACAGCTCATGGCGCTGCTCTCTACCGGCATCAGCCGCACAGAACGCGACGTGAGCTACTATGCCGAGCGATTGAACGTGTCGCCCAAACACCTCTCTGCCACCATCAAGCGTGTGACGGGTCACAGCGTCACCTCTTATATCGACCGCCACACTGTGCCCATATTGAAAGACTATCTGAATGACGAGCGCCTTTCACTCACCCAGATAGCCGAACTGATGAATTTTGCCTCGCTATCGTATTTCAGCCGCTACTGTACCAAGCACCTTGGCCAGTCGCCCAGCGAATACCGCCAGAGCCTGCAGCCGAAGTGAACTCTTGTTCTAATTCCTATACTCTGTAGGTGTCACGCCGACCTGCTGCTTGAATAGGCGGGTGAAGTGCTGCGGATACTGGAAGCCGAGCTTGTAGGCCACCTGATTGATGGTCAGTTCCTTGTCCATCACGTACTGCTTCGAGAGGTCGATGACCTTGTTCTGGATGTAACGTTGTGCCGTGAGGCCCGTTTCTTTCTTGATGAGGTCGCCGAAGTAGCCGGGTGAGAGGAACACCTTCTCTGCGAAATAGGCAACGGAGGGCAGACCCTTGCGCTCTGCCTCGCCACTGCGGAAATATGCCTCCAAGTCGTTCTGGAAGCGGGTCATGATGTCGCTGTTCACCTTATGACGAGTGATGAACTGGCGGTCGTAGTAGCGCATGCAGTAGTCGAGCAGCAGGCCGATAGCATCGGTGATGAGTGTCTGTGAGTGCTTGTCAATTGGGTGCTGCAGTTCCTCCTCGATGCTGTCGAGCAGGTCGCTGACGATGCGCTGCTCACGCTCCGAGAGGTGCAGGGCTTCGCGCTGGTCATAGTCGAAAAACGTATAGTCGTGGATGCGCTTGGCCAGCGGTGTGCCATAAATCAGATCGGGATGGAACAGCAGACCTCGTGAGGCTGGCATGGGTTTCGACTCGTCCCATTCCACCTCGACCACCTGACCAGGCTTGAAACTCACGACGGTTCCTTCTTGATAGTCGTACTTCTCGCGTCCGTAGCGAATAGAACAACCATCGCCTTGCTTCAGGAACAGCGCATAGAGGCCGTAGTTCAGGCGTGAGTGGTTCATCGACACGGGCGGCTCCTCCGTATGGTTCACGATGGTCACCAGCGGATGCAGTGTCTCCCATCCGTACAGCTTGTTATACGCATCGACACTATCAATCTGGATGATCTTTTCTGCCATATTATTTTAGATTGGTCTTAAAGAATTCCTCCATCTTATCCCAAGGGATCATATTCTTAGGTTCTCCTTTTCCGACGAGTTCCGTATATCCGCCATCATAGAGGTCGCAATGCGAAGCGTTGGGGATGATAAGCAACTGTTTGTTCTCTGGCACGGGATTGGGCTTGCCGACAACGTTATAACCCTCCGCCTTGCCCTCCACCATATACTTGTAGGCAGCCTCGCCGAAGTAGCGAGAGTGAGCCTTTTCGCCGTGCATCACGAGGACGGCAGAACGAATCTCGTTGATGTAGTAGAGGAAACGAGAGTTGGCGTAGGCCTGAGTGCCTATGACGCGCCAGCCGTCGTTGCTATTGCCTGAGCGGGCATGATAGCCTCTCTCAGTTTTATAATAATCGTAGTAGTCCTTGACAAACTGTGGCGCATCGTCAGGCAACGGGTCGATGACTCCGCCTGCCATTGCCTTGGGGTCTGCAAGACGCTGCTTCGAGAGTGCTTCACGGGCAGCATGGCGCGACTCCTCCTTGTCCTCGCTGTCGTAGTAGCCGTTGCCAGCGACGCGGGTCATATCGTACATCGTACTGGCTACGGTAGCCTTGATACGGGTGTCGGCAGCGGCAGCATTGAGGGCGATGCCTCCCCATCCGCAAATGCCGATGATGCCAATCTTCTCAGCATCTACGTTCTCCAACTGCGACAGGTAATCTACGGCAGCCATAAAGTCCTCAGTATTGATGTCGGGCGATGCCGTGCGACGCGGCTCACCACTGCTCTCGCCAGTGTATGAGGGATCGAAGGCCAACGTCACAAAACCACGCTCTGCCATCCGCATGGCGTAGAGGCCGCTCGACTGTTCCTTGGTGGCTCCGAATGGGCCGCTAACGGCAATGGCGGGCAGTTTGCCTGTTGCATCTTTAGGCGTGTAGAGGTCGGCTGCCAATGTCAAACCATACTGTGTTTCAAACGTCACTTTCTGGTGGTTCACTTTCTCGCTCAGCGGGAATACCTTGTCCCAATCCTGAGTCAATGTCAGTTCCTGTTTCATATCGTTGTCTGTAGTTTGTTTCTTTTCTGTGCAAGCCGTAAGTATTCCGACTGCAATTGCCATAAATAATGTAGTTTTCTTCATACTCCCTTTCCCATTTCAAATGCTTCCTGTAGTTTGCTGTTGCCTTCAATTTCTCGTGGGTCGTTCACACCTCCACAGAAGAGGGTTCCTGCTAGGCGGCTCTTCGGATAGCAGTCAATCCATCCCGTCAGACCAATCTCAGCACGCTTCGGTGTCTCTTCCTCGTCCTCGGCTGCTGTAGTCAGCAGATAGATATCACGGAACTTATATTCCAGCGGATACATAGCGTTCATTCTATCGATGAGTGTCTTCATCTGTCCGCTCATCTCGTAATAATATATAGGCGTAGCCCAGCAAACGACATCAGCCTCCAGCACTTTTTCCATGATGTCGTTCACATCATCCTTGATGACGCAGCGACCTAATTTCTGGCATCCCATGCAGCCCTTGCAGAACTGGATGTCTTTGCCAACGAGAGAAATCTTCTCTATGTCGTTTCCAGCACTCTTTGAACCTTCCACGAATTTGTCAGCGAGCATGTCGCTGTTAGAACCACGACGAAGACTCGTCGAAATAACTATTACCTTTTTCATCTTATAATCTTTTTACCGTTCTGAATTACAATTCCTTTATGTCCAGCCTGTGCCAATGTGCCTTGCAGGGTGTAGGCTTTCGACTTAACATCATCTGCCTTTACCTGACTAATTCCTGTCGGCTCAGAGATGGAGAGCGTTACGCTGACGTTATCGCCACCGGCATTCACCCATGTCTTGATGTCTGCCTGCGTCATGTTGTCGAGTTTGCCGATACGGGTGAAGTTCCACGAGTTCGTGTCGTAGTAGATACAGAGGTTCGAACCCTGATAAAGAATCAAGTCGCCAGGCACGGTGTTAATCTGCTCATTATTTTCAGGGAACGTGTAGCCCAGTGCTCCCACCTTCTCGAAGTTGCCGTAGTCGTGTGCCTCGTAGGTAATATTGCCCTGCTGTAACTGAGCAACCAAAGCCTCTGTAGAAGAATTGCTAACGAGCGTAGCAGTCTTTGTTACGCCACCAATAGTAAGATAGAGTTTCTGAGTCATATCGCTGGTTGTTTTGAAGTTCTGTGTTGGCAACCAGTTCTGTATCAGTGAACTTCGGTTGGAGTGGTTGCTCGCATCGATCCAAAGAGCATCGCCAGCCCATGTCACGTTTGGGAGCAGTCGCTGGGCATCGGCTACAACACCGCTGATTCCACTTGAATGGCTCGATACTATCATTGCCACCGTCTTACCTGCCAGTTTTGCACTATTTTGAAACAGATATGTCTGCATGATAGCCGCCATCTGGTTCCACCAAAGCGGAGTCACGATGATGACGTTCTGGTAGTCATCCAAGTTGACAGTCACTGGGTCGATGGCCGGATAGCTGCTAGCATCGTTGGGATTCGCCTTGATGGCGTTCAGCAACTGCGTACCCAGTGCATAGTTGTTCGCTTCATACTTCAGTCCCTTCTCAGCGGGCTGAATCTCCAGCACGTCTGCCTCAATTTGTGCCGTCAACGAATTCACAATCTCACGGCAGTTTCCCGTGTAGCTGTAATATACTACCAGTGTCTTTGCTGCGTTCTGTACAGAGGCAGGCTCAGCCTTCACCACGCTGTCTGACGAACAACAGGTAAACAGCATCGCTGCCAATAACATCATAATCTGTCTCATACCGTTTGTCATTTTTAAGTTTGAAATCTGGGTGCAAAGGTACAGACATTATTTTATATACACGTTATACAGATTTTGGAAAGAATTACCAATTTTGCAGAATCTCTACTTCCTGATAAACCGATTCTCCGTTTCTGGTGTTTCAACAGCAGTATAGCGCTCCACCGTCATGTGGAGGTCGTACTTCTCACGAAGCTTGGCGATGGTGTCCATCATAGGCGTGGCGTGATGCTTGTCGATGGCCTCCTGATTGGCCCAGCTGTCAATGAGCAAGATTGTCTCAGGGTCATCCAACGACTGGTAGTACTCATACCTCAGATTACCTTTCTCGGCTCTGATGGCATCAACAGTACCGCTGGAGATCATCTCCTCGGCGAACTTTCTAGCATTCCCATCAGTGCCAGTGTACCTCAGATTGACTGTGATTGACATACTCTTTTCCTGTTTATCCTCACTGCATCCTACAAGAAGAAAGGCGAATAGTATTATTAGATATGTTATCTGTTTCATACGTGCCTATATGTTTTTGCCCATTTCGAAGGCTTCCTGTAGCTTGGAATTTCCCTCGATGGCTTTTGGTTCATTGACACCTCCGCAGAATAGAGTGCCAGCCAAACGGCTTTTGGGATAGCAGGCAATCCAACCGCCAAGACCAGTCTCAGCACGCTTGGGAGTCTCAGGGTCATCATCGGCAGCGGTGGTCAGCAGATAGATATCGCGGAACTTATAATCCCTTCCATACATGGCATTCATACGGTCAATGAGCGTCTTCATCTGCCCGCTCATCTCATAATAGTAGATGGGAGTAGCCCAAACGACAACTTCGGCTTCCATCACCTTTGCCATGATGTCGTTCACATCATCCTTTATGACACACTTACCCAGCTTATGGCATCCCATACAGCCCTTGCAGAACTGGATGCTCTTACCTGAGAGGGGAATCTTCTCTACATCGTTTCCGGCAGCCTTGGCACCTTCCACGAACTTGTCAGCGAGCATGTCGCTGTTTGAACCATGACGAAGACTCGTCGAAATAACAATTACTCGTTTCATACGTTTATAAGCCAATTCTCTTAAACTATGTTGTAATAACAGGGCAAAGTTACTGAATTTTCAGCAGATTTTGTAAATTTGCACCTTAGAATTAGGATTGTTTATGAAGAATAGGTCTATAGTCACAGCAATCTTGGCAGCAATGATGATGATTGCGCCAAGCAAGATGTTCGCTCAGGAGGACAATGGTTTTAAGAAGTTCAGTGTAGAGGAAGCCTTTGAAGACAATGGCTTCCAATGGTTCCGTGATGCTCAGTTGCTTTGTGCAGGAAGCAAGGAGAAGAGCAATGCCATGACCATTGGCTGGGGTGGTATCGGAACACTCTGGCGCAAGACTGCCTTGACAGTCTATGTGGCAGAGAAACGCTATACCAAGGAGTTCTTGGATAACTCTGAGTATTTCACCGTGATGTCCTTCGATGTCAAGGACAGCAAGGTGCTGAACTATATGGGAACTAAGAGCGGACGCGATGGTGACAAGGCTCAGGCTCTGGGACTTCATACGGCTTATACTGCCAATGGTACTCCTTATTACACTGAGGCAACGATGGTGATTGAATGTAAGATCATGTATGCCGCTCCTTTTGATCCACAAGGCTTTAAGAGTGATGCTCCCAAGCAGATGTATGCTAACTTCCCAGCTGGCATCCACTCAATGTATATCGGTGAAGTAGTTAATGCTTGGAAGAAATAGATATGCCATACACAGGACGTTTTGGACAATCCGACGATTTCCGCAGAGAGGAGCTAATACGGGTGATTGAGCATTCTGTAGAGAACCTGACCCTTCAGGAGTTGGAAGCTCTGTATTATGATATGAGTACGAAAAATTATATAAACGAATGAAACTGAAGAAACGAAAAATCAAGTATGCTGCGATATTCTGCCTCTGCTGGTTTGTCTTCTTAGTCATTCTGGTTGACGGAGTGCTGAAATTCCAGACATTGGTTGACTACTTCGGATCTTACGCATTTGTGGAGATTACACTATTGCTATTGGTTATTTTACCCACAATAGCAGTTTACAAATTAACAAAAGAATGATTCGAAATCTTTTATTGGTAGCACTTGGTGGTGCAGCAGGCTCAGTATTACGATACCTGCTTTCTGGTCTTAACACCTCGTTCCCTTGGGGGACGTTTGCAGTCAACATTCTTGGCTCATTGCTGATAGGACTTTTAGTAGGCTTCGTGAGCAAAGGTGTGCTGTCGCCTGAGATGAAACTGTTACTTGTCACAGGTTTCTGTGGCGGTTTTACTACTTTCAGCACCTTTGCCAACGAATCCTTCGGCATGATGAAAGCGGATGACGTCCTGCTGACAGCCCTATATGTAGGAGCCAGTGTTATCATCGGCATCCTGGCTGTTTGGGGCGGCATGATGCTTTCAAACATTTCAATTCGAGGATAACAACATGACACTGCGTGAACTCATAAATTCCGTCGATTCTGAGCAGTATAGTGACAATCCACTATACCAGAAACTCCGTGAGAAAAAACCTGAATATGGCTCCAGCAGGCATATTCAGTTAAGATTAATCGATGGCAACGTTGCTGTTACCAATGCCCATGTCGGTTCGTTGGGCGATATCCTGACATATCCAATTGATATCGAACCTGATTTGAATATGTCAAAGGTACAGCTTCTGGATGCCATCCTTCATGAACTTTCCTCCAATGGGTTCAGTGAATCAGAAGAGTCTGATTTCTGGAGCGACTTCGACAATCTGCAAAAAGCAAAGATAATTCGATGACAGACTTCGATTCCATTTGGCGTACTCAGGACGAGATCAGAACGGTGGTAAATGCTGTTCTTGGTGAACCGTAGTCCTCATGCGAGGCAAATCCTGTTATAGAATCGGGATTTCTTCTTAAAGATTGTGAATTTTGCGATAATTTTTGTTAAGACATGGTGATTGCTTCATGTATGACCATCTATAAAATAATCTGAATGTCGCTCGTTTTTGGCTTTTGCGGCCAAATATTTCCATTTTTGGCTCTCAGAAGCCATTTTTGGAATCAAAATAGCCGCAAAATAGCCGCAAATCGCCTATTTTGCACATAATTTTTCGCGTATTTTTACAAATTTGAGCGCATTTTTGCGGCTATTTTGCGGCTATTTAACATGGAGATGAGAAAATTAACAGTAATTTAAGTTAATTTTAAGTTAATCAGCCTTAATTAGGTCAAAACAAAAGTGCTGTAATCGTTTGATTATTAGCACTTTAGAAGGGTGCCCGGACGGGCTCGAACCGTCGACATTCAGAACCACAATCTCTGCCAGTAAACCTTTCAGGCCCTGTTTATTTGCTACGTTTTCATTACTTTTTATTTCTGCGTTTGACGGAAATTTAGCGGAAATTTTTTGCGGTTTGCCTGTTTGGTCGAAACCGTTTCCGTCATTTTTCCGTCGCAATTCCACTTTTCTTTTTCCGCTGGACGAACCAGCGGGCATCGTTTCCTCGGTGGGGGGACCACCGAGCACTATTGTTCCGCCGAGGGGCGGTCTCCTTCGTCGGCTGCGCCCATTTGGAATGGGTACTTTTCGAGCATGTCCTTGGACTGATAGGCGGACAGTTGGCGACGGAGGTCGGCGAGTTGTTCGCGGAGGTCGACGATGGTGGCTTCCCTGTCGGCGATGGTGGCGTCCTTGTCGCGGAGCTGACCTTGCAGGTTGAGGATCATCGCGTCTTTGTCAGCCAGACGGGCGTCCTTTTCAGCAATGGTGGCCTTGATGGCCTCGATGCGTGCGTCCTTTTCTGCGATGGTTTCGTCCTTGGAGGCGATGATGGCATTGGTGACGCTGCTTGGGTCGGGCATCATCATCTGGCGCTCGGTGTTATTATTCATAATAAGCATGTCGCCTTCGCCGTGGATGAGCCAGTTGGCTGAGATGATGGGGTAGGCCCGCTGGATGCGGACACAAATGTTGTCGGTAAGCACTTTGGCGTCTCCTGCCAGCATACGGGAGATGTTGGGTGGTGTTGAACCTATGGCTTCGGCCATGTCTTTCTGGGTGTGCAGGTACCCATGTTCGCGGAGGAAGTTGAACGCTGCGTTCACTCTTTCCTTTTTCAAATTAATATTATCCATAATAACTAAAAATAAGTTAATAATAACATAAATTTTTGCGGATAATAACTTTTCTTCTTATCTTTGCAATCCCGTAAGTAAGTTGTAAACATCAGACAATCGGGTACAAGAATAGCCGTTTGACGCTGAACGCCCCTTCCACAAAGCATTCGCGCCAGTTTGCACAAGTAAAATCCAACTGCAAATATACGACTATTCTCCCGATTATTGTAAGATATAAGTAAACTTTTTAATTAATTTATGATTTGCGAAAAAGTAGGAAGAGCCGAGTGGCAGAGCATGAAAGTTGGCGACGTTCGCATCTATACGTTGCCTGACGAGAGGGCTAAGGAGGCTGCGCGAGTGGCCGCCCAGGACGTGAAGAAGAACGACCATTATGAGTTTCAGCGTTACTTCGAGCAGGACTTGCGACAGTTGCTGGGCGGTGATTTTGACGCGGTGGTGCCGAACATGGACACGACGATTGCTTTTAAGCGTATCAAGTGACGTAGTGCGGAAGTGACGCAGGGCTGCGGCGATGCCACAGCATACAAGAAAAGGGAAAAAGGCTATGGAGATTGAACTGAAGGAATTGTTGGCGCTGATGACGGACGCAGTGGATGCGGGAGTGCAGAAGTATGTGCGCTCTTGTGATCCAAATGCGGACTACGTGAAGCAGGGCGAGGCGAAGCGCTACTTGCAGAAGCTGGGCTTCAAGGCGGCCATGCTGCAGCGGTGGACGGACAGCGGACTGCTGACTCCCGTGAAGACGGGCGACGCGCAGAATGCCTCGGTGCTCTACTCGCTGGCCGACATCAAGGCGCTGGTCAGTTCGGTGCGGCTGAAGGGCGTTGTCAACAAGTCGGACCACGACTACGTGTGAGCCACTGCCTATAATATATAAAGGTGTAAAATGATTGAGCCAGATGACACGATACGATTTCAGGCGAAGGATGTGCCGGACTTGCCCGAGGTGCAGAGGCCGAGGAAGCGGCAGCGCAAGCGTCTGGACATTCCCGAGCCGAAGGACTGGAGGCCGTTTGGCGGTGAGTGGTGAATAAGGCCATAAAATTACAATATATATTTCGGCTCTACCACAAGCCTTCCGTTCAGATAGAACGAGCAGGAGCACCGCCGCGAATCCGATTGCTGCCAACAAGACGACAGCGGCGGTGCATTTTTATCAAAGAAGAAAACTTTTAAACGACATACTCAGGCGATATGACCGATAACGAAACGATATTGTGGCAACGATTTATGCAGGGTAAGGGCATTTTGAACAACTTTACCTACCTGTACGACGCGCACAAGTTTGACAAGCGCTCGATGGAGCAGTACCTGGATGACATCGCGGCGGAGGACGTGATTCTGAACGCCTTCGACTTCACGGGTGCGGGCAATACCATCTTCGGCTTCAAATACTGGAAGGACATCGACGGCAAATGGCAGCAGAAGTTGGCCGAGTACCGCCAGACGGGTTCGGCTGACATTTCCGAGGAGCAGATATACTGCCCCCACTGTGGCCGTCTGCGTCCGAAGTCCGCGTTTGCTTTCAGTGCCAAGGGCGTGCTGCACAAGCACTGCCGTGAGTGTGAGGGCGGTTTCTGGGACAAGCAGAAGAAGGAGCGCGAGAAACAGGAGAAGGAACGCGAGAAACAGGAGAAGGCCGTGCGCCAACTGGAAAAGGAGATTGCCGAGAAGCAGGCGAAGTTGGAGCGCATCAGTGCCGGCATCGAGCCAGCCACGCCGCCCGACGGCACGATTATCGAGAACAACCGCGCCGAGTCGGCCAAGCAGGAGATTGCCAGCGGTCAGGCCAATCTGAACAAGACCACGAAGGTGTGCGACCATTGCGGCAAGCGTAAGTTGAAGTCGGAGTTTCCTGCCAACCCCGCGTCGCCCGACGGACTGGATGCGTGGTGCAAGAAGTGTCAGACGGCTGCGACGAACGTCAGCGCAGAGGCCGACTTCCTGCTGGAACGTGAGGAACGCAAGCAGGCCGTCATCAACGACGCGACACCGAAGCCCGCCGCAAAGCCCGTCGTAACCACCGCGCCAATCAAGCCAGACCGACTGGTGGCCCCCAAGCTGGGCGAGTACGACGCGACGCTGCATTATAAGAAAGGTCAGAAGTCGATAACGTTCAACGCCACGCTGTCGCAGCAGATCCGCGACGGCCAGTACACCAAGTGTATGCTGAACCCCGACCGCAGCCACCGCCAGTTCCTCATCTTCAACCGCGTGGAGGGTGCCAACATCACGGGTGCCAGCAATCTCGCGCAGGGCCTGCTGAACGTCAACTCCGCTGATATTGTCCGCGCACTGGCCGTCCGCTTCAATCTGGACGAGGGCAGCAACTACTACCTGCACATCACGAAGAACCTGGCACCGAAGGCCGACGTCATTACCGTCGAGGTGATGAAAGTGCGCACGCTGGAGGAGTATGTCCGCATCGTGGAACAGCGCGAGGAAGCCGCCAAGAAGGGTCAGCCAGCCCCCAGCGACGACGTGCCGGAACAGGAGGACGAAAACGACGCTGAAAACCGATATGATATGTCGGTTGGCAACCGTATTGAGGATTCGGTTGGCAATCGAACTGATATATCGGCTGAAAACCGTCCTTTGTTGGACTTCGGGCTCGACTTCGGCGACGGCCAAAGTGCGCCACCTAATCCCGAGGATGTCATCCAGATGATTATTGACCGCCACCTCGTCACAGAGCGCGACATTGCCGCCTACCTCTGCCGCAAGGGCTGGGAGCTGCACGAGCCCGTGGTGGTCACGAAACTGAAGAAATTTACGGTATGAAACATAGAGAACGAAAACACCCAGACGTCAGGCCGGAGGTACGCTCGGGCGGTGCCGGACCGAGTTATAAGCGGAAAAAGGACATCCTGACTGCCGACGGCGAAATTATCGAGACGCTGGGCTACGAGAACTTCCGCGTCGAGCTGGACAACGGCATCACCATCCTCGCCACCGTCGGCGGCAAGATGCGCCTGAACCACATCCGCATCGTCACCGGCGACCGCGTACAGGTCGAGCTCTCGCCCTACGACCTGAGCCGAGGACGCATAGCATTCAGATATAATCACAGAAAATAAAATATTACGACTATGGCAAAGAAAGAAGAACTTACACCGAACAGCTCCGTTGTGGTGGACGGAATCGAGATTAAGACCTACAAGCGGGAGATTACCAGTTGTAACATCATCGAGGTGGAGGTCGGTACTACCGGCCACATGGGCGGCGACGCAGGTCACGGTGGACGGACGTATCTGAAGATTCGCAACCTGTCGAGTACGGATATGCGACCGAAAGCGTACAGTGATAACTATGGCCACAATCGTGTAGAAATTGTACTTGGCGGCGACACCGAGCTCGACACGTTCTACGAAGCGCTATGCTTTGCCGTCGAAGTGCTTGGCCACGAGACCGCAGGCGTTGACTACTGTGAACCGCAGATTTCCCATAAGGAGTCGCAGCAGATCAATTTCGCCATGTACATTAACGAACTTTGCGAATACTACCGCAAGAACCATACACTGAGCGGCAAAGGTAAAATCCGCGAGAAGTACCACGTCACCGACATCAGCGTCCAGCAGTTCTTCGAATGCGAACTGCACAAGGCCGAGGGTTACGTGCCGCAGGACTTCTGTAACGAGGTCTATGCCTATGTGCTCGACACGACAAAAGCCATAGCCGCACCTAAATATAACGAATAAGAAAACATGAGCAAAGCATTAAAGATATTATCCCGACCAAAGGGGAATGCGGAGGAATACGGACGATGGAGCGTGAACCCCTACATCGGATGCAGTCACCTTTGCAGCTATTGCTTTTTGAAGAAAGGCCCGTCGGGGTCTTATCTCGGACAGGATGCACCCGTGCTGAAGAAAGGTATCGTAAATGAGGAACATGCCTACCACCTGGCGATGGCAGAGATTATCGCCAACCGCGACGAGATTATCCGCGACGGTGGACTGTTTATGACATTCACATCAGACCCGTGCGCACCAGAGACGCGGAATCTGTTCTTCCATATCGCCAGCAATGCGATACAGCAGGCAATACCTGTTACGATGCTGACGAAGAACGCCGACTTCTTCCAGTACCCCACGATGATGGCGATGATTGAGGACTCGAAGTATTTGATATCTCTGTCAGACAAAGGAGGAGAACGCATCATACTTAAAGGCTCGACGTTCTGCACGTGGCTTGGCGATATGCACCAACACCTCGTAAAGCCGTTGGTGGCTTTTGGTTGGACGCTGACAGATCACGATGAACTGGAACCAAATGCTTCGCCAAATACAGAGCGTATCGCCACAATGAAACGTATGAGCGATGAAGGTTTCAAGACTTGGGCCAGCATCGAGCCAGTCATCGACTTCCCTCACTCGCTTGACATGATATACCAAGCACTGAATGCGGGCTGTCAGCACTTCAAGATTGGACTGCTGACGAATAACACCCATGTGGTGCGCAAGGACTTCGAGTTTGGCGGGCATCATTTCGATGCTTATAAGGTGAACGACTGTCTGCATTTTGTCGAGGACGTGATGCGGATGACCAGTGGCAAGGCGACGGTGTATTGGAAGCAGAGCGTGCGCGACCTGCTGGAGACCATCTATACTCCCGCAGCCGTCGATGAGCTGCTTAATTATCCACATTCCGTCGGCAAGGACTGGAGTATGTTTGGTACAAAGGAATAACTATGAGCACGGACATCACATATTGCAACGGGAAGGACTGCATCCTGCGGAGCCAGTGCAAACGCTATCAGGACGGGCAGCGCATCATGGTCAACAGCAACGGCGACACCGACCAGTACTATTGGATGGACAACTGCAACCCCGACGACCGCGACGGCTTTTGGGCAGCGGACGATAATAATAGAAAGTAAAATGACGACTGAGACGAAACGGAAGGCCCCGAGGGTGAAGGGGCGGCAACAGTGGCCGGTGTCGCTGGACAGCGCCTACTGCTTCGAGCGCACCGAGGACGGCAGCGGGCTGGTACTGTCATTCGTGGGGGCTACTGGACCGTTCATCGACCGCATCTTCCGCGCCATCACGGCGGGCGGCTACCTGTGTCGCGACTACCACCTGGACTACAAGCGCGTGGGGTTCTCCAGCAACAAGCACCACCACATCGTCTGGTACTGGCTGGCGGTGTTGGACGGCTACGACGACAACTTCCTTGCTCCCCAGCAGCTGTGCTACCTCGTCGAGCAGCACCTCCGCAAGCACGGCCACATCGTCACACAGTACAAGGACATCAATAAGTTTTTGAATATATAACGACCGCAAGGCCGAGTTCCGCCAAGAGTTCGATAACGTCATCTGCACCGACAAGGCAATGGTGTGACACCCTCATTCGCCCTGACAACGTGATTAAGGAAAGGGCGTGTATGATAACCCCGACTATCGGAGGTAAAAAGACAAGGGTTTTGAGCATGGAAAGACGGGGGTATCGGACAAGGCTGATTGAGAAGAAGGCTGCAAGGCTGATAGAGAACAGAATAATGAACGTAATAAACGATAAGAACGATGACAGTAAGATACAGGATTGTGAGGCATGAGCGCACACGGCCCAAGACGGCCTCGGTGAGGGCGCAACACGGGCAGGTGATGTCGTTCGAGCGGCTGTGCGAGCGCACGTCGCAGGCGGTGCGTCTGGCGACGCCGGAGGTGGTGAGGATGATAGTGCAGGCAGCGCTGGACGAGGCGTACTACGTGGCCGAGGGCTTTGGCTACCGCGTGGATCTGGGCGACCAGCGGCTGTCGCTATACGTGCAGGTCAGCAAGTCGGTGGCGGCCACGGAAGACCCTGTGACGGGCGAGACGGTGTGGCCCAAGGACAGCGAACTGATACCGCGCCGCGAGAATGCCTCTCTGCAGTGTGAAGTGCATAAGGCATGGAACAAGAAGCTGCGCCGTGAGGTGACGTTTGACCTGACGGACGACGAGCATCATGTCATCAGGGAGAGGTGATCAAGAATTAGAGAATCAAAGAATTAGGAAATATATGACACAACAGGAGAAGCAGACGGCGGAGAAGCTGCGCCACACTCTGACCATGGTCAGAGAAAATCGAACAAAATCTAACAAAATATATTTGGTGATATGAGTAAAGACAGCAGAAAAGAGGCGCAGGAAATGCGCCGGCAGATGAAAGAGAGTATTGCTAAGGGAATAATGTACCCAGGTTACAACCCCGAAGATGAAGACAAACTCGAAGAGTGGATGGACTTGTTGAACAAGAAGCTGGGCGAGGCGTCGGCCTATTGCATCGAGCGGTTCTATGCCAAGAAGGGTTTTGCCGAAGCCTACCTGATAGGACTGGCACGGTTTACGGCGACGATGCTGGAGCGTATGCAGGCCGAGGGTATGGTGACTAAGGGCAAGCGGATATGGGATGCCTACTATCTGGCCCTTCTGCCGACGGCTCACGAGATAGTTGTCAGCGAAGCGAAGCTGACGAAGGGTAAGCCGATAATGAACGACGAGCAGCTTGCCCGCGAAATCTACGAGGCTCTGACTGACGAGTCGCTGACCATTGAGCAGGTCTACGACAAGTTCTTCTCGCTGAAGTCGAAGAAAGACCGTGAGGGGTGCATCCGTGCCCTTACCAAGGTGCGCGAGAAAATCAAGAACGGCGACTTTGATAAGGAGGAATAAATCACAGATTGAACGAATGATGATACAAGAAGCGTATGTTTCGCTGGAATTGGCGAAGATGATGGCGAAGGCGGGGTTTACGGACCGATGCCGTTGCTACTATTTGGGTGACGACGCGATGCGATGGACGCACGACTGCCAGGAGATACTGCCGAAGGACGTGCCAGTCTATGAGTGCCCCACGCAGCAGATGGCCTGCGAGTGGCTGCGGCAGGTGGGTGCATACCATATCGAGGTGCGGGCGGCTTATCACTTCCGCGTGTTCGATGGCTACACGTTCGAGGTGTTCAGCCTGTTCAGCAACGAGTATGTGGACTACGCCAACGGCAAGGGTGTGTTCCCTTCCGTCCCCGAAGCCTACGACGACGCCATCAGGTTTTGTTTAGAGAGATTACCAAAAGAGAAGTGATATATGGCAAACGAAAAGAAAAAGTGTATGTACACGGAGGGCCACTACACCGACGAAGACAGAAAGATTCTTTGTGATGGCTGTGAAGAAGAGTGTGAGTACAACCAGGAACAGGAGCCCGAAGTGCCAGAAAGGGTTTATCTGCAGCAAAATACTACGACCGACTGCTATGGCGAACTGTGGCCAGAGTGGTTTGAAGCAAGAGCAAAAGGTACGGATATAGAATACGTCCGCACCGATGCCTTTATCGAGAAGGCCGCACAGTGGCTTACGAAGCACGCGATGAAATACTACTTAGACGGCAGTAAGTTCCTTGGCACGGACGAGATGGTCGAAGATTTTAAAATTGCAATGAAGTTATGACGCAGGAACAGTACATCAGAGCCGTGCAGATTGACAATCGCATCGGCGAACTTGAAAGGGTGAAAGACGAAATCAAGCAGACCACCAAGCATCGCCTATGGTATGCCCACAACAGCGGCGAGTTTGGAAGCAGCTGGTCGTTGGTGCCTGAGTGGACTATGCGCAACATCAGCGAAATCCTTGACAAACATGACCTGATGATTCGGCAGGAGATAGACGAAGAAATCGAAAAGTTGAAGAAAGAAATCGAAAAGTTATGAAAGCAATCAGTAAATTCTTAGAGAACGTGATGGGCATCCTCATCTATACCGTTGTGTTCATCATCTTCATCGGCATAGCGAATAACACGCTTACGACCAGGGAGTACGTCGGCTATGCGTTGATACTCGGATTCTTCGCAGGCATGATTAATAACATTGAAAGGGTGCTGCGCGAATTGTTTGACAAACGTAAGGAGGGCTGAGATATGAAAAATGGAGAACTTATATTTGCGCTTGTGATTGCGGCACTGGTGATTGTCGGGTGTCTGCTGGGGTTCTTTATCTCTATGCAGGCAAAACCCTGCGCAGAACCGTCACGGACTAACGAACCGCCAAGGCCACGCATCGTGCTGCCGACCGACAGCAATATCTACACATTCTCGCTCGACAGCCAGTTGAAGCCAGAGGAGTGGCAGTTGATCTTGAACGCAGGATGGTCGTTCCTGACCTGCACCACAGAGCAGTATGTCGACTATGCGGGCTGCTATCCCGGAGCGCCCAAGTATCACCGCACACGGTGGAACTATGTCTTCCGCCGACAAGGTTAGAAATAGATAGAAATATAAAAAGAATACATCATTATGAAAACGGTAACACTTCCTATTGAGGAATACGACGAGCTGGTGCAGGACCAGATGGACAAGCAGCGGCTGATGCGAGAACTGGAGGCCGACGCAAAGGAGCGTGGATTCTTTGTGAAGAAGGTGAAGCACATGTATGAGATGAACATCTACGGGTGTCCCCATTATGCTGAAATCGAAGAGAAGGGCCGCCTGATGATTGTCTCCAATGTCGATGTGTTTGCCGACGCGCAGAAGGAGATTGACCGGCTGTCGGCACTCAGCGAGAAACTCGCCGCGAAGGTCGATAAATTGACCAAGGAGAACGTCAGACTGAAATGCCGTGGCTTCTGGAAGAGGTTGTTTAACAGGGAGGAATAATATAAAGATAATATTATGACGCTGAAACAGGCATTTACAATATGGGCTTATTCGCCGGGGAACACGGTGCTGGCTGCGAAGAGTCGCGAGGCGGTGCAGCGGGTGCTGATGAAGAAGTGGAACGACATCGGACTGGAACAGTTCACGGAGCAGTTCTGCAGACGGATATTCTACCAGAGCACGGAGTCGCTGGAATTGAAGGTGAAGGCGGCAAGCATACTGGTGTACGTGCTGCAATGGGGCAGCGACAACGGCCACTGCCAGCGTCCGACGTTCACGCTCGCCATAGCAAGGGAGGAGCACGAACGGGCGGAGAAGGACAAGTCGCAGCAGGCGGAAGGCATCGTCTTGCCGACGCTGGCCGAAATGAAGGGCGAATCGGTGTATATGCCCGCCGACGAACCGACCGTCAGGGTGAAGCCGGAGGCGCTGGCCAAGCGTAAGGCGGAACTGAAAGCAAGGAAGTCAGAAACTAAAACCGAAAAGAATATGGACGAGAAAAAGACGCGGGGGAAGCAGCCGAAACCCGTGGCGCAGTTGGACGCCAAAACGCTGCAAGTAATCAAAGTGTGGTCGTCGCGCAGTGAGGCCGAGCGTGAGTTAGGTGCCTGCAATCTTGACCGAGCCATCAACCGCAAGCGTATGTCGGCAGGGTTCTTCTGGTGTTCGCCAGAGGATGCTGAGGGATTCCAGCCCAATCCACTGTCGAAGTATGCGCCCAAAACGCAGCCAAAGAAGCAGACCAATGCTGAAAAGCAGCAGGCGAAGGTGAAAAACAATTTTCCCACCGACGTTGCAACGCTGGCTCCTACACCGAAGTCCGGCGACGCGACGGACGTCCCCAACGACAATCAGCGGGGCACCGCTGCCCATGAGGCGCTGGAGGTGTTCACCGACGACGAACTGATGGAAGAGCTCGACCGTCGCGGTTGGCAGGGCGAACTGCGCAAGATTCAGATAGTGACCATCGGCACGAAGTAATTTAGCGAACACGGATTGCACGGATGACACGGATTATCTTTGGGTCGCCTTCGGACGCAAGACCTTATTTAGCATATTAGGAACTATGGCAGCAAAAGATTATGTAATCGTGACGGGATGGCGGAATGCCTACCTCACAAAGAAAAAGAAGCCCACGAAGAAAGGGCCACAAGTAATGAGTCAAGACCGTCGGCCAATCACCGAGGGCGAAATGATTGGACTCTTTGAGTTCTATCTGCGCAAATGGTGTGAAGACCATCCAGGCGAGGACACCGTAGTAATCACCAACAGCGACGGCAAGAAGATATTCGAGGCGACGCTATTAGACAAAGACGAGGAATGAAGGTAATCACTCACGAAAACCTATGGTGGTGGGGTAAGACGTACACGTTCATCACCGAAGACGGCAAGAGCATGGTTGAACTTGCCATCGAGGACGACGAGGAGCGCAACTACTACGGCACTATCCAGTCGCTGATGGTGCATGAATCGGTACGGCAGCAGGGCAGAGGGAAAGCCCTGTTGAAGATGGCCGAAGAAAAGGCAAAAGAGGTGGGACTGAAACAGGTTGTGCTCTGTGCCAGAAAGGGGACGTTCCTCATTCCCTGGTATCAGCGCAACGGCTACGAGATTTACGACGAGGATCCAGAATACTCGAAAGGGAATACGGTAGCAATGAACAAGTATTTCGAATGACAAATTGAACAAATTGGCAATATGGATAAGAAACAAGTAACGATGGATAGCCCGGAGTTCAAGGCTATCAAGGATGCGACCATCGAACTGTCGGCGATGATATGCGAGTATATCGCTGGCAAGGGGTTCAGCGTGCCGCACGGATTGACGGTGCTGGCAGGTGCTACGATTGCGGTGGTTGAGACCGTATGCGAGGTGATTGGCGACGATGCAGGCGAAATGATGAAGACGTACATCGGCGGCTTGCAAGAAGGTTGGGAGAACGAAAAAGACACAAAGAGCCTATGACACTTAATGAACTATTCAGACGAATTGGGGGGGGTAACTCTGCGTACTACACACCCGTTGCGGTGGTAGGAGAACTGGTGAACCAAGACGGAGGCACGGTCATTATCAATCCGCCGTACCAGGCAGAGAAGCCAAAGCGCAAGTGGTGGAAGCGGTCGTTCCGATTCGGACACCTGTACCTGACGCTCTCGAACTGCCGAGTGAAGAAGCGCCCGACGGACGGCTACAGCATCTGCAAGTACAGCAAGCTGGGCAAGGACATCTACAAGATCAAGCTCAGGCTCTATGAGAAGCAGAACAAATGCTGTGCCGAATGTGGCGAGCACTTCGAGTATGCCGAGATGGAGAACCACCATGTGCTGCCGTGGGGACGTTTCCCAGACCTGCGTGACCGTGAGGACAACATGGTGCTCCTCTGTCACAGGTGTCACAAGGAAATCCACTGCAACCCGTGGCGCAATATCGAGCTGATGAAGGCTAAGGCGAAGGAATTGGGTATCGACCTCAAAGAACGTTACGACTATGGCGAATCAAAAAGTGAATAATAAGGGTGTGCGCATAACCCGTGACCTGCTGGTCAAGGCACTGACGTGGCATTGCCCGTACTACACACGGCAAGGGTTCGCATCCTGCTGTGACGCAGGCGACGGGCATCCAACGAACTGCAGCGGTCCTGCACAGCTTTGCACACGA
>JAEEVW010000039.1 GCA_016291085.1 Prevotella sp.
GTGACGGTTATTGTGTGTTGCTGCGGGCTTTCCGTGATGCGGAGCCGGAGCTGGTGCATGGCGATGCACTGGAGGTGCAGGATGATGCACAGCGGGCTTCGGCATGTGACGTCCGGCGTAGAAGCGAGGGTCACGATGGCTGTTGCCGCCCCTGTAGGTAACGAACACCTTTGGGTGTGCGTTGAAGAAACGGCCTCTGTCATAGTGGGAGTACACTGCGAATGTCCAGCCACCTGCATGCCAAGCCACAGGACGATAGAAGTGTGCCAGAGTGATGTACTTGTCGTACTGCCAGGCGTTCAACACATAGCGGAGGTCAGCATTGCGGCGATTCCACCAGATGCCAAACACGTCAGCGTGTCCGTTCAAGCTCATCAGGTAGTCGAGGTTAATCTCGTAGACTGCCTCATACTGTGCAGCAGTGAGGTTGAGCTCGTAAGCCATCTTGTCGCTCAGGAAGAGGGCTTCGTTCTTTGCTGCGTTATAGCTCATTGCGTTGGCCGAGATAGTCATGACCATCATCACTGCCAGGATCATCATCTTCTTCATATCTTAATCTCCTATACTTTTAAATGGTGAGAAATTATTTCTTTTTCTCGGTGCAAAGTACGGCATTTTTCTTGGTATTTCAAAAGGAATAATCCTAAACTGAAAGGGTGTTTTCCCTAAACCTGAATAGGAAAAACACCCGTATTGATTAATTGTAGAAGCGTTCGCCCACAAAACCATTATCGACTTCGCCTGCCATTAAGTCAAAATGCTTCTGCACTCGCTACTCCGTAATCTCAATCAGGATCCCTTCTGGTCCGATTATGCAACTCTCGTAATAGCCATCGCCAGTGGTGCGCGGACCACTTACAACGGGATAGCCGTCGTCGGCAAAGCGGCGGGTAAGCAGGTCAACGCCACGCTTGCTTCCGACGGCAATGGAGATGTGGATGTAGCCAATGGCAGCAACTGACGGGTTGGCATCAGCAACGTCAGGACGCTGCATCAACTCTAAGCGCGTACTGCCCTCGGTGAATGAGAGAATATACGTCCGAAGGCCTGTACGGGGATTGTGGTACGGCTCATTGCTTACAACCTCGAAATAATCGAGGAAGAACTGGCGCATCGCCTCAAGGTCTCGACAATATAATGCTACGTGGTCGATTCTCATTTTGCAGTTGATTTGGTGAAGAGTTTGTTTTTCAGCCACTCGCGGATTGGCAGGTCGTAGAGCTTCAGAGCGGCGTAGGCTAGACCGATGGCGAGGAAGAAGATGCTGACAGCTACGAAGATGTGCATGCCGAGTGGTGCATCCTTGTGAATCTCAGCCCACGACATCTGCATGTAGATGAGGGGGTAATGAGTGATGTAGATGGGATATGAAATATCGCCCAGGAACTTATTGATGGCCTCGCTCTTGCCGCCCTTGACAGAAGAACCAGCACCAATGGCCACGATAATCGGGAAGCAGACGAGGATGCAGAAGGCCTCGTAGAGTCCGTTGGTCCAGCGGCTGTCGCCCTCTGTGCCGAGTCCGAGCCAAGGCATTCCCAACAGGATAACGATGAACAGCGAACACCACCAGAAACCTCCACGTACCTTTATCAGTTTACCCATGCGCGAGATAAGCAGTCCGCAGAAGAATGGATAAAGCAGGCGGGTGAAACCTATCTGCAACTGATCCGGTGTGGTGCTCCAGCCACCGATGACTGTATAAGCTGCATAGCTGCGTTCTGCGAGGACGCCAAAGATGTCGATGTTCAGACAGAGGATAATCGTAAAGACGGCAAATACAGCCACACAGATGCCAAGCAGCAGTTTCGAGAATCGACGGATGACGAGGGCATAGAGGATGTTAGCCAGATACTCCCATTGCAATGACCATGCAGGCCCGTTTAATGGATTGGTCTCTCCCCAGCCACGGATGTCCATTCCGTTGGACAATGGAATCATCGTGAAGCACCAGAGCATTACCAGCACCACCATATACCAAGGCGTCTCGTTAATCAACGGGAACGAGGAGCAACTGCCGAAATAGAACATAACGGCGCCGAACAACGTGCCGAAGATTACCATCGGATGCAGACGAACCAATCGACGTTTGAAGAAATTCCACGTTGACATCCGATCCCAGCGGTCATCATACGCATAGCCGATAACGAAGCCCGACAACACGAAGAAGAAATCCACCGCCAGGTAGCCGTGATTGATTGGTTGGTCAGGACTCCCTTCATAATACGTTTCAAACAAGTGGTAAGCTACCACCAGCACAGCCGCCACACCGCGCAGCCCGTCTAGGATCTCATAGCGCGGTTTCGATGCAAGATAGACATCTTTTCTTTCCATATTAATTCTAATCTATGTTCTTGGCTGCAAAGGTACGACGATTTTTTGTTCTATTATTGTGCGATTGTTTGAAATAATTGTTGTAAATTTGCACCCATGAAAGAATCTATCCATTTCGACCATGTGCGTTTGCACCCTTCGCAGCAAATCGGCCTTCATCAACAGCCTACATGGGAACTGTCGATGATTGTCGAGGGAAATGGCATGCGAACAATCGGCAGCACGACGGAGCCATTTGAGAAGGGTGAAGTGGTACTGGTGCCACCAGAAACCCTGCACCAGTGGCAATTTGAAGCTAATGACGAATGGATAGAGAATATAACTATAACCTTCTCCCAGGAACTGATAGAGACGGTGGCCGCCACCTTCCCTGAACTCCGCATAACATTCCTGCAACTGGCTGAAACAAGCGAAGCCATCAAGTTCTCTGGCAGTACACTGTCTGCTTTGAAGGGCGGATTGAAACAAATGTGCCACCAGACAAAGGCAGAACGGTTAGTGATGATGCTGCGACTAATGGTACTCATTGCCGAAACTAAGGAAAGATACGCTATTGGCCGAAGAACATACGAGACGGAAGCCGAGCAAAGGCTTAAACAGATAGAGATATTTATCAGCTGCAACTACAAACGCGAGGTCAGCATTGCCGATATCGCCCAGTATGTAGGTATGAACCGCTCTTCGCTCTGCACTTTCTATCATCGTCAGACAGGTAAGACCCTCGTTGCTGCACTTACTGAGCATCGTCTATCCGTGGCCCAGCATCTGCTCCGCCATTCTTCGCTTACCATCCAACAGGTCTGTTACGAATGCGGATTCAACGATGTACCTCATTTCTGCCGCATGTTCAAGCGCATGTTTCAAGTGACCCCAAAAGAATTCAGAAAACAAGAATGATATGACAGAAAAAGAAAAGATGTTGGCGGGCCAGATTTATTCCGCCGTTGACCCACGGCTGATTGAAGAGCTGACGGAAGTGAAGGAGATAATCCACGACTATAACCTGTTGCGCCCGTCGGAGAAGCAGAAGGCAAGGGAGATCCTGAAAAGTCTCTTGGGACACATTGCCGACGATGAGATATTGATCATCCAGCCCTTCTATTGCGACTACGGCAAGCAGATCAGTGTGGGCAAACGGTTCTTTGCCAACTTCAACTTTACCGTGCTCGACGAAGCCCCAGTCACCATAGGCGATGATTGCTTTATAGGCCCGAATGTCAGCATCTACACGGCCTGTCATAGTACAGACCCCGTAGAGCGCAACAGCCGTAGGGAGTGGGCTGAACCAGTCACCATCGGCAATAATGTGTGGATTGGTGGCAGCGTCACCATCCTGCCTGGTGTGACCATTGGTGACAACGTAACCATCGGTGCTGGCAGCGTTGTAACGAAAGATATTCCTTCGAATTCTATTGCGGTGGGCAACCCCTGCAAAGTAATAAAGACTCTATGACACTACGTGAACTCATCAATTCTGTAGATTCCGAGCAGTACAGTGATTCACCATTGTATAAGAAACTGCGTGAGACGAAGCCTGAATATGGTGCAAACAGGCGTATTCAGGTGAAGCTGGTGAATGGCGAGGTCACTATTACCAACGTTCACGTCGGCTCGTTGGGCGATATACTGACTTACCAAATTGACGTGGCTCCAGACCTGCAGGTGACAAAGACGCAACTGTTGGATGAAATCCTCAAAGAGATGGCCTCGAACACATTCAGCGATGAAGAACAGGCTGAGTTCTGGGATGACTTTGATAACCTGCAAAAAGCAAAGATTATCAGATAACGATGAATAGCATAGAAATAACCAACAGAACGGACTCGCTGACAAAACAATTGTTGGAAGTTTGGGAAAGTGCCGTCAGGCAGACTCATACATTCCTTTCTGAGAGTGAGATTCTTCGCATCAAGGGCTACGTCCCTGATGCTATCGGAGATGTCCCTCGTCTGCTGGTTTCTATGGATGAATCTGACAAGCCCATTGCCTTCCTGGGGTTAGAAGGAAGTAGAATAGAAATGCTGTTTGTGGATGCGAGCCATCGCGGACGAGGTATTGGCAAACAACTGGTAGCTTTTGCCATAGAGAATTATGCAGCAAGCGAGGTGACTGTGAACGAACAGAATCCACTTGCCATCGGTTTCTATGAGCACATGGGATTCAAGACTTATAAACGTACTGATTTTGACGAAGAAGGAAATCCATATCCGTTGTTGTACATGCGATTGATTAAGTGAATGACTGACTACGATTCCATATGGCGCACACAGGATGAAATCAGGACGGTGGTCAATGCCGTTCTGGGCGAATGTATCTGGAATCTCAGTTACAGCGAACGACGTATGGCCATTGAACTGGAACTGACTGTCACGCTCGATGATGATGCCATCGGCGATCTATGCTGCCAGTTCCCCATTACTGCCGACTACGACGGCATCGGCGCAAAAGGCTCGAAGTTCGCATTCTATCTCTGAATCCCCAGATAATCGAAGAACTTGTCAGGCCAGTAGTTCATAATCAGCTCGTCTGGGAAATCCGTCTCAACCAACAGCGGATAGAGCCGTTCATAGTCTGCAATCTGGAACGAGATATGTGCATCGCTTCCGAGAATCGTGGGAACCTCATACTTCTTGCATAAGCGAAGAATCTCCAGATTATTATCCCGCGCCACTGTCTTCTTGCGCTGTGGAGCCAGTGAATGGTTGTTTACCTCCAATAGCGTATGCGCCTCCTTGGCAGCCAACACTAATTGCTCGAAGTCCAGTTCTGCAGAGCCATCGCCCGGATGGCTTATCATGTGAATCTTGGGATTCATGATGACACGAATCATTCCCTCCGTATTCTCCTCCTTCGTGCCACCTTGATACCACGCAGCGTGAATGCCTGCAATGGCGAGGTCAAGCCATCCTATTTGCTCATCCGTCAGGTCAAGACCGCCCTTCGTATCGAGGATATTGATCTCGCAACCCATCAGTAGCCGTATGCCGTACATTTGGCGAGGTACGGTGAACATATTCTTGAAATACAGTGTCGGACAAGTGCCTGGCACACTCGGCCCATGCTCCGTTATCCCCAGCACCTCCAGTCCCATGTCGGCAGCAGCCTTCGCCATTTCCTGCAGGCTACTATAGGCATGTCCCGATGCCACAGTATGGGTATGTGCGTCAACTAATACCTTTCTCATTTTTAAACATTTTGGGTGCAAAGGTAAGAATAAAAATTGGAAGAGGAACATAATCAATGGGATAATCATACATTTAAGTCTAATCTGCGGTAAAATAAGGTTAAAAACGTTAAATCTTTCCCGCATTTCATACTTCTTGACGTGTCCAATCCACTTTTCTACCGTTTAAGGTGTAAGTTATTGATTATCAATATTTAATATATTCTATAGTTGTAATTTTACAGAAGTCATTACAAAGATTGAGAATCCGTTGAATATTAATATAAACACTACCATTTTCAGTAATTACGATGCTACATTATATGTGCCCGAAGCATCTATTAACTTATACAAAGCGACGAATCCATGGAAGAACTTCAAGGAAATCGTGGGCCTGAGTGGTTCAGAAACACAAAAGTGTGCCACCCCCACCATCACCATAGTTGACGGAAAAGTGACTTTCGACTGTGAGACAGAAGGTGCTTCTTTCAATGCTAGTTATAGTTATAACAGTGTAAATAAAATAGGCAAAGAGCTTGTTCTTGCTGGCACCACGACGGCTCATGTCAGCGTCTATGCAACGAAGGAAGGTTATCAAGACTCTGACGTTGCAGAAGCGGATGTAGAGCTATATGTTAGCAAGAAGGGCGACGTGAACGCCGACGGCGAAGTGAATGTCGGCGACATCGTGACAGTTTGCAACATCATGGCAGGAAAAGATGAGTAAATAACTAATACGATACGATTATGAAAAAGCAACTACTATTATTCATTCTGATGTTTCAGATGATGACGTTGGGGATAAATGCCCAGTCGACCTTCGTTTACAAAGAGAAATTAAGCAATTATTGGTATCACTGGAATCCAACAGGCGCGCTAAACAATTCTCAAGTTGCGGATGGTTGGTCGGCATTAGTGTTTAATGTTGATGCGCCACGAAGTGGCTATACGTTCAAGAATGAAAGTTGGATTGGCAGAGTGAGTAATTCTTTGATACAAAACCGTGTGGCGATAGAGGGCAAGAGCAAATACTACTTTGCTCCAAAGGACATCAGCGTCACAGCCCATGATGGAACAACCTATACGATTACCCCTCAGGGCGACTCAAACAAAAATACCTATAACAAACTATTCACCCAGAGTGGCGAGCAGTTTACATGGAATGAGGCCACGCTTGGCGACGTTCTCGGCAGTAACTCCATTGTCTATGGCGGCGAAGGGGCAGGTGTGTTCAACAATGACATTCTTTATGCCTATTCAAATGGTGAGTATACACCTATAGCCCGTCTGACGCAGGAGCAGGACTTTAGTGTCACCAGTACCTGGTCTGAGGCCGGATCTTTGGAACTGATCAAGTATTTGCCTGTAGGTTCAAGTGTGTATGACTTCCTGTCTGGAAGTGCTACTGAGAATACAGTTCTCCAAGATGTGCTCAATGCTATCGGTTATCCAAACCTCAGTGCTGATGGCAATGACTATAGCCAGTGCGACTTTGAACATAGCTATAAGAATATCAACCGTCAGCTGCGTGCCTGGTTGGGATATGTGAAGAACGACGGCAACAATGTGGCCCAGTACGTTGAGCAAGGAATATCAATCACGGGGACTGGTTTTTGATTGAAACAGGAGAATTCAAGTCCTGACTTCGGCGATGCGTCACCCTGCTCTGTGCAATTTTAACATCCGTTAGCCTGAACAACGTTTCGGCAGTTTTTATCTACATTTGGTACACTACAATGATAAAATAAGAAAAACTATGCTATGATAGCTACAATTCCCCTGAAACCCTTATGTACAGGGTGTTTGGCCTGTAGCATAGTTTTCCCAAACCCTGCTACAACTGTGCTACAACCCTGCTACTGAGAATTGTCGCATGCTGAAAAAATAGACACTTCTTATTTTGCGTAGGCGGTTAAGGTGTTTTGCGTATGCCAGCAAGGTGTTTTGCGTGTGCCCGTAAGGTGTTTTGCGCAGGCCCGCAAGGTCGCAAGATGCCTTCTCGCTCCCTGTGCAAAGGCGTGTTGTACCTTGTCCGGACGGCTCCTGTACCCTATAAGACGTTTTTTTCGTATTTTATTTTGCATTTCACTCGATTTTTGTAACTTTGAGCTTCGCTCGAAAGTTCTTTTGCCGAACGGCGAAAAGTGTGGCTTGCAATCTCACGTTCGGAAAAACCCAAATAAATTTGGTTTTTCGCTCACTTATTCGTACCTTTGCAGACGTTTTAAATTCAAACATATATTGTAGATATGATTAACATTACTTTTCCAGACGGATCTGTTCGCTCGTATGAACAGGGCGTGACTGGTTTTCAGATTGCAGAGAGCATCTCGCCGGCTCTCGCACGCAGCGTTGTAAGTTGCGGAGTAAACGGTGAGACCGTAGAGCTGAACCGTCCCATCAATGAGGACGCGACGATTGCACTTTACAAGTTCGACGACGAGCAGGGTAAGCATACCTTCTGGCACACCTCAGCCCACCTGTTGGCAGAGGCCTTGCAGGAGTTGTATCCTGGCATCCAGTTCGGTTTCGGACCTGCTGTCGAGAATGGTTTCTTCTATGATGTGCTGTTGAAGGACGGCGAGATGATCAAGGAGAGCGACTTCCCCAAGATTGAGGCCAAGATGAAGGAGCTGGCAGGCAAGAAAGAGGCTGTCGTTCGTCGTGAGGTTCCCAAGGCCGAGGCCCTGAAGCAGTTTGCTGCCGATGGCCAGACCTACAAGTGCGAGCACATCGAGCAAGACTTGGAGGACGGTTCGATTACGACCTATACGCAGGGTAATTTCACCGACCTCTGCCGTGGTCCGCACCTCGTGGATACGGGCGAGATTAAGGCTGTGAAGCTGACCTCAGTCGCTGGTGCCTTCTGGCGTGGTGATGCCACCCGTGAGCAGATGCAGCGCTTGTATGGTATCTCGTTCCCCAAGAAGAAGATGCTGGACGAGTATCTGGAGATGTTGGAAGAGGCTAAGAAGCGCGACCATCGTAAGATTGGTAAGGAGATGGAACTCTTTATGTTCTCCGACAAGGTCGGTAAGGGTCTGCCCATCTGGTTGCCGAAGGGTACGGAGCTTCGTCTGCGCCTGCAGGACCACCTGCGTAAAGTTCAGAAACGTTTTGGCTATCAGGAAGTTATTACTCCGCATATCGGTTCGAAGAATCTCTATGTTACCTCTGGTCACTATGCCCACTACGGCAAGGATTCGTTCCAGCCCATCCATACCCCCGAGGAGGATGAAGAGTACATGCTGAAGCCGATGAACTGTCCTCACCACTGCGAAATCTTCGCTTGGAAGCCTCGCAGCTATCGTGACCTGCCTTTGCGTATTGCAGAGTTTGGTACTGTGTATCGCTACGAGCAGAGTGGTGAGCTGCACGGATTGACCCGTGTTCGTTCGTTCACGCAGGACGACGCCCATCTGTTCTGTCGTCCAGACCAGGTGAAGCAGGAGTTCCTGAACGTGATGGATATTATTGGCATCGTGCTGACAGCCTTCGGATTCAACTTCGAGGCTCAGATTTCTTTGCGCGATCCTAACGACCACGATAAGTATGTAGGTACTGACGAAGACTGGGCTTTGGCTGAGAAAGCTATCGTCGAGGCTTGTCAGGAGAAGGGTCTGCCCGCTAAGGTAGAATACGGCGAGGCTGCATTCTATGGTCCGAAGCTCGACTTCATGATCAAGGACGCCATTGGTCGTCGTTGGCAGTTGGGTACCATTCAGGTAGACTATAACCTGCCGAAGCGCTTCCAGTTGGAGTATACCGACGAGGACAACACGAAGAAGACGCCTGTGATGATTCACCGTGCACCGTTCGGATCGATGGAGCGTTTCTGCGCCGTGCTGATTGAGCACACCAGCGGACACTTCCCCTTGTGGCTCACTCCCGACCAGGTGGCTATTCTGCCGTTGTCTGAAAAGTATAACGACTACGCTAAGGAAGTTGCCAAGAAGTTCGACATGGGTGGCGTGCGTCCGACCATCGACCTGCGCAACGAGAAGCTGGGCCGCAAGATTCGTGACAACGAGCTGAAGCGCATTCCTTATATGGTGATTGTCGGCGAGAAGGAAGCAGCCGATGGTACTGTGGCCGTTCGTCCTCAGGGCGGTGGCGAACAGACCGTCATGACCATCCAGGAATTCATCGACCATATTAATGCCGAAGTCAAGGAAATGACCAAGGACTTCTAAGGTCTTTCTGCCTAAATGGGCACGAAACGTAAAAAAATGTAGCAAATATTTGGCGAAATGCTAAATATTTGCTATTTTTGCAAGCAGAAATAACGAAATGCCTTAGCAAATGGAACTGAACGATAGTTTTGAATCACAGATAAACCGTAGCGACTATAAAATTCTGATTGTCGACGACGTGGTCAGTAACGTGCTGCTATTGAAGATATTACTAACCAACGAAAAGTTTCAGGTTTGTACCGCAAACTGTGGTAATGCATGCATCGAGCAGGCCAAGAACGAGAAGCCTGACTTGATTCTGCTGGACGTGATGATGCCCGATATCAGCGGTTTTGATACAGCAGTTATTCTGAAGAAAGATCCGGAGACGATGGATATTCCCATCATTTTCCTGACGGCATTGAACAATCCCAGCGATTTGGTGAAGGGTTTCCAGGTGGGAGCCAACGACTTCCTGACGAAGCCGTTCAACAAGGAAGAGCTGGTGATGCGTGTGATGCACCAGATACAACTGGTGGCCGCCAAGCGCATCATCGTCCGCCAGAACGAGGAGCTAAAGCGTACCATCTCGAATCGCGACAAGATGTATTCTGTGATTGCCCACGACCTGCGTTCGCCTATGGCCAGCATCCGAATGGTGTTGAACCTGGCTGTCAATGTGGTGTCGCCCGATGCAGTGGGAGAGGAGGTCTTCGGTCTGTTGGACAAAGCTAACCGTGAGTCGGAAGAGACGCACGACCTGCTGGACAACCTGCTGAAGTGGACGAAGAGTCAGACGGGCCGACTGAATGTGGTCTATCAGGATGTGGAGCTCGACGATGTCGTGCCTGGTGTGGTGGATATCTTCAGGATGATTGCCGAGATGAAGAAAATCACTCTTCAGTATCTGCCCGCCGAAGAGAAACTGACCGTTCATGCTGACAATGACATGATTAAGACTATTATCCGCAACTTCATATCGAACGCCGTCAAGTTTACGCCTGAGGGTAAGGGCATTGAGGTCTATTACAAGCGTGAGGGTGACTTCGCCCGTATTTGCGTGCAGGACCATGGTGTGGGTATTGCTGCTGATCGTGTGGACAGCATTTTCCATAAGGGTGAGACAACCTATGGTACTGGTGGTGAGGAAGGTTCCGGACTGGGACTTCAGCTCTGTCAGGACTTTGCCCGTAAGAATGGCGGTGATGCCTTTGTGGAATCTGTCGAAGGTGAAGGATCAGTATTCTCGTTCACCATTCCGCTGAAGAAAGAAGAATAAGGTAAAAGTGAATAGTGAAAAACGAAAAATTTGCTACCGCTGTCCGGGTGTTGATCCAAGAAGCGGTAGCAAATTTTTCACTCTTCACTTTTACCTATTCACTTTTGAACAGGTCCTTGATACCTCCGATGCTTCCCATGAGGTTGGTAGCCTCGTAGGGCAGGTAGACGGTCTTGGTCTTGTCGCCCTGAGCCAGCTCCTGCATCATCTGGATATACTTCTGAGCGAGCAGGTAGTTGGCAGGATTCGTCGACTTGCCAACGGCCTCGGTAATCAGTTCGATAGCTTTTGCCTCGGCCTCTGCCTTGCGGATACGGGCCTGAGCTTCACCCTCTGCGTGCAGGATGGCCTGCTGCTTCTGAGCATCAGCACGGTTGATGATGGCGGTCTTCTCACCTTCAGAAGCCAGAATCTCGGCAGCTTTCTCACCCTCAGAGGTCAGAATCTGGGCACGCTTGTTACGCTCGGCCTGCATCTGTTTCTCCATGGCATTCAGTACGGTTGAGGGAGGAATGATGTCCTGCAACTCTACGCGGTTCACCTTGACACCCCACTTGTCGGTGGCATCGTCGAGCACAGCGCGCAGCTTGGTATTGATGGTGTCGCGCGAGGTCAGCGTCTCGTCGAGCTCCAGTTCACCGATGATGTTACGCAGGGTGGTCTGCGTCAGTTTCTCAATAGCGTTGGGCAGATTCGAAATCTCATACACAGCCTTGAAGGGATCTACAATCTGGAAGTAGAGTAGGGCGTTGATCTCCATCTGGATGTTATCCTTGGTAATCACGTTCTGCGAGGGGAAGTCGTAGACCTGTTCGCGCAGGTCGATAGAGTTGGAGTAGGCATAGCGTCCGCGATTCAGTACGACGATGTCCTTGGCGCGGTCGATGAAGGGGATAATGATGTTGATACCCGGATTCAGCGTGGCGTAGTAACGGCCCAGACGCTCAATAATCTTGGTTTCAGACTGAGGGATAATCACAAGTGCCATCTTGGCGAAGATAACCACCAGAATGACGATGGCGATCAGTACATAAGACATAAATTCCATAATGTTTGTTTTTATTATAATTGGTTATTTAATTTTCGGTGTTTCGGGATAACGGTATTTTGGTATTCCGATATTTCGGGATTCCGATATTACAGCGTTTCTACTGTGATGATGGTGCTCTCGCGGCCTATCACACGAACCGTTGTGCCAGCGGCGATTTCCGTGTCGTTGTTGCTGACAGCTTTCCACAGGTCACCGTCAATCTGCACATAGCCGTTACCACCAACGATGATAGGTTCCGTCACGCGACCCGTGCGTCCTAGCAAGGCATCTGCATTACTGGGTTTGTTGGGCTCGTTTTTATGCAGATAGCGCAAGGCTACTGGTCTGACAAACAATACGCTTAGCAATGAGAAGATGGCGAAGATGAAAATCTGCCAGTAGATGCTCAGTCCGAGTACTGCCGAAATGATGGCGAACACGGCACCAATGGAGAAGCAGATGATGAAGAAATCACCCGACGAAAGCTCCAGAATCAGACAGACGATGGCTATGACGGCCCAGATCTGCCACATGTTTGCTAAAAAGTAATCAATCATAATCTTATAATTATTAATTATTTCGTTATTACGTTATTACGATATTTCGATATTACGTTATGTCGATTAAATGGAGAGGATAAAGTCGTCCCAGTCCTTGGTGCTGCCTTTTGTACCGAACACCTTATGATATAGTCGGCTTCGCGTTGATGCTACGCTCTCCTTCGAGTGGGCTGTCAGGGTGGCAATGTCCTTGGGTTGGATGCGCACCTTGATGAGCAGGCTGACGTGATAGTCCTGTTCGCTCATGCGGTAGAGGCTGAACAGTTTTTCGCTGAATCCTGTATAGAGATTGTCTACGGCTTCCGTCAGTTCTTGCCAGTCAGCTTGGTTCATGCTACGTCCATCGTTCAGATATTCTTTGATGCGCAGGTAGACGGGCAGCGTGAACAGCGTGCTGACATCCTGGCGCCGTGGTTCAATGACGGCCATTTTCTGCATGGCGTGGATGTTGTCCAGACGGCTTTGCAGCAATTGTATCTTGCGGCGGTTGTTCTGTAGCACCAATATAAATAAGGTGATGTAGAACACGGTGCAGATGATGAGCAGAAACAGCTCGCGGTCGGTCAGTACCATAATCATTTACTATTTGACGATTTACGATTTAATTTAATGTTTTCGATTTTTGATGATGCAAAGATAGCAATAAATTGCGTTTCCTGCAAGAAAAACGGTTTGCAAAAATGCGCAAAGGCCTTTTTGCGAACATTTGCGAAAGAAATAGCAGAATAATTTGGTATTTTGCTCACTTTTTCGTAAATTTGCCCCGTAAATAACTTTAAACTTAAAAGAATATGAGTAACACAAACACTCCGACTCCTCACAATGCGGCAAAGTTCGGTGACATTGCCGAGACCGTAATCATGGCGGGCGATCCGCTGCGTGCGAAATTCATGGCCGAGAACTTCCTCGAGAATCCCGTGCTCTTCAACAATGTCCGTGGTATGCTGGGCTATACGGGAACGTATAAGGGTAAGCCGCTCAGTGTGATGGGACATGGTATGGGAATGGCCTCTGTTGGTATATACACCTATGAGCTTTACAATTTCTATGGCGTGAACACTATTATCCGTGTGGGTTCTGCCGGTTCTATCAACAACGACCTGCATGTGGGCGACCTGGTCATTGCGATGGGTTGCTGTACCAATTCCAACTATTACAAGCAGTATGAACTGCCTGGCATGTTTGCACCAATCGCCTCGTTCGAACTGGTGCGTGGTGCCGTCGAAACCTGCGAACGACTGGGCTATCGCTACAAGGTGGGCAACGTCGTTACGTCTGATGTATTCTACCACGAAAACCCCCACAACGACAAGTGGATGAGCATGGGTGTGCTGGCTGTCGAGATGGAGATTGCCGCCCTTTACATGAATGCTGCCCATGCCGGCAAGCGTGCGCTGGGTATTCTGACCATCAGCGACCATCTGCTGACGGGTGAGGTGACTACCGCCGAGGAGCGTCAGAACACCTTCACGAAGATGATGGACGTGGCCTTCTCGCTGGTTTAGTATATATATAATAAGGTATAAAAAGAGATAGCCGCCCACAATGAGCGGCTATCTTCTTTATCTTATTTAACTTCTGATTACTTAATCAGGTCAACTGAACGCTTCAGGAATTTGTCGAGCGCTTCGCCCTTCAGCATGCCGTTCTGAAGCAGAGCGAGGTCGATGAGCTGGTGAACGATGTCGTTCTGAGCGGCAAAACCACTCAGCACTTCCTGCTTCTTGTCTTTTTGTTCCTGGACGGCCTTCTCGCACTCGGCCTTCATGTCCTTGTCGTCCTGAGTCAGTTCGTCGTACTTCTTGCTGGACTGCTGCTGGTTGATGGCAGCCAGGCGGGCCTCCTGACCTTTCAGCTCGGCGTCGATAGGCTTCAGGGCTTCAGCAGTAGCTGACTCTGAGTCGCTGAGGACGCGCTTCACCAGTGGGTGGTCGCTGTTGAGCACGATATTGAATGAGTCGGGCATCTGGCCGTAGAAGTTCATGCCCTGCTGGAAGCGGCTCATCTCCTTCATACGACGCATCCACTCGTTCTGGGTGATGATGACGGGACGGGCCTCGGCACCGAGGGCATCAACCTGTACCATGAACTCGGTCTTGTCCATCTTTGGCATCTGCGAACGGAAGACGGCTGACAAATTGTCAGACTGCTCCTGCGAGAGGTCGCTCTTCTTAGCGTCTTCCTTGACGATGAGGCGGTCGATGATGTCAGCGTCGACACGGGTGAAGCGGCTCTTCTCAAACTTCTGCTCCAAAGTCTGGATGGTGGGCACGTCCAACTGGCCGTCCAACAGCAATACTGAGTAGCCCTTGTCCTTGGCAGCCTGGATGTACGAGTACTGCTCGTCCTTGTCGGTAGCGTAGAGGTAGACGAGGTTGCCGTCCTTGTCCTTCTGGGCACCCTCGATGAGTGTCTTGTACTCGTCGAAGGTGAAGTACTTGCCCTCCGTGTCCTTGAAGAGTGCAAACTCCTTGGCACGGTCGTAGAACGACTCCTCCGAGAGAATACCGTAGTTGATGAAGAGCTTCAGGTCGTCCCACTTCTCTTCGTACTGCTTGCGGTCCTCCTTGAAGATAGCCTGCAAGCGGTCGGCCACCTTCTTGGTGATATAGGTAGAGATCTTCTTTACCTCGCGGTCGCTCTGCAGGTACGAACGGCTCACGTTCAGAGGAATATCCGGCGAGTCGATAACGCCATGCAACAGCGTCAGGAACTCAGGCACGATACCCTCCACCTGGTCGGTGACGAATACCTGGTTGCAGTACAGCTGAATCTTGTTGCGCTGCAGGTCGATGTTCGACTTGATGCGGGGGAAGTAGAGAATACCCGTCAGGTTGAACGGATAGTCGACGTTCAGGTGAATCCAGAACATAGGCTCGTCGCTCATGGGGTAGAGTGTGCGATAGAACTTCGTGTAGTCCTCGTCCTTCAGCGTTGACGGAGCCTTGGTCCACAGGGGCTCAGAGTCGTTGATGACGTTGTCCTCAGCGGTGTCCACCATCTCTTTCTTCTCGCTCGACCACTCCTGTTTCTTGCCGAAGGCTACGGGTACGGCCATGAACTTACAGTACTTCGTCAGCAACTGCTGAATCTTCTCCTTCTCCAGGAATTCCTTGCAGTCGTCGTCCAGATAGAGGATGATGTCCGAACCGCGATCCTCCTTTTCGGCATCGTCAATCTCGTAGGCAGGACTGCCGTCACACGACCATTTCACGGCCTTGGCGTCGTCCTTGTACGAACGGGTGACAATCTCCACCTTCTTCGACACCATGAAGCTGGAATAGAAGCCCAGTCCGAAGTGGCCGATGATGTTGTTGGCGTTGTCCTTATACTTCTCCAGGAAGTCGTTCACGCCCGAGAAAGCAATCTGGTTGATATACTTGTCGATTTCCTCCTCGGTCATACCGATACCGCGGTCCGAGATGGTGATGGTACCCTTGTCCTTATCCAGCGAGATATGAACAGTCAGGTCGCCCAACTCACCCTTGAACTCGCCCTGCTGGGCCAGCGTCTTCAGCTTCTGCGTGGCGTCGACAGCATTCGACACCATCTCGCGCAGGAAAATCTCATGGTCTGAATAGAGAAACTTTTTGATAACGGGGAAAATGTTCTCAGTCGTAACCCCGATGTTACCTTTTTGCATATACCTTATTATATTTATTTTATTCGTTTGCCCAGGTATCTGCAAATATCGTGCCAAACGGAAAAACTCACTTATTTGATTTTTTTTCTCGCTTCTTGCAATATTTTGGGTAAAGCCGTCGTATATATAAGTAAAGAACAAAAAACAAATGGCTGAAATAGACATAGACCTGATACGGGAACTGCGTGAACAAAGTCCCAAAGCACAGAGAAAGGTGCTCGAACGCTACGGCAACGAGGTCTTCGCACAGGTGGCGAGGATGCTGCCAGCGACGGAGGATGCCGAGGAGGTGTATCAGGACGTGTTTGTGAAGGTGTTCAGAAATATCGGAATGTATGACGAGGAGAAATCGGCGCTGAGGACCTGGATATCGCGCATAGCCTACAACGAGGCCGTCACCTGGCTGAGGCACAAGCGACAGGCGGTAATCTATTTCGAAGACCGAGAGGGTAGGGCCGAACAGTTGTCGGACGCTGAAGTGGAAGAGACGCTGGGTCATCCGAACAGCGAGACAGTACAGCTGATACGTGCAGCTTTGAAGCACCTGCCACCCGAAGAACGAGCCATCGTCACGATGTTCTACTACGAAGAGATGAGCCTGAAGGAGATAGCCTACGTCACGGAGTCGATACCTACGACAGTGGCTTCAAAACTCAGCAGAACGAGAAAGAAAATATGTAAAATCATCAAAATGTTGCAATCATGACAGAGGATAAAATCAATGCACTCAGACAGACGGACACAAACCTGCGCGACGCCCTCAAGATGGACGAGGCGGAACGTCCTCAGATGCCTGCTGACCTCAACGAACGACTGATGCAGCGCATGGCCATCAAAGAAGAGAAGAAGCCGCGTCGCATCGTGTGGCCTTGGATTGCCGCTGCTTGTGTGGCTGGCGTCATGATGATATGGCTTATGCCGCCCAAGGAGACAACAACGGACGTCGTTGCGGAGAATACGGTAATCGAGCAGCCTACAACAAATAATAATAAGGTGGAAGAAACCCCAGTGGCGAAAGCCGAGACTGAAGTGGAGAATCCTGCCATCGCTCAAGTGAAGGTTAGAAAGAGAGTTCAGAGAAATCAGAAAACGATGAATACTCAGATTACTCCTACTACCCAACCCGCAGAGCCAACTACCGACCTGGCAGACGTGCAAGAGACAGAAGTATCTACTCCCCTCCCTTCAGGTGAGGGAAAAGATGGTGGAGTTGTTGTTACGCTGACCGAACGCGACATTCCGGTAACACGTCCAGAAAACCTCAGACATACTCCCGAGGAAATTGCCCTCCTGAAGAAACAGGCCAACGAGGCCTACCTGAAGTGGGCAGAACTGGAACTTGAAATCGCAAAATACAATTTGGAACAAACAGCCCAAAAGTGATTGTTAAAATCACAAATTAAACGAATTTAAAAACTTACCCAATATGAAACGAATAATGATTATGCTGCTCATTGCTTGCAGCGCCATCAACACCATTAGTGCCGATTCTACGGCTACCCCGCAGAAGAAGGCAAAGAGTGTCATCCAGAGCCTGGAAGGTATCATCGCATTTTATGCTAAGGAGGGTAGCCAGACACTGTCCGTCACCAAGAATCCTGAAACAGGTCTCATTGAGTCAAGCGAACGCATCGCACCTTTCACCTGTGAGAAAGAAAACCTGTGGACCATACCCATCGGTTTCAGCGAAGATGAGCCTTTGTCGTATCAGTACATGCACCTGCTGCCAGGCAACGCAGAACTATTCAACCTGAAGGTGGTGACTAACAACGGAAAGAAGAGCAAGGATGTACGTATTCGCACCAATACTAAGCAGGAGATGTGGTTCATGTGCTGCAAGAACCCTGACAACCCCCAGTTACGCGATGCATACGCCATCGTGTGGGAAGAGACCAAGGATAAAAATGTTGCGGGCACCGTCTTTATTATTACCTCGTTGCGTCCTGACATTTTCGAGAAAAACATGTCGAGCGCAGGACTCTTGAGTGAAAACAAGAACACGTTCACCATTGACGGCCGCGTGGGCTATGACCTCACAGACTCCCTCTATGTAGTCTATATGGCCGACACAGCCGAGGAGCTGAATAATGTCAGAGACAGCGATTTTGTCGCTTATATGCCTGTGGTGAACAAACGCTTCAGTTTCAGTGTGCAGCTCGACAAACCTAAAGTAGGCCGCATCCGCACCGTAATGCCCGATGGCTCGCTTTGCCAGCTATGGACCAACCTCGACTTCGTACCTGGCGAGACCTACCGCATCACTACACATAACGGCTACTACGATGAGGATCGTGACTATGAGCAGCGTGTAGGCCGCTACTCAGGAAAAAGCCTGCTGAACGACCTGCAGCGCCGAGGCATTGACGACCAGACGGTAACAGTGGTGGATGAAGTGCCCGAAGAGTTTAGGGTTGTCGAAACTACTCCGAGTAAGCCTTGGAGACAGACACTTCCGCAACATCAGCTGGCACAACTTAAACTGAAGGCTGAACTGGTGAAAATGGACATGGAAAACATCAAACTCAAATACCAAGCGATTGGTGAGATCATGAGTGGCTTCAGAAATCATGACAGAATCATGTTACTCTTTGATCAGATCTTAGAGAAAAACAAGGAACTGGACAAGAAATATCAGGAAGTCATCAAACTGGCAAAGAAAATGTGTATCCCTGCCGAAGAAATGCCCGGCCTTTACAAGGAAATCCTGCAGTTCTATACCGAACAGAACAAGGCCCTGAATGATGCATTTAAGGACAGTATCACTCATGGAAAAGCTACCCGCAAGCTTCAAGAATACGTCACCAAGCAAACGGAGAAGTACATCAATGAAATGGAGAAATCTCTCCAATAACTAATATTGAACGACTTTCTTTCCCTGGATGATATTGATGCCCTTCTGGGGAGTTGAGTGACGCACGCCTCGCAGGTCGTAGAAACCCGAGGTGTGCGCTTGTTTTTGCTGGGGTAGTTCTATGCTGTTGGTGGTTGCTGCCGGCCAGTAGATAACCTCACCCAGCGAGGCATCGTCGGCCTTGTGGTAGATGACGGTCTCTATCTGCTCCTGCGTCTGGGTGCTGACGTTCCACGTGTTGTTCTGCGCATAGACGGTATTCGCCGAATTGTTGTACAGGTCGTACAACAGTCCGCTATTACCGTTGTCCTTGAAGGTGTTACCCCCAGGGTTGTAGTCGGGATCGTCTTCCGTTACATCCGTCCTTCCCAGGTTGACGTTCTTGCAACCGATGACGGTCACGCCCCACAGCGAACCCTCGATGTGGTTACCCTTAATTGTCGCGTTCGTCTGTTGGTAGGGGTCATACAGGCTGATGCCGCTCCCGCCGTTCATGGGGTTCACCTCATATTTATTGTCCTTCAGCGTGTTGTCCTCGATAACGATGTTCATGGGCCCCACGGTGCCGATACCGTAGCGGTTGTCCTGAATGTTGCAGCGACGGATGGTGATGCTGCTGCCCGTGCGGCTGTAGAAGTTCGAGATGCCGATGGCTCCCACCATCGTGTGCTTAGGATTGCCCTTGATGGTGCAGTAGTCGATAACGACCGCGTCGGCAACGGTCAGGTTCAGCTGGGGCGTATTACCGTTCAGCGTACCGTTATGCTCGAAATCACAGTGTGTGATGAACAGATTGCAGTAGATGTTGGCAGCACTCGCAACAGCCGCTTTGGGATTGTCTTGGAATGTGCAATAGTCGATGCCGAATATGGCGTCGTCCGAGGCCAGTACCAATGCCGACTGTCCCACGGCGCCATTGTTGTTCTGGAAGGTGCAGTAGGTCAGCGTACCGCCTTTGCAGCCTACGAATTTCAGTCCTACGCCGTCGAAGATGCAGTTCCTGAATGCCGTGCTGCTGACGTCTTTCATTACAATGCCCTGCGCCGTACCCTCGCTGCCTGCGTCCACAAACGTGTAGCGCTCCTCGCTCTGGAAATCCGCCGTACCCTCGATAACGAATGTCACATTGTCGGCAAAGCGCACCACACCACCGTCCTTGGCCTTGAACAGGTCACCCGCTGCGATGGTGTCGTTCTCGTGCATTGTGTATACAGGCACGCCGTCCACCATTTCGACGCTCATTCCACTGCCCGCCTGCTCATACAGCGTTTCGAACGTCCACGTCGTTCCGTCGCCCTTCGTCTTAAAACTCCAGCCCTGCGCCACGATGCACCAGACTGTCATTACCGTGATGATAATTCTCTTTGTCATTTGTAATGTTTATGTTATAATCAGTCCTGCTTATGACGAATAAACCCTTTTTTTATGTCTTCTTCGAATTTTACGTGATATTCTTTTAATTCCTCTTCTTGAGAGTATAAGGAAACATATCGTGCTTCGTCGTACATACTATACCATTCATTTATCGTATCAAGACTTTGTTCGTCCATTATCTTCTTGACGAACTCCATCTTCTTTAATGCCAAAAGTGATTCTTTTGATCTTTCTTCCATATTCATTTGTTTTGACTTGACAGAACTGCACATACACCTCACAGAGGGTCTGTCCGAACCGCCCCCATGATCTAAGATGAAGACTATTATTGTTAGGAATTGCCTTTTATGGTCCTCATTATAGAATAGTCCCTTTGATTATTTATTGTCAATTTTTAATCCTAAATTTTCAACCAAACTCATGAATGAATTGATGCTGCAATGATTGTAGTCATGTTGCTTGATTATTTCGTATTCATCCATTGTAACTCCATAAGCATGACAAAATTCAATGTTGCTGAATTTCATCTTTTTCATCTCCAGCATAGTGTTTTTGTCTACAATTTTGTATTTAGTATCTTTAAAACTAAAAATACCTTTGGGAGCAGACTCTTCGTTTAGAAGGAATAAAGGTGGTTCTGGGTAGTCGGCATCAAAATCGTTGAGAAGTTCATAAGTTGGTAACTTATACAAACAATAATAGTTGCTCTCAGGAACATCATTTCCTTCTATCTTAATAGGATAACAGTAGTTCTGCATATCCATTTTTGTTGAAAGCAGGTCAATAAAGCGTTGAGAGAAAAATTCTACCGTTTCGCCTTCGTATAGTACAATTAAATCAGACCATTTAGAGCCCTTTTTTACTCGAAATATTACATCTTTGGCTATTGGTTCTTGCAAAGAAGGGTCATCGCAGTGACCATATACGCTAAAATGAGTCTCGGTAATAAGTTTTTTCTTACTGGCCCATATTGTTCCTAATATGTAATAATAATGTAACATAAATACTTATTGTCATTTGTTATAAATTTTTGAGAATAGATTTATCTTTTGTGGTACACGGGGACCTCCTATATGTCCTCTAGGACAGCCCCCTTTATGTGATCACAAAAAAGGCGGGATGGTTCTGCTGGTCCACTTTCTCCGACATGTGCATAAAGTTCTGAATAAAGATTCCTATGCACTATTTCTACTTACACCCCAAGCACGATTGCAGGGTCGATATTCAGTTTCCTGCTAATTTCTCTTCCTGTTTTTAGGGATGGTTCACCCTTTCCTGTGATAATCTCACTTATTCGGGCGGTGCTGATACCAAGCATTTCTGCAAGTTTAGTCTGTGTAAGTCCCATTTCGTACATACGGAGTTTGATAGTTTCTACCAAGGTAGGAGCTGCTATAGGATAATGCTCTTCCTCATAGTCTGCCACCAAATCGGAAATCAAATCTAGCTCCAGCATATTCTTATCATCAGCAGGTGTATCGTTGTTGACAATCTTCAAAAGCTCATTGATTCGCTCGCAAGCTGCTTTGTACTGCTTCTCAGTCTTAATCTGTGCCATAGCCTAAATGTTTTTAATGTCCTTAATTTTTTCATATTCTTCATGTGTGCCAACGAAGCGCATATACACTTTCTTGTTGACAAACAAAACGATTGCCACAATTCGATAGTTATTCCCTTTAATATCGAACACATAGCGGTCGTTACCTACATAGTCCACTGTGTTGAACGTCTGCTTGATGTCTGCAAAGTTCGTCCAGTTGGCATTAGTCGTCTTCTTGTACCAATCGCGGAGAGCCACGTCTGCATCAGCATGTTTGGCAATGAACTCCCGTATCATGGAAAATGATATTACTCGCATACTTATTTGTTTTGGTGGCAAAGATAGTAATATAATTCGGCTCAGCCAAATATTTTTCGGTTTATTTTAATAGCAAAGCGAAAAATACAGCAAATAAGTAGTGAACGAAGGCGATTTATAACTCTCTGTGATTTAATACTAGGGAGGGAAAGGGGAAATAGCCCGTTTTGGCAGGGATTCAGACGGCATGTAGCAGGGAGCGAGATGGCATGTAACTAATTTGCCCCGCCCGTGGCAAATTGTTGCGGCGGGCGGGGCAATATCTTGCGGCGAACGTGCGAATGTCTTGCGGCAGTCGCCAAAAGACGACCTTTTTCGGCTCTTTTACTTCTGCAATGGGAAGTAATGGTAGGTGGTGCCGAACTTCATTTTCCTCAGCGTGGGGTGCTCCCCTGAGCAGAGCCCATCGAGGTAGCGCTGGGCGGAGTGGTATTTCAGACCTGCAACAGCCATGAAAATGCCAATGGTGGTGAAGCCGTTACTCAATGAGCGGCGCAGGGCCTGGGCCATAAAGGCATCGTCGTGCATCTGAGCGTTGCCCACATTCGACTCCTTCTTATAGAACCCTTTTTGCTTGCGCTTCACCATTGTGACGAATCGCTTCGAGGGTAGCAGTTCTATTCCGGCAAACTTGACGTTCTTGCCCTTTACCTTCGCAGGGTCGGTGAATTCGCCTTCCAGTTTGATCTTTGGGGCAAAGGTGCCAAGGGGTGTCTCTACGCGATAGCCCTCGGACAGCCATTCGCAGCAGACGTCCATGAAGGTCTCGAAGGCAATGTCGACTAGTCCCTTGCTCACTCCGCGATAGCCGCTATAGGTCTCGACGTCCTTCATGGTCCGCTTGTAGGGCGCGGCAGGGCGTACATAGAGCAGGGGTTTGCCGTCCTCGCCATTCGTGGGGCGGGTGTACAGTTCGAAGGGCATTCCGTCAGTCTTACGTGGCATAGTGTTTCTCTCCTTATTTATATATTATCTTATCAGGTACAAAGGTACGAAAAAAATAACGGAAAAGCAAGAAAAAACGAGTTTTATTTGTATAAATTTGGAATTTATCTCACTTATTCGTACCTTTGCACCCAAAATAGAAGCTATGGTAAAAAGAAGATGGCGCTGCAAGGCCGGGCAACAGCCCACGGAACTGGACAAGCGCATCATGTATTTGGAAAACAAAGGGGTGCTGGTGCCAACGCCAGACCTGATAAAGACCCCTGAGCAGATAGAAGGCATCCGCCGTGCGGGTGTCGTCAATACGGGCGTGTTGGACGCTGTGGAAAAGGAAATTTGTGCTGGTATGTCGACGCTGGAGATTGACCAGATCTGTCGCGACTACTGTGCTTTGCACAACGCCATTCCCGCCTGTCTGAACTATGGTGGCGACGAGGAGACTCCGCCTTACCCCATGAGTGTGTGCACGAGCATCAACGAAGTGGTGTGTCACGGCATTCCTAAGGCGGACGATATTTTGGAGGAGGGCGACATCATTAACGTCGACTTCACTTCGATTCTCGACGGTTACTATGCCGACGCCTCGCGTATGTTTATAATAGGTAAGACGTCGCCCGAGAAGGAGCAGCTGGTGCGTGTCACCAAGGAGTGCCTGGAGATTGGTATGGAAGCTGCCAAACCCTGGGGCTTTGTCAACGACATTGGCAAGGCCATCGAGAAACATGCCAAGAAGTACCACTACGGTGTGGCGCGCGACCTGTGTGGTCATGGGGTGGGGAATGCTTTCCACGAAGAACCCGAGGTGTGCCACTTTGCCCAGAAAGGCAACGGCATGCTACTGGTGCCAGGCATGGTGTTCACCATTGAACCCATGATTAACATGGGCACGTGGAAGGTGTTTATCGACGCTGACGACCCGTATGGCTGGGAGGTCATCTCGGAAGACGAGAAGCCCTCAGCACAATGGGAGCACACGCTGCTAATGACCGAGCACGGAGTGGAAGTGCTGAGTTATTAATATAGGATGTTCTAGGATGTCCTAGGAAATCCTAGGAAATAGTATAGAATGACGAAAGATATATATATATTAGGTATAGAGAGTTCGTGCGACGATACGAGTGCTGCCGTGCTGAAGGACGGCGTGCTGTTGTCGAACGTGACGGCATCGCAGGCTGTGCATGAGTCGTATGGCGGTGTGGTGCCTGAACTGGCGTCGCGTGCCCATCAGCAGAACGTAGTGCCTGTGGTGCACGAGGCTATCAAGCGGGCTGGCATCCAAAAAGAACAATTGTCGGCAGTAGCTTTTACACGTGGCCCAGGTCTGATGGGGTCGCTGTTGGTGGGTGTCAACTTTTCCAAAGGATTTGCCCGTTCGCTGGGCATTCCCCTGATCGACGTGAACCACTTGCAGGGACACGTGATGGCGCACTTCATCAAGGAAATAGGACCTGATGGAGAGCCGTCGGGCACTACACCACCGTTGCCGTTCCTCTGTCTGTTAGTCAGCGGTGGTAACTCGCAGATTGTCAAGGTGAATGCCTATAATGATATGGAGGTGCTGGGACAGACCATCGACGACGCGGCTGGCGAGGCTATCGACAAGTGTTCGAAGGTGATGGGACTGGGTTATCCCGGTGGGCCGATTATCGACCGTTTGGCTCGTCAGGGCAATCCCAAGGCCTACCAGTTCGCTGAACCTCACATTCCTGGATTGGACTACAGTTTCTCGGGCCTGAAGACGTCGTTCCTCTATAACCTACGCAAGTGGGTAGAGGACGATCCTGACTTTATCGAACACCATAAAGAGGACATAGCAGCCTCGTTGGAATGGACGATTGTTGACATTCTGATGAAGAAACTGAAGCTGGCCGTGAAGCAGACGGGCATCAAACATGTCGCTGTGGCTGGTGGCGTCAGCGCCAACAACGGATTGCGCAACGCCTTCCACGACCATGCGAAGCGCTACGGCTGGACCATCTACATTCCCAAGTTCAGCTACACGACGGACAATGCGGCTATGATAGGCATTGTGGGATACTACAAATATCTGGACAAGGTGTTCTGTCCGATTGATGCTCCGGCATTTTCGAAAGTTACATTTAAATAGAATACTATGGATTTTGAAAGCAAGATTATCAGCAGGGAGATTAGTCAACTGCTGTGGGAAATGGAAAAAACGGTTGGTACGGCTGAGAGTTGCACTGGCGGACGTATTGCCGAAGCTATCATTGCCGTTCCTGGTGCGTCGAAGTATTTCAAAGGTGGCGTCATTTCGTATGTCGACGAGGTGAAGGAATCGTTGCTGGGCGTGAGTCGCGAGGTGTTGCAGGAGAAGACCGCCGTCTGCGAGGAAGTCGCTATGGCAATGGTCTGCGGAGCCTGTAAGACACTGAACACCGATTTCGCCATTGCAGCAACGGGTTTTGCCGGTCCGACGGGTGGTACGAAGGATATTCCCGTGGGTACTATCTGGCTGGCTTGTGGCACGCCCGACAAGCAGGTAACGCTGAAGGTGCAAGAGGATCACGGACGCGACATCAACCTCGCTATTGCTACCAATAAGGCCATGCAATTGTTCCTCGATTTTCTGAAAACGGAGGGCGAAACGGGAGAAAACCACGGGTAAGGAGGATTGGGATAGTTAAAAAACATTAAGAGTTGGCTATTTCTTATTTCTCATTTCTCGTTTCTCATTAAAAATGTGTACCTTTGCACCCTGTTTGGAGTAAATTAGTATTTAGCAACAAGAAAAAGTAGATAGAAATGTCGAAGATTTGTCAGATTACAGGAAAGACGGCACAGCGTGGTAATAACGTGTCGCACTCAAAGCACCGCACAAAGCGCGTCTTTGATGTGAACCTGTTCAGCAAGAAGTTCTACTATGTAGAGGAGGATTGCTGGATTCAGTTGAAGATCAGCGCTGCTGGTCTGCGTATGATTAACAAGGTAGGTCTGGACGCTGCCCTGAAGCAGGCTGTTGCCAAGGGTTATGTTGATTGGAAGGACATTAAAGTGATAGGAGACTAAACAATATGGCAAGTAAGAAAGCTAAGGGTAATCGCGTTCAGGTGATTCTGGAGTGCACTGAGATGAAGGAAAGTGGACTGCCCGGAACAAGCCGCTACGTGACGGTGAAGAACCGCAAGAATACCCCTGAGAGAATGGAACTCAAGAAGTATAACCCCATCCTGAAGCGCATGACTGTGCACAAGGAAATCAAATAATCCGATTTAAAGCATGGCAAAGAAAACCGTCGCAACCCTCCATGAAGGCTCGAAGGATGGTCGCGCTTACACAAAGGTTATCAAGATGGTAAAGAGCCCCAAGACGGGTGCTTACATCTTTGACGAGCAGATGGTTCCTAACGAGGCCGTTAAGGACTTCTTCAAGAACTAAGATTTCAAGAAATGATAAATTTAAGGCTGCAATGTTTGGTTGCAGCCTTATTTTTTTGTACCTTTGCACTCACTATGGGTATATTTGGTTTTTTTAATAAGGAAAAGAAGGAAACGCTGGACAAAGGTCTGGAGAAGACCAAGAGCAGCGTATTCGACAAACTGGCTCGTGCTGTGGCTGGTAAGTCTAAGGTGGATGACGACGTGCTCGACAACCTAGAAGAGGTGCTTATCACTTCTGATGTAGGTGTAGAGACGACGCTGAAGATCATTGAGCGCATTGAAGAGCGCGTGGCTCGCGACAAGTATGTGTCGACCTCCGAGCTCAACGCCATTCTGCGCGACGAGATAGCCTCGCTGTTGGCTGAGAATAACAGCGACGATAACGACAACTGGGACCTGCCCAGCGACCATCGTCCCTACGTTATCCTCGTGGTGGGCGTCAATGGGGTGGGCAAGACCACTACTATCGGCAAACTGGCCTGGCAGTTCAAGCAGGCTGGTAAGCAGGTGTGGCTGGGCGCTGCCGACACGTTCCGTGCGGCTGCTGTCGAGCAGCTCTGCATTTGGGGCGAGCGTGTAGGTGTGCCCGTGGTGAAGCAACAGATGGGTTCCGACCCCGCTTCAGTGGCTTTCGACACGTTGCAGAGTGCCAAGGCCAATGGTGCCGACGTGGTGCTGATCGATACGGCAGGTCGTCTGCATAACAAGGTGGGACTGATGAACGAGCTGAAGAAAATCAAGGAGGTAATGAAGAAGGTGTTGCCCGATGCTCCTGACGAGGTGTTGCTCGTGCTCGACGGCTCAACAGGACAGAATGCCTTCGAACAGGCCAAGCAGTTCTCGGCTGTCACCCAGATTACTTCGCTGGCCATCACCAAACTCGACGGCACGGCCAAGGGTGGGGTAGTCATTGGCATCAGCGACCAGCTGAAAGTACCCGTGAAGTATATCGGACTGGGCGAGGGCATGCAGGACTTGCAGCTCTTTAATAAGCGTCAGTTTGTCGACTCGTTGTTTAAGAATGAATAAACCCACAATCGACATTATCACCTTAGGGTGTTCGAAGAATCTGGTCGATTCCGAGACGCTGATGGGACTCTTCGAGGCTCACGGTTATCATGTAACTCACGATTCGGATAATCCTCAGGGCGAGATTGCCGTCGTCAACACCTGCGGCTTCATTGAAGATGCCAAGCAGGAGAGCATTGACACCATTCTCGAACTGGCTCAGGCTAAGGAGGAAGGACGACTGAAGCAACTCTACGTGATGGGCTGTCTGTCAGAGCGTTATCTCGCAGAACTGGAAGCAGAAATCCCCGAGGTCGACGGATGGTATGGGAAGTTCAACTACAAGCAGCTACTGAAGGATTTAGAGACCCTCCCCCTTACCCATCCCTATATGGAGGGGAGTGGTAACTCTGATGAACATGAACTAACATCTCCTCGCCCTATAGGGAGAGGATGGGAGAGGGTCTTGACCACTCCGCGTCACTATGCTTATCTGAAAATTGCAGAGGGCTGCGACCGCCATTGTGCCTATTGTGCCATTCCGCTCATTACGGGCCGTCATCAGAGTCGTCCCATGCAGGAGATTCTCGACGAGGTGCGCTGGCTGGTCAGTCAGGGAACATGTGAATTCCAGGTCATTGCCCAAGAATTGACCTATTATGGTGTGGACATCGACGGCAAGCAGCATATCGCTGAACTCATTGAACAGATGGCTGATATTGAGGGCGTCGAGTGGATTCGTCTGCACTATGCCTATCCGGCTCATTTCCCGTGGGACCTGTTGCGTGTGATGCGCGAGAAGAAGAACGTCTGCAACTATCTCGACATAGCCCTTCAGCACATCAGCGACCACATGCTCGACCGTATGCAGCGCCACGTGACCAAGGAACAGACCTACGAACTGATTCGCCGTATGCGCGAAGAGGTTCCCGGCATCCATATCCGTACGACACTGATGGTGGGTTTCCCTGGAGAAACTGATGAAGACTTCCAGGAACTCATCGAATTTACCCGTTGGGCCCGCTTTGAACGCATGGGAGCCTTTGCCTATTCCGAAGAGGACGGAACGTATAGCGCTGAACACTTCGCTGACGACGTTCCTGCCGAGGTGAAACAGAAACGCTTGGACCGCCTGATGCGTGTGCAACAGCAGATTAGTGCCGAAGTGGAGGCTGAGAAGGTGGGACAGACCTTGCGCGTCATCATTGACCGACAGGAGGGCGACTGGTTTGTGGGACGTACGGAATTCTGTTCTCCGGAGGTCGACCCTGAAGTACTTATTCCTGCCAGCGAGCGGCTGACATTAGGCCGTTTCTACGACGTACGCATCACGGATGCAGAAGAATTTGATTTATACGCGACAACAAGATATGAATAACAAGGAATTTATTGCTGAACTGTCAGACCGCATGGGATATCCTACTAAGGACACCCAACGCCTGGTGAACGACGTCGTCAATGCGATGGGTGATGCCTTCCAGGAAGACAATGCGGTGCTGGTGCCAAACTTTGGAATTTTCGAGGCCAAGAAAAAAATGGAGCGAATCATCGTCAATCCTGCTACACAGCAGCGTATGCTCGTTCCTCCCAAATTGGTACTTAACTTCAAGCCGAATCAGACGTGGAAAGACAAACTGAAAGGAGGCAGTAAGTAACGATGGGAAAGTTAACGATACAAGAGATTGCTGCCGTCTTGCAGCAAAAGTATAACTTTGACAAGCGTGAGGCTAACTTGTTTGTAAACACGATGTTCCAGATTATTCAGGAACGTCTCGAGACTGATGGCATTGTCAAGGTTAAGGGGCTGGGCACGTTCAAGATGATTGATGTCGAGGCCCGCGAAAGTGTCAGCGTGCGTACGGGAGAGCGTGTCGTTATCAGCGGGCACGCTAAGGTGAGCTTCATTCCCGATGCTACGATGAAGGAACTCGTCAATCGGCCTTTCTCGCAGTTCGAAACGGTTGTGCTTAACGACGGCGTCGAGTTTTCTGACTTGAGCGAACAGACGGAAGATACCGACGAAGAGCAGCGCGACGAGCAAGAAGAACAGCCCGCCGAGCAACAGATTGAACCGGAACCCGAACAGCGTGTTGCACAATTGGTTGAACAGTCCGTCGAAACCATCGAACAGCCTGCCGAGCCTGAAGCAGAACAACCTCTCGAACCCGAAGCAGAACCCGAACCCGAGCCCGAAGCAGAACCCGAACCCGAGCCCGAACAGGAAGATTCCCAACCTGTTGAAGAGTTTGTACTCGAGGAAGAAGAATCACGTCCCTGGGGACGCTGGCTGTTAGGAGCATTGGGTGTACTCGCATTGATGGCCATTTCTGCCTATGCAGGCTATTATTATGGCACGCAACAGTCGCAGACCATGCTGGCCAAAGTGGATACCGTCGTGGTTCACGACGCCATTACGGCGGCTCCGGTCGACACACTGGCTCAGCAACAGCCTGCCCAGCAGTCTGCTGAACAAACTGTCAGCAAACCCGACGAGCAGCCCGTTGCGCAACCTGTTCCGCAGCCGCAGGCAGAACCGCAGAAACCTGTCGAGCAACCTGTCGATAAGTATGCCCAGAAGGACGAACGCGTTCGACTGGGGGCCTATCGCATCGTCGGACTCAGCCACGAGGTGAAGGTGCTGGCTGGCCAGACGTTCTACAGCATATGCAAGGCCCACCTCGGACCCGATATGGAGTGCTATGTCGAAGTGTTCAACGATCTGCCCAGAAATCCCAAAGTCAAGGAGGGGCAGGTCATCAAGATTCCTAAGCTGCAAGTGAAAAAGAAGAAGAAATCCTGATGGATTGTTATAATGTAAGAGGTAGGAGATATTCTCTTACCTCTTTCTCTAATATTTACTTTCTTTCTTGATGGAACGGATGTGTACCACGATGCCTGCTACGATGAAACACAGCCCCGTCAGCAACAGCCAGTTATGGCTCGACAAGCTGTGGAAGCGCGTCAGTAAAAGCACTAACGTACCTATTATAATAAGGAGTATACCCGGAAATCGAGGCGTTTTCTTCATAAAATCGTTAAATTTGCTGCAAATATACAAAAAAATAATGTTTAATGTTTAATGTTTAATGTTTTTTTTGTACCTTTGCACCCGCATTTTGCAAAATTATATTTATTTAATTAATTAAAGTAGTATGAATCAATACGAAACCGTTTTCATTTTGACTCCCGTTTTGTCTGATGAACAGACAAAGGAAACGGTCGCTAAGTTCAAGAAAGTCCTCACCGATAAGGGTGCAGAGATTTTGAACGAAGAGGCCTGGGGACTGAAGAAGATGGCTTACGCTATCGAGAAGAAATCTACAGGTTTCTATTTCCTGGTAGAGTTCAAGGCTGAGCCATCAGTGATTAAGACGCTGGAGACAGCTTTCCGTCGCGACGAGAAAGTCATCCGTTTCCAGACTGTAAAGCTTGACAAGTATGCCGTTGAGTATGCTGAGAAGCGTCGTAACAAATTTGGTAAAAAAGAGGAGGCTTAAACTATGGCACAGCAAGACACTGAAATCCGTTATTTGAACGCTCCCTCTATCGACACGAAGAGGAAGAAGTACTGCCGTTTCAAGAAGAGCGGTATCAAGTACATCGACTACAAGGATCCCGAGTTCCTGAAGAA
>JAEEVW010000011.1 GCA_016291085.1 Prevotella sp.
TGTTAATAAGCTACGCTGTTAGCACGAAGTCACCAACAGCCCGAAGGGCTAAACAACACAAAGTCACCAACAGTCCAAAGGACTAAACAACACGAAGTGACCAACACGAAGTCACCAACACGACTGAAAGGAGTTAATATTATGACAAAGGGTAATATATTCATATCGAAATATGTGATGGCATGTGCTATTGCCATTGTCATCACCTTGGTGGGCTTCATCTGCATGAAGACGTTGCCTATCGAACAATATCCGAACATTGCGCCGCCTCAGGTGAGTGTCACCACAGACTACACCGGTGCAGATGCAGCCACAATCATGGAGTCGGTCATTCAGCCGCTGGAAGAGAGTATCAACGGCGTACCCGACATGACGTACATGACGTCGAAAGCCAGCGCCTCGGGCAACGTGCAGATCTCGGTGTTTTTCAAGCAAGGCACCGACCCCGACATGGCGACAGTGAACGTGCAGAACCGCGTATCCAAGGCCACGGCGTTGCTTCCGGCGGAGGTGACGAAAGTGGGCGTAACGGTACAGAAGCAGCAGAACAACATCCTGCGCATTCTGGCCGTGAGGAGCACCGACGGCAAGTATGACAGCGAGTTTATTTCCAACTACGTGGACATCAATATCAAGCCGCGTCTGCAGCGTATCACGGGTGTGGGCGAAGTGAATGCGCTGGGCAACACCTATGCGTTGCGCATCTGGATGAAACCGGATGTGATGGCGCAATACGGCCTGACTCCGAACGACGTGTTCGCCGCCATCGACGGCCAGAGTTTCGTCATCGGTACGGGTTCGCTGGGCGAGTGGTCGGAGAACAAATACCAATACTCGCTGGAGTACAAGGGCACGCTGAAGAGTGTGGAGGAGTTCCGGAACATCGTGCTACGCACGACGGACGGCGGACACATGCTGTACCTGAGCGACGTAGCGGACGTGGAAATCGGTTCGGTCAGTTACACCAGCCTCTCCAACATCAACGGCGACGCCGGCACGATGCTGATGATTTTCCAGTCTCCGGGAGCCAACGCAACGGAGGTGAACGCCCTCATCACGAAGGTGTGCGAGGACATGAAGCCGATGATGCCTGCGGGACTGGAGTTTGAGACGATGCTGACTAGTGACGACTTCCTCTTTGCCGCCATTCACAACGTGGTTGAGACGCTTATCATCGCCATCATCCTCGTCATACTCGTGGTGTTCTTCTTCCTGCAGAACTTCAAGGCCACCATCATCCCCTCTATCTCGATTATCGTGTCGCTGCTGGGTACCTTTGCCATCGTCTCGCTGGCAGGCTTCTCGCTGAACATCCTGACGCTGTTTGCATTGGTGCTGGCCATCGGTACGGTGGTGGATGACGCCATCGTGGTGGTCGAGGCCGTCATGGCGAAGATGGAGGGCGGTATCAGCGATGCCCGTGAGGCCACCCGCCAGGCCATGAGCGAGGTGTCGGTAGCCGTGGTATCGTGTACCTTAGTATTTATGGCGGTGTTCATCCCCGTGACCTTCATGCCAGGAACCTCAGGCACGTTCTTCACGCAGTTCGGTGTGACGATTGCCTCGTCTGTCGGTCTGTCGTGTGTATCGGCCCTGACGCTCTGTCCTGCCCTTTGTGCCATAATGATGCGCATGAAAGAAGGTAAGCAGGAAGGCAAGGGTCTGACCTACTACACGAAGAAGGCCTACACCGTGAGCTATAATGCCATCTACAACAAATACAGCAAAGCCGTCCAGAAGTTCATCAAGCGCCCCATCTTGGCATGGAGTGTGTTGGCTGTGGCTGCCGTGCTGCTGGTATTCTTCATGAAGAGTCTGCCATCGGGTCTCGTGCCCCAGGAGGACCAGGGTGTGTTCTTGGCTGAGTTGCGTGCACCGGAAGGAGCCACGCTGAAGCAGACCCGTGAGATGGTGAAACAAGTGGAGGCGAAGGTGAAGAAGATTCCTGAACTGGAGAGTTTCGCCGTATGTTGCGGTTACGGTATGTTCTCGGGTGCAGGTTCTAACTTCGCTACCCTCATCGTCCGTCTGAAGAACTGGGAAGAGCGTCCGGGCATGAACCACCTGCTGACACTCGTCATGTATCGATTCTACTTTGACTGCCAAGATATCAAGGATGTGCAGGTGATGCCCTTCGAGCTGCCTCAGATTCCCGGCTATGGTACAAGTAACAGTGTGAGTCTGGTGGTGGAAGACCCCACCGATGGCAACCTGTCGGAGTTTGCCAAGCAGACTGAGCACTTCCTGACCAAACTGTCGGAGCGTCCGGAGATTGCCTCCGCCATGTCGACGTACTCTGAGCGCTTCCCGAAATATCAGGTCGATGTCGATCCTGCCCAATGCGATCGTGCCGGCGTAGCACCTGCCGACGTGCTCAATACGCTTGGAACCTTCTGCGGTGGTGCTTACATCGGTAACTTCAACCAGTTTGGTAAGGTCTATCGCATCATGGCTGCCGCCTCGCCCGAATACCGTCTTGATCCGTCGTCGCTGAACAACATCTTCGTGCAGGTGAGGGACGGCAAGATGGCGCCCATCTCCGAGTTCGTCTCACTGAAGGAAATTGTCGGTCCGCCAAGTATCGAGCACTTCAACCTGTTCCAGAGCTTATCCTGTTACATTACTACTGGTAGCGGCTACACCGAAGGCGATGCCCATAAAGCCATTGCCGAAGTGTTTAAGCAGGAGATGCCTTCAACGGCTACCTACGAGTACAGCGGCATGTCGCGTGAGCTGGAGGAGGCTGCAGGCTCTAATGCCACCACACTTATCTACGTGATCTGTGCCATCCTGATCTATCTCATCTTGGCTTCCCTCTACAACTCGTGGTTCACACCGTTGGCCGTGCTGTTCAGCGTGCCGTTCGGACTGATGGGTGCATTCATCTTTGCCTACTTCGGCAATATGTTGGGCCTGCCTGGTATGGACAACAACATCTACTTGCAGACGGGTGTCATCATGCTGATTGGTCTGTTGGCCAAGACGGCCATCCTGATTACCGAGTTTGCCACTGAGCGCCGTGCTCAGGGTATGACCATCAGTGAGGCAGCCTTTGAGGCTTGTAAGGAGCGTCTGCGCCCCATCCTGATGACCGTGGCCACGATGATCATCGGTATGGTACCGCTCGTCATCGAGGGTGGCGCCGGTGCCAACGGTAACCGTGCCCTCGCCCTCGGTGTCATCGGCGGTATGAGCGTCGGTACCGTAGCTTTACTCTTCGTCGTGCCCGCCTTCTTCATCGTGTTCCAGAAACTACACGAGAAGTTCCAAGGTAAAGAAGTGAAAGTTGAGAGTGAAACTAACGATGTCGTTATAACGGAATAACGTAATTACGGAAATGAATATGAAAATCAAGAATATCATCGCCGTCGCAGTCGTGGGTATGACACTCACGGGCTGCGGCATATATAATAAGTATGAGAAGACTGTTGAGGAACCTGCCGACGCTTTTGGCACCAGCCAAGACATCCGGCAGGGCACGGGAGAACAGACTATCGCCCAGATGTCGTGGCGCGAATTCTTTACCGACCCCGTGCTGCAGCAACTCATCGAGCAGGTGCTGGCTAACAATACTGACCTGAACTCCGCGCGCATCGCTGTTGAGAAGAGCGAGGCATCGCTGAAGGCTGCCAAGCTGGCTTATCTGCCTGCACTCAGTCTGGCACCGCAGGGAACACTGTCAAAGTTCGACGACAACCCCTGGTCAAAGACTTACAATCTGCCGCTGCAGCTGTCGTGGGATATCGACGTGTTCGGTTCCATCACCAACCAGAAACGTGCTGCCAAAGCCGTGCGCCTGCAGGCTGAGATGCAGGAGGATGCCGTACGCGTCAACCTCATCTCAACCACAGCCCAGCAGTACTTCCTGCTGCAGGTACTCGACCGCCAGTTGGAAATCCTCATGCAGACCGACAGTCTCTGGAACAAGTCGCTGGAGACAGAGCACGCTCTATGGGAGAATGGTAAGGCCTATAGCACCGCCGTCAACCAGATGGAGGCATCCTATCTGAGTGTGAAGACACAGATCGTAGACACCCGCCGCAACATCCGCTCCGTTGAGAATGCCATCTGCAGGCTGTTGGCTGTCAGCCCACAGCACATCAACCGCCAGAAGTGGGGCGTATCACCACTCCATCATGCTGAGGCACAGGGCGATGCCGAACAGCGTATGTTTGATGCCAAATATCTGACTATCGGCATTCCGGCTCAGATGCTCGAGAACCGTCCTGACATCCGCATGGCCAACCATGCGATGGAAGAGGCGTTCTATAACACACAGGCGGCCCGTTCTGCTTTCTACCCCAGCATTAACCTGAGCGGCTCTGCCGGATGGACCAATAATGCCGGCATTGTCGTCGATCCGGGTAAGCTGTTGCTCTCGGCCGTCGGTTCGTTGACGCAGCCCATCTTCGCCCGTGGCAAGCTCATTGCCAGCAAGAAGATTGCCCAGCTCACTGAGGAGGACCTGCAGAAGAAGTATGTGCAGACGGTCATCAATGCCGGCAACCAGGTGAATGAGGCTATGGCCGACTGCATGTCAGCACGCGAGAAGCATGGCTACTATCAGCGACAGGTACAGGTGCTCGGCGAGGCATATACCGGAACCCATGAACTGATGGACAATGGTAAGGCGAGCTATCTCGAGGTGCTGAAGGCACAGGAGTCGCTACTTGACGCCCAGCTCAGTCAGGCCATGAACATGTACGATGCTGCCGAGGCCGTCATTGCCCTTTACATCGCTCTTGGCGGCGCTACGAAGTAGTTGAAATTTCACAATTAGACACATAACAATTATGAGTAAGATAAAGACTATCGGTATTCTGACGTCGGGTGGCGATGCCCCCGGCATGAATGCTGCTATCCGCGCCGTAACACGTGCGGGTATTTACAACTGTTTCAAAATCAAAGGCATCTATCGTGGTTATGACGGACTCATCAATGATGAGGTGAAGGAATTTACTACCGAGGATGTCAGTGGCATCATTACCAGGGGCGGTACTATTCTGAAGACTGCACGTAGTATGGAGTTCATGACTCCAGAGGGTCGGCAGAAGGCCTACGAGACCTGTAAGAAGGAGGAAATTGACGCCCTGATAGTCATCGGCGGCAACGGTTCGCTGACGGGTGCCCGCGACTTTGCTATGGAGTATGATTTCACCTGTATCGGTCTGCCGGGAACGATTGACAACGACCTGTATGGAACGGACGCCACCATCGGTTACGACACAACGATGAACACCATCATGGATTGTGTGGACCGCATCCGTGACACCGCCAATTCTCACGAGCGTATCTTCTTCGTCGAGGTGATGGGCCGTGATGCCGGCTTCCTGGCACAGAACTGTGCCATTGCCTGTGGCGCAGAGGCTGCCATCGTCCCTGAGGAAGTAACCGATGTGGACCAGTTAGCCGCATTCATGGGCCGTGGCATCCGTAAGTCGAAGAAGTCGTGCATCGTCATCGTCTCTGAGAGTCCCAAATGTGGTGCTCTCTATTATGCCGACCGCGTGAAGAAAGAGTTCCCGAATTTCGATGTGCGTGTATCGATTCTGGGTCATCTGCAGCGTGGAGGCAGTCCGTCGGCTCGTGACCGCATCCTGGCCAGCTGCACGGGTGTGGGAGCTATCGAGGCCATCATGCAGGGGCAGCGCAACGTCATGATCGGTGTGCGCAACAACGACATCGTCTATGTACCCTTCTCAGAGTGTATCCGTACCGATAAGCGTTTCGACAAGCGACTGATTACAGTGCTCGATGAACTGAGTATTTAAGAAAGGTAAAAAGATAAAAAAGTAAAAAGGTAAAAAAGAAATAAGTATAAAAGCATGGCGATAAACAATCGGGGCGGACTGGTAAAAAAAGAGGTTAAATGGGTTTTATTCTTTTACCTTTTTACCTTTTTACCTTTTACAGCAATGGCCCAGAAGAGTCCTGTGGGTATTGTTAGTGTACAGGACTCGGTGAAAAGCATCCAGTTTGGTTTGATATCGTCTGTAGCGACAGATGGCGGTCATGGCCTGCAGTTGTCGGGTGTTTCAAATGCCTCGGCACAACGGTTTAATGGCTTGCAGTTGAGTTCTGTAAACAATATTGTCAACGGCATGGACCGTGGTTTGCAGTTGTCAGCGATTCTGAACGTCTCGTCGGCTATGATGCGTGGTTGGCAGATGGGTGCCGTAAACTATGCCGACTCGCTCGATGGAGCACAGGTTGGCTTGGTCAACGTGGCTCGCAAGCACCCCCGCGGGTGGCAGATTGGACTCATCAACGTGTCGTTCGACAGTATCGGCCATAAAATTGGTCTGGTGAACGTCAACCCGATGACCACTATTGACGTGATGATGTATGGCGGTTCGTCAACCAAAGGAAATATTGCCATGCGTTGGCGCAACAAGAGTACTTACAATATTTTTGGTGTGGGAACGCATTTCATGGGGCTTGATTCGAAGTTCTCGGGATCTGTGTTTTACCGTCTTGGACAATACGTGCAGCTGTCGCCTAAATGGAGCCTGAGCGGTGATTTGGGGTACTATCATGTGGAGACCTTCCATAAAAACAGCGCCGAAGGCCCTGAGCGTCTGTACTCTCTGCAGGCCCGCATTAATGCCGACTATCAGATCAGCAAGAAGATTGGTGCTTTTGCCTCGGTGGGATGGGGCCTGACGCGGTACTATGACCGCAACGAGACCTATCGTAACCGACCTTTGGTAGAATTGGGTCTGACCTTCCGGGCTCAGCGCGACCAGGAAAGTACTTGGAATGGTGTCTGGGAAGATGATAGGAAGTCGTTTGTAGCCAGCGACTCCACGATGGCACTGCCTGTGAAGAAACACTACTGGTGGGCTGCTGCCGAGGTGACGGGCATCAATGTGGGTGTGCAGCTGTTCGACCGCTATGTTGCCAAGTCGGAGTTTGCTCAGACAACGTTGAACAGCATCTGGCATAACTTTGAGACGGGTTTTGTATGGGATAATGACTTCTTTATCACGAATTTGTTCCTGCATCCCTATCATGGTAACCTTTATTTCAACGCTGCACGAACCAATGGCCTGACGTTCTGGGAATCGGCTCCCTATGCTCTGGGCGGTTCGCTGATGTGGGAACTGTTTGGTGAGACGGAACCACCTGCGATTAATGACATTTTGGCCACCAGTTGTGGGGGTATGGCTATTGGTGAAATGACTCACCGACTGAGTCTTACCATGCTCGATGATCGTGATCGTGGCTTCTCCCGTTTCCTACGTGAGGCAGCAGCAGCCATCGTAAACCCTATTCAGGGATTGCACCGTATCATTAGTGGTGATGCCTGGCGTGTCCGTCGCGATCACTATCGTTATCATGACTACAGCAAGATACCCATCGAAGGATCGGTGTCGCTGGGATGGCGCTATTTGGCCGATGACGGTGCACTGTTCCGTGGTATTCATGCACCGACCGTCAATCTGACCTTGATGTATGGTACACCCGTAGACGGCGAGCACCATAAAACACCCTATGATTTCTTCGATATCGAGATGAACATGGCTTTTGGAGGTGGACAACCTCCCATCAACCAACTTTCGATTTTGGGACGTCTGTGGAGTACGCCTATTCTTGACAAAAAGGGCATGGCCGGTGAGTTTGGTATCTACCAGCACTTTAACTACTACGATTCGAAGCCCATCGAAGACGGTTCAGAGCTGACACCATATCGTTTCAGTGAGGCTGCTGCTTTTGGCCCAGGATTCATCCTATCCCTGCCCAAAGCGGGTGCCATGTCGAAGCTGGAACAGCGCATGTTCATTAGTGGCATTTTGTTGGGCGGTACCAAGAGCGACTACTTTAATGTCATCGAGCGTGACTACAATATGGGTAGCGGATTTAGTATCAAATCGAAGACACAGATTGAATTCGGACGTTTCGGACGTATCACGCTTAACGCAAAATATTTCCGAATCTATACGTGGAAGGGTTATGAGGACATAGATCTGCAACCCTTTATTGACGGTACCAAGGATTTGCACTACTTGAACGTACAGGGTGACCATAGCAATGCTGCCCTGCTGGTTATTAATCCTGTCATAGAACGACACTTCACCAAGCAGTGGTCTATCTCTTTGTCGGCATCCTACTATTCACGCCGTACCTTCTATAAATCCCATCCAAAGGTACATGCGAACACCTTTGAGACGAAGATTGGACTGACCTGCAGATTGTAAGGTAACAAGGCAAGAATGGAAAAGGATAAGTTATTTAATTTGACGGAACGAATGGTGAAAGCTGTTTTACCATCATGCCTTTTTTTCTTTTTGCTTTGTACTTTTATACCTTTAATGGCAGGGGCGCATACCGTCGCTACCGATAGCGTGAGAAAGGATCCTGTCGCTCAACTGGAGGACTTGTCGAAGCAGGTGGACAAGAAACTCACAGCTCACTATTACAAAACGAAATACGACACTAATTATGTTGCTCGTCCACACCAGAAGTGGCTGTTTCGTTTTTTGGCCAGTTATACGGGTTCATTCATTCACGCCAAGGGTACTGTCAATGGCATTCACTCGGATTACGATCTGCACACAAGAGGTAATAAATCACTCAGCTTGGAGGTGAACTATTGCGATGTGGCCGTCGCATTGTCGTTTAGTCCCGACAAGCATGATGACCATGTGTTTAACTTTGAGTACTACGGACAACGGTTCAGTTTTAACTTCAACTACCAGCGAGCCACGTCGTTGGGTGGAGATATGAAGTGGGGCGACAAAAAGCATTTGGGTGATGACGGGTTGCTGATGAAAATGTATAATGTGACGGGCTACTACACATTTAACCATCGTCAGTTCTCCTTTCCTGCAGCCTTGAACCAGAATTACTTCCAACGACGCTCGGCCGGATCGTGGTTAGTGGGAGTCAGCGTTCAGGCTGGTAGTATCAAGACAACGGACGAAATGAAACAACACGCTCCAAAGGCACCGGAAATGAAACTCACCTTTGGCAATGTCGGCATTGGTGGTGGCTATGGCTATAACTGGGCGCTCGGACGTCGTTCGCAATGGCTGTTGCATCTGTCGGTGTTGCCCGCCTTTGTGCTATACAAGCATAATACGCTCAATGTCAACAATTATGAGGTAACTGACAAGGCAGCGAGTCTCAACCTGATTTTCAACGAACGTGCTGCTGTGGTCTACCATTTCTCGCCAAAATATAATGTCGGTGCCACCTTCAATATGAGCAACCCACTATTTAAAGATGACAAAGTAGTTGTCAAGCAGACCAAGTGGGTGGCTCGTGCCTTTTTCGGACTGAGACTATAATAATTTAAAAAGCATAATACATAAAGAAGCCCGAGCAAATGCCCGGGCTTCCTTGTACAATCCTTTTACTGAAGGATTATTTGTTTACTTGGAACTTGGTGTCACCATCCTTGAAGAAGGCATTGATCTGCTTGGCAGCAGCAATACCAGCGTTGATGTTGGCCTCGGCAGTCTGGGCACCCATCTTCTTAGGAGTAGAGAAGTAACGACCTTCGAACTTCTGGAACTCGTCGTTGGCATCAGGCATGATGTCGGTGACGAACTTCAGATCCTCGCGCTCGACCATCAGCTTGATAAGACCAGCCTCGTCGATAACCTCCTTGCGGGCTGTGTTTACCAGGATGCCACCTTTCTTCATCTTACCAACGAGCGCGTAGTTGATGCTCTGCTTGGTCTCAGGAGTAGCTGGGATATGGAGTGATACGACATCGCAGGTCTCGAAGAGAGCGTCCTGATTGGCAACAGCGTGAACACCAGCCTTCTCGATGACCTCTGCAGGGCAGAAAGCATCGTAAGCATAGACGTCCATACCGAAGCCCTTGGCGATGCGAGCCACGTTGCGGCCTACATTACCGAAAGCGAGGATACCCAGCTTCTTACCGAGTAGTTCAGAACCGCTCTTGCCATTGTAGAAACCACGAACAGCCATTACCAACAGACCGAACACGAGTTCGGCTACGGCATTGGCGTTCTGGCCGGGAGTGTTCTCGGCAACTATGTTGTGGGCGGTAGCAGCAGCGAGGTCGATGTTGTCGTAACCTGCACCAGCGCGAACCACAATCTTCAACTGCTTGGCAGCATCGAGCACCTCGGCGTCGACCTTATCCGAACGGATAATCAATGCATCTGCATCCTTCACTGCGTCCAGCAACTGTGCCTTTTCAGTATATTTCTCAAGCAGCACCAGCTCGTTGCCTGCTGCTTCTACTTCTGCTTTAATACCATTCACAGCGGCTGCGGCAAATGGCTTTTCTGTTGCAACTAATACTTTCATATACCTTATTAATATATTAATGATTAGCTTCGAATTCCTTCATGCAGGCAACGAGGGCGTTGCAGCCTTCGATGGTCTGGGCGTTGTAGCAAGAAGCACGGAAACCACCTACTGAGCGGTGACCCTTCACACCAACCATACCCTTTGATACGGCGAAGTCGAGGAAGTCCTTCTCGAGTTCCTTATACTCAGGAGCCATCACGAAGCAGAGGTTCATCAGCGAACGATCCTCAGCTTTAGCGGTACCCTGGAACATCTTGTTGCGGTCAATCTCGCCATAAACAATCTCTGCACGCTGCTTGGCCAGTTTGTCCATAGCCTCGACGCCACCGTTCTTCTTAATCCATCGGAGGGTCTCAAGAGCTGAGTAAATGGGTACCACAGGAGGCGTATTGAACATAGAACCCTTGTCGACGTGTGTGCGGTAGTCAAGCATGGTAGGAATCTCGCGAGGAGCCTTACCCAACTTCTCGTCCTTCACGATAACGATAGTCACACCGGCCATAGCCAGGTTCTTCTGGGCACCAGCATATATGGCGTCATACTTCTTTACGTCGATGGGACGGCTGAAGATATCTGAAGACATATCGGCAATCAGGGGCACATTGACGTCAAGGTCCTTGCGAATCTCAGTACCATAGATGGTGTTGTTAGTAGTGATGTGCAGATAGTCAGCATCAGCGGGAACGCTCCATTCCTTGGGAATGAAGGTATAGTTGGCATCAGCTGAAGAAGCCACCTCTACGACCTCACCGAAAAACTTAGCTTCCTTCATGGCTTTCTTAGCCCAAACACCCGTGTTCAGGTAAGCAGCCTTCTTGATTAGGAAGTTGTAAGGAATCATGCAGAACTCGAGGCTTGCACCACCACCGAGGAAAATGACTGAGTAGCCCTCGGGAATATCGAGGAGCTCCTTGACGAGAGCAACAGCCTCGTCAACGACGGGCTGGAAGTCCTTTGCACGGTGGCTGATCTCCATCAATGAGAGACCTGAGCCATTGAAATCAAGACACTGTTGAGCGGTTTTCTCGATGACCTCGCGAGGAAGCATCGAAGGACCGGCGTTAAAGTTGTACTTCTTCATTGTTCTAATGTTGATTTAGTGATATATTTTATGTTCTGTTTTCTGTCTTTTTGAAAAATGTGGTGCGAAATTACACTTTTTATTTTAATTGGCCAAATATTTGAGCAATAATTAAGTAAAATATGCCGTTTTGATTGCTTTTTGTCAAGTCGGAGTGGCAAAAAATAAATTATTGACCATTAACGTACTTCTTCAACGAGGGTTTTAATACCCTTGATCTTTTCCCCATGCGTCAGACGAAGCACCTGTTGCAGTTTTTCGCGTTTGACGGCAGCATACGTATATCGGTCTTTTACGTCGATTCGTCCGATTTCATCGGCTGTCAGTCCACCCTTCTTGCAGAGAAAACCTACAATATCGCCCTTCGATAGCTTATCCTTCTTGCCTTTGCCGATATAGAGGGTCTTCATGCGGGGAGGCCTCACCCCCAACCCCTCTCCAACGGGCGAGGGGAGTAGATACTTCTCGATGTTGCCTTCGACATAGTCGGGGATGTGCTCCTGGCTATTAAGGATGAAGAACGTGTGACCTGTGGCATCCCATCGGGCCGTTCGACCTACACGGTGGATGTAGCCTTCCTGGCTCTCAGGCAGGTGGTAGTGAATGATGTTCTGGATGTTAGGAATGTCGAGACCGCGTGATGCCAAATCGGTAGCAACAAGGACGTTTGCCGATCCGTTGCTGAACCGATAGAGCTGATCCTCACGCTGTCGTTGCTCCAGACCACCATGGAAACAACTGGTGGTAAAGCCTTGTTCAACCAGGTAGCTGTTGACGCGCTCTACCGACTCGCGATAGTTGAGGAACACGATGCTGCTTTCGTCGCCAAAACTTAACAGCAGTTGGCGGAGCGTATCGAGTTTGTCCTTTTGTGGACTATGCACTTCGTAGAGTGTGACACGCTCGGAGGTCTGCTCGTCTTCAGGTAAGAAGTCTATCAGCGTACCTTTCCTAGCCATGTTGACAAACTGAGGAATCTGCTCAGCATTGGTGGCTGATAACAGAATGCGGCGTTGGAGACCAGGCAAGCTTTTGATGAGTTTCTGCATCTCACTCTGGAATCCCATCTCGAGACACTTGTCGAACTCATCGATAATCATATAGCGAATCTGGTAACGCGATAGGTTTTCCTTGTCGAGGTGGTCGTTCAGACGTCCAGGAGTGCCGAAGACGATTTGCGGACGTATCTCTTTCAATACCTTATGTTCGTCCATCGCTGCACGACCGCCGTAGCAGGCTGTAGAACGGAGACCGCAACCCATGCTTTTCAGTACGGTATCTGACTGTAGGGCTAATTCACGGCCAGGTGTGATTACTATGGCTTGAACGTCATCGGAGGTGCTGTCAAGCAGTTGTACAAGGGGTAGGAGATAGGCCAGCGTTTTGCCCGAACCGGTAGGAGACAACAAAACAACATCACCGTCGGTGCCAGTGATGGCTTCGGCGGCGTGTTGCTGCATCTCGTTAAGTTCTGTGATGCGGAGTTTCGTCAGAATCTTCTGGATGTCCATTCCTCACATCTTACATCTGACCTCTTACTTCTTCTCGTCCTTCTTGGCTTCTTCCTTCTTGGCAGGTGCCTTCTTGTAACGCTTGTTCAAGCCGTTGATGACATCGTTGGTAATGTCGAAACGCTTGGCTGCATAGAGAATGTTGTCCCCCTGCTTGGTCAGGATGAGATCGTACTTCTTATCCTTGTTGTAGGCATCGAGGAAGTGCATCAGAGAGTCGCGAAGGGCCTCGTTATATTTCTGAGTCTCTTGAGCCAGTTCGTTCTCCAAACGGGCCTGCAGCTCCTGAAGGCTCTGCTGCTGGCGCTGGATGGCAGCCTGCTGGCTCTCAGCCTGCTCACGAGAGGTGAAACCGTTGTTCTGCAGCTTCTGCTGGAAGTTAGCAGCAGCATTCTGCAGTTGCTGACCTTTCTGGTTCAGCGTGTTACGGGCGTTGTTGCTCTTCTTCTGAAGGGTCAGCGTAAACTCCTTGCAGAATTCATACTGTGTCATCAGTGAGTCAACCTCTACGTAAGCAATCTTCACACCACCAGCAGTACCATTGTCGGCTGTTGCAGGTTGTTCATCCATCTTGGGGCTTGCATTGTTGCAAGAGGCCAGTGCCAATACAGCACCTGCGGCCATCATCATGTACTTGTTCATTTTTTCCTTTTTTATTTTTATTATTTTGTTATTCCGATAATGCGATGTCTGATTTCTCTTTAACGGCAAATCTGCTCTTGGTACGCATCTCGCGGTCCTGGTCAATGGCGCAGTGGATGCCGCGATCCTTCATGGCCTTACTGTCGTGGATGTGCTGGGACGAGAAGGTGCCATTCTTGCGAAAAAGTACTTTCACAAGCAAAAAAGCCATGCCGATAGCAATTATTAACGCACTTGATAGCAGTATTTTCGTCATAAATGATTAACTTTGCGTGCAAATTCGCCTGCAAAGGTACAAAATAAAGATTAAACATGAGTTATGAAACATTTAAATAAATATTAATTATGAATAAAAGTGAGTTAAAACCAGCTGTTGTCTTCGAGCAATTTGCGAAGATTAACCAAATTCCGCGTCCTTCGAAGCGCGAAGAGAAGATGATTGCGTATCTGAAAGATTGGGGTGAAAGCCACGAATTGGATACGAAAGTAGACGAAACGGGTAATGTCATTATCCGCAAGGGTGCCACACCAGGCATGGAGAACCGCAAGACGGTAATTCTGCAGAGCCACATGGATATGGTGTGCGATAAACTGGTGGACTACGAGATTGATTTCGACAACGACCCCATCAAGACCTATATTGATGGTGAGTGGTTGACAGCAGAGGGTACGACGCTGGGTGCCGACGACGGTATCGGTTGTGCGATGGAACTGGCATTATTGGCATCGGATGATGTCGAGCATGGTCCCATCGAGTGTGTATTCACTCGTGACGAAGAGACAGGTCTTACTGGCGCTGAGGGTATGAAGGCTGGTTTTATGACAGGCGACTACCTGATTAACCTCGACTCAGAGGACGAGGGTGAGATCTTTGTTTCTTGTGCCGGCGGACGTAATACAACGGCAAAGTTTACCATTAAAAAGGTCGATGCTCCTGCCGGGCTGTTCTTCCTGCGTGCTCAGTTGAAGGGCTTGGTGGGTGGTCACTCGGGTGATGATATCAACAAGCAGCGTGCCAATGCCATCAAGCTGTTGGGTCGTTTCCTCTATCAGACCATCAATAAATACGAAGGTGTTCGTCTGGCTCAGTTCAACAGCGGCAAGCTGCACAATGCCATTCCCCGTGACGGTATGTTTGTCATTGCCGTACCGCATGATGTGAAGGAAAATATAAAGGCCGATTGGAACATTTTTGCTTCGCAGGTGGAGGACGAGTTCTGCGTGACGGATACGCAGATGGTGTGGACGATGGAGAGCACAGATCCTGAGCCTGTCATCGAGAGTGGGGTAGCACGCAACTTCATCTTTGCCCTGCAGGCTGTGGATAATGGTATCTATGCCATTTGCCAGGATCCTGCTCTGAACGGTTTGGTGGAAACCAGCAGCAATATTGCCAGCATTAAGACTACTGACGATTCCATCGATATCTTATCGTCGCAGCGAAGCAATGTGATGTCGAACCTCGACAATATGTGTGCTACCATTGGTGCATGCTTCCGACTGGCTGGAGCCGAGGTGAAGCATTCCGACGGCTATCCTGCTTGGAAGATGCGTTCACACAGTGACCTGCAGCGAATCGTCAAGGAATCGTATGTGAAACTGTTTGGCAAGGAACCCATCATGCGTGGTATTCATGCCGGATTGGAGTGTGGATTGTTCTCGGAGCGTTATCCGAACCTCGATATGGTGTCGTTTGGTCCTACGCTGCGCTTTGTGCACACGCCGGACGAGCGACTGCATATTCCTACCGTACAAATGGTGTGGGATCATCTGCTCGACGTGCTGAAGCAGATTCCTGAGAAGAAGTAAGAGGGAAGAAGTAAGATGGAAGAAGTAAGATGTAAGATGGAGCCCTACTGTCATTCGTGATGGTAGGGCTCTCCTTTGATAATGGTGCATGCACGATAGATTTGCTCGGTAAAGGTGAGGCGAATCATCTGGTGGGAAAACGTCATCTTGGAAAGCGACACCTGTTCGTTGGCCCTTGCATAGACGTCCTTCGAGAATCCGTAAGGACCCCCAATGACAAAGATGAGACGGCGTGCCGTATTGCGCTTTTGCTCCAGCCAACGGGCAAAATCTATGCTGCGATATTCTGTGCCGTGTTCATCGAGGAGAACTACCGTATCCGAGGGCAGGAGCTGTTTGATGATAAGCTCTCCTTCGGCCTGTTTTTGCTGATCTTCCGTCAGATTCTTGGTGTTTTTCAATTCGGGAATGGTCATCACGTCGAATGGCATGTAGTGATTGATACGTTCCACATAATCGTTGATACCGACTATGAAGTGCTTATTCACCGTCTTCCCAACCTGAATGAGAATCGTTTTCATTCTGATTACTTATCACTCATCACTCATCACTCATCACTCATCACTTATCACTTGTCACTCACCTCGTACTATGGAACCCTTCAAGGTTGGCATAGCGACGTTTCATCATTCGGCGATAGATGTTTCGAAGCCACCAACTCTCGGTGAGTGTAAAGGCGGCACCGATGATGATGAGGGTAATGTAAGCTGTATTTTCATCGAAGATAGCTTGCAATATCAACACAAGAATGACAGGTACGAACATAGCCACCATCGATGCGATGCCCTGCCATTTGTTCTCCATCTGGTTTTTTCCTGTAATCTTGTCATTGAGTGGCAGCGTCTGTTTGTTCCAGACAGCCAGTTGGAAAAGCATGAAATAGACAGGACCCGTAGCCGTCAGCAGGTAGGCCAGTATCATGAGTATGGTGAACTTTCCTGTGAATACGGGAATAAGTGTGATGACCATGGGTAACAGCAGTACAGCACAATAGAAATAGTATTTAGCACGTAGCAAGGTCAGAATATTTTCCTTGTGCACCATCAGCAGATCAATGTAGTTACCCTCAGGACACATAATCTTGACAAGGTTAGCCGCACCGAAGAAAATGAAGGCATAGAGGCAGAAGAAGTTGCGCTCGAAAGATGTCTTGTAGATGTCGAGGAAGGCTATGCACAGCGAGAACATCGTAGGCAGTATGACAGCCTGTAGAAAACGGGTACGGATGGCCTTGTTGCGCATAACGCTTTTCAGTTCCAGTTTCAGGTATTCGCCAATTTGTCCGAAGCGGTCGAGAGCCGTAAATTGCGACACATGCTTGAGTTTAGCTTTCTCTTTCGATGAGATTTCGTCGTACACCAGATGCATCTGCAAATAGCGGTTGATGGCAAATAGTATGGTGAACAGGAGGGCAAATAGCAGGAAGAGCCACCATAGTGAGTTCATACGTTCGAAACAATCCTCGATGAAATCAGTGTATTTGTCAAGCAGATCATCGGGTAGTACGAAGAACGGAGCTATTAAGAGTCCATAGAATGCAGCTGGCAGAGCCCACCAGAACATGCTTTGATTAACGAGTGTGCGAACCAGCAGGTACCATTGGCTATTGACAACCACCATGAAGTGAAGTAGCAGCAGCATGCCAATGGCTGTCCAAAACGTCACTCCACCACACCAGACGATGAAAACGTAAGGCAGGAAAATGACCATCCAGAACAGGTTGCCGGCATCAAGAACCTGCCTGATGAGAAAACAATCGATAGCTGTATATTTGCTGATGGGAGTCAGCAGGTAGGGTTTGACCAGCATCATCGGAGTCTGTTGGGTCATGAAGCGCATGCCGAAATCAAGAATGAGCAGGAACGGCATGATGTAGAAGAGCATCATGGGGATATCTTCCTTTGCTGCCAACCAGCCGAGAAAGGTGCCAATGGCAATGAATTCGATAGCTAATATGCTGGCCATGATATAGCCAAACAACTTACTATATTGGTTGGCTTCAAACATGGGGTTGCGCTTCTCACTCAGTTTCGTGTTCTTGCGCAACAGAAAGAATAGTTTAATCTTGTTCATCGGAGGTCGATTACTTCTGCTGTGGGGAAGTCTTTTGAGTTAAAATGGAAGATTCCATCGGAAAGATTAGCCTTCTTGACGTTGTTCACCTCAATGGTGTTCCACCCTCTTGGATGTTTGATGCGAATCTCTGATGGAATGTAGGTTTTTGGCTGGATGGTGATATACATTTCCTGAACCGACTTCTTTTTGTCTGTTGCCGTCAGGTGAACTTCGTAGTTACTGCCCTTCTTGGCCAGCGTACTATTATATCCCTTCTTATACATATATATAAAATTATAGGGATTCAAGGCCTGCAACTGCGATTCGTTCGGATTCGAGACGTTTACCTCGTCGTTTTTCTTGACATACGACCATTGAGTCTTCCCGTCGAACCAAATAACAACGTCGGGAGTGGTAATCTGAAACTTCTTTCCCTTGATGTTGATGGTACCCTTGTCGTTCATCTGCCCACCCTTAAGTGTGAACGAGGCGGTAATGCCCGACTTGTTAGAAACAGCAGCAGCAGCCTTGTCCAAGACTTCTTTTGCTGTCTGACCATACGATGCTACTGCTATCAGCAGTGCAACAATTGTTATCCTTAGCTTCTCCATTGTGATAATAGATTTTCTAAACTGTTTTCGTCTGTAATTAATACTTCGCGGGGTTTGGAGCCATGGGCGGCTCCCACGATACCTGCTCTTTCCAACTGATCCATCAAGCGACCAGCACGGTTGTAGCCAATGGCGAACTTACGCTGAATCAAACTGGTACTACCGCTCTGTTCACGGACAATTAGACGTGCTGCATCCTCAAACATCGGATCCAGATGCTGCATGTCCACATCACGGCTCTCACCGCCATCGCCGTCATCAGTGTCTGGCTCGGGCAGTTCAAATGCCGACAGATAGCCCTGCTGGTCGGATATGAACTTATTGATGCGCTCCACCTCAGGCGTGTCTACAAAGGCACACTGCACACGGACGGGCTCACCACCGTTCAGATAGAGCATGTCTCCTCGGCCCACCAACTGCTGGGCACCAGGACGGTCCAGAATGGTTCGTGAGTCAATCATGGCACCCACACGGAAGGCAATACGGCTTGGGAAGTTTGCCTTGATGGTACCTGTGATGATATTCGTAGTAGGACGCTGGGTAGCAATAATCATATGGATACCCACCGCACGGGCCAGCTGGGCAATACGTGCAATAGGCAATTCAACTTCCTTGCCGGCAGTCATGATCAGGTCGCCAAATTCATCGATAACCACCACGATATATGGCATATACTTATGACCATGCTCAGGATTCAACTGACGGTCAATGAATTTCTTGTTATACTCTTTGATGTTACGGGCCTGTGCCATCTTCAGCAGGTCGTAGCGGGTATCCATCTCCTTACACAGCGAGTTCAGCGTGTGAATCACCTTGGTAACATCGGTGATGATGGGTTCTGAGTCGTCGTCGGGTATCTTGGCCAAGAAGTGATTCTCAATGGAAGCATAGACACTGAACTCCACTTTCTTTGGGTCGACGAGTACTATCTTCAACTCAGCCGGGTGCTTCTTATATAACAAAGAGGTGATGATGGCATTCAGTCCGACCGACTTACCTTGACCAGTAGCACCAGCTACCAGCAAGTGTGGCGCTTTGGCCAGATCGAACATAAAGACCTCGTTGGTAATGGTCTTACCTACGGCACAAGGCAGTTCCATCGTCGTTTCCTGGAACTTCTTCGAGTTCAGGATGGATTCCATCGATACGGTAGCTGGTTTGGCGTTTGGTACCTCAATACCAATGGTTCCTTTGCCTGGAATTGGGGCAATGATACGGATGCCCAGTGCAGAAAGGCTCAGTGCTATGTCGTCTTCCAGGTTACGGATTCTGGAAATACGTACTCCTGGGGCGGGAGTGATCTCATACAGCGTGATGGTTGGTCCAACGGTGGCCTTGATACTGCTGATCTCCACGCCAAAGTTGCGCAACACCTCGACAATGCGGTTTTTGTTGCGTGTCTGTTCCTCCATATCGATGTAGGGCTTGCCGTCGCTTTCATATTTCTGCAACAGGTCAAGAGTGGGATAGTGGTAGTTCTCCAAATCGCGCTTGGGGTCGTAAGGCGTAGAAAGGTCACCATAGTTGTCGGTGAGCGTCTTACTGTCTGCCATTTCCTCCTTTTCACCCGTTTCAACCGTCATCTCAACGTCCTCAGAGTCTGTCGTGCCGACTTGCTCGGAATGGTCGTTGTAGTCAGGCTTTTCGGTATATCCGGAAAGTCCGGAAGTCTTGGGAGTATCGATATCCTCAAACTCTACCGTCTGTGTTTCGGGATTGTCAAACACGGTTGGGTCTTCGACAATACCATCCATAGTACCCTGTTCACTGTCACCTCCACCGATATTGATGGTCATGGGGATGCTCTTCAGATAATGGAACGGATTCATGATCTTGCGGAGAACGATAACCGTCTCCATGCTGAGGTATACAAGGAAGGCTATGGCTGTCAGTGCTAAGATGGCCGTCAGACCGGGTGTGCCGATGAATCCTTCTATCTGCTGGCAAATGGCCAGTCCGTGATCTCCACCTGGATTGAAACAGGCATTTTCAAAGAATGGAGCTAAAAATTTAGCCATCGTAATCGATGCCCATATCATGATGACAGCCAGACACATAAACCACTTTAACAGCCCGACCTTATAGGCTCGCATCATGTTGACTGCCAACAACAACAGGAATGTGGGGATGAGGAATGCTGCGAATCCGAAACAGCGTTTGATAAAGAACCATGATGCGTAGGCACCGATACTGCCACAGGCGTTTTGGAACTCATGGTGCTCATTCAGTATCTCACCGTCTTTTGGCGTTTCAATGAGACTCTGATCTGCTGTGCCGGTAACGAAATACGAAACGAAAGCCCATATCAGATAGCCTGCAATAAAAAGAAGCAGGAAACCTATCACGAAGTTGATGCGCTCGTTATGGAATATATTGTTAAAGCCTAATGCCTCTCCAAAAGACGAGGCTTTCTTCTCTGAGGCTTTGCTGGATTTTTTCTTTGCCATATTGTTATTTCAATGATTACAATTTGCAAAATTACGAATAAATTCTTAGATGTCATCATAAAATGGCAGTTTTTTTATTTTTATTTGGATTTTTGCTCACTTATTCGTACCTTTGCACCCCGAATGATGAAAACGATTTATAGTAAATACGATAAAACGCGAATAGCCCAACTTCCTCGTGCGCTCTTCGAGGGGCGTATTGTTGTGATTCTGACGGAGCGTGACGCTAAGAAAGCCGTCAGTTATCTGTTGTCGCAGCCGATTTTGGGCGTTGATACTGAGACGCGTCCTTCTTTTAAGAAGGGACAAATGCATCAGGTGTCCCTCCTTCAGGTGTCTTCCCACGACGTTTGCTTTCTATTCCGTCTGAATCAGCTCCACCTATCTCCCTCAGTCAAACAGTTGTTAGAGGATACAACGGTACCTAAAATAGGATTGTCATTGCGCGATGACCTGAACTCACTGCATAAATTGGGCGATTTCAACGCAGGATGTTTTGTAGACCTTCAAGACCATGTGCGTGAAATCGGTGTCGAGGATTTGAGTCTGCAGAAACTCTATGCCAACTTCTTTGCACAGCGTATTTCTAAACGCGAGCAGTTGACGAATTGGGAGGCCGACATTCTGAACGATAAGCAAAAACTGTATGCTGCGACTGATGCATGGTCGTGCATCATGCTTTACGAAGAATTGATGCGGCTGGAACGTACTGGTGATTATGAACTGATAAAAGTGATAGACGATGTACAAAGTAATCAGGCTTAAACGGGGAAAGGACGAGAGCCTCAAAAGATTTCACCCTTGGGTGTTCTCGGGTGCTATTGCAGCTATTGAAGAAAGTGTTTCCGAGGGCGATGTGGTACGTGTAATGATGCATTCAGGAGATTTCATTGCTGTCGGACATTATCAGGAAGGCTCTATTGCCGTCCGTGTACTCACGTTCTCCGACGTCAATATCGACGACGACTTTTGGTATTCCCGTTTACGTTCTGCACTCCAGATGCGTCAGGCTATTGGCATTGCCGACAACGACCAGAACAACACCTACCGTCTGGTACATGGCGAGGGTGACCATTTGCCTGGACTGATTATTGACGTATATGGTCAGACTGCCGTCATGCAGGCCCATTCCATCGGCATGCATCTCTGTCGTAAGGCCATTGCACAGGCATTGGTTTCTGTGATGGAATCGCGCATTTCTAATATTTACTATAAGAGTGAGACGACGCTTCCCTTTATGACTGCCGACGACATGAGTGGATTTCTCGTTGGAGGCAGTGATGACAACATTGCAACGGAGAATGGCTTGAAGTTCCGTGTCGACTGGCTGAAAGGTCAGAAGACGGGCTTTTTTGTCGACCAGCGCGAGAACCGTTCGTTGCTGGAGAAGTTTTCCAAGGGGAAGCGTGTGCTGAATATGTTCTGCTATACAGGCGGTTTCTCATTCTATGCCATGCGAGGCGGAGCAGAGTTGGTGCATAGTGTCGACAGTTCGGCTAAGGCCATTGAACTGACCAAGCAGAATGTGGAACTCAATTTCCCTAATGACCCGCGTCACGAGGCCTTTTGTGAAGATGCCTTCAAATATTTGGAACAAGCTGGTTCTAATTATAATCTGATAATACTGGATCCGCCTGCCTTTGCCAAACACCGTGGTGCCCTGCACAATGCGCTGAAGGGCTACACACGCCTGAATCAGAAGGCTTTCGAGAAAATCGAACGTGGCGGCATCCTGTTCACGTTCTCTTGTTCCCAGGTGGTTACCAAAGACCATTTCCGCAATGCCGTATTTACGGCTGCTGCTTTGGCCAAGCGTAAGGTGCGTATTCTTCATCAGTTGCATCAGCCTGCCGATCATCCCATCAACATCTATCATCCTGAGGGTGAATACCTGAAGGGTTTGGTACTCTATGTGGAGTAAGGTAGATGAATATATTAAAAAACATAAGCTACTTGATATCAACGACTTGTATCTTGTTGCTTTAAGTGGTGGTGCGGACAGTGTTTGCCTGTTGCTGATGTTGCACGAGGCTGGCTATCGCGTCCATGCTGCTCATTGCAATTTCCGTCTGCGTGGTGACGAGTCCGATCGTGACGAGGCGTTTTGCGTATCGCTTTGCGAACGGTTGGGTGTCGAGTTGCATCGTGTGCATTTTGATACACGGACCTATGCCGGACTGCATAAGGTGAGCATCGAGATGGCAGCCCGTGAGTTACGTTACAACTGGTTTGCCCAGCTCAGCAAAGACCTCGGTGCTGCGGGCGTTTGTGTGGCTCACCATCGTGACGACTCGGTGGAGACGGTAATCATGAATCTCGTCCGTGGTACGGGCTTGCGTGGCCTGACGGGTATTCAGCCGAAAGTCCACACAAAGGGTCAGACCCCTTGTGTGATTCTGCGACCACTATTGTGTGTTTCGAGGGAGGAAATCGAGGCTTATTTGGCAGAGCGTGGTCAGGCGTATGTGACGGACAGTACCAATCTGGAGGACGATGTGATGCGAAACAAAGTCCGTCTGAACATTCTTCCGATGCTACGTGAACTGAATCCTGCTGTTTCCGAGAATATCCAGCGTACGGCTGAGCACTTGATGGAAGCCCAGGAGGTGTTAGATGGGATTGTTGCTTCATATAAAGATAGTAATATATTGAATCTGAGTGAATTGAATCAGTTCGGCTCAAGCGAATATATTATCTTTGAGTGGCTCAAAGACTACGGTTTCAACGGCAGTCAGATAGAGCAGGTTGTGCATGCTACGACGGGCAGCATCTTTACCCCTTCGACAGGCTACGACCTTTTAGTGGATCGTCAGCGTCTGATCGTAGAACCATCGTTGAAACCGATGAAAAAGACGGTGATTCCTGAAGAGGGTAAATATATAATAGGTGAAAATGCCATCAAGGTCCGTAAGTGTCCTCCTTATATTTCCAGGAAATCCGATTTGGCGACCCTTGATGCTGCTCAGGTGCATTTTCCGCTCACCGTCAGAAGGGTAGAGGAGGGCGACCGTATGGTTCCTTTTGGCATGCATGGCAGCAAACTGTTGAGTGACATGATGACCGATCTGAAGATGACGCTGTTCCAGAAGCGTCGTCAGTTGGTAGTTGTGGATGCTCAAGGTGTCATTGTGTGGGCTGTCGGTTTACGTACGGACCAGCGTGTAGCTGTATCGGGAGATACCACAGAAGTGCTGGAAATAGCTTTCGACTAACTGTCCGCACAGTGTCGGCAATCTTTTTCTTTTTAAAAAATGCAAAATTCTTGCATGTTTTCGATTTTATTCGTATCTTTGCAGTCATTACTGCGAATTTCAGAGAAACTATTTATTATTTAACAATAGAAAAAAGATTAATTTATGAGCCAAAAAAGAGTTTACCTCTTCGGTAATGGTAAGGCCGAAGGTAATGCAAAAATGCGTGAGGAACTTGGTGGTAAGGGTGCAAACCTTGCTGAGATGAACCTGATTGGTGTTCCCGTTCCTCCAGGTTTCACAATCACAACCGACTGTTGTAACGAGTACTATCAGGTTGGTCAGCAGAAGATTATGGAGCTGCTGAACGACGACGTGATGGCTGCTGTAAAGCACATCGAGGGTCTGATGAACTCGAAGTTCGGTGACAAGGAGAATCCTCTGCTTGTCTCTGTTCGTTCTGGTGCCCGTGCTTCTATGCCTGGTATGATGGATACCATCCTGAACCTGGGTCTGAACGACGAGGTTGCCGAGGGTATGGTGAAGAAGACCAACAATCCTCACTTCGTTTACGACTCATACCGTCGTTTCGTACAGATGTACGGTGACGTGGTGCTCGAGATGAAGCCTGTCAACAAGACTGATATCGACCCATTCGAGGAGATCATCGAGAAGGTAAAGAAGGAGAGCGGTGTTGTGCTGGATAAGGACCTCTCTGTTGAAGACCTGAAGAAGCTGGTTCAGCTGTTCAAGGCTGCCATCAAGGAGCGCACCGGCAAGGACTTCCCCAACGATCCTATCGAGCAGCTTTGGGGTGCTATCTGTGCAGTGTTCCGTTCTTGGATGAACGAGCGCGCTATCCTGTATCGTAAGATGGAAGGCATCCCCGACGAGTGGGGTACTGCCGTATCAGTGATGGCTATGGTATTCGGTAACATGGGTGATACCTCTGCTACTGGTGTATGCTTCAGCCGTGATGCTGCTAATGGTGAGAACCTGTTCAACGGTGAGTATCTGGTTAACGCACAGGGTGAGGACGTTGTGGCTGGTATCCGTACCCCGCAGCAGATCACGAAGATTGGTTCTCAGCGCTGGGCTGAGCGCGCTGGCATCTCTGAGGCTGAGCGCGTAGCCAAGTATCCTTCAATGGAGGAGGCTATGCCTGAGATCTATGCTGAACTGAATGGCATCCAGGACAAGCTGGAGCACCACTACCACGATATGCAGGATATGGAGTTCACCGTACAGGAGGGCAAGCTCTGGTTCCTCCAGACACGTAACGGTAAGCGTACTGGTGCTGCCATGGTGAAGATTGCCATCGACCTGCTCCACGAGGGTATGATCGACGAGAAGACCGCCATCCAGCGCTGCGAGCCTCAGAAGCTCGACGAGCTGCTGCACCCCGTATTCGATAAGAAGGCTCTTGCTCAGGCTAAGGTCATCGCTCAGGGTCTGCCTGCATCTCCTGGTGCTGCTTGTGGTCAGATTGTATTCCACGCTGACGACGCTAAGGAGTGGCACGAGAATGGTCACAAGGTTGTGCTCGTTCGTATCGAGACCTCTCCTGAGGATCTGGCTGGTATGGCTGCTGCTGAGGGTATCCTCACCGCTCGTGGTGGTATGACCTCTCACGCTGCCGTGGTGGCTCGTGGTATGGGTAAGTGCTGCGTATCAGGTGTAGGCGCTCTGAACGTCAGCTATAAGGATAAGACTGTCGAGATTGACGGCACAGTATATAAGGAGGGTGACTTCATCTCTCTGAATGGTACCACTGGTCAGGTTTACGCTGGCGAGGTGCCCACCAAGGCTGCTGAGCTCTCTGGCGACTTCAAGGAGCTGATGGACCTCTGCGACAAGTACACCAAGCTGCACGTACGTACCAATGCTGATACACCTCACGATGCACAGGTTGCTCGCGCTTTCGGTGCCAAGGGTATTGGTCTGACACGTACCGAGCACATGTTCTTCGAGCCCAGCAAGATCGTTGCTATGCGTGAGATGATTCTCGCTGACAGCGTTGCTGGTCGTGAGAAGGCTCTGGCTAAGCTGCTGCCTTATCAGAAGGCCGACTTCAAGGGCATCCTCGAGGCTATGGACGGTCTGCCCGTCAACATCCGTCTGCTCGATCCCCCTCTCCACGAGTTCGTTCCCCACGATCTGGCTGGCCAGAAGGAGATGGCAGAGGCTATGGGCGTATCACTCGAGGCTATTCAGCGTCGTGTTGACTCACTCGCTGAGAACAACCCCATGCTGGGTCATCGTGGTTGCCGTCTGGGTATCACATTCCCTGAGATCACCGCTATGCAGACTAAAGCTATCCTCTCTGCAGCTTGCGAGCTGAAGAAGGAAGGTAAGAACCCGATGCCAGAGATCATGGTTCCTCTGATTGGTACTGTGAAGGAGTTGAAGCAGCAGAAGGAAGTGATCCAGTATGCCGCTAAGGAGGTATTCATGGAGTATGGCATCGAGGTAGAGTTCGAGATTGGTACTATGATCGAGATTCCTCGTGCTGCCCTGACCGCCGACCTGATTGCTTCAGAGGCTCAGTACTTCTCATTCGGTACCAACGACCTTACTCAGATGACCTTCGGTTACAGCCGCGACGACATCGCTTCGTTCCTGCCTGTATACCTCGACAAGAAGATTCTGAAGGTTGACCCATTCCAGGTACTCGACCAGACTGGTGTAGGCCGTCTCATCAAGTTCGCCGTTAAGGAGGGTCGCGAGGTTCGTCCTGAGCTCCGCTGCGGTATCTGTGGTGAGCATGGTGGTGAGCCCAGCTCTGTGAAGTTCTGCGCTAAGATTGGCATGAACTACGCTAGCTGCTCTCCATTCCGTGTGCCCATCGCACGTCTCGCTGCCGCGCAGGCTGCTGTTGAGGAGTAATCAGAACTCTTTGAAAATCAACAATTTGGGTGTAACTTCCTTTATTATAAGGGGTTGCACCCAATTTCTTTTCTCAACGATTTCAGAGGAAAATATGGATAATTCTGGCATTTGTTTACACTATGTTTACATCAAAACTATACTATGTTTACAATGAGTTTACATCGATGTTTACAATGGGAAAGGCTCCATACTTTTGATTTTACTTTCGAGTAAATACATTTATGGGTCTTCGCAGGTGTTACGTCATTCCTGTGAAGACCCACATTTAGTGAATCATTCGAGTATAGTCTTGTTTCTGACCTTTATCTTTGTTCTCAATACGTATCTGCACCATTGAGCGTAGTGGAATAGTGTTAGGGAGGTCTTTCATTAGGTAGGTTATAATTTCTTCTATGTTATTGAAACCTATATCTTCCACCGATTTTAGAATCTTTCCCTTGAAGTAGAGTGTACCTTTGATTAGCTGTTTTGCTGAGAAACGGAAGAAAGAAACTTCGGACTCATCATTCTTGTTAGCAGATGTTTTATCTTCAGTGAAAAAAATCTTCTCTACAACCTTTTCATTTAGCTCCCATGCTGGAGTAAAGTCCAACTTTACATAGGTACGCGCCAGTCTCGTCTTATGAGCATGGTTAAGACCAAAGTCCACATCAGCAAGCGTTGCGCCACATTCGTTCTGTGCGACAGTTGCCCAAGTATGACGGAAGGTATATCCGCTATAATAGTCCTCCTTTTTCAAATTTAGAACCTTCTCGCAGATTTGTCGTATGCCAATGTTGACATTGGCATTGAAGCTGTCATAGAATCCTTAAACTATGTTGTATTAACAGGGCAAAGTTAGTGAATTTGCGGCAGATTTTGTAAATTTGCACCTTAGATTTAGGATAGTTTAGAAAAATCGAGGCAGAAATATGACTGAAATGGAGAAAATGAAGGCTGGTTTGGAATACAGCTATGCCGATGCAGAACTGGAAGCCCGAAAGACTCAGGCCATCCTCTGGTGTGAGGAATACAATGCCATAGACGGCAGGGATTTTGAAGCCCAGTACGCCTATCTGAAAAAGATGCTTGGCAGTGTTGGCGAGAGAGTGTGGATTGCCAAGATGTTTTGCTGCGACTGCGGCAAGAACATACATATTGGCAATGACTTCACAGGCAATTTCAACCTGACCATCCTTGATATCCGTGAGGTTTATATCGGCAATCATGTGATGATCGGGCCGAATACGCTGATTACAACAGTTGGCCATCCGCTTTCTCCGAAGGCCAGACGTGGTTACATGGCACATGCGGAGCCTGTCAGAATTGGCAACGACGTGTGGATTGGCGGCAACGTAACCATCCTGCCAGGTATAACGATTGGAAACAACGTCGTTATAGCCGCAGGTGCCGTCGTCACAAAGGATGTCCCTGATAACTCCCTAGTAGGTGGTGTCCCTGCCAAACTGATTAAAAAACTCGAAAATGACGTTGAAGAATGATTGAGATTGGACTTAAACATATTCTGGTAGATGGAGTACTGAAGTTCCAGACATTGGTTGACTACTTCGGTTCATACGCATTTGTTGAGATAACACTGTTGCTATTGGTTATTTTACCCACAGTGGCAATATACAGATTAACAAAGGAAACATAAAACATGAAAAAAAGTGTATCAATCATCTGTATGCTCCTTTTTTCCATCGGAGCATTAGCACAGGGATATAAAAACCCAGTACTCCCGGGTTTTCATGCCGATCCAAGTGTCTGCCGCGTCGGCGATGACTTCTATCTGGTGAATAGTACCTTTCAGTACTTTCCAGGTGTACCTGTATTCCATAGTAAAGACCTGATACATTGGGAGCAGATAGGCAACTGTCTGACACGTCCTTCGCAACTCGATTTGTCAGGACTTTACACTCAGGCAAACCCTGAACTTGGATGGACAAATGCAGGTGTCTATGCAACGACCATACGTGAGCATAACGGACGACTGTATATGGTGACAACAATATTCCCGTCACGTCGTCATTTCTATGTCTGGACCGACGATCCTGCCGGCGAATGGTCTGAACCTATTGTCATTGATTTCGCCATTGGCAGTTGCGATCCGACACTCTACTTTGAAGGTGACAAGTGCTATTTCCTATGGAAGGAGGGCGACATCAAGATTTGTGAGATTGACGTGGAAACAGGCAAACAGCTGGGGGAAATCCACCATTTGGGCACAGGCCTCGGAGGAAGATATCCTGAAGGCCCGCATATTTATAAGAAGGATGGCTATTACTATCTGTTGCTGGCAGAGGGCGGTACAGAGCAGGGGCATCACGTCAACATACTGCGCAGCAAGAACCTCTTCGGCCCTTACGAGCCTAATCGTGCCAACCCCATCCTCTCGCACTTCAATATGGAGATGCAAGGAAGCGAGATACAGGGACTTGGCCATGCTGACCTGGTACAAGCGCCTGATTCTACTTGGTGGATGATATGTCTGGGATATCGCACCAGCGGTTATCTGCTCCATGTGATGGGTCGGGAAACCATGCTTGCTCCTGTGCGCTGGGACAAGAACGCATGGCCGGTGGTGAACGGAAACGGTACCCTTCAGGTGGACATGGATTGCCAGACGCTGCCACAAGTGCCGATGCCTGCCGACCCAGTACGCGAAGAGTTCAATTTTGTGAAACGCCATGTTCCTGCCGACAGTTACGCCTCTTTAGGACTCGCGATGGGATGGCATAGTATCGGTAATCCCAAACTGTCGTGTTACTCACTGACAGAACGGAAAGGCTGGCTTCGACTGAAACCTACGGATGCCACTCTAGACCAAGCCACCTCGCCCACCTTTGTGGCTTGCCGTCAGACAGAGAAGCGCTTCACGTCCACCACGCTCCTGGATGCCTCGCATCTCACAGAAGGTATGCAGGCAGGTATTACGGCCTATGCGGCACCTCATAACCATTATGACGTTCTAGTGGAAAAGAAAAACGGACAACTCGTTGTACGACCAAATATCCGTCTGGGAGAGCTGGCGCATTCAGCAAAGGAGATGAAACTCCGGGGGCATAAGGCATACCTGCGTATCAGTTCGGATGGTGCCTATTATTACATGCAAGTGTCTGACGACGGCAAAACCTTTGAGTCATTGGCAAAGATGGATTTCCGCTATCTCTCGACAGAGGTGATTGGTGGATTCACAGGTGTGATGCTCGGCGTATTTACACAGGGTGAAAACACGAATGGAGTCGCTGATTTTGATTGGTTTGAATATAAATGAACAAACGCCTAGGTTTTGTTTTTTTCATATAGATAAAACATGCGTTCCATCATCTGCCACTTCTCATCACTGGTAGCGCCTTCAGCGCATTGTTGGAAGATGGCCATGTAGTCTTCCCACTCCTGCTGACGGGGTAATGTGGCAAGACGAGCCATCGCTCGATCCCATTCGAAATCTACGGGTGTCTCCACAATCATCACCAACCGCGTGCCGAGAATAAATATCTGCATATCAAGAATGCCAACCTCTCGGATTCCGGCCAAGATCTCTGGCCATGCTTCTCCCTGACTATGGCGTCGCTTGTACTCCGCAATCAATTCCGGATCATCTTTCAGATCCATGGTCTGGACATACCGCTTAACGGGCTGTCCGTACTCTTTTACATGATATCCTTCTGTCATTTCTGGTCATTTAGTATGTAATTACATAATTGCAAAGCAGATAGACTTTCCTGTGCTCTTGATGTCGGGCATAGTGATGTAGAGGGCGTCGTTAGCCTGTCGGAAGACAATTTTCTGGCCGCAGCCCAGCAGTCTCACCTTTTTGATCTTCTTGCCGTTCATCTGTGTTGACTTACGACCAAGTGCCTTGATGGTGACGGTGTCGGAGGTGGGGAATCCAAGAACGTAAGCGTATACGGTGCCGTTCTTCTGGGTAAAGCGGATGTCCTTTTCGCTCAGCGACTCCTGTAGCTTCTCGTTATCTCTGAACGAACCGGAGTTGGCTGTCTTCACTACTCCCTCGCCATAGATTTTCCAGGGGCGTGAACCGAAGATTCCTTCGCCGTTGACATCGAGCCACGCCTTGAACTCAGCGAGGAATGCACGCTCCTTCTCGTCGATGCTGCCATCACCGCGCACGGGGATGTTCAGTAGCAGATTACCGTTCTTGCTGACGATATCTACAAAGGTCTTGACGATGCGTTCTGCCGTCTTGTATTGTCCCTTCTCGTAGAGTCCGCGATTGTAGTGCCACGAACCGATGCACATGCAGGTCTGCCAGGGACGGGGCGAGATGTCGGCAAAGGCACCGCGCTCGCAGTCCATCACCACACCCTTCTGCTGTTCTTCTGTCAGGCGTTTGCTGTTGATGACGGCCTCGTTACGGCCGCTGTTCAGGCGCATGCTTTGGTTATACATGTGGGCGGCAATCTCCAGACCGTAGTGCTCCATGGGCAGGTCGTGCTCGTCGTCGAAGTAGAGCAAGTCGGGGTGGTAGTCGTCGATGAGCTGCTTGCAGCGCAGGAACCAGTTACGGGCAAACTGCGGATTCATCTCCGGGATGCGTTCCGACCATACACGGTCATTGGCCTGATGCCAACGTGCCATCGAGTCGACATTAGTAAAACCGCTTGGAATGACGATGTTGTAGCCCCCATAGAACTGCTGCGGGTCGTAGCCTTCCCACCACTTGCCCTTGCCGTCCTCCTTGGTGCGGTTCCAGGCATCGTAGCGCACACCAGCTTTCTCGCCAGTGGCATCGTAGCCGTAGGCCGTCTGGAACCAGTGCCAGGCATGGGCGGAGTGGTTGCTCACTCCAAAGCGCAAGCCGTTCCGACGGGCAGCCTTCTCAAACTCGCCCACGATGTCGCGCTTAGGACCCATATTGACTGAGTTCCAGGGCTGGTAACGCGAATTGTAGTTGTCGAAGTTGTCGTGGTGGTTAGCCATGCAGACGAAGTAGCGTGCGCCCACCTCCTTATATAGTTTCACCAGAGCCTCCGGGTCAAACTTCTCGGCTTTCCACATGGGGATGAAGTCCATCATTCCGAATTCCGACGGGTGGCCGTAACGCTTGCAGTGCTCACGGTATTTCCCCTGATCCTGCTGATACATGGCGCGGGCATACCAGTCACCAGCCTCAGGCACGCATTGCAGTCCCCAGTGGGCCCAAATTCCTAACTTCGCATCGGCAAACCACTGCGGAGCCTGATAGTTGGCCGACAGCGACTGCCATGAAGGTTCAAAAACACCAGTTTCAATACTCATTTCGTTCTGCGCATGGGCCGTCAGAGCAAACAGACCCAGCATGAGGATAAAAAATATCTTCTTCATTTTGATTTATTTAGTAGAATCTATGTGCAAAGGTACGAAATATTTGCTTTATATCAGTTCAAAATATTATGCAAGAATAGGACAATATTATGATATTGGAGATTAAATCGCAATTTTGTCCTATCAAAAAGATGGGCAAATCAGAAATAATTCGTATTTTTGCAGTCGGATGCGCAATCAATATAGCAATGATACAGATACCTATCGAGTCGATGAACCTGATGATGCTAAACGTCGGTTTTGCGATGCATCATGCAGATTGGAACTGGCAGAAAGTGAGTTCTCCCTTTATCCGCATCTTCTTTGTTGTAGAGGGGGAAGCCTTACTGCATCTGCCAGAAGAAGACATGCGGCTGAAACCCGGTCACATGTATATCATACCGGCATATACCATTCATTCGTATGAATGTCATGGGTTGTTCAAGCTGTATTATCTTCATATGTATGAGGGGTTTAAGAATGAAATGAACCTTCAGGAAACCTATGAACTGCCCACCGAGGTGTCAGCAGGAAATGACGTAGAGCAACTCTTCGAGTATATATGCAGCCAACAGCCTGACGCCAGACTGCCAGAGCCTGACCCCGAGAGCTATGATACCTTTTCGCAGACATCCGACTACGTTGAGCGATACCAGAATATGACTTTATGGGAGAAAATGGAACTGAGGGGAGCCATGTTGATGATTATGTCGCACTTCATCCGGGAGGCCAAACCTCGCATTTGGACATTCGATGAACGCATGAATCAAGTGCTGAAGCATATACATGAGCATATTACCGATGTAATTGCGATAGAAGACCTGGCCAGTGTCGCATGTGTAACCAAGACTTACTTCATTCGTCTCTTCAAACAGGAATTCGGCATATCCCCTGTTCAGTATATCAACAGGAAAAAGGTGGAACGGGCACAATTGCTGCTCTTCACCACCGACAAATCGGTTAAAGAGATTGCCTATATGCTGGGTATCAGCGATCATAGTTATTTCATCCGTCTCTTCCGTAAGGTGGCAGGAACCACCCCACAGGATTACCGCAGGCAACTGAGAGTATAAACCAAAAAGGGAACCTCATTGCTGAAGTCCCCCAGAGTCCTTTATTCAAGGCATAAACTCTAAAACGGATGGGGTAAAATCCTAAAGCTTCATAGGGTAAATCCCCATGAAGTATGGTCTGTCGTAAAAAAGATCTGCTTATTCTTCCCCAAATAGTTTACAGCACCCCCCCTCCGAATCCCGTATGAATAGGGGAAACTTTCTTTGACCTAAAGGTGCAAAGTGTGGCGCGCAATGCTGCCGCACAGGCTGCTGTGGAGGAGTAATCACAAAACTTTGAATATCAATAAATTTGAGCGCAATTCCTGTTTGGGAGTTGCGCTCAATTTTTTACATTATTTCTCGCAGAGCCAGTATTCTGAACAGCCGTTCACCATACGGTGTTTGAAACTGAAGCGGAAGTTGTTCATCGCCTTGCCCAGCACGGTTGGCGTGGCCCGCTTGGCATCGAAGTAGGCATAGCGGCTGGCGAATGTTGACAGTATCTCTGTGGTTCCCCACCAGCGGCTGCATCTGATTGGTGGTGCCGATGAAAGAGGTGTAACGGCGATACTGTTTGATGGTGCGCCCAGGCATCAGCAGGTCGCTCTCCCACGATATTTCGGCTTTCTCAGGCTGGTCGTGCTTCTCCACGTCAGCCTTGAAAGCACGGGCCTGCGGATTGAAGTACATCTCGGGATCGGCACTCATATAGACCGTCCGCTCCAACATCGGTTCCAGATACTCGATATCAAATCCGAACTGATTCTGATAAGCCCTACGCGCCGTCTCATACAGATTCTTATGAAACTGCCGTATCTCGTCCTCCTTCGTGGGCAGTCCTGGCTCTTCCATCTTACCTCTTCCATCTTCCTTCTGACTTCTTACTTCTTCCTTACCAAAAAGCTCCCCTCTGCACACAATCTTCACCGACTTTCCGGAAGCTCCCAGGAAAGCCATCACCGTTTCGTCCATCCTCGCTGCCTGGTTCCTCATAGCAACGGCATCCTCATACGTCTTCAGACCGTTCACTTCTACGACCACCAATCCATTGTATTTCAGTCCTTTCTGCATGTCTTTAAAGTTCATGCACTCCACCGCAAACAGGATACGTGGCAGATTCACGCTGTGTTGCTGGTCGTCAAGGGCAATCTGTCCATCATCCATCCGTTGCGGCTTGTAAAACTGATAGTTCAGTCGCAGGCTGAACACCTTTCTCTCCTCAGGACTCTTGCGAATCATCTCAGCAAGTTCCGACAGCTCCAGGCGGTTGATGACCTCCTTCTTACGCGAAATTTTCAGTAAACTTATCTTCATTATATTTATTTATAGTTCTACATCTACTAATTATTCACTTACTGCCTTCAAATATACTGATTTTATTTGGTATTTGCAAATATTTTCATCAATTTTTATATCTATTTTAGTTCTACATAACCTCTACTAACATTCAACCTTAACTCTACCAACTTAACAGCTTCTTATTCTCCGATACTGGCAGGTTATTCTCCAATAACCATCCCTTATTGAGAATTACTCGTAGCTTATTAGGCAGTCTCACATTAGGGGCGTTTTAGTCCCAAGGTAGGAATGTTTTAGTCCCACGGTGGGAATAATTTAGTCCCAGTGTGGGAACAACTTAGTCCCACGGTGGGAACGTTTGGCCAGCCTCCGCCTCAATGACTGTTACCTTCCTCCTAAGCTCACAGAGATGGCGGATAGAAGTTAAGTAGAGGTTATGTAGATGATAAGTAGAACTAAAGTAGAGTATATGTAGAACCTATGTAGATGTAATGATATTTGTAAGCCACTATATATCAGATGCATACATTGTTTTATGTAGAACTTATAGAGTATTTCCTTTATTTTATATTTAAAAATAATATGTTATTTGACTTCCAATATAGATTTATTATAATGTTTTATGGCGATATTTTTTGGCGGTTTGCCAAAAATGTTATAACTTTGCAAGTAATAACAAAAAACTTAGTTCACACAAATATGGAAGAGAAGAAATTGACTTACCAAGATGTTCCGATGGGTTATCCTTTGTGCTTCAACGATGAATGCGCAAAGAAAGCGTGTTGCATGCATTATCAGGCCAGACTGCTGATGCCTATGGAGCGTTATACCGGATCGGCCGTATATCCTACGGCTTGGCAGGATGGCACGTGCAAGTGTTTCCGCGAAAAACAGCTGGTGTGGAAAGCATGGGGCTTTACGCATATTTATGATAATGTGCCGCAAAGAGACCGTGCCGAGGCCCGCAGACATGTAAAAGGATATTTCAGTGGCGGCAATGGTCCTTACTACCGCTACCATCATGGCGAGAATCGGCTCTCGCCAAAACAGCAGCAGGACATCCTGGGCATCCTGGAATCATACGGCAGCATCGACGGCATCCGCTTCGACGAATACGTGCTGGATTGGGACTTCGAGTAAGTAACTTTTCTTTCAAATTATTTGGTAATTCCAATTATTATCACTACTTTTGCAACTGCATCTGCCCAATGCGGCAACGATGTCATCTGAGGATGACGGAGCCGATGGGTGGAGCACTACATATTGAAAGGCGTTACTGACGCTTTGTTTTTGGACTCTTCGAACTACCACAATCGGAATAGCAATCCAAGACAAATGCAGATGTGACTCCACGGGGTGTAGTATATACTCTCCGTAGTGTGCTGCGAGGCTCGTGTAGCCTCAACGCACACTTTACGGGTGTCTATATACTCCAACGTGGGTGTTTACTCTGTTTGTTCTTTTGCTATTGGCTGTGGTAGGCCAGAAGAGTGGGACAGGCAGAAGTTAAGCACCCACTCTTTTTGTATGTAGTAATCACATGAAATCAAACTAATCTGACTTTGGGTGTTTGTCAGAACAAAAAGAAAAGAACAAGGCAATAAAGAGTAACTGACAAACAACAATACGAGATTCATTTCACTTCTGGTGACATAGAACTGGAAAACTAATACAACGCAGAAGCAGAAACGATAATGACCTCGCACGAACAGCGTGGGGGATTCGTTATGCTTCATTCTGCAGCGTTTCCAGTCGCTTATGTCAAAGCATGACACCCCTGCGCTTCTCAGAAAATGCAGGGGCTTTAAGTTGCCATGAAGCAAATATATGCCAAAGATTGTAACATCACTCTTCTCTGGCTGTGGAGGATTAGATTTAGGCTTCACAGGTGGATTCCATTTTATGGGAAGGGATTACGAGAGGTTAAATACAGAGATTGTCTTTGCAAATGATTTTGATGCAGATGCTCAGGCATGTTATAATAACAATCCTTTATTAGTCGAGGATGGAGCAGAATGCTTGTTAGCAGACATAAGGAATGTGAATGCAGATGACATCCCTGATTTTGACATACTCTTAGCTGGCTTCCCCTGCCAGCCATTCTCTAATGCAGGCAATCGTAGAGGTGTCAATGATGTTAATGGTCGCGGAACCTTATTTGAAGAGTGTGAGCGCATAATTAGGGCAAAAATTGCAAATGGACATCGTCCGCAAGCATTTGTATTCGAGAATGTAAGAGGCATCCTTTCTTCCAAGATGCCGGATGGAATTACTACAGTTCCACAAGAAATCTCGAATAGAATGCATGATATGGGATATGAAATGAGTATGCAACTTGTTTGTGCGAGTGATTATGGCGTTCCTCAGCAACGATACAGGGTTCTTATTATTGGTATCGATACAGAACTTGGTATTGGCGCATTTGATTTCCACATGATGGAGCAGGTTGTTCGTCACCACCATATACCTTCTAAAAGTTTCGGTAGAGACGAAGAACTGTTGCTTGGAAGTATTCTTCAAGGCGTTCACGAGGTTCAAGACAATGTTGTTTGGAACTATAGCGAGACAACTCAACACTCTGTAGACTTGATTGGAGGGTGCCGTCACGGGATGCAAGCCTTCAATTATTTTGTTCCAGGCTTTCACAAAGAAGATTTGCCAGAAATTGTGTTTGAGGGACGTTCATGGAAAGACATACCATACGAGTTGTTATCACCGAGATTCAAGAGAATAGCAGATGATCCCAAACGCTATCATGCGCCAAAATTCTTCAGACGTTTTGCATTTGGTGAGATAAATGGCACTATTACAGCTTCCGCTCAGCCAGAGAATTGCGGTATAACACACCCTGTCGAGAATCGTAGATATTCTGTCAGAGAATGTGCTCGTATTCAATCCTTCCCTGATGAATATCACTTTGGGAACATTCCACTCCAATCACAATATAAGGTTATTGGGAACGCAGTACCACCCGTTTTGGGATGGGTTATAGCAAGAGCTTTGTTAAACTTCTTACCAGAATAGTTATGGCATACTTATCCAAACAAACAATAGTAAAGTCTCTTCAATGTATCAAGAATGTTGAGACCCAAGTGTCAATTCCATGTTTTAGTGCATTGCAATATTTTATCGCAATGGACAGATATTATCGTCATAAAGAGGTTGAAATAGGCTCATCTATCATTCATCAAGATACGGAAGACCCTGTTGATATCTATCTGGATGGCAGTTCAAAAGATGCCAAGAAGTTGTTCATGTCGTATGTTGCTGACGTGATATCTTTTGATGATGGAAGTTATCTTAAATCATTCAAAGAGTTATACTCTGGTAGCAAAACAATTCAAGGAACGATACAAAGTAATTTCTTTGGAGGTAGCTCAGTCGAAATATCAAGGAACAGTTCGGAAAAAGTTGTGTATCCTCAACAAGGAGATAGCCCTTTGATATATGCATTAAGAGGTAATGTGTATAGAGATGAGTCATTATACGAGAAACTAAAGAACTACCTTCCAACGCAGGATTCTATGTTTGCTTTGGCTATATGGCTTCTTAGAAGAAATGGAGATGTTCAGGAAACAAGTCTTGATGCGCTAAGGGAAAAACTTACCAGTAGTTATACACAATTATTAGTGGATACTCTCCTTCCATTGTCAGACCTCCCATTTGTCGAGTTGGAAGAGACATTTGAATTAAGTACAAACGATACTATCGCATCTATATCAATATCAGACTTTAATATGGCTCAAAACGTATCAGATATTCAGCCGACATATTCATTACAGCAAATTTTCTACGGTGCTCCAGGCACAGGCAAATCGCATGAGATCAACAGACTGACGGAGGGGAAGAATGTCATTCGTACTACGTTCCATCCTGATACCGACTATTCTACATTTGTAGGTTGCTATAAGCCTCACATGGAAGAGACAGATATGACTACCGTGATTGGCGAGACGCTTAAGATTGTTAGGGATGAGAAAGGAGAGCCACAGCAGGAAAAGCGCATCGTATATAAGTATAGCTGTCAGGCTTTCTTGCAAGCTTACATTGATGCTTGGCAACAGCCTGAACAGGAACACTACCTTGTGATAGAAGAAATAAATCGCGGCAACTGTGCCCAGATATTTGGCGACATCTTCCAACTGCTCGACCGCAACGAAGAAGGGCTTTCAAGTTATCCCATCAAGACGGATGCTGATGCTGAGAACGAACTGAGAGCGGTGTTTTCGGAGAAATGGAACCTTGCCGATGACAAAGCACAAGAGACAGACAACCTATACAGGAAACATTATCCCAACGGAATTACAAAAGACATCAAGAATGGCAGTCTGTTGCTTCTCCCCAAGAACCTCTACATCTGGGCCACGATGAATACTTCTGACCAAAGTCTGTTTCCTATCGACTCTGCTTTCAAACGCCGCTGGGATTGGAAATACATCAAGATATCAGAAGGTAGGGATGCAGACACAAAAGAACTGCTGAACTGGCTTGTGAGGTTCAACTTCATGGATGAAGAGAAACAATATACCTTTGAGTGCAGCTGGTGGGAGTTTATCAAGGCCATCAACGAAAAGATTGCTTCCGCTACCAGTTCTGACGACAAGAAACTGGGGTACTTCTTCTGTAAACCAAAGACAAAAGGCAGTAAGGAGATTGACAGCGAGACGTTTGTTGGCAAAGTCGTTTTCTATCTTTGGAATGATGTGTTCAAAGATGAAGAGAACCTCATCTTCAAGGTGACAGAAGGCAAAGCCAACCCATCGTTTGATGCTTTTTATACGGAAAACGAGAGTGGCAAAACAATTGTCGACACAACGGCTCTCAGAACATTTATGCATAATGTTTTCGGTGAGCAGTCAGATCTCTATACCGAGACGGAGGTGTAAACAGAATAACCTCAAACTGAAAGGTTGTATATGCGAATCCTAATAGAGGAATACCCGTATCAATGTGAGGACGTCAGCGAAGAAGTACTTGGCGAACTGCTGTTCCATGATGCCGATGGAAAGGTTAGTCTCGACAAGGTTGGCTATTATTTCAATCCCCGACTGAACGACTGCGTGTTTATCCTGCCAAAGGTGTTGCTCGAAGGAGAACGCTATCATGAAAAGGTGTTCGGACATATTGAGCCACGCGACCTGATCAATCCTGAGAAATGTAGCGAACTGAGCAAGGAGGAATACCGCTTTATCTACAATCTTTCCGTTTGGATATATCGTGCTCTCTGCGTGTTTCGAGAGCATGAGTACGACCGCTACGGAGGAGAGAAGAAACGTCCTTCCATCATTCTCTACGAGCAGGCACCTGTGATGGGACGGATGAAGAAGCACAAGGCAAGTACGTTTCTCGATATACTTTTGGCATTGCAACAATGGAACCAGATGAACCAGCAGTTTGTGACTTTCGTTCTCAAGAATATGCATGCCGGCTATAACAAGATAAACTGGACTCGTACCATTGCACATTCGCAGGCCATTATTGAGCAGTCAAGGTCATCTTCACAAAGTGTGGCATACATGAATCCTGTGAACAAGCAACGGAAAGTAAACTTCGATGAAGAGCTGCTCATTATCTATTACAGCATTCTGAACCATATACAGCTCACATACGGATTGCCTGTAAACATCAATGTCAACTTCCCGTTGATTCGAGGCGAGAAATTCCAAAAGTATATTGATGGTCAGGGGAGACGCAGGTTGCGACAGATAAAGTACAAGTATTTTTCTGATAAGGCGTTGGAATTATGGACGCTTTGCAACGCCTTTTTTGAAAAGCCGCAGAATATAAACCTAAACGTAGATCGGAGAGAGTACCTGCTGGCAAAGGACTTCCAGATTGTGTTTGAGGCTATCATTGATGAACTGATTGCTGGTGACCAGCAATTGCCAGATGGGTTGAAAGATCAGGCAGATGGTAAGATTGTTGACCACATGTATCAATATCGTGTGCTAACCAATAACGATAGTAAGGATGATGTATATTACATCGGTGATTCGAAATACTACAAGCGAGGCAATCAGTTGGACAGCAAGTCCATTAGCAAACAGTTTACGTATGCCAGGAATGTCATCCAGTGGAACCTCGACCTATTCAACGATGGTACAAAAGTAGAGCAGAAAGGACACATCAAACTGCGCGATGATGTGACAGAAGGCTATAATGTGATACCCAATTTCTTTATTTCTGCCCAACAAAACGACCTAACGGCTGATGACAAGATAGAATTGTCGAAGGATAAAAAGCAGTATCACCTGAACCGTCAGTTTGAAAATAGGCTTTTTGACCGTGATACCTATATGCTTGCCCACTACGATGTTAACTTCCTTTTCGTACTGGGGCTCTACGGGCGGAACAAAGAAGCGGCTAAAGTGGAATGGAGGAAAAAAGCCAGAGAACTGTTCCGCAAAGAAACACAAGAAATGCTGGAAAAACACTTCACGTTCTATGCTATGACTGCCAATGCCGATGTTGACTCTGAGCAGTATATCCGTGAGAACTTCCAGACATTGCTTGGAAAAGTGTTCCAGCCATTCAATACTGGTGATGAACAGCAGTATTATTCGTTGGCCTTGCGAGACCCTAAAAGAATAGAGTTAAAGGACAAAAAGCGTGAAGCCGAATTACGTGCTACCATAGCAGACGAGAATGATGCCGTACTATTCCAACTTAGACAATCGTTTACGGTTGAACCTTGTCCATTAGGTACTGACCCTCGAAAGGTGTTGCCAAAAGTAAAGCCTGTCAGACATGTCGAGGTACCAACACAGTTCTTGACAATGCATTATTTGGAGAATTATCCCACCACATCTTTCTTGATAGGCATTATTAATGATGACGATCATTTGAACTGGATTTTCAGTCGTCAAGGAGGTAAACGTGATGATGCATACAACGTGCGTATAGGCAAAGATGTTGCCGGTGGAGTAGTAAAGAGCCGTGATGAAATCAGACATGCCAAGTTTGTCGTGCTCTACTATGCAGGGAAAGAATCGGAAGGAATCTATAAAGCATTTCGTGTGAAGAATATTGGTGAGATGACCAAAGAACAAATGACAAAAACAGGCTATAAAGACCCGCATCACGACAAATATCTCTGCTACTTCTTCGATGAGGAAATAACTCTTGGCAATCTTGATATTGAGAAGATCATTGAAGATGACAAGAATAAGTTCTTTGAGTCGATCAAAAACAACCATGTATATGAACCTTACCCCAACGGACGTCCAATTTATATGGAAGGTAAAATGTTAATTGAATATAGAAGGCCTTAGTGAGTATGTCTCATGGCCTTTTGTTGTATAAAAAAATATAAACACTCCACACTTAAAAATAAGGGACTGGTACCTGTCTCGCACAAGAATATTATAAACCCCGTCGTTGGCAAAGAGCAGACTGCCAAGGGCGGAGTTTTGTATGGGGGGAATGTTCAGCCGTTGGCTATAAGCCGGTTTTCGGTTATGTCGTACCTGACAGGATGGACGAAAGAGATGGCTCTGCCATCATATACGGCAGTAGTATCGATGCCACGACGGTGGAACTCGTCAAGGAGTGCCTGGTCGTGATAGGCACGCATAGAGGACCAGCCTCGGTTCTGCACCTGGGCGTTGAAAACGGTTAATAACTCGGGGATTTGCATGTCTGCGAAACGCAGAGCAAACTTGATGTAATAAATGTGCTGTTGCATAACTTTTGTTTTTGAAGTGAATAATTCTCCCACATCGTACTGACCACCGTGGCAAAGTTAAGCTCGGTTGGCGAGTCCATCCAAAGATGACTGCTCTTGATGCTTTCGGATGCAAAGGTACATAATTTTTTTGGATAATCGAAATAAAATTTTTAATTTTGCACTCATGAAACGCAAAATATACGTAGCCAGTAGTTGGCGAAACGAGCACTACCCTGAGGTGGTGGCTAAGTTGCGGGAAGCAGGAATGGATAATACAGATAATATGGATAAGATAGAGAAATATAAATTGCTAACAGAGCAGATTCGTGCGCTGATTGATGGCGAGACGGACAAGGTGGCGGTGATGGCTAATGTCTGTGCCGCCATTCACGAGGCGATGGGATTCTGGTGGACGGGATTCTATCGGGTGAAGGATGGTCAACTGATGGAGCAGCGAGAGCAGAGCCAAATACATTTGGACTCTGCCGAGTCGCGACAGAAGTCGGCCAAAGGCCAATTGGTTCTTGGACCATTCCAAGGACCAGTAGCATGCATGCACATCGGATTCGGAAAGGGAGTCTGCGGTACGGCATGGAAGGAGCAGCGGACAATTGTGGTTCCTGATGTAGAGCTGTTTCCCGGACATATTGCCTGTAGCAGTCTCTCTCGCTCAGAGATTGTCGTGCCCGTATTCTCAAAGGGTGGGGCAGTAGTAGCTGTTCTCGACATAGACAGCAAGGAGTTGGCCACGTTTGACAATATTGACCAACAGTATCTGGAGGGTATATGTCAGATGCTGTCATATTTGTTTATCGATTAATACAAAATTTCGTTATGAGAAAGAGTGTTTTGATTTTTTTCGTTTTGATGATGCTTGGTGCTGTGGTGCCGGCACAGGCACAGATTGACAATCGCCTTCATTGGTACGACGGGGCTATTACGTACACCGTGACTCATCTGGACCACAACGACGTGCAGATGAATGCCATGGACGAGGGCGAAGAACATGAGTTCATCTTGCGCTACGACAGGGATGTGAATTTTAATCATCAGATCTACACCACCATGAACGGTTCTCACGACTATGTAAATGAATATGGTGTCGGTAAGACAGCCCGCCGCCAGAAGTCCGAAGGCTGGGACGTTATTTGCATCTATGACAGCGAGAACCGTCTGATGTCGGTCCTGTCGGGCGAACAGCAATGGGACGCGCAGGAGTTGAATAAAGGCCGTTGGCTGAACCAGATGATAGGTGAATATGCCTCCGAGGAGGAGAACGACTGTGAGAAATGTCTTCGTTGGTCATGGGAGAGCCTGAGCATCGGCCAGATTATTTATCCCTATGAAATCATCACCTTCAACGGACGCGTAACGGGCTTCATTACTGTCAAACCGGTTGATGGCGCTCTTAACGAACTGGAAGGCACGTGGGAAGTCGTGCCCACGCTGAGGGGCTTCAGACTCTACTCCGTCAACACCGAGACGGGCACGACGCCATGGGAGTGGCAGCGTAACGGAGTCGTACATGACTTCACCGAGTCGGACCCCAATGTCGGTCGTTTCTTCTATACCAGCACTACACTGCTCAACGACAAGTGGTTCCGTCGCTACGATACTCCTACGCTGCGCATTATGCGTAATGCCATCCTGGCGCGTCACGGCTATCGGTTCCAGTCAAAGGATTTGCAGGATTACTTCAATAACGAGCCGTGGTACAAGCCTGCTGCCTCGAACAAAAACATCAAGCTCTCGTTTGTCGAACAGCTAAACCTTGACCTCATCAAGAGTGAGGAAGCGGAAAGAGCCAAGTAACAATAATGGCACGCAAATCAGCGTGCCATTATTATTTGTCCCTAATCAAAGAATTCTGGAATTCAACGTCTTAGTCGAAGAAGCCGGGCTGTTTGTAGGGAATGCCCAGCTCGCGGTCGACGGTGGCGATGATGCCCTGGACCTGGCCCATGGCGAACATGCGGCCCAGCAGGGTGTAGCCGGCGTTGTGACCGTGACTGCTCTCGTCCATAATGCCACCAGGCTTGTCGGTAAATGTCATACCGTGGTCAACGCGCATGGGCAGCTGTGGATTTTCCTTCTCGAAAATGCGGCAGAGCTCAATCAGGTCGGCGCGTCCGCCCAGATGGCTGGCCTCGGTGAAGTCGCCATTGGGGAAGATGTGGCATGAGCGCAGGTGAACAAAGTGGGTGCGCGATGCGAACTTCTTGGCCAGCTCAACGACGTTATTATAGGCACCAGCCGAGAGTGAACCGGCACAGAACGTCAAGCCGTTATGCTTGTTGGGCACGGCATCGAGGAACCACTGGATATCCTCCTCGGTGCGGACAATGCGCGGCAGGCCGAGAATCTCGATGGGAGGATCGTCGGGGTGAACACACATATTCATGTTGCATTCCTCGCAAACGGGCATGATGGCCTCGAGGAAGTATTTCATGTTTTCGCGTAACTGCTTCTTGTCGATGCCTTTATACAACTCGAGGAACTCGCGGAACTTCTGGACGGGAGCCTCGTCGTTCTCGCTGAAGTTACCGCTGACGAAGCCCTGCGTCTTGATGACAATATTCTCCACCAGCTTGTGGTCTTTCTCGGGAGTCATGGTCTTAGCCAGCTCGTCGCACTCGGCAATCACGCTGCGCCCCTGGCCCCAACCCTCGGGGAACTGGAACTGCTCCCATTCTTCGCGGGCACCTGGACGCTTCAGGATATAGATGTCGAAGTAGGCAAACTCGGCATAGTTGAAGTAGAGGTTCGTGGCACCGTTGGGATTGTTGTGGAACAGGTCGGTGCGGGCCCAGTCGAGTACAGGCATGAAGTTATAGCAGATGCAGTGGATGCCCTCTGCCGACAGGTTACGAAGGCTCTCTTTGTAAACCTCAATCTGATGGTCGCGGTCAGGACCGCCATATTTGATAGTCTCTACGACAGGCAGCGATTCAACCACGCTCCAGCGCATGCCGTAGCTTTCGATGTACTCGCGCAGTTCGTGAATCTTCTCACGAGTCCATACCTCACCCAGAGGTACGTCGTGCAGGGCGGTAACAATGCCCTCAACACCGATTTGTCTCAGTTGTGCAAGTGTGATTTTGTCTTTCTTGCCAAACCATCTCCAAGTTTTTTCCATAGTCTTACTGTTTTTATTATTACGATATTGTAATGTTCAATGTTCAAAGTTACTCATATCTCATCGAGCGTGCCGGGTGGATGTGGGAAATGAGGAAGCTGGGTGCGATGAGCACGAACAGCGATACCAGCAGGGTGACTACGTTGAGCAATACGATGATGGGGATGTTCAGTTCCATAGGCACCGTATCGACATAATAGCTGGCTGGGTCCAGATGGATCAAGCCTGTCTGCTGCTGGAGGATGACGATGCCCAGTCCGATGATATCGCCCAGCAGTATGCCCCGTCCGATGATGAAAGTGGCAAACCACAGGAAGGTATGACGCACCGTCTTGTTGCGCATGCCGAGGGCCTTGAGGATGCCAATCATCTGCGTACGCTCGAGGATGATGATGAGCAGTCCGCTGACCATTGTGAACCCTGCCACACAAATCATGAGCACGAGAATGATCCACACGTTGATGTCGAGCAGTTCGAGCCATGAGAAGATGTGTGGATGTGCCTCGCGAATAGTCTGCGAGGTAATGAACCTGCCGTATTTGTCGGTCCTGTGGTTGACGTGTTGCACGAACTGTTCGGCTATGCTGTCGAGTTCGTCGAAGTCGTCGACCAATACTTCTGCACCGCTGCATTCGTCAGCTTCCCAGCCATTAAGGCGTATGGGCACGTTGTAGTCAGTAAAGCAGAGCGACTGGTCGAATTGTGACATATGGGTCTCGTAGATGCCCTTGACGGTGAATTTGCGTGCTCGAACGTCGTTGTCGCCAATGAAATAGGCAAAGACGCGCTGTCCTGCCTTCAGTCGCAACTTATTGGCCATCATGCGCGAGATGAGCAGGGGATAGGACGACTGTCCATTGGTGAACTTCGGCATCTCACCCTCGACGATATGCTCGGAAAGGAAGGTTGCGTCGTAGTCGTTTCCTACACCCTTGAAGACAACGCCCAGAAAGTCGTCGTCTGTCTTGAGAATGCCCTGTGTGAGTGAGTAGCGCTCCACATGTCGTACTCCCGGAAAGCTTTTCATGGCTGTCATGAGCGAGTCGCTGATGGCGATGGGTGCAGGCTGGGAGATTTGTTGCGACATGTAGTTCTCCACCTGAATGTGGCTGCCGAATCCCACAACCTTATCGCGGATGGTGTGCTTGAATCCGAACACCACTGAAACGGTGATAATCATGACCGACAGTCCGATGGCCACACCGATGGTGGCAATACGGATGGCAGGACGGCTGACCTCTTGACGCTGTCCCTCAGAACCATTGATGCGACGGGCAATGAAAAGCGGAAGATTCATCACTCTACACGTCCAGGATAGGCTTCCAGTGCTTTACGTAGTACGAAGAGTGCGCGCTCGAGGTCCTTCTTTTTCAGCACGTAGGCGATACGAACCTGATTGATGCCGGCACCAGGTGTGGTATAGAAACCGGCTGCTGGTGCCATCATGACTGTCTCGCCTTCGTATTCGAAGTCGGCCAGACACCAACGGCAGAACTTCTCGGCATCGTCGACAGGCAATTTCGCAACGGTGTAGAAAGCACCCATCGGGATGGGTGAATAGACACCGGGGATGCGGTTCAGACCATCGATGAGACACTTACGGCGCTCGACATACTCGTCGTAAACGTCGCGCAGGTAGTCCTCAGGAGTCTCCAGCGACGCCTCGGCCACAATCTGTCCGATGAGGGGCGGGGAGAGGCGAGCCTGACAGAATTTCATGACGGCCTTGCGCACCTCGGCATTCTTCGTGATGAGTGCTCCGATGCGGATACCGCACTCTGAATAGCGCTTGGAGACAGAGTCGATAAGGATGACGTTCTGCTCGATGCCCTCCAGATGACAGGCAGAGATATAGGGTGAACCCGTATAGATGTATTCGCGATAGACCTCGTCGGAGAAGAGATACAGGTCGTACTTCTTCACCAAGTCGCGAATCTGGTTCATCTCGCGGCGGGTATAGAGATAGCCCGTCGGGTTGTTGGGGTTACAAATCATGATGGCCCGAGTGCGGTCGTTGATCAGCTCTTCGAACTTCTCGACCTTGGGCAACGAGAAGCCTTCGTCGATGGTGGTGGCTATGGTGCGGATCTTGGCACCGGCCGAGATGGCAAACGCCATGTAGTTGGCGTAGGCGGGCTCAGGGACGATGATTTCGTCGCCAGGATTCAGACAGCTGAGGAATGCGAAGAGCACCGCCTCGGAACCGCCACTGGTGATGATAATATCGTCGGCTGTTACATTAATATTATATTTCTCGTAATAGCTGACGAGCTTCTCGCGATAGCTCAGATAGCCTTGCGAGGGTGAATACTCCAAGATGTTACGGTCTATCTGCTTCAAGGCATCGAGGGCCACCTGCGGAGTAGGCAGGTCGGGCTGTCCGATGTTCAGGTGATAGACCTTTGTTCCACGTTTTTTTGCTGCGGCTGCTAACGGAGCGAGTTTCCTGATAGGCGACTCGGGCATCTCCAGTCCGCGTACTGATATTTCCGGCATTGTTGTAAATTTACGTAAATCGTGTGCAAAGGTACGAAAAAAATGAGAAATCTCTTCACTATTCACTTTTTTTTTGTACTTTTGCAGTCCGAAAAGCAAAGAAAACTATGAACTACGAAGAATTACTGGCAGCAAGAAACGAAGGTCAGAAGCATCAAGTGATGCAGCCTATCGGTGGTTTCTATCGTGAACAGGTGGACGGCAAATGGCGTTGTGTGGTTGATATCCTTCCGGAAAAGAACCAAAACATTGCTTTCTCGAAAGCATTACAAGCTGAGTGTGAGAAGAATGCCACGCTGGTTGACAAGCATCAGATACACTTCACGCCTGTGAAAAATGACCAGGGTGATGTGGAGCGTCTGGAACTGGAGTTAGGTAACTATCAGACCTTTGAGCAGTTGTTGATCGACAATCCTGCCATTGTGGCCGAAAAGGGATTCATGGACACTGTGCTGGAATCGCTGGTGGAAGCCACCACCTATCTGCACAGTCAGCAATTGCGTCATGTGTGCTATTCGCCCAAGACCGTCTTTGTGCGCAAGGGTGACAACAAGGCAATGTTGCTCTCGCACGGCTCGTTCTATCACGCCTTGAGCGACTTGCAGGGGTTCTATGGCGACGATGCTCAGTATGTGGCTCCCGAGGTGTTGAACGGAGGTTCCGTCGACGACCGCTGTGATGTATACAGTATCGGAAAGTTTATGATGAGTCTGTACGATCAGTCCGACCTGCCGTTGGAATACCGTGGTGCCCTGAAGAAGGCCGCCAGCGAGTCGCCAGAGGACCGTTTCGATACCCCGGAAGACCTGCTGAAAGCCGTCCAGAAACGTCGTGCCAGCTTCAAGTCGCTCATCACATTCCTGATAGTGGGTGTGGTTACGCTGGTATGCATTGGGCTGTACTTTGAATATTTCCCCGAGACAACGCCTATAGAGTTTGTGAAGCCTGCTCCCCGTCAGCCAACCGACGATTTGATTGACGACGGCTTCGACCCTGCCGAGTTGGGTGTGACCAGTGACGGGGATTCGCTGGTGGTCGATGAGGCTGCCGAGCGCGACTTCCAGGCCAAGGCCGAGGAGATATTCCGCAAGAAGTATGAGAAGGAGGCCGACCGTATCCTGTCAAAGATATATAATAAGGAATATATGAGCAACAGCGAGAAGAAATTCCTGTCGGAAAGCGAGTCGACCATCGAGGAGCTGATGAAGTCGCAGAGCAAACTGGGTGAAGAGGCTGGGCTTACCCCCGAGCGCTCACAGCTCATTGCCACAGAGATTATCGACCGCATCACCAACCAGAAAAAACAGCAGATGGGTGGTACGAACAGCCGCGGTGTGCAGTTGCCCGGAAAGAACTATTAAAGGGTAAAAAGGTAAAAGAGTAAAAAAATATGAGATCAAGAACAGCAATTTGGTTTGAGTGCAAGATCGCCTACGAGAAAGTGATGGAGGACGGCTTGCAGAAGAAAGTGAATGAGAACTATGTCGTTGATGCCCTGTCGTTTACAGAGGCCGAGAAGCGTATCATGGAAGAGATGTCGTCGTATATCAGCGGCGAGTTTACCATCAAGGATATCAAGATAGCCCCCTATAAGGAGATTTTCTTCTCGGACGACGAGTTGGCCGACCGCTGGTATAAGGCCAAGCTGGAGTTTATCACCATCGACGAGAAGACGGAGAAGGAGAAGCGCTCAGCTGTCAACTACCTGGTGCAGGCCGGTACGCTGAAAGGTGCCGTGGGCAATATCGAAAGCGTTATGGGCACGACGATGATTGACTATGTCATTGCCTCTGTGGCCGAGACCAAGCTGATGGATGTTTTCGAATACGGCAAGCAGGAACAGAAGGACGAAAAACCCGAGTTTGAAGGCTAACGATGTACGACGTAAAAGGTAATCTGCGCGAGGTTCTGAGCCATCTGCCACAGGGTGTCCGTCTGGTGGCCATCAGCAAGTATCACCCTAACGAATATATCGAGGCAGCCTATGCCGAGGGCCAGCGCACGTTTGGCGAAAGCCACGAGCAGGAACTGCGCCAGAAAGTAGAGACGCTGCCCGGCGATATCCGTTGGCATTTCATCGGTCATCTGCAGACCAACAAGGTGAAATACATCGCCCCGTACATCACGATGATCGAGGCTGTCGACTCGTTAAAGCTTTTGAAGGAGATTGACAAGCAAGCCGCTAAATGTGAGCGGGTTATCGATGTGTTGCTTGAACTGCATATCGCCGAGGAAGAGACCAAATACGGATTGACTCCTGATGCCTTACGCGAGCTACTGGCCGGTGGCGAATGGCGCACGTTGCAGCATGTCCGCATCTGCGGTCTGATGATGATGGCTTCCTATGTCGACGACGAGCAGCAGATACGCTCTGAGTTCCGCTTGGCACATAGTCTTTTCGACGAGGTGAAAGCACGGTATTTTGCCGACTGCGACTATTTCTGTGAGCGTTCGTGGGGTATGAGCCACGACTACCGCATAGCCGTGGACGAAGGATCAACCATGGTGCGCATAGGCACCACTATTTTCGGTCCGCGCGTCTATTGACAGAGGGTTATAAGCTGAATACGTATTGTCCGCGTTTCATCCTTCCCCAATGGATGGCATGCTGCGGACAATGGTGATAACAAGCCAGACAATTCGTACAACTGCCGTCGTGCTTCCAGCGTGGCGGCAGTCCTTCTATATCGTCCACGGGGCAGAGTCGGGCGCATAAGCCGCATTGGATACATTGGTCGCTGTCGACCCAGAACTTCTCGTCGGTTATCAGGTGCTTGTTGTAATAACCGCCAATCACATAGGTGTAGGTATAGGGAATGGCCCCACGGATGAGTTCTGTCACGCCCTTGCGCCGTTGGCTGACGACGTCGCAGATGTGGGCAACCGTCTGCTGGGCTGCCGCAATCTTTTCCCGCTCGCGTTCCTTGGTATCCAGATGCAGGAACGAGAAACACACATTCGATTCGGGCATCAATACGGCAAACACAGAATTGGTGTGAAGGCCTTTCTGCTTCAGTTCCTTGTTCAGTATCCGCATGGCGTGGCCCATGTTGTCGCCGCACGTCGTCACCGCATAAACGTAATCCGTACAATCCGTGTTCGTCCTTATTTCTGTGTGATCTGTGAGATCTGTGTGACTTTTTACAAACTGCGCCTTGCGGATGAATTCCCGTACGATTCTCGGTGGTTGCCAGCCATGTGTGGGGAAACAGAATCCCAGACGCTCACCGTCTTCCAGCTCGTAACGCATCACGTCTTTCTTCATCTCGTCAGGAATGAACAGCAGTCCCTCGCCGGTAGCCTTGGCCAGCTGCTGTGCCACCCAGCGCGTATTGCCTGTGCCTGTGAAATAGAATATCATAACTTCTCTAACTTCGTTAACTTCTTTAACATCTTCTCTTAAACTCCGCACAGGTGATAGCTGTGGCAATGGCGACGTTCAGACTTTCGGCAGTATGGACGCCAGCATGATAGTTGGGAATGAGCAGTCGGTGAGTGATACATTCTCTGACGGCTGGCGATATACCGTTACCCTCGTTGCCCATGACGATGATGCCGTTTGCCGAGAGTTCCTGCTCGTAGATGTTTTTCCCGTCGAGCAGCGTGCCGTAGACGGGACAACTGACTTGCCGGAACAGCTCCAGCAGGTCGCAATAAATAATATGAACGTGAGCAATGCTACCCATGGTGGCTTGCACCACTTTCGGATTATACACGTCGGCCGTGTCTGCCGAACAGTAGACGGTGTCAATGCCAAACCAGTCGGCAATGCGGATGATGGTTCCTACGTTACCTGGGTCCTGCACGCCGTCGAGCGCGAGGGCGAGAGAGGAGGGGAGAGGCAGCCCACCAGGCGTTTCCGGCATGTGGAAGACGGCCAGTACCTCCTGCGGGTGTTGCAGGAAACTGATGCGCCTCAGTTCGTCTTCCGTAATCTGCTGGCTGTCGGGCCACGACGTCGTCGAGAAGATAGAATGGGGGCGGAACCCTGCCTGCAACAGGTCGCCTACCACTTTCGGCCCTTCCGCCACAAACAGTTGCTCGCTCTTTCGGTTCTTCTTCATCTCCAGCGAGCGAATCAGCTTCATTTGGTTCTTGCTAATCATCTTTTTACATTATTACGCTACACTATGTCTTATTCCCAGCATTCCAGCTCGTGTTCAATTTCCGGCAACTGGCTGCGGTGGAACGTCGGTTCCTTGATGCCGAGACGCCTCTGCTCACGGTAGTCATCCAACAGGCGGAAGGCATATTTGCCAAGAATGACGATGGCTATGAGGTTGCAAGCGGTGAGGAACGCCATGAACAGGTCGACGATGTTCCATACCAGTTCGAAGCTGGCCATTGCACCGAACATGACCATCACACCTGCGGAAAAGATACGATAGATGGTCATTACCATTGGGTTGGGGGTGATGAAACGGATGTTGGCCTCGCCGTAATAGTAGTTGCCGATGATGCTGGAAAAGGCAAACAGGAAAATGGCCACAGCGATGAATACGGGGCCGGCAGCACCAATCTCCGACTGCAGCGCCGACTGGGTGAGCATGATGCCGTTCAGTTCAGGAACATCGTAAAGTCCGCTGATAAGAATAATGAAAGCCGTACACGAACACACCAGCAGGGTGTCGGTAAACACGCCCAACGCCTGAATCAGTCCCTGCTTCACGGGGTGGCTGACGCTGGCTGTCGCGGCCACGTTAGGGGCGCTGCCTTCGCCGGCCTCGTTACTGAACAGACCTCGTTTTATACCCATCATAATCGTTGCTCCCAAGGCTCCGCCAGCAACCTTGTCTATGCCGAAAGCATCCATAATGATTACTTTCATCACATGTGGTATCAGTGTGATATTTAGTGCAATAACAACTAGCGCAAGTATTAGGTATCCGATGGCCATGAGTGGTACCAATATAGCACAAACGTGGGCAATGCGCTGAATGCCGCCGAACACGATGAACAGAGCCATGGCTGCCAGCACGACGCCCACCCACAGCGGCGACCACCCGAAGGCTTCCTGCATGGCTCCGCAGATGGTGTTGGCCTGAATGGAGTTGTTCGACAGGCCGAACTGGCAGGTGATGAGTAAGGCGAAGAGCACCGCCATCCACCGCTGGTGCAGGCCGCGCTGGATGTAATAGGCAGGACCGCCAATGAACGAATCCTTGTAGTGCAACTTGTAAAGCTGGGCAAGGGTAGACTCGACGAAGGCCGTGGCAGAACCCATCAGCGCGATGATCCACATCCAGAACACTGCCCCGGGGCCGCCTATGGCAATGGCCGATGCGACACCGGCCAGATTGCCTGTTCCCACACGGGTGGCAACCGATACAGCAAAGGCCTGAAACGAAGAGATGTGCTTGTGTTTGGTCTTCTGGCCTGTCATCTCCTCAAGGTTAGATGTTGCCGAATCTGTCAGCAAACGGAACATCTCGCCAATCATGCGGAACTGCACGCCACGTGTCTTCCACGTAAACCACAGTCCACACGCCACCAGAGTACCTATTAATATATAGCCCCAGATGGCATCGTTGATTTGAGTAATCAGTTCGTTCATTTGCGCCACAAAGGTACGAATATGTTGACAAAAAAACAAATTGTTTTGAAAAAAGATGGCAAATATTTTTTTGTTTGAATTATTTTTGCTATCTTTGCAGACATATTTCTATACTGAAACAATAACAACTTTAAATAAATTACTGCTTATGTCACAAATTACAGGACACATTTCGCAGATTATCGGCCCGGTTATCGACGTTTATTTCGATACCAAAGGACAGGATGCTGAGAAAGTGTTGCCTAAGATTCATGAAGCCCTGAAGATTGAGCGTCCTAACGGCAGTCAGTTGATTGTCGAGGTACAGCAGCACATCGGTGAAGATACTGTACGCTGCGTGGCTATGGACAACACTGATGGCTTACAGCGTGGATTGGAAGCAACACCCATGGGCTCACCTATTGTGATGCCTGCTGGTGAACAGATTAAAGGTCGTATGCTGAACGTGATCGGTCAGCCTATTGACGGTATGAAACAGCTTGATATGGAGGGCGCCTATCCCATCCATCGCGAAGCACCCAAATTCGAGGAACTCTCGACCACCAAGGAAGTGCTTGCCACTGGTATTAAGGTCATTGACCTGCTGGAACCCTATTTGAAGGGTGGTAAGATCGGACTCTTCGGTGGTGCCGGTGTGGGTAAGACTGTGCTTATCATGGAGCTTATCAACAACATTGCCAAGGGTCACAACGGTTTCTCCGTATTTGCCGGAGTGGGCGAGCGTACCCGTGAAGGTAACGACCTAATCCGTGAGATGATCGAATCGGGCGTTATCCGTTATGGCGAGAAGTTCAAGGAAGCTATGGCTCAGGGCAAATGGGACCTGAGTCTCGTTGACCCCGAAGAGTTGAAGAAGTCGCAGGCAACACTGGTGTATGGTCAGATGAACGAGCCTCCCGGTGCTCGTGCCTCGGTGGCATTGTCCGGTCTGACAGTTGCTGAAGGTTTCCGTGATGGAGGAGGTAAGGACGGTGGTGCAGCCGATATTCTGTTTTTCATCGACAATATCTTCCGTTTCACTCAGGCCGGTTCCGAAGTGTCAGCACTTCTTGGCCGTATGCCGTCGGCCGTAGGTTATCAGCCCACGCTGGCCTCGGAGATGGGTACCATGCAGGAACGCATCACGTCTACAAAGTCAGGTTCCATCACTTCGGTACAGGCTGTGTATGTGCCTGCTGACGACTTGACCGACCCTGCTCCTGCTACAACGTTCACTCACTTGGATGCTACGACAGTGCTCGACCGTAAGATTGCTGAGTTGGGTATCTATCCTGCCGTAGACCCGCTGGGTTCTACCTCACGTATTCTTGACCCGCTGGTAGTCGGTAAGGCCCATTATGACTGCGCCCAGCGTGTAAAGGAGATTCTGCAGCGCTATAAGGAGTTGCAGGACATCATTGCCATTCTTGGTATGGACGAGCTGTCGGACGAGGATAAACTGACGGTGAACCGCGCACGTCGAGTACAGCGCTTCTTGAGTCAGCCGTTCGCAGTGGCTTCTCAGTTCACGGGTCTGCCTGGCGTGATGGTGCCCATCGAGGATACCATCAAGGGTTTCAATGCCATTCTCGACGGCGAGGTCGACGACCTGCCCGAACAGGCATTCCTGAACGTAGGTACCATCGAGGATGCTAAGGAGAAAGCCAAGAAACTTCTGGAGGCAGCTAAGGGATAAATTGTAAATAGTACATAGTACAATTGTAAATTTACGAGATGTTAAAGCTGAAGATAGTTTCTCCCGAAAGGATTGAGTTCGAAGGTGAGGTGGAGAGCGTGCTGGTGCCAGGAACGCTGGGACAGTTCGAAATCCTCGTCAACCACGCACCGATTATCTCGTCGCTCGACAAGGGCAGGGTGGTTTACACGCTGCCTGGCGGTGAGAGGAAGCCCCTCGACATTTGTGGTGGTTTTGTGGAGGTGCAGAAGAACGTGGTGAGTCTCTGCATAGAGATCAACGAAGAATAAAATACGTAACGTGTGATGAGTATCCAGGAAAATAGCCGTAACTATATCGTGCAGAGCATTGTTTTGTGCTGCATACTCACCATCTGTGGGTTAGTAGTCATGAAGATGTGGACGCTTGATTTGTGGACTCCCCTCATCGTCAGTTTATGCTTTGTTCTGGTGGTCGACATTGCTTCGGCACTTGTCTTCCGCTGGGTAGCAACCAAGCATTCCGACATGTTGACGACGTTCATTACGGGGGTGTCGGGATTCCGTTTCCTGGCAGCATTGGTGGTCATGGCAGTGTGGTATGTCCTATCAGACCGCACCTCGATGATGCAGTTCATCATGGTGTTTCTGGTCTATTATATGGCATCACTTATTCATCACTCTATCTTCTTTTCGAGAGTATCAAGTCGTTTATAACGAGTTAAATAACGTATTAGATGAAACAGATAAAGTCAATATGCATCTTGCTGGTGATGGCGCTGCTGCCTCTTCCGATGCTGGCTGGCGAGGAGCCGAAGGACGAATCTTTGAATATTTCCGAGATCGTGCTCGAGCACCTGTCAGACTCTTATGAGTGGCATATCGCCACCTATAAGGGAGAACACATCGGGTTCCCGCTGCCCATCATCATCAGGAGTTCGCAGACTGGCGAGTGGCACTTCTGCACGGAGCATTCACTGCCCGCAGGCTTCTTCTTCAATCCCGAAGCCCACGGCAAGATCTATGAGCAGATGGCAGATGGCACTACCGAGCGCCCACTGGACCTGAGCATTACGCGCAACGTATTGCAGATATGGATTGTGGTAGCCGTATTGCTGGTGGTGTTCCTGAGCTGTGCCCGCTGGTACAAGAAGCGTGACAAGACAAGTAAAGCTCCAGGCGGATTCGTAGGTGCCGTAGAATTGCTGGTGGTGATGATCAATGACGATGTCATCAAGTCGTCTATCGGCGAGAAGCACTACAAGCCCTATGCCCCCTATCTGCTGACCGTGTTCTTCTTCATTCTAGTCACTAATCTGCTGGGACTGTTGCCCATTTTCCCTGGTGGTTCTAATGTGACGGGTAACATTAATATCACGTTCTTTCTGGCATTCTGCACATTCCTGGCCATTAACCTGTTTGGCAACAAGGAGTATTGGAAGGATATCTTCTGGCCCAATGTGCCCATCTTCCTGAAAGCCATTCCGCTGATGCCAGTGATTGAATTGTTCGGTGTGTTCACCAAGCCCTTCGCCCTGATGATCCGTCTATTTGCCAACATGATGGCAGGCCATGCGATGATACTCAGCTTCAGCTGTGTTATCTTCCTGGGCTGGACCATGGGTGTTGGTATGGGTATCGGCTTGAACCTGTTCAGCATCATTATGCTGTTGTTCATGAACGCCCTCGAACTGCTGGTGGCATTCGTACAGGCTTACGTGTTCACTATGCTGAGTGCAGTGTTCATCGGTTTGGCACATCAGGAGCATCACGAAGAGTAATTAAAGGTAAAAAAGTAAAAGGTAAAATAAACATTAAATATTAACAACTAAAAAACATTAAGGTTATGATTACATCATTAGTTTTAGAAGGTCTGGCTCAGCTGGGCTGTGGTATTGGAGCTGGTATCGCCGTAATCGGTGCAGGTATTGGTATTGGTAAGATTGGTGGTAGCGCCGTTGATGCTATTGCCCGTCAGCCGGAAGCATCTGGTAAGATTTTCTCTCAGATGATTCTGACGGCTGCCTTCGTTGAGGGTTGTGCTCTCTTCGCTATCGCTGCTTGTGCATTCTTGATCAAATAAAACGGAATAGCAAATGGATTTCACTCAATTACCATCTATCCTGACGCCTGATCTGGGACTCCTGTTCTGGATGTTATTGGCGTTCCTGGTAATCTTCGGAATCCTTGCCAAGTACGGTTTCCCCGCCATTCTCAACATGGTTGACGAGCGTAACCGCTACATCGACGAAAGTCTGCGCAAGGCCCACGAAGCAGAGGAACGTCTGGCCAATATCCAGCAGGAAGGTGAATCCATCTTGCAGGAGGCACGCGAGAAACAGGCTCAGATACTGAAGGAGGCCGCCGAGTCGCGCGACGCCATCGTCGAGCAGGCTCAGCAGAAGGCAAGGGCTGAGGGTGCCCGTCTGTTGGATGAAGCGAAGATCGCCATCGAACAGGAGAAGAAAGCTGCCATTGCTGACATCCGTCAGCAGGTTGCGACACTCAGTGTAGAAATTGCCGAGAAAGTACTCCGTCAGAACCTCCGTGACGATAAGTCGCAGATGGATTTGATTGACCGCATGCTGGATGACGCTACTGCTAATTAAATAAGGTTCACGCGTATGGATATAGGAGTCATATCGGTTAGATATGCGAGGGCGCTGCTGAAGAGTGCTTCCGACCAGAAACTCGAGGAACAGGTCTATCAGGACATGATGACGCTGGCCAGGAGTTATGTCGAGGTGCCTCAGCTACGTCAAACCATCGACAACCCCATGCTCGCTAAGGAATCGAAGCAGACATTGCTCGAGACTGCCTCTGGCAGTAAGGCATGTCCGCTGACGAAGGCTTTTATCGCCCTGGTGCTGAAAGAGGACCGCGAGAATATGGTGCAGTTTATGGCCAACTCGTACGTTACGCTTTACCGCAAGCAGAAGAATGTCATTCGTGGCAAGCTCACTACCGCCGCTCGTGTCTCCGCCGAGACGGAACAGAAGATGCGGCACATGGTGGAGAGCCAGACTCAAGGTACTGTGGAGTTTGAGACGGAGGTGAACCCCGACATCATCGGCGGTTTCATCCTCGAATACGACACCTATCGCATGGATGCGAGTGTTAAGACTAAACTCAACACAATTCTCAATCAGTTAAGTAAATAGTCGTCATAACGTTATACCGTTATAACGTATTAACGAAAAAAAGAAGAAAACAAATGTCAGATAAGATTAAACCAAGCGAAGTTAGTCAGGTGCTGCTCGACCAGCTGAATGGCATCACAAATGCCGAGAAGTTCGACGAGGTTGGTACTGTGCTTACCGTGAGCGACGGCGTGGCGCGCATCTATGGTCTGCGCAATGCCGAGGCCAACGAACTGCTGGAGTTCGAGAACGGCACGATGGCTATCGTGATGAACTTGGAGGAGGACAATGTCGGCTGCGTGCTGCTCGGTACTACTTCAGGCATCAAGGAGGGCATGGTGGTGAAGCGTACGAAGCGTATTGCCTCTATCCGAGTCAACGACAACATGCTGGGACGTGTCATCAATCCGCTGGGACAGGCTGTCGACGGCAAAGGCGACATCGATCTCGCTGATGCTTTCGAGATGCCTCTGGATCGCAAGGCTCCTGGTGTGATTTACCGTCAGCCCGTGAAGGAACCGTTACAGACAGGTCTGAAGGCTATCGACTCGATGATTCCCATTGGTCGTGGTCAGCGCGAGCTCATCATTGGCGACCGCCAGACGGGTAAGACGGCCATTGCTGTTGATACCATCATCAACCAGAAAAGTTTCTATGAGGCAGGCAAGCCTGTATACTGTATTTATGTGGCCATCGGTCAGAAAGCCTCGACCGTTGCTACCCTCGTGCAGACGCTGAAGGAGCACGGAGCTATGCCGTACACCATTGTGGTGGCTGCTACTGCTGCCGATCCAGCAGCTATGCAGTACTACGCACCATTTGCCGGTGCCGCTATTGGTGAGTACTTCCGCGACCGCGGTCTGCCCGCACTGGTCGTTTACGACGACCTGTCGAAACAGGCAGTTGCTTATCGTGAGGTATCGCTGATTCTGCGTCGTCCCTCTGGTCGTGAGGCCTATCCCGGTGACGTGTTCTACCTGCATAGCCGTCTGTTGGAGCGTGCTGCAAAGATGAACGAACAGCAGGAGGTAGCCGAACAGATGAACGACCTGCCCGAGTGTATGAAGGGTCATGTGAAGGGTGGTGGCTCACTCACTGCTCTGCCTATCATCGAGACGCAGGCTGGAGACGTGTCGGCTTATATCCCCACGAATGTGATTTCTATCACTGATGGTCAGATCTTCTTGGAGTCTGACCTCTTCAACCAGGGCTTCCGTCCCGCCATCAACGTCGGTATCTCGGTATCCCGTGTGGGTGGTTCGGCACAGATTAAGTCCATGAAGAAGGTGGCCGGTACGCTGAAGATCGACCAGGCTCAGTATCGTGAGTTGGAGGCCTTCTCGAAGTTCTCGAGTGATATGGATGCGGTGACGGCAATGACCCTCGACCGCGGACGTAAGAACAACCAGCTGTTGATTCAGCCGCAGTACAGTCCCATGCCCGTTGGTGAACAGGTGGCTATCTTGTATTGTGGAGTACACGGCCTGATGCGCGATGTGCCCATCGATAAGGTGCGCGAGTGCCAGACGGCATTCCTTGACAAGTTACGTTCTTCGGCTCCTGAGGTTATCGAGACGCTGGCAGCAGGTAACATTGACGATGCTACGACCCAGAAGATCGAGGCTGTAATGGCCGACATTGCAGGAACGTATAAAGCTTGATAGCCTATGCCCAGCCTGAAAGAAATCAAAGGCCGCATAGCCTCAGTCAACAGCACGCGCAAGATAACCTCTGCCATGAAGATGGTGGCTTCTTCCAAGCTGCACCATGCGCAGGTGGCTATCCAGAACATGCTGCCTTATGAGACCATGCTCGAGCATATTCTCAAGTCGTTCCTTGCTGCCGAGGCCGAAGCCCAGACCGTGTTTGACCAGGAGCGTCCCGTCAAGCGTGTTGCCCTTGTCGTGTTTTCCAGCAACTCCTCACTCTGCGGAGGCTTTAACTCTAATGTTATCAAGCTGATGCAGCGCACAGTTGATGCTTACGAGCAGGAGTTGGGTAAGGGCAGTGTCGAGGTGTGGCCCATTGGCCGTAAGGTTACTGAGAAGGCTCGAAAGTTGGGTTACGATGTGAAGTGTGACCACGCTTTCCTCATCGACCATCCCAATGTGCAGGCGTGCATCGAGATTGCGATGGAGTTAGGGCAGAAATTTGTTGATGGCGAGGTGGACCGTGTGGAGATTCTCTACCACCACTTCAAGTCGGCAGGTTCGCAGATACTGACCAACAAGCAGTTTCTGCCCATTGACATCGAGTCCGAATTGGAGCGTGACCACGAGCGTGACCTCACGTCAAACATTGCCACGAAGAAAGCCCAAGACTATTTGAAGAAGAATCGTCGTAAGAAGGAGGTCAAAGAGGGAGAAGTCTCTCCGCTGAACGACAATTTCATCGTCGAGCCTGATATGGACACTGTGCTCTCGCAGCTCATTCCCAAACTGGCCCATCTGATGCTTTACACGGCATTGCTCGACAGTGTCGCCTCTGAGCATGCTGCCCGTATGGTGGCTATGCAGACAGCTACAGACAATGCCGATGAGCTGCTGCGTCAGCTGAACCTGCAGTACAACAAGTCACGTCAGCAGGCCATTACTAGCGAGTTGCTCGATATAGTTGGTGGCAGTGTCAATAACTAAACTCTGCCGCCACGCGAGACAAAACGTAATCACATAAAGAATGCACTCCATATTGGGGCGCATTCTTTATGTTTTTCTGTCTGGTTATCTTACTACTTGTGTGAATTCGGGGGCTTGTCCGTCGAGCACAATAACGTAGACTTTCATGGAGCCTGATGATGGCATCTGCTGAGCACCCAAGTCCTTGGCAGTAAACAGGTATTCCACGCCACCTGGAATGGTGCGCTGAGCCACTGATTCTGCCTTGGCATGAATCATGGGGTAACCGTCGACGGCCTTGTCGAAGATAGCTGATTCCTCAGCATTTACGGCATGCTGTTCGGGGAATGCATCGAGTTTGGTGTAGTTACCCTTTATGAATCCACCAGCCTTCAGAAACTGGTCGACCTCATGAGGAACGGCTTTCATGCGGGCTGCACGAACACCATAGCCGGGCAGAACCTGGGCCTTAGGCTGCTTGGTGGTGAGGTCCTTGACGCTAGAGTCGAGACCACCGCTACCGAAGGTACAGAAAGGTACCAGCTTCTTACCACTCAGGTCAACCTGGCTGAGGAATGTCTCGACGGGAGGAGCATAGGTGCCAAACCAAATGGGATAGCCGAGGAAGATGACATCGTACTTTGAGAAATCAACATCGAGTGCCTGAATCTCGGGCGTGACGCCCTCCTGACGGTCCTTCATGCTGCGCGAGATGGTGGCCTGGAAATCACCGTCGTAGGGCTTGACAGGGACTATCTCCTTAAGGTCTGCGCCAAGACGAGTGGCTATTTCCTGTGCTACAGTCTTCGTATTTGAAGTTTGCGAGTAGTAAACGACGAGCGTTTTTGCCGCTTCTTTCTTCTGTCCGAAGGAAACACCAGCTACGAGCATGCCTACAATAGCCATTATTAACTTAATATTTTTCATCACCGTTTATGCGTTATATTCCTGCCAAGACTTTATCTTGATATCGTTCTGAGAGAGTGCTGTGAAGGCCTCAATATAGGCCTTGGCCAGACGGACGTTGGTCATCAGAGGAATGTTGTGGTCGATAGCGCCACGACGGATGCGGTAGCCGTTGGTAAGCTCGCGTTTCGTGTGGTTCTTAGGCACGTTGACGATAAGTGCGAACTGGTGCTGGGCAATCATGTCCATGACGTTGTTGTCGCCTTCTTCGTCGGGCCAGCAGACGGCTGTGGCGGGGACGCCATTATCGTTGAAGAATTTGGCAGTACCACCGGTAGCATAAACCTTATAGCCTTTTTTGACCAGTTGAAGTGCAGGCTCTAAGAGCGACACCTTACCCTTGGCAGCACCTGACGAAATCAGGATGTTAGAGCCTGCTTCCGGCAGACGGTAGCCAGTAGCAATCAGGGCATTGAGCATTGCCTCGTTGAGATCGTCGCCCAAGCAACCAACCTCACCGGTTGACGACATGTCGACACCGAGCACGGGATCGGCATTCTGCAGACGTGCAAACGAGAACTGGCTGGCCTTGACACCAATGCGGTCGATGTCAAACTCACTACTATCTGGACGAGAGTAGGGAGCATCGAGCATGATCTTCGTAGCAGTCTCGATGAAGTTGCGCTTCAGAATCTTCGATACGAAGGGGAATGAACGCGATGCACGCAGGTTGCACTCGATAACCTTTACCTCGCGGTTCTTAGCCAAGAACTGAATATTGAATGGTCCGCTGATATTGAGCTCTTTCGCAATCTTACGAGAAATCTTCTTAATCTGACGAATGGTAGAGAAGTAGATGTGCTGAGCGGGGAACACCATGGTGGCGTCGCCGGAGTGTACACCGGCATACTCTACGTGCTCAGAGATGGCATACTCGACAACCTCGCCCTTATCGGCAACGGCATCGAACTCAATCTCCTTAGTCTCGGTCATGAACTTCGATACAACAACGGGGAACTCCTTCGATACCTCGGTAGCCATATTGAGGAAGCGGTGCAGCTCTTCTTCGTCGTAGCAGACATTCATGGCCGCACCTGAGAGCACGTAGGAAGGACGTACAAGCACGGGATAGCCTACCTCCTCGACGAACTCCTTGACATCGTCGAACGAGGTCAGCGCACGCCAACGTGGCTGGTCGATGCCCAGCTTGTCGAGCATGGCGGAGAATTTGTCACGGTTCTCTGCACGGTCGATGTCGACGGGGGAAGTGCCCAGCACGGGAACACCCTGACGGTGCAGTTTCATGGCGAGGTTGTTTGGAATCTGTCCACCCACGCTGACGATGACACCACGCGGTGACTCGAGGTCGATGACATCGAGGACTCGTTCGAGTGATAACTCGTCGAAATACAGACGGTCACACATATCGTAGTCAGTAGAAACCGTCTCGGGGTTGTAGTTAATCATGATCGACTTGTAACCCAGTTTGCGGGCAGTATTGATGGCATTAACTGAACACCAGTCGAACTCCACAGAGCTACCAATACGATAAGCACCAGAGCCAAGTACAATGACTGACTTCTCATTTTTATAATAAGAAATGTCATGTACGGGCGTGTAGGGCTTGCCGTCGGGTGTAGCAAAAGCCGGCGTGTGGGTGTAGGTGAAATACAGGTAGTTTGTCAGCTCGGGATGCTCGCTGGCAACGGTGGGGATACGCTTAACAGACGGCATGATACCTTGCTGCTTGCGATACTGGCGAACGGCCAGATTCTCTTTCTCCATGTTGCCTCCTTGGGGCTTCAGTACGAAGCGGGCAATCTGGAAGTCAGAGAAACCACACTGCTTCACTTCGAGCAGCAACTCGTTGGGCAGTTCCTCAAGCTTGTTATACTTCTGCAGTTCGTGTTTCAGGTCGACAATATGCTTCAGACGCTCCAAGAACCACTTGTCAATTTTGGTCAATGCCTCGATGCGGTCAATGGTATAACCCTCCTCCAAAGCCTGTGCGATAGCGAAAATACGCAGGTCGGTGGGGTTGGCCAGTGCGTCATCCAAGTTATCGAACTTCGTATGGTCGTTGCCCACGAAACCGTGCATACCTTGTCCGATCATGCGCAGACCCTTCTGGATCATTTCCTCGAACGAGCGTCCGATAGACATGATTTCACCCACAGACTTCATCGATGAACCGATCTGACGGCTCACGCCTGCAAACTTGGTAAGATCCCAACGTGGAATCTTACAAATCATATAGTCGAGCGATGGAGCAACGTAGGCTGATGAGGTGGTTCCCATTTCTCCAATCTGATCGAGAGTGTATCCCAAGGCAATCTTTGCAGCAACGAAGGCAAGGGGATAACCCGTTGCTTTTGAGGCTAATGCAGAGCTTCGGCTCAAGCGAGCGTTGATCTCAATGATACGATAGTCGTTGGTCTCGGCATTAAAGGCAAACTGGATGTTGCATTCACCGACAATATTCAGATGACGCACGCAGCGGATGGTAATGTCCTGTAGCATTTTTACCTGTTCAGGAGTCAGCGAACAAGTTGGAGCAACGACGATAGACTCACCAGTGTGGATGCCCAGCGGGTCGAAGTTCTCCATCGAGGCAACAGTGAAACAGTGGTCGTTGGCATCGCGGATGCACTCGAACTCAATTTCCTTCCAGCCTTTCAGCGATTCCTCGACCAAAATCTGAGGAGCAAAGGTAAAGGCACTCTCTGCCAGTTCCTTGAAAGCCTTTTCGTCAGGGCAGATACCACTGCCCAAACCGCCCAATGCATAGGCTGAGCGGATCATGATGGGGAAGCCGATCTCATGGGCTGCCTTCAGCGCATCCTCCATGTTTTCGACAGCGTGCGATACTGGAGTCTTCAACTGAATCTCATCCAGTTTCTTCACGAAGAGGTCACGGTCCTCCGTATTCATGATGGCTTCGACACTGGTTCCCAGCACCTCGACACCATACTCTTTAAGCACGCCCGTCTGATAGAGCTCCGTACCACAGTTCAAGGCCGTCTGACCACCGAAGGCCAGCAAAATGCCATTGGGGCGCTCCTTCTTGATGATTTCCGTCACGAAGTGCGTGGTAACCGGCTGAAAATACACCTTGTCGGCAATACCTTCAGAAGTCTGAATCGTAGCGATGTTGGGGTTTACTAACACGGAAGCAATGCCTTCCTCGCGTAATGCTTTAAGTGCCTGGGAGCCAGAATAGTCAAACTCGCCAGCTTGTCCGATTTTCAAGGCACCTGAACCTAAAACAAGTACCTTTTTCATTTCCTTTTTCATTTAAATGCTGCGTTTTTTTTTTCCACTATTTGATCTTGCGATACAAACAATGGATTTCCATTCTGGGCTGCAAAGGTACGAAGATTCCCGAAAAAGACAAAGCAAAATGGTGTTTTTTTTGCACTTTTCCTTGTATTTTATTGCAAATGTGAATAATTATTCGTAACTTCGCGCCCTGAAAGCAGTGTTCCGGTCTGTCGCTGGTGTTGCTAATGACACGAGAGGAAAGTCCGGGCAGCATAGGACACTCCACTGGTGAAAGTGCCAGCAGTTGGTGACAGCTGGAGCCGGAAGAAGAGAATGACCGCTCCGTCACTTTGACCTAGGTCAAAGAATGACTTTTAAGTCAGGTGCAAGGGTGAGAAGGTGGGGTAAGAGCCCACCAGCCAGCGGGTAATCGCTGGGCTGTTCCGTCTGGAGGCTGCAAGTTCATGTATACCGTCGGTTGAGGGTCGTCCGCCCGAAGCCTCGTGCTACGACGGAGGGTAGAATGCTTGAGCCGTGAGGTAACCCACGGACTAGATAAATGGCAGACGTCTTTCTGGAAAGAGAGTTACAGAACCCGGCTTATAGGAGCAGTGCTTTTTTTATATAAAAGAGGTGAAGCGGATTATTCAATTTCTCAGAATCGGCATTTGGCGGATAACGCAGGGTGATGTATCGCCGTTGCGCTATCTTTTTGTCAATGTGCTGAAAAAGGTTTTGTTGGCGGTCCGTTTCTTTACGGCAAAACGGGTGATGACTAAGGCTTCGGCTTTGACCTATTCCACTCTGTTGGCCATTGTTCCCATTTGTGCCGTCTTCTTTGCTATTGCCCGTGGCTTCGGTTACAACAAATATATTGAGATATGGTTCCGCGATTCGCTTTCGACGCAGCCTCAGGTGGCAGAAACCATTATTGGCTTTGTCAATAGCTATCTGGTGCATACCAAAAGCGGCATTTTTCTGGGAATCGGTCTGTTGTTCATGCTCTATACCGTTTTGATGTTGGTCAGCAATATTGAAGAGGCGTTCAATGAAATCTGGCAGGTAAAGAAGGGACGTTCGGTATTCCGAACCTTTACGGACTATTTGGCCATGTTCTTCGTGGCTCCAATCTTAATTGTCATCTCGTCGGGTATTAGCATTTTCCTTGCTACGGTGGCAGATGGCATGCCTGATTTCATGATGCTGGGCACAGCGGTAAGGTATCTGATTGACTTTGCTCCCTATGTGCTGATGTCGCTGATGTTTATCGCGCTTTACGTTTTTATGCCTAATACCCGTGTCAAGTTGTCGAGTGTCATAGTGCCTGGTATTTTGGCCGGTATTGCTATGCAGGGACTGCAGTTTGTCTATATCCATTCTCAGATATTCCTCTCCAGCTACAATGCCATCTACGGTTCTTTTGCAGCCCTGCCGCTATTCATGTTATGGACGCAGATTTCATGGACCATCTGTCTATTTGGTGCAGAATTGTGTTATACAAACCAGAATCTCGACTATTATGATTATGATGCGAATTCGGGTGAAATAAGCCATCGTTACAAGATTTTGCTTTGTTCATTGCTGATGAGCCGCATCTGCAAGCGGTTCACTAATGGCACCAAGCCTTATACGTTGCTGGAACTGAGAGAAGAAACCACCATTCCCATCCGTTTCGTAACCGATTTAATATATGAACTGATTGATGCTGGAATGTTGATTGAAATTACCAATGACGAGAAAGGTGAGGAGAGCCGTTTCGTTCCCGCAATGGATACTCAGAATCTGACGTTAGGTACCATGATTGACCGTTTGGAATCACGTGGACAATGGAAGATAGATCTTGACATTAGCAAACACTTCTCAGATCGCTGGTTAGAAGCCATAGAAATGAGGTCTAACTATCTGAAAGACAGCCGAAATATTCTTTTGCAGGATCTTTAGTACTCCAAATAGTTATTACCATCTAATTATTTGACAGTTTTAATGTTTTTTTGCAAATATTTTAACGATATGTGGAATTTTTTTTGTATATTTGCATCGTAAATTAATAATTCACCTTAACAATTAGGGTATGACGAAGTATAACATTACTGCAAAAAAGGAAAAAGAGGCTCATTACCGGAGTCTCGTTAACCCTAAGTTGATGGACGAGATGAAGGAGAAGATCAACCACATCATCGTCATGGAAAAAAAGTACTTAGACAAAGATTATTCAGCCAGGAAACTTGCCGAAGACTTAGGAACTAACACTCGTTACATTTCCGCGGTAGTCAATGTACGATTCCACATGAACTACACTTCGTTCATCAACAAATTCCGTATTGAAGAGGCCATGGCCATTCTCGTAGATCGCAGATACCAGAAGCTGCGTATGGAGGAGGTTAGCGACATGGTTGGTTTTTCAAACAGGCAGTCGTTCTATGCATCGTTCTTCAAGATGATGAATATGACGCCTCGTCAATATCGTCTTCAGCAACTTGCCCTGCATCCGGAGGAAAAAGCTAAGGAGCCTGTCAAACCTTCTAAGGTTAAAGCTAAAGCCAAGGCCAAGGCCAAGGCTAAGGCTTCAAAGGCTAAAGCTAAGACTTCTAAAAAGGCTAAGACTTCTGCGAAAGGTACCAAAAGGAGGGTGAAAGTTGCGAAATGAATTATTCAGATGAACGATTCGCTGACTTACAATTGCTCAGATACCGTTTAAACGGATTTGAGCAATTATCTTTGTCTCAGAAAATATTAGTTTATTATCTATCGAAAGCGACTCTTTATGGTCGTGACATCACATTTGATCAGTTCGGTAAATACAACCTCCGCATCCGTAAGATGCTTGAGACGATATATACCGATTTGCGTATTCCTCACGATACAGAAGAGTTCAGGGCTTTAGAGATCTATCTAAAGCGGCTTTGGTTTTCCAATGGCATTTATCATCACTATGGCTGTGAGAAGTTTACGCCTTCTTTTTCGTCAGACTATCTGCGTCAGGCATTGTACGTGGTCGATGCCACTCGTTTGCCGTTGCGTTCCGGGCAATCGGTAGATGAACTATGTGAGGAGTTGTTCCCTGTTATTTTCAATCCCGGTGTACTATCCAAACGCGTCAACAAGGCCGATGGAGAGGACTTGGTGGCAACCTCTGCATGTAACTTCTATGACGGTGTGACGCAACAGGAGGCCGAAGATTTCTATCAGCGTCAGAAATCATTGACCGCTGGCGACACGCAGCCTATATCCTATGGCTTGAATTCGACGCTGGTCAAGGACGATAAGGGTATACGTGAAGAAGTATGGTCAGCAGATGGTCGCTATGCCAATGCCATCCGTCACATTGTTTATTGGCTGGAGAAAGCCAAAAGTGTTGCTGAGAATGATCAACAGGCTCGCATCATCGAACTTCTGATACGATACTACGAGACGGGCAATTTACGCTTGTTCAACGACTACTGTATCGAATGGGTGTCTGAACACGAGGGTAGGATAGACTTCGTCAACGGATTCATTGAGGTATATGGTGACCCGTTGGCATTGAAAGGATCGTGGGAGGGTATTGTGGAATACAAGGACCTTGAGGCAACAAAGCGTACACAGACCATTAGTCGAAATGCCCAGTGGTTTGAAGATCATTCGCCTGTCGATCCCCGATTCCGCAAGCCTCAGGTAAAGGGTGTTACTGCTAATGCCATCTGTGCCGCTATGTTGGGTGGCGATGAGTATCCCTCTACCGCCATAGGAATCAACCTTCCCAATGCTGACTGGATTCGTGCTGAACATGGTTCGAAGAGCATTACCATCTCAAATATTACTGATGCCTACAATAAAGCTTCCCATGGAAATGGATTCAAGGAAGAGTTTGTTATTGATGCACCAACACTCTCATTAATAGAGAAATATGGTGATGTATGCGATAACCTTCATACCGACCTTCATGAGTGTCTAGGACATGGTAGCGGCCAGCTGTTGGTAGGTACTGATCCCGATGCGTTGAAAGCTTATGGAAATACAATAGAAGAGGCGAGGGCCGATCTTTTCGGACTTTATTACATTGCCGACACCAAACTTGTTGAGCTGGGCTTGGTTCCTGATGGCGAAGCATATAAATCACAGTACTATACCTATATTATGAATGGTCTGATGACTCAGCTTATCCGTATTCAGCCTGGTGCACAGATAGAGGAAGCTCACATGCGTAATCGTGCTTTGATAGCCCACTGGTGCTACGAGCAGGGTGACGTTATTCAGTTGGAGCGACATGATGGTAAAAGCTATGTTCGTATCAGCGACTACGAAGCGCTCCGTCAGCTCTTTGCACGATTGTTGGCTGAAATCCAGCGTATCAAGAGTGAGGGTGACTATGCTGCAGCCCGTATGTTGGTTGAGCGCTATGCAGTGCAAGTTGATCCGGACATTCATCAGGAGGTACTGGCCCGTTACGAGAAATTGAATCTCGCACCATACAAAGGATTCATCAATCCCCAACTTCTCCCCGTTTACGATGATAAGGGTGAAATATGTGATATCGAAGTGAACTATTCCGAATCGTATGCCCATCAAATGCTTCGTTATAGTTCTGAATATGCTACGCTAATATAAAAAATGATGTAAGAAATGAGAAGTGAGATGGCAGATGTCAGTCAGAAAGTCAAGGAAATCAAGCAGTCGTTCCATCAGCTGATGGATGGTGCTGTGGCACAGTCCATGCGCGACAAGGGATTGAACTACCACCTGAACTGGGGTGTAACCTTGCCGCGTTTGCGTGAAATGGCTGACGATATCAAGTCTGACTCCACACTCCTTACTCCTTCATTCTATGACCTTGCGATTGCCTTATGGAAGGAAAACGTCCGAGAGTGCAAAATTCTGGCAACCATGCTAATGCCGCCAGAGCAAATACTCCCCGAGGTATGTGACATTTGGATGGAACAGATTCCCTCGCAGGAAATTGCAGAACAGGTATCTTTTAATCTGTGGCAGTATCTTCCATATGCCCCTGAAAAGGCATTCCAATGGATAGCATCCGACAAGGAATATGATCAGTTGTGTGGCTTCCACGTTTTGTCCCGTTTGTTTATGAACGGTCAGGAGCCTAACGAACGTGGCATCAACGAATTCATCGACCAGGCACTTGTTGCCCTTCAGGGATCATTCGTGTCGGTACGAAAAGCTGCTATGCAAAGCATGATTCGCTTCTCGGAACTGGGGCTTGTCTACGAACGATTGGCAAAAAGTGCAACGAAATCAGTCAATTTAGAAATTTTTTAAATAATTCTTGCCGTTTTCTTTCTTTTTCTCTCACTTTTTTCGTAACTTTGTGCGGTTTTTAACCGATTTAACCACATAAAATGAAAGAAAACGTCAAGGCTACTGTCAGAAATATTCTGACTAGCTATTTGGAACAGAACCATTTGCGCAAGACTCCTGAGCGTTTTGCTATCCTTGATGCGGTATATGACAGCAATGAGCATTTCACTCTGGAGGAGTTGGGCGAGAAGTTGAACGAAAAAGAGCGGTTTCCTGTAAGTCGTGCCACTCTTTACAACACGTTGAAGCTGTTTATGGAACTGCGTCTGGTCATTCGTCACCGCTTCCAAGGTTCCACGAAGTACGAGGCCTGCTACGACAACAACAGTCACTGTCATCAGATATGTACCGTTTGCGGAAAGGTCTCTGAGTTTAAGTCTGTCAAGATCAATGATGCTATTAGTGCGCTGCATCTGAAACGATTCCGCAAGGATGGCTTTTCGTTGTATGTATACGGTATCTGTAGTACTTGTCAGGCCAAGATTACACGACAGCTCTCAAAACGAAATCAGTCAAAACAGTAAAACAAAAGATAAATAACAATGAATCAAGGAAAAGTTGATGTCCTGCTCGGTTTACAGTGGGGCGACGAAGGAAAAGGTAAGGTGGTCGACGTGCTGACCCCTCAGTATGATGTGATAGCCCGTTTCCAAGGCGGTCCCAACGCAGGTCATACGCTCGAGTTCGAAGGCCAGAAGTATGTATTACGCTCTATCCCATCAGGCATTTTCCAGGGTGGAAAGGTCAATATCATCGGCAATGGTGTAGTGCTGGCTCCCGATTTGTTTATGGACGAGGCTAAGGCATTGGAAGCCAGTGGCCATGAACTGAAGGAGCGTCTTCACATCTCAAAGAAGGCTCACCTCATCATGCCTACCCATCGTGTGCTCGATGCTGCCTATGAGGCTCAGAAGGGTAAGAACAAGGTGGGTACCACAGGTAAGGGCATAGGTCCGACGTATACTGATAAGGTATCGCGCAATGGCCTGCGTGTAGGCGATATCCTCGACAATTTCGAGGAGAAGTATGCAGCCCATAAAGCTCGTCACGAGGCCATCCTGAAGTCGCTGAACTTCGATTACGACATCACTGAGGTTGAGAAGAAGTGGTTAGAGGGTATCGAATATCTGCGCCAGTTCCATCTGGTGGATAGCGAGCACGAAATCAATAATGTGTTACGTTCGGGAAGGAGCATTCTTTGCGAGGGTGCTCAGGGTACGATGCTCGACGTCGACTTCGGAAGCTATCCTTTCGTAACCTCTTCAAATACCATTTGCGCTGGTGCCTGCACGGGTTTGGGTATTGGTCCCAACAAGATTGGCGAAGTGTTTGGCATCATGAAGGCCTATTGCACCCGCGTTGGAGCAGGTCCTTTCCCCACAGAGTTGTTCGACGAAACAGGCAAGAAGATTCGCGACCTGGGTCACGAGTATGGTGCCGTCACGGGTCGCGAGCGTCGTTGTGGTTGGATTGATCTTGTGGCTTTGCGCTACAGCATCATGGTGAATGGTGTCACCCAGCTTATCATGATGAAGAGCGACGTGCTTGATGATTTCCCCACCATCAAGGCTTGTACCGCTTATAAGGTGAATGGGGAGTTGACACGTGATTTCCCCTACGATATTGAGAAGGGAATTGAACCAGTTTATGAGGAATTGCCAGGCTGGCAAACGGATATGACGAAGTTCACCAGCGAGGACCAGTTCCCCAAGGCCTTCAAAGACTACATCGCTTTCCTCGAGAAGGAACTCGAGACACCTATCAAGATTATCAGTATTGGTCCTGACCGTGCTCAGACTATTGTGAGAAAGTAAAAGATAAAAAGTAAAAAGGTAAAATAAGAAAGATGGCACAAAAGCCAAGTATACCCAAAGGAACACGCGACTTTGGCCCTATTGAAATGGCCAAGCGCAACTATATTTTCAACACCATCCGCTCCGTCTATGAGCTCTATGGTTTCCAACAGATCGAGACACCAGCTCAAGAGACGTTGGCAACGCTGATGGGTAAGTATGGCGAGGAGGGCGATAAACTGTTGTTTAAGATTCTGAATTCGGGCGATTATCTCTCGAAGATTGACGACGAAGAGCTGAAAGAGCGCAATACGCTGCATCTGGCATCGAAGATCTGCGAAAAAGGTCTGCGTTATGATTTGACAGTGCCCTTTGCTCGTTATGTAGTCATGCATCGCGAGGAGTTACAGTTACCCTTCAAACGTTATCAGGTTCAACCCGTTTGGCGCGCAGACCGTCCTCAGAAGGGACGTTATCGTGAGTTCTATCAGTTTGATGGCGACGTGGTGGGATCAGACTCACTGCTCAACGAGGTCGAATTGATGCAGATTGTTGATACGGTGTTCACCCGTTTTGGTGTCCGTGTACAGATTAAGATTAACAACCGCAAAATTCTGACAGGTATAGCTGAAGTGATTGGTGCGGCTGACAAGATTGTCGATATCACGGTGGCCATTGATAAGTTGGACAAGATTGGTATCGACAATGTGAATGCCGAATTGCGCGAGGACGGGCTGACTGACGAGCAGATTCAAAAACTGCAGCCCATTATTATGCTTGAAGGTACTAACGAGCAGAAGTTGAATACGATTGCTGAGGTGCTTGCCTCAAGCGAAACAGGACTGAAGGGCGTAGAAGAAACCAAATTCATTTTGAATACGCTGACTCACCTTGGTACGCTGAAGAATGAAATCCAGTTGGACCTGACTTTAGCTCGTGGCTTGAGTTATTATACGGGTGCCATCTTTGAGGTGAAAGCACTCGACACACCGATGGGCTCTATTTCGGGAGGTGGACGTTACGACAATTTAACGGGTATTTTCGGTATGCCTGGTTTGTCGGGTGTCGGCATTTCATTTGGTGTCGACCGCATCTACGACGTGCTGAATGCACTTGACCTCTATCCGAAGGATTCAGTGATGACTACTCAGATTCTATTCATCAATTTCGGTGAACAGGAGACTGCTTATTGCCTACCTATTATAAATAAGGTACGCGCGCGAGGCATTCGTGCTGAAATTTATCCCGATGCATCGAAGATGAAAAAGCAGATGTCGTATGCCAATGCCAAGCAGATTCCTTTCGTAGCATTGGCTGGCGAGAACGAAATTCAGGCAGGTCAAATTACTCTGAAGAACATGGAAACGGGTGAACAACAAATGTTGACGCCCGACGAACTTGTCGACAAACTATTGTAAAATAAAATGATAGACCCGAGTGAGAGAATCACTCGGGTCTTTTTGTTATTCAAATGCTCTTGGAAAAGCTGCTACAACATTCCTTTGGTTGAGGGAAGATCGTAGTGATAGACGTCGCGACGGACAGCCATTTTCAGCGAGCGGGCCAAGGCCTTGAAGATGCCTTCAATCTTGTGGTGTTCGTTTTGTCCCTCAGCACGGATGTTCAGATTCATTTTTGCAGCGTCTGATAAGCTTTTGAAGAAATGGAGAAACATCTCGGTGGGCATTTCGCCAATACGTTCGCGGTTGAATTCAGCGTCCCAAACAAGCCAGGGACGCCCGCCGAAGTCGAGGGCTACGGAGCAGAGACAGTCGTCCATAGGCAGGCAATAGCCGTAGCGCTCAATGCCACGTTTGTCGCCCAGTGCTTTCAGAATGCATTCACCCAGTGCCAATGCCGTATCCTCGATGGTGTGGTGCTCGTCGACGTGCAGGTCGCCACGGACTTGTATATCGAGGTCAATGCCACCATGTTTGCCAATCTGTTCGAGCATATGGTCAAAGAATCCCAGTCCGGTTTTGATGTTGCAGCGCCCGCTTCCGTCAAGGTCAAGTCGCACAAAAATGTCAGTTTCTTTCGTGGTGCGTTTTACTTCGGCAGTACGTTCTCCGCCATAGGCGATTGATACAGCGCGATCCCATGATGCGGGGTCGTTGGCATCAATCTGCAGGAATCCGCAACCGATGTTCTCGGCAAAACGTCTGTCTGTCTCGCGGTCGCCAATGACGTAACTGCCAGCAATATCGTACTCGGGGTCATTCATGTATTTTTCGACGAGTCCAGTCTGTGGCTTGCGCGTTGGTGCATTATCTTCAGGAAAATGTGGGTCGATGAGGATATCGTCGAATTCGACTTCCTCGCCGCGTAGTGTGTCGAGAATAAAGTTCTGAACGGGCCAGAATGTGTTCTCGGGGAATGCCGGGGTGCCCAGTCCGTCTTGATTGGATACCATCACGAAATGGTAGTCAGTGTGCTGTCGCAAGAAAGCCAGACTACTGATCGTGCGTGGTACAAATTGCAGCTTCTCGAACGAGTCAATCTGCTCGTCTTCGGGTTCTCGGATGATGGTTCCGTCGCGGTCTATAAAGAGTATTTTCTTCATGTAAATTTGAGCGTTGAGTGTTTACTGTTGAGCGTCGAACGGCTGATTCTCGGTACGTTCTTTTTCTCGGGTCTCGATGGAGCCGTAGACGTAGTAGTTGTGTACGAGTGTTACCTGACTGACGTAGAACTGAATGAAACTGCACAGCGCGGTAGTTCCGAAAGTCAGTGATACGATATAGGACGGCATCCCCAGTGCATCGCCCATAAGCAGTCCGAGATGCGCCTGCTGGTTGGCGAAGTTTAGAATGGTAGAAGGCAGTGTGACCACCATTGTGACGAGTAGTACGAACAATGCGCTGATGAAGAACACCAGGAACAAGAGTCCCCAATGGCGCAACCCCGTTGGATAGTTGCTGGCCAGCGTACGCCAGTATCCGCAGGGTGCTTCCATTACGTATTTCATCAGTACGTGGAATAGTGGCAGGTAGAACAGCAGGCATATAATCATCCACAGCGATAGTGCGCCGATGGTTGTCATCAGGTGGCGAATAATGATGCCTTGGTTCATCATCTCAGCCAGTATGAGGAATACTATGAACACTACGACGGGAATGAGCATGACCAGCACGGTGAAGAATACACCCTTCAGCGAGCGCCCCATCAAGTGTGGCGATGCTGTCAGCCAGTGAGGCGGGGTAGTGATGGTGCCCGTTTCCTTATGCTCCTTTAGCTTGCTCAGGATGGGAGCCGACGCCAGCGACAATGTGGCAATGGACAGTACCGAGAGCGCCAATAGGGCCAATCCGGTCAGTGCATATTCACGAAGTGTTTCCATCATGACACCCTGCATGGATGCCAGTTGTTGCTGCAATGCCAACGTCAGTTCGGGAATCTTGATAGCCGTCAGCGTGCCCAGTGCTCCACAGCTCAGTGCGTAAAGCAGAGCCATCTGCCACGAAGCCTTGAACAGACGACGGAAATTACCAGTATAAAGTCGGAAGCCTGCCATTAATACGCGGCGGTAACCGCGCGGCTTCATCAGCGTTAAATCGTCTTGTTTTTCCATTTTTTTTAATTTACGGCTGCAAAGTTAATGAAAAAAGTGAAAAGAAGAGTCTGCGGAAGCAAATTTTTCACTTTTCACTCTTCACTTTTACCTTAATTTTTGTATCTTTGCACGCGAATTATGAAAATAATCAAGTGGGGCTTCATCGGATGCGGTGAAGTGACGGAGAAAAAGAGCGGTCCTGCCTTCTCGGAAGTGGAGGGCTCGAGTGTCGTTGCGGTGATGAGCCGTGACGAACGCCATGCACGCAGCTATGCTGAGCGTCACGGTATACCCCGCTGGTATACCGATGCACAGGAACTCATCGACGATCCTGATGTGAATGCCGTCTATATAGCCACACCTCCGTCGAGCCACGCCACGTTTGCCATTATGGCCATGAAGGCTGGCAAACCGGTGTATGTCGAAAAACCACTAGCGTCGACTTATGAGGACTGTACCCGCATCAATCGCATTTCTGCCGAGACGGGACAGCCATGTTTCGTGGCTTACTACCGTCGCTATCTGCCGTATTTCAATAAGGTACGTGAAATCGTGCAACGCGGTGTCATTGGCAAGGTGGTTAATGTGCAGGTGCGCTTTGCCGTGCCACCCCGTGAACTCGACTACACCAAGCCTGAGGAGTTGCCTTGGCGACTGCAGCCCGACATTGCTGGCGGAGGCTATTTCTACGATCTGGCTCCCCACCAGTTGGATCTGTTGCAGCACTTGTTCGGTGTCATCATTGAGGCCCGTGGCATTTGTGCCAATCGTGGTGGACTCTATAAGGCTGAGGACTCCGTCAGTGCTTGCTTCGAGTTCGAGAATGGGTTGCCCGGCTCGGGTTCGTGGTGCTTTGTGGCCCACGAGTCTGCCCGCGAAGACCGTATCGATCTGGTAGGCGATCGTGGCTCGGTATCGTTCTCTGTGTTCGACTATCAGCCTATCCGCCTGCATACCCTATATGGTGAGGAGAGTATTGCTGTTCCCAATCCGCCTTACGTTCAGTTCCCGCTCATCAAGAATGTGATAGAACATCTGCAGGGCATTGCTGTCTGCGAGTGTACCAGCGTCTCTGCCACGCCAGTCAATTGGGCGTTGGACCGCATTCTGGGTAAATTCTAATGTAGTGTGTGACGATGAGGAAGGTGCTGACGATACTGATGCTAATGACGAGTCTGAGCCTGATGGCCAACGACCCGTTGCTGTCGGACTCGCTGGCCGTTTCGGAACAACCACCAAAAGAAAACTGGTTCAAGCGCACGCTGCGAAAGTTTACGGAAATAGACACCAGCTATGTCGAACCTCAGCACTACAACTGGGCGTTTATGCTTCAGGGCACCTACAACTATGACATCTACCGGCTTAGCACTTCGGGTGAAAACGAACAAAAGGTGACTTTTGCCCCTGCTCCTACGTTCAAGTTCGGACCTTATTTCGGATGGCGCTGGATATTCCTGGGCTATACGATAGACCTGAAGAGTCTTAGTTTTAGCAGCACCAAGCAGGAGTTCGATTTCAGCTTCTATGCTGCGCAGGTAGGCATCGATTTGTTCTACCGCCGCACGGGCAGCGACTATATGATCCGTAATGTGGATTTTGGAAAAGAAGTCAATACCGCTATGCTCGAGGATGTCAGTTTCGACGGACTGAGCGTGGGCATTACGGGATTCAACGCCTATTATATCTTCAACCACAAGCGTTTCTCGTATCCTGCAGCCTTCAACCAGAGTACGATGCAGAAAATCAGTTGTGGCTCTTGGATGGCAGGACTGGGATATATGCGCAACAAGCTGGCTTTCGACTACGACAAGATGCAGGATCTGATGTCTGAGCGTTTGTCAGATGATGTAAAACTGGACAGCGGACTGATGTTCAACAGTGTGAAGTATTATAACGTGAATGCATCGGTGGGTTATGCCTACAACTGGGTGTTTGCCCGCAACTGTCTGTTTTGCTCCAGTTTGTCGATGGCTCTTGCCTACAAGAAGACACGCGGTGAAACCATTGATGAAGACAAAAAGGGATTTAACCTTAAGAATTTCAATGTGGACGGCATTGGACGTTTCGGCATTGTCTGGAACAACAACAAGTGGTATGCCGGGGCTTCGGCCATCGTCCGTCTCTATAACTACCATACATCGCGCTTTTCAGCCAACAACATCTTTGGTAGTTTAAATATCTATGCCGGATTTAATTTCGGGCCTCGGAAGGGGTATAAGTAGAGTTGAGAGTTAAGAGTATAGAGTTTAGTGATGAGAGCTATGAGTTTGATGAAATATAGTAAGGTAATGATGTGGGTGAAAGGTCTTTTACCCTTTTACCTTTTGACCCTTTTACCTTTATCATCTATGTCTCAGGTGACCTTCCAGCGGGCTGACAGTGTGAAGATCTGCAAGGTGTTGCGCCAGGCTGATGCTAAGGCCACGACCCTGTGGATAGCCCGTCAGTTCATGGACGTTCCCTATGTGGCTCATACCCTGGAGGTCAACGACCGCGAACAGCTGGTGGTCAATACTCGTCAGCTGGACTGTACCACACTGGTCGAGACGGTGACAGCCCTGAAACTCTGTATCGCAAAGGACAAGCGCACGTGGAGCGATTACCTGACCGTGCTCCGCAGCCTGCGCTATCGTCAAGGCAAGCTCGACGGCTATCCCTCGCGCCTGCACTATTTCACCGATTGGATTGTCGACAAGCAGTTGATGGGTTTTGTCGATGAGGTGCAGAAACCGAATCCGCCATTCTCTGCCGTACAGAAGATAGCCGTCAGCTATATGAGTGAACATCCGCAGGCCTATCAGGCATTGAAGTCTCATCCGGAATTCGTACCCGTCATCCGCCAGCAGGAAAAAGCGCTGACAGGCAAGACCTATCGCTTCATCCCCAAGACGGCTGTCCGGAATACCAAGTTGTTGCGACAGACCATTAAGGATGGCGACATCATAGCCATTACCTGCAACAAGAAAGGCCTCGACATTGCCCATCTGGGATTCGCTGTGTGGCGCAAGGACGGTCTGCATCTGCTGAATGCCTCGCTGCTGCACAAGAAGGTGGTTGAGGAACCCATGACGCTGTATCGGTACCTGCAGAAACATCCTACTTTCACAGGCATCCGCATCATCAGAATAAATAGTAAATCGTAAATAAATAGTTAATCGTCAAATAGTAAATCAAAGTATGGAATTACCCGATTTTATGAATTATGCCAACAAGTTCTCGAAACGGGATTTTGTTGAGAAGATTGCCCGTATTGCTAAAGGTGCCGGTGCTAAGTTGGTCTACGCTGCCCTGATTCTCTACTATACGTTGCAGAGCGACAAGGTGAGTGCCACGAACAAGGCTATGATTATCGGAGCCCTAGGTTACTTGATCAGTCCCCTCGACGTCGTGCCCGATGCCATTCCCATTGCTGGTTTGGCCGACGACCTCGGCGTGCTGGTATTCGTGCTGAAGAAGGTGTGGACCGATGTGGACCCCGATATTCAGGTTAAGGCCCGCCAGCGTCTGTCGAAATGGTTCGACGAGGACGAGATTGAGGAAATCAACGATTTGTTCAATAAGGAATGATCCAGGAGTATCAGGTCAGGGTGCAACCCCATGTGGCTGCCAACGAGCAGGCCCTGCGCAGCTGGTTGGCTGACGAGTACGGATTCGATGTCCGCACACTGACTGCCGTGCGCATTCTCCGTCGCAGCATTGATGCCCGTCAGCGTACCATTTTCGTCAATCTTAAGGTGTGCTGCTATATCAACGAGCAGCCCCGGCAGGACGAATACGTGGTCACCCATTATCCTGATGTCTCCTCAGCCCCGCAGGCCATTGTCGTCGGTGCCGGCCCTGGTGGACTGTTTGCCGCCCTGCGACTCATTGAGCTCGGCATACGACCCATCGTGCTGGAACGTGGCAAGGATGTCCGTGAGCGCAAGCGCGACTTGGCGCAGATTGCCAAGACCCAGCAGGTCGACAGCGAGAGCAACTACTGCTTTGGCGAGGGTGGGGCAGGAGCCTACTCCGACGGTAAGCTCTACACGCGCTCCAAGAAGCGTGGCTCGATAGAGAAAATCCTGAACGTGTTCTGCCAGCATGGTGCCTCGACCCATATCCTGGCCGATGCCCATCCCCATATCGGAACCGACAAGCTGCCCCGTGTCATTGAGGCCATGCGTAACACCATCCTGCAAAGTGGCGGTGAGGTGCATTTCCAGACCAAGGTGACGCGCCTGATTCTCGAAGGCAATCGTGTGGTCGGTTGTTTTGCAGCCGACAAGGAATTCCTCGGTCCCGTCATCCTCGCCACAGGCCATTCCGCCCGCGACGTCTACCGCTATCTGGCTGAAGCCAATATCGAGATTGAAGCCAAGGGTATTGCCATTGGTGTGCGCTTGGAGCACCCCTCGGAACTCATCGACCAGATACAGTATCATAACCGTCAAGGTCGCGGCAAATATCTGCCTGCTGCCGAGTATTCGTTTGTTACCCAGGTCGATGGACGCGGCGTGTATTCTTTCTGCATGTGCCCGGGTGGTTTCGTCATTCCTGCTGCTACCGACAAGGAGCAGATTGTGGTCAATGGCATGAGTCCCTCGAACCGTGGCGGACAGTGGTCGAACTCGGGTATGGTGGTCGAGACGCGTGCAGAGGATATCGAAGGTGATGATCCGTTGCGGGTAATGCATTACCAAGAGCAAATCGAGCGCGACTGCTGGCAACAGGGTAATCGTCGTCAGACGGCACCCGCGCAGCGTATGGCAGACTTCGTCAACAATCGCCTGTCCTACGACCTGCCCAAGAGTTCGTATGCCCCCGGACTCATCTCGTCACCCTTGCATTTCTGGTTGCCAAAGCCCATCAGCCACCGCCTTCAGGAGGGCTTTAAGCAGTTTGGACGCATGAGTCACGGATTCCTGACCAACGAGGCCACGATGATTGGTGTCGAGACGCGTACCAGTGCGCCCGTCCGCATCCTTCGCGACGCAGAATCACTGATGCACGTTCGCATTCAGGGACTCTTTCCTTGTGGCGAAGGAGCCGGCTATGCAGGCGGTATCGTCTCTGCCGGAGTTGACGGAGAGCGCTGTGCAGAAGCGTTAGCCCGTTACATGAACGGGAATGTTTAAAAGAGTGAGTCTACAAAGATTAAGCAACGCCACTCTCCTTTCTCCTTGCTTTGAACAAGACTGAGTCCACAGCTTTTTGCTTTTTGGATGAGTAACTCACAGTCTTCCTCATAGAATCCGCTGATTATAAGTATGCCCTGTGGTATCATCATATTGGTAATACGCTCCATATCCTGAAGCAGGATGTTGCGGTTGATATTGGCCAGCAACACATCGTACGAATCTTTAACCGTGTCGAGTACGGATGCGTCGCCATGCAGAACGGTCAGGCGGTCGTCCACCTGATTGATGACGGCATTGTGGCGCGTGTTCTCCACACTCCATTCGTCGATGTCGTAGGCCAGACACTTTTCTGCACCCAGTTTCAGGGCGCAGATGCCCAGAATGCCCGTGCCGCAACCGCAGTCCAGCACCCACCTGTTTTTCATGTTCCTCTCGAGCAGCGCCTCACAGATCATCTGCGTCGTCTCGTGGGTGCCTGTGCCGAAGGCCAGGTGAGCGTCGATTTCAATAGAAGTGATCAGTGAGGAGTGATCAGTGATAAGTTCTGGCAGGTGGCGCCCGTCGTGAATGATCACTTCTCGTTTATCACTTATCACTTTTCGTTTATCACTTATCACTTCTCGTTTATCACTTTTTATAATGATCGGCTCAAACCCTTTCTGTTCCCATTGCTCGTTCCAGTCGCGGTCTTCCGCCTCGCGTACATTATATTCTATATGGGTGTCGTCAAGTGGGAAACTGGCTATCGTTTGCTGCAGCGCAGACTCGTCGAACAGCGCTTGCTGCACGTAGCCCATCAAGCCCGTCGCCGTCTCTTCAAACGTCTCGAAACCTGCTTCTCCAGCCAGGGCCGACAGCAGGTCCTGGGCAACCTGTGAGCAGGGCGTTAGGGTGAATTCTACTTCGAAATACTTCATCGTAATGTTAAATTAATACTGCAAAATTACAAAAAATAGGGAAAAACCTATCATTTCTTAGGGTTTTTCCTTACTTTTGCACTAAAATTAATAGTAATTTTGCAACGTGAACAAATAAATCATAGGAGAAATGAAGATGAAAAAGCTAATGATGTCACTGCTCCTTTTCGGAGTACTGCCTTTTACCAGCATGGCACAGGACGATGATATGTACTTTGTTCCCTCTAAGGAGAGCAAGGCCAAGGACGCCTACCAGTACGGCTTGCCTTCGAAAACTTACTATTCGGGCAGTTCCCGTTCGGTCGACGACTACAATCGCAGGATGATCAGTGCTGTTCCTACCGATTCCACCGGTAACGACATCATCGATTTCTCTGCCGTTCGTGGTGTCTATCCCGATTCTGTCGCTTCGACGGGGCAGAGCGAAGACTATCAGCTGACGCGTCGCATGTCGCGTTTCGACGATTACACACCCAGTCAGGCCTACTGGGACGGCTATCGCGACGGACGCTGGTCGTCACCCTGGTATTATAACTCGTGGTACGGCTGGTACGACTACGACTACTGGTATTGGCACAGCCCTTATTTCTATTCCGGTTACGGTTGGACCAGTCCCTATTACTATGGCTGGTACTCACCCTGGCATTATGGCTACTACGGCCCTTGGAACTATGGCTACTACGGCTCCTACGGTCCTCGCTGGTATGCGTCGACAGGACGCTATACTCCCCATCAGGGACGTCGCATGTCTGACAGACAAGTCCGTACAACCGGAGGACGTACAGTCACCACTCGTACCACTTACAGCGATAACAGCAACCGCTCGTTTGGCGGCAGTCGCAGCGTCAGTAGCAGCAGCGGTTCCTTTGGTGGTTCCCGCTCTGGTGGCGGTGGCTTCAGCGGCGGTGGCGGCGGCGGTGGAGGCCGTTCCACCTCTGGCGGACGCTCGTTTGGCGGACGCAGATAACATGAATAGTTTAGAGATTAGAGTTAAGAGTTAAGAGTTTTTAGTTATGAAAAAGATATTTGTTTTCGCTGCATTGGCCATCGTGGCTGTGCAGTCAAAGGCTCAGAAGGCAGCTACGCTCGACACCTATATCGGTGCACAGCTGGCAACGGAGGATCTCAACGGCACAGCACGCTATGTGGGTATGGGTGGAGCCATGGATGCGCTCGGAGCAGACATTTCGACCATGGGCACCAACCCTGCCGGAATCGGCTTGTTCCGTCGCAATCACGTGTCGGCCTCGTTTGGCCTGGGCATTCAGTCTGACGGAAAGTCGTTCGGCGACGGTTCGAAGACCACACCTTCGTTCGACCAGATAGGTTTTGTCTACAGCATGCGCACGGGAAGGTCCAGTTTTTTCAATTTCGGTTTTAACTTCCACAAGAGCCGCAATTTCAACCATGTGCTCTCAGCTGCTGCCCGCGCCATCAACGGCTCGTCGCAGAACCGCCAGACGACCATCAAGGGCATCAATGGCGATTTTGATGTAAACCTCTATGGCGAGAACATGGTGGACAATCTCTACCTCGAGTCAGGTATGATTGAGGACGAAAAAGGTGTTGTCTATACAGTCGATGCCGACGACTACACGTTCAATCGTGCTCAGACGGGCTATATCGGAGAATATGGCGTCAACCTCAGCGGCAACATCAACAACCGCGTCTACCTGGGCCTTACCGTTGGCTTCAAAGACGTGCATTACGACAGCTATACGCTCTACGATGAGATGCTGCTGTCATATACCGACCCGAATATGGACTATGTCGCAATGGAGGACAACCACAAAATCACGGGTACCGGTTTCGACATCAAGGCAGGTGTCATTGTCCGTCCCGTCGAGGAGTCACCCTTCCGTGTGGGCCTCAGCGTTGCCAGCCCCACGTTCTACAAGCTGACCACCAAGAACTTCACCACCATCAACTTCAATGCAACGGTGAAGGGACTTCCCGCTGAAGTCTATATGGACGGTGACGACAAGGCTGACTTCCGTTTCAATACTCCCTGGAAGTTTGCCCTCTCTGCCGGACACACCATCAACAACGAACTGGCACTCGGCGTCAGCTACGAATACGCCGACTATTCCACCAACGATATGCGTATCATTACCGGTTCCGGTTACGACTGGTATGGCGACTACTACGACAACAGCGACAGCGACCCCGTCATGAAGGCTCACACCAAGCGCACGCTGAAGGGAGTGTCGACCATCAAGGCCGGTGCCGAGTACAAGATCGACAAGAACGTTGCCGTGCGCGTGGGCTACAACTATGTCTCACCGATGTACAAGTCGGATGGCGTGCGCGACCTGACGCTCGCATGTCCCGGTGCCTACATGGCTTCCACCACCGACTATACCAACTGGAAGTCAACCAATCGCCTGACTGCCGGCGTGGGTCTCTATTTCGATCAGTTCCGTGTCGATCTGGCCTATCAGTACCAGATGCGCTCGGGCGATTTCTATCCCTACATGGACGGTCTGTCTGCTCAATACATCGACGATGCCACGGGCAAGATTGTGACCCTTGCCAACCAGTGCGCCCCCGTCGAGGTCAAGGACAACCGCCACCAACTGCTCTGCACGCTCTCGTACAACTTCTGATAGTCGAGACGACATCCCATTCTAAGAGGCCCGAGCACACCGCCCGAGCCTCTTTTTTTACTCAAGTTTCGCAAATTCTTTTCCACCACAGATTTCACGGATTAAACAGATTTTTGTTTCTAAACATACGTTCAATTTTAGTTCCCATTTTTACAAAAACCTCAAAAACCCCTTTCTGAGAAAGACACTCTTGTCAGAGTCTTAACGCCATTAGTTGAAATTCTGCTTGTATGCAAGCATCCAGACAGCCTTACAACTAATACCGTTATCCCTTTCAGTGACTCTTTCTCAGAAAGGAAAAACATCGCTTCGCTAAAATGCCCACCGCTTCATCGCGAAGCGGTGGGCTAATAATAATAATACTTTCTTTATTAAGAATAACAATTAGTCTTTCACTAAGGGAAATGTTTTTATTTGATATTCCTTAGAATCCAAAGAGTTCGTTCTCCAAGCCAAGTCCTGGGGCCAGGATGTCTTCAGGATTCTCTACTTCTTGAGTATTGTCCAAAGGCAGTGATCCTGTCAGTATCGGCTGGAACATGTCCAGTTCTACAACATCCATTTCCGGTGCAATATATATCTTTTTCATAATTCGAATCCTCCTTTTTTATTTGATAATTACCTTTTTACCGTTCACGATGTACAGGCCCTTCGTAGGATTAGCCACGCGCTGACCAGCGAGGTTATAGAACTCACCACTATTATTCGTGTCATTCGTGAAATTCGTGGTCGAAATACTCGTGGTTTCGCCGTCGAAGCCAAGGAAGTCAGGAGCACCAGCAACAGCACTTGCAGGCAGATATACCTTACCGCTTGTCAGTGAACCACCAGCCCACTTGTAGAAGCCTACACCAGCATCCTTGTTAGCCAGAACATAACCGTTAATCTCGCCACCAGTGCTGATACGGAGCTCGTTGGCAGGAGCAGCAGGAGATTCCTCGAGTACCATAGCAGTCTTAGCACCTTCACCCTTCAGAAGTACGGGGAAGTTATTGGGAACGTCTGTAACTTCAGTCAATGTAACACTACCACTACCAGCAGCGGTTACGGCAAATGCCTCACCCTCAACAAAACGCATGGCCTTCGTTGTCACGTAGCTTGCCCAACCAGCATTTGTCACGACACCAGCCTCACAGCCGTTACCAAAGACCTCAATCTTCGTGATACGCATGTTGTTGTTATTCGTAACCTTAATTACATAGACGGTGCCTATAGTTCGTTTTTCTGCATTAATGGCGAATTCTTGTGTAATCTTTGAACTGGTTACTTCTGTGCTAACTGCATCATCCCCAACGTAAATATTGAATTTTACCGATCCAGAAGCTGCGTCTGTACCATAAACCTTAATCTTGTTTACGTTAAATCCAAAAGCGGGTAAGGTTAATGTTGCTCCAGTCTTACCTAACAACAAGTTATTATTGGTTTCGTCGAAGTAATACCCCTGTCCGGAACTGCCTTGAAGAATAATAGAGTAACCTTGATTCGTATATGTTACAGGACCTTCTGCTTTTTCTGTCGGGAATCCCCAACCATTGGTTGTGAAGTCCAAAGTAACCACAGCAGGAGCTGCAGGTTTAACTGTGATGACGCAAGTAGCTGTCTTGCTGCCATCCGTTGTGGTAACGGTGATGGTTGCGGTACCAGCAGCAACAGCGGTAACAACACCGGCATCACTTACCGTAGCAACACTCTCTTTATTTGATGACCATGTCACATTCTTGTTTGTTGCCTCAGCAGGAGCGACAGTAGCTGTCAACTCCTTGGTCTCGCCAACTTCCATTGTCCATTCTGTCGGGTCTACTGTAACGCCAGTAACTGACACTGCAGCTCCACTCTTGTAGAATTTGGCAGACTTAAATTGTATATATTTATTACTGTTTGTGCTCTGTGTGACATTAAAAATAAATTTGTAATATGCGTCAGTAGCCCATTCCGTAGCTGGCGAAGTGGGTGCAAACGTCAAGGTGGTGTTTGCTGTTATTTCAGTTTTTGTTATCTCGTCTAATGTTAAAGTAAAATCTGCATCACTAGCTACAATCAACTTAATGGAATTGACAGCTTCAAGATTAATGTCGCCAATCTCTAATTCTATCTTTGTGATAGCGGCATCCATTGCTGTCTTAGAATATGCCACTCTGTCTGTTTTGGTAATACTCTTACCACCAATACGCCAAGGAGTTGTTGTCGTATTTCCAATTACACTCCATTCTATACCGCCTTGTGTTAAACCGCCACCGTCTTGAGCATAATTGCTGTTACCGCCTGCAATCGTTCCATCCAAGGTGTAATGAAGTACATCTGCTGCCCATGCACTTGAGCTGCCTGCTATCAGGGCAAAGAGCAGGAGCATTGTTTTTAGTAATTGTTTTTTCATAACTTTTAAAGATTAGAAATTTTTGTTTGTTAGTAATGAATTATCTTTTTCGTAAAACCCTCAGGGGAGGTGAGTCCCCCGAGGGTTGAAGTATTCTACCAAGTGAATTGTGGAGCATCAGATTCGCTTGGATCTGTTGGTGTTGAGTCTGTAGGGATGGGACTGCTTGCCAGCATTTGTTGAACCTTTATCTCGACAATTTCCGTTTCGGGTTTGATATATAATTTCTTCATAATTTGTGTCCTCCTATATTTACTTAATGATTACTTTCTTTCCGTTCACGATATACAGTCCCTTCGTAGGCTGAGCCACGCGCTGACCAGCGAGGTTATACCAGCTATTGTCGTTAACTTCGCTAACTTCTCTAACTTCGTTAACTCCGGTTACCTCTCCGCCAAAGTCGAGGTTTAATGCAGACGCACCAGCAGAAACTGCAATGTTCAGATAAGCCTTACCTGCAGCCAGAGTACCAGCACTTGCGGGATGGAATACTCCATCCTTCAGGATATAGCCTGCATTTGCTGCAATGGCTGTTGTCTCTGTGGCAGAACCAGCCATCTTATTGGCAGAAACATCGTCAGCACCTGTGCCATCAAATACGGGAACATTAACAGCAGAGCCTGGAGTAGTGGCCTTCAGCACCAAACCTGTGTTTGCTGGCACCTTATTCACCTGTGTCATCAGCACGTTACCTTCCGAAACTTCCGTGGCAATGTATGCTTTCAAACCACTAACGCCAGTAAAGTCAAGAGCATATGCACTTGTCAGAGTGGTATAAGTCTTGGCGGGAGTGATGGGGATACACGAAACGCAAATTGTACCAACTGCAACATTCTGGTCTTTTGAGCTCATCACCAGTTTGACGGCTCTATGAGTTGTCGCAAAAGCGTTGGATGTAGAGAATTCAAATGTAGCGTTTGCAGCTCCTTTGATAGTAAACTCTTCAATATCAGTGAATGTTATGCCATCAGCTGAGCCTTGTACTTTTATCTTAGAACCTGTACTTGCAGCATTAAATAATTTTGCTGTAAAGTATACATTTTCAGGTTTCTCATCGGTGTAAATGATTACATATTTGCTCGTACCATCAAACTTAAGTCTATAAGGTGCGTTTGATGTAGCATAATCCGAACCCAAACTGAGGGCAACACCAGTTTGTGCTGCTAAATCATCCTTGCCAGCAGACGAGGTTCCAGTCCAGCTAAAGGGCAAAGAGGCGAGGGCTATACCAGTATAAGTACGAGTCACCACACTACTTGCATTGCCATAAGTGTCATAAGCAATTGCCTTGATCTTTGTTGTACCACTTCCCAAGACAATAGGTGCTGTATATTCAGTGCTTGCATTTGTAGGATCACTAGGTGTTGTGCCATCTGTTTTTATATTATAATAAATGGTATTTCCTTCAGAAGTCAGCGTGATACCAGTTCCTTGCATATAACTGCCACCTTCTGGATTGAACGTTGGAGCAGTGACAGTCTTTGCATCTTGTGTAATGGTCACGACCTTATCTGTTGCACCTGTAAAAGAAAGGGTTACTGTGGCGGTGCGCTGCGCTCCTGTGTTTGCAGAGCAGGTAAAAGGTACTGTTGATGAGGTAATCGTACCCAGTGTCAGCCAGTCGCCAGTAGTAATACTTGCAGACACATTACCAGTTGCGTTGTTCAAAGTGTACGCGATTGAACCGTTCGTTGCATCTTGGGCAATATTGACATTATTTGCAGAAATGCTGGGATCAGAACCGCCGCCACCTGAAGTGTAAGTAATTGTAACACTTTTCAGATAAAAAGCTTTACTTGAGGCATTTACATGAATAGTAACAATTCCTGATAATGTTGAACCGTTAAAAGTGTAGTTGTCAGCAGAAGACGTATTAGGTTGAATCGTTTGGGTAGTTCCCAATGCTGAACCTCCGACTTTAACTTGGACTGTTGCCGAACCTTTGGATGCAGTACAACAAGCAACAACCACGCTTGTTATGTTATCAACACTGGTTCCTGCAGTAAGCGTAAATTCTCCTGCGGCTGTTCCGCTTGTACCAAATTGTGGTCCTCTATCGTCGCCATTCCCACTAGGTTCAACAGTCGTTGTATAAGTAATATCACCAGTACACTTTAACTTACTACTTTGACGTGAAAAAGTCGTTGTATAAGTATCTGCCCACACACTCGAACTTCCTGCTATCAGGGCGAATAGCAGAAGCATTGTTTTAAGTAAACTTTTCTGTTTCATAAAAATGTTAGTTTTAAAAGTTAATAAAAATATTGTTAGTTATCTTCTTCATCCAATTGGCGAAGTCCTGGCTGACCTTATTATATATAAAAGGCTCGCGGTTGACCCGTCGTGGAATTGAGTATCAAAAAAATAATAACGTGTCTCCGCAGAAACACATATCGACCGCAAAGTTACGAATAAGTGAGCAAACTACAAAATAAATTCCAATTTATTTTTAGTTTCGAGCGAAAGTAACTTCACCAAGGGTGAATGTTAGGCATTTATTTTCGAGACAGCCAAACATTTTAGCCGCCTTTTATTTCGTACTTCGTTTAAAAAATCTTAATTGCCGGATTGCAGCCCGTCATCCCCTAAATTAACAAAAACCAGGAAAACCGAGAGCAATGAAACTCGTTTCAATTGCCGAGGTGCATCCTGTGTTCGCTGGAACAGCAAAAACCTAGAGTTCATGGCGTGGTATTGCCATTGAGCTACAAGAGTTGCACTATCTTCATGGCGCTCGTTTCGTTAATCAACTGAAACTGATTACCTATTATGGCGATTTTCATCCAATTGAAGGCGAGACGGGAATCTTCAGTACTGGTGGAGAGGGGAGCGAAGATTATGCCAATCTGCTTGATGCTGCCCGAAAAGCCGTTGAACATGGGTATCGGGTCTTTAATTCTGCCAAATCCCAGGGAGACGCGTACAGCCGATTTCATTTTTGAGAAGAAGCGGACTTATCGTATGTATGACTTGAAAACCGCTTTTGGGAAAGCTTCGATAGGACAAAACCTATTGGATTCTATTGGCCAATGTAACCGCGTACTTATTAATATGACCACAGGATACAAAACGCGTTCTCTAGCATTTGCTATCAAAAAATACTTTGAGGTTAACAGCAAAGCAGTTGAGGTATTGATTTTCAAAGGGCGGAAACGCATTTCTATAGATCGCTTCATCGCCACGAACGACGATTTCTTTTCTATTTTCAAGAAATCTTATGAAAGATAAAAACCACCCCTAATGGGATGGCTTTTAAAATGGAGTAGTGTCGGTGATGTCTTGCTCCGAAGCGGTGTCAATAAAGTCCTGCCTCTCGCGGGATTCTGCCCGGATAGCCAGAACTCTCATTCTGACGATGCAAAGATACGAATAAGTGAGCAAACTACCAAATAAATTCCGATTTATTTTTAATTTTGAGGAGCAGCGCGACGACCCTTGCCTGAAACTATTATTGGGCGTACAGACTACACTCTATCAAACGTTTACGTGCGGTTTTGTAGAAAACTGTTTGGCTTTTGGGCTTTTTTGTCGTACCTTTGCCCCCGGGTTTCAAAACAAGCTACTTAATTTTTACTAACATTTTAATAAACAAAAACAAACAAATGAAAAAATTATTTACTTTATTGACGCTCTTAGTGGCCCTTGTCACTAGTGCGTGGGGAACAAAAACTCTAATTGCAAAGGTTACTGTAACCTCGCAAACTGAATTCACTACTGATGGTACATTAATCGGTTCGGGGGTAACATCTGGTCTGGGTAAAGGTGCTGATTTAGGCAAAATCAGTGCAAATACTTCATATGTTGCAATTACACTTTCTGATGGCAACTATTTCCGGGCAGGAGATGAGGTGGAAATTAGTACCACTACAACTAAAGCCTTTCAGATATTTGAGGGCGCTTTAGGTTCTAATAATGCAGCTCTTTCCCCCTTGGTGACCACAGGTAGCGTATCAGAGGGTGTTACCACATGTGTAATTCCTGGTGCTATAACTGCTAACACCAGCAGTATCAGTATTGGTCGTACAAGTTCTTCCTATAATGGCTGTGTTACCTATTTCGCTGTATATCGTAATCTCAATGATGAAGCATATACCGTAACTTTCAATCAAGGATCATATGGAACCAGTGGCTCGACTAAATTGACGGAAGCATCAGCTAATGCAGGTATAACACTGCCTACAGTAACAGCCAATTCGGGTTACGACTTCCAAGGGTGGTACGATGCTCCTTCTGGTGGCAGCAAAATTGGAAATCCAGGCGAGAAGTACTATCCAACGGCAAACATTATTTTATATGCTCAATATATACAGCAGAAGGCTGCTACTAACGATGCATATTATGTAGCAGCTAGCGAGACTGCTATTGACAAACAGCGTATTGTAGGTGACAATATCGCAATGACCTTCGTTGACGGTGCAGAAGGTAATGGTTTTGGTACCGCTGCTGCAGATGCTAATATTAATGGCATTAATGCTAATTATGTAGCATCTTTACCTGGTGCAAGTAATGGCTGGGCTGTCAAATTTGTGCCTGATGCAGATGGAGTTCTTTCTGTTGGTGTTATTGTCAACAAAAACAAAACTCTGACCATTACCAATGTGTCTTCTTTCCAGTATATTACAAGTAGTGCAACAGAAACTATATCTGGCAATACATGGAAACCTACAGACGCGAAAAAGTATTGTGTTGTGGTATTTCCTGTAACTGCTGGAACCGAATATTCGCTCTCTGTTGATTCGAAGATTGGATTCTATGGTTTTGAGTTCAATCCTATGACAAGCATAACGCCTGCATACGAAAAAGTCACATACGTAACGAAAATGCCTCTTGACTTCTCAAGTGTGTCTGGCCTGACCGCATATGTGGCAACAGCTGCAGCTGGTGGCTCTGTAACTCTGGCTGAGGTCGGTGCTGTTCCCGCAGGTACACCGCTGATGCTGATTGGTACTGCTGGCACTGAGTATACTGTTCCTGTGGCTGCATCTGCTTCTGCTCCTGCTGTGAATATGTTCTTGGCTGGTGACGGAACGACAGAGTTCGACGGTTCTACTTTCGACTACATCCTCTTCAGCGATGGTCTGTTCTATCAGATTGGTAGTGGTGCCGTTCCTGTTGGCAAGGCTTACCTGCACTGCACCTCTGATCCGACAGCAGGTTCTGGTGCTCCTTCACTGAGCATTGACTTTGGAGGCACCACAGGAATTGACGAAGTAAGAGGTAAGAGGGAAGATGTAAGAGGTGAATATTACAACCTCGCTGGTCAGCGCGTGGCTCAGCCCACGAAGGGACTTTACATTGTGAACGGTAAAAAGGTCATCTTGAAGTAAGATGTATGATGTAAGAAGTAAGATGTGAAATACTTAAACGAATTGAAAAATATGAAGAAAACATATATGAGTCCTGAGATGGACGTAATCGAGCTGAAGAATCAGCAGGCATTATTGACAGGTTCAGATTTCGGTCAAGGTACTATGCCCGGTGGCAGCGCTGCTGCACCAGACTTCTACTTCGACGACGAAGACTAAAGAACATAACGGCACGGAGGGCCTTCTCACCATGTTGCGCCCTCTGTGCTTTACAATACCATTGGTGCGGTGTTCCTACGTGTAAGGACGCCGCACTGTTTATTATTATAGTTACTCAAGTTTCGTAAGTCGTATTTCTTTGAAGTTAACGAAGTTAGCGAAGTTATCGCTACGCTCGAAGTTCTCACACCTGAAGGTATGAGTGTGGCGTCGCAATAACGACAATAGAAATGAGCACTGAAGTAGAGGCGAAAACAACCGCAAGAACTACCGTCGTTAACTTCGATAACTTCGATAACTTCGAGCGAAGCGATAACTTCAAAAAGTTGAATACGATAACTTAAAAACCATCATAAAATGAAATCCTCTTTGAGTCAAAGCCAGTTGGGCGTCTATTACGCCTGCGTTTCCAATAAGGACAATCACGTCAATTACCAGAACGCGCTGTTGGTGGCGCTTCCGTCAGTCATCGATTTAAACCGTTTCCGCAAAGCGGTCTATGATGCCCTTTGTGCCCATCCGTACTTAGCCTCGCATGTCGTGCCTGATGACAATGGGCTGCCCCAGATGGAAAGCGGCTCTTTCCCGGCATTGGAAGAGACCGTCCCCGTTATTTCCGTAAACACCTTGGACGAAGCCCGTCGTGGTTTCGCACGCACCATGGACCCTCATGAAGAACGTCTCTGGCGTACTGAGATCTATACAACTTCCAGCGGTGAGGCATGGTTTTATTTCGACATGCATCATGTGATTGCAGATGCTTTCTCAACGACGGTCCTTTATCAAGAAATCGAGCGTTGCTATCATGGTCAGCAGCCTATAGGTGAGACGGTAGACGGTGTCCTCATCGCACAGGAAGAAGAAGCGCTTCGTGCTGACGAGGCCAAGATGGCTGAGGCGCGTGAGTGGTATGCCAAGACTTTCTGTGATGCTGCCGACACCGACTCCCTGCCGTTGCCGGAAAGCACACAAAACAAGGAGACCGCCGAAATCCATTACAAGCCCTATCCCCTATCTATCTCCAAGGAAGACATCCAAGCCATCAGACAGAAATGGAATGTCAAAGAAAGCACACTGATGCAAGCAGCATGGGGGTTGCTCCTCGCTGCATACAGTGCAGAAGACAAAGCCTCATATTGCACTGTTTATCACGGTCGTGCTGACGTCCGCTATCAAAGCTCCACGGTCATGATGGTACACACCCTGCCAGTGTTTATTCAGACACGTGGAGACGAGACGCTTGGAGAACTCTTCAGCACTTTGAAGAATCAAATGGATACCACCCAGCAGCTGCAATACTATGCTTACCAAGATGCTATTCGCGATCTGGGACTTAATAATCAAATCGCCTTTGTCTATCAAGGTACCGTCTTCGAAGACAGATTATGTATGAATCTGGAAGGACAGCACCTTTATACCGAAGACTATCGTCCGCTCACCCCTGGTTGGAAGCTCTTCGCCGAACTCATAACGTCTACTGAAGGCTATTCACTTAAGTTAGGCTACAGCACCGCCGATTATTCCGAGGCATTCATGACAGAATTGGCGGCCAGTTATAATGCCATCCTCCGTTCCATGCTCACCGCCGAGACGGTGAAGGATGTGGAATATGCATTGCCGAAGCAGGTGGAATGGCTAAACAGCCTTAACCCCACACAGAAGCCAGCCCCTCACCAGACGCTGGTGGAACGCTTCAAACAACATGTGGCTGAGCGTCCGAACGATGTCTTCTGCGTAGCCGGCGACAAACGGCTCACCTTCGCAGAGGTAGATAAACTCACGGACTCCATCGACCCGGCATATACCGTCCGTTGCGGAGAGCACGTGGTGGGATTCTCCGTACCCCGCGACGAGAAAATGGTGCTTGCACCGCTTGCCATTGTCAAGGCTGGCCTTACGCAACTGCCGCTTGACAGCAGCTATCCTGAGGAACGACTGGAGTTCATGAAACAGGATGCCTCCGCATACGACGGCACCAATGCACTGGTACTGCTTTACACCAGCGGCACTACGGGTACGCCTAAGGGTGTGATGCTGAGCGAGTCGAACTTCAACACCTTTGCCCGCTACCATGCTAAGACTATCGGGCTGACTTCCGACTCGAGTTACGCCACTTACGCTGGATACGGTTTCGATGCCTTCCAGATGGACCTTTGGAGTTGTGTCTGGGCGGGTGCTACCATCCATATTATCCAGGATGACATCCGTTTCGACCTCGAAGGCATCAGCCGCTATCTCCAGAAAGAGAAGGTCTCTCACTGCTTCATGACAACGCAGATGGCCACGCAACTGGTGCTCAACTATCCCGACATTCCGGGCTTGAAATGGTTAGGAACGGGTGGCGAGAAAATGATGAGCATGGATCCGCCCCGCTATACATTGGACAATTGCTACGGTCCCACGGAGACAACTGTGTATGTCTGCAGCCATTTCGTTACTCAGAATGAACCCAACATTCCCATCGGCCAACCTAACGACGAGGTGGAACTCCATATCGTAAACCGCTTCGGGAAGCAAGTACCCTGGGGCTGTGCTGGTGAACTCATTGTGGCTGGTCCACAAGTAGGATTAGGTTATTTGAACCAGCCTGAGAAGACCGCTGCTGCCTTCGTGGAGTGGAACGGAAAACGCGTGTATCGTACGGGCGACATTGTGCGTTACCGCGAAAACGGAGACATCGAGTTTGTGGGCCGCAAAGATGGTCAGGTGAAGATTCGCGGCTTCCGCATCGA